>DAOUCY010000189.1:0-38404 GCA_034431625.1 Anaerolineae bacterium | reverse complement strand
TGGGATGCGATGACTTGCGCTCCGAGCTTCCGCGGTCCGGACGGCAACCCGATCTTTGTCTCGGCAGTGCCCGAAGGAGCAAGTGCGACTCTGACCGAAGGCTTCTTCGATTATGACAACGCGGCGAACCCAGTCGCTGACTATAATGCCCTCTATATCCCGGTATGCACCGCTGATGTCCACACGGGTAATCAGGTAGTGGAGTACGAGTTTGAGGGTGAAAAATACACCATGAACTTCAAGGGCGCAGTCAACGCCCAAGCTGCCCTAGATTGGGCCTATGCCAACGCGCCGGATCCCAGTCAGGTATTCGTCTCTGGGTGCAGCGCCGGAGCCTACGGGTCGATCCACCACGCACCAAACATTATGTCTCACTATGATGGGATTCCGGCAGTGCAGCTTGGCGATGGCGGCGTCGGTGTAGTTGCACGCGGCTGGACAGGTTTGGAAGGTTGGGGCTTCTTTGATACCGTCGCCGACCTCCCTGGCTTGAAAGATATCGATCCGGCCAAGTTCCGCATCAACAACCTGTATAAAGCGGCAGCGGCGGCCTTCCCGGAGAACGAATTCGCTCAGATCACGTCCTACCTGGATACAGTCCAGATCGGCTTCTTCTTCCTCCAGGGTGGCGGCGCAACTCCTGAAGAAGCTGGCGCGAACTGGCTGTTAGGAATGCGGAGCAATCTGACTGGGCTGAACGGCAGCACGGCCAACTTCGATTACTACATGTACGGTGGTAACCTGCACTGCATCACGCCGCGAGCAGAACTCTATACTTACACGGTCAAGAGTACACCGGTCGTGCAGTGGGTCTCCGATCTGCTCGATAAAAAGAGTGAGGATGTAGTTTGCACCGAATGCAGCCAGCCTGAGACTGTCGGCCAGTAGAACCGAATTGCTGACACATTGAAGAGGCGGTGGATGTGCCGCCTCTTTGCTTTCAATGCCTGTTCAACCAGTTACTCCACCTGGTGTAAAATAGGTGGCTCTGGTCACTGAACGAGGGTTGAGCGCCCATGCAGGATTCCTACATCCCTTACCGCCGCGAAGCCACGATCAACCCCTGGCTGGTTCGGCTGCCGATTCTGGTAATCAGCGGCGGGATGCTGTTTGTGATGACGCTGGTGATGCTGGTGCTGGTCTTCCAACTCCAGTACGCCGATAAAGTGATACCCGGTGTTTCCGCTTACGGGGTCAATCTGGGTGGCATGACCCGCGAACAAGCCGAGGCGGCACTGAAGGCAGCTTTTACCTATGACCGGAATGCGGTTTTCACCTTTCGTTATGGAGACTTGTTCTGGCAGTCTTCAGCGGGTGAGCTGGGCATCACTTTCGATGCAGCAGCAACAGTGGCTGAAGCTTTCGCTATCGGCCACAGCGGGAGCCTCATCAATGATCTTGGGGCGCAGGCCAGCGCGTGGTTAAATGGGCGCAGCATCGCGCCCATCATCCGCTACGACCAGCAGGCGACGGTGACGCGGCTGAGCCATATCGCATCGGAACTTGACCAACCGGCAGTAGATGCCACACTGAATATCTCTGGCACACTAGCACTGAGTACCCCCTCACAGAATGGTCGAGCGCTGGATATTCCTGGTACCCTAGCACGTCTGGAAGAGTCGCTGCTGCGCCTGGATACTGGCGCCGAAATCACCCTAGTGGTGAACGAGTCGCTGCCGTACATCCGGGATGCAGAGGCGGCTGCCGCGCAGATCAATACGGCGCTCTCCAGCCCCTTTACGTTGGTAACTGACGACCAGAAGGGCGGCACGCTCGGCCCGTGGACGTCCAGCGTGGATCAAATTCGGTCGCTGTTGGTGCTGAGTTTGGTCCCCAACCCTGATGGCACACAGAGTTACGCCGTCAGCGTCAACACCGAGCCGCTGCGGCCGTTTGTTGAAAGTCTAGCCCCTGGTCTCATCAGTCTACCCCAAGACGGCCGCTTTCACTTCAACGAACAAACGCGCCAGTTGGAGATGATCAAAGAAAGCATCAATGGGCGAGAGCTGGATGTAGACGCAACCCTCCAGCGCGTAGCAGAAACCATCTTCAATCCGGCGAACCGGATAGTTCCACTAGCCTTCCGCTATACCCTGCCGCGTTACAGCAGCAGCGTGACGGCCATTGAATTAGGCATTACCCAAATGGTCGCCGAAGCAGCCACTTACTACACTGGCTCTACCCAGAGCCGCGTCCAGAACATTATCGAGTCGCTGGAACGCTTCGATGGTCTGATCCTCGCGCCGGGTGAGGAGTTTTCATTCAACCGTTATCTAGGTGACATTAGTGTCGAAACTGGATTCGTGCAGGGCAAGATCATTTTTGGTGGCCGAACAGTCGAAGGCGTCGGCGGTGGGGTCTGCCAGGTGAGCACGACGCTGTTCCGGGCGGCGCTGAAGGGTGGCTATCCAATCAGCGAGCGCAATTCGCATGGCTACCGCGTAGGCTTCTACGAATTGAACAACACGCCGCCGGGGTTGGATGCCGCTATCTTCCAACCAACAGCCGATTTCAAGTTCATCAACGACACGCCCTACCACCTCCTGATGGAAGCCTCGATCTTCCCCCAGGATCAGTCAGTTCAATTCCGGTTCTACAGCACCAATCCGGGACGGCAGGTGATCTTAGAAGGCCCCGTCATCCGCAATATCGTCCCGGCCAAACCGACAATCTACGAGGCCAACCCGGAACTGCGCCTAGGCCAGGAATTGTATGTTGACTGGGCTAAGGAAGGCGCGGATGTGACCTTCACCCGGCGCATCTTAGACGCCCAGGGACAGGAAATCCGCACTGATACCATCTACACCCACTATCTGCCCTGGGCAGCAGTGATTCAAGTTGCGGTGGGTGATCCACGCTTGAACCAGTCAGGGTGAGGCGGTTTTACGCAAATCCTAGGGGCACACCGAATAGTGCCCCCAATGTTTCTGATAGATCACCCTGCTGTCGGCCAGAAGAGGAAACCCAGCACCACCAGGTCTTCATCCAGTGCTCTGATGGTATTCTCCTCGCGCGGGTCGAAGACAATCAGCGAATCCGGGCCGCAGATCGCTTCATCACCGTCTTCACTGATGAACATCCCTTGTCCTTTGATGACCAGGAAGTAGCGTGGCATGAAAGGGGCGTGGGTTTCGTCAAGTTCCTGTCCCGGCTTGAGCGTGTAGCGTACAACTTTTCCCAACTGGTTGCTGAGAAGCTGCTGGGTGTATGGGCCGTTGTCTCCGAAGACCAGTTCTTGGTCGAGCAGTTTGAGTGTCTTCATGATGTCCCCGTTTAACCAAAGCGGCCCGAAATGTAATCAGCCGTTTCCTGGCTCTGCGGCTGCTCGAAGAGCTTGACCGTCTCATTGTACTCGGCCAGAATTCCCCACCGGTTCTCTTTGCCCACTTCGGTCTCTTGTTTGCGGATGCTGAAGAAAGCCGTGTAATCGCTGACGCGGGTGGCCTGCTGCATGTTGTGGGTCACGATCACAATCGTGTAGTTGGCGACTAGTTCGCGCATCAGTTCTTCGATGCGCTGGGTAGCAATAGGGTCGAGCGCTGAGCAGGGTTCATCCATCAGGATGACTTCTGGCTCGACGGCAATCGTGCGGGCGATACACAACCGCTGCTGCTGCCCACCGGAAAGAGCCAGTCCAGATTTCTTCAAATCGCCTTTGACCTCATCCCATAGGAAAGCGCCCTTCAAACTGGACTCAACGATTTCGTCTAGCACCGCTTTCTTGTTGACGCCCAAGAGGCGTGGGCCATAAGCCACATTATCGTAGATGCTCTTGGGGAAGGGGTTGGGCTTCTGGAAGACCATCCCGATGCGGCGGCGTACCTCCACAGCGTCCACATTCGGGCCGTACAGGTCTTTGCCTTTGAAGAGAATCTGCCCTTCCACCCGCGCGCCGGGGATTAGATCATTCATCCGGTTGAGCGAGCGCAGAACGGTGCTTTTTCCACAGCCCGACGGGCCGATAAAGGCCGTGATCTTGTTGCGAAGGATTGGCAAGGTGACGCTGTCTACAGCCAGCTTATCGCCGTAGAAGACCTTCATGTTGGTGATCTCAATCGCGTGAGCGCTGCTGCCGTTGCTCGACATGTTCGTATTCCTATCCTTGTAAACTCTTACGGAACCGCTGGCGCAGGATAATCGCTGCGGCGTTGAAGATGAGCAGGACAATCAGCAGCAGAATGATGGCCGCTGCCGCGATTTCCCCGAAGCCTTCCCGTGGATCACGTACCCAGTTGTAAATCTGGATGGGAATGACGGTGAACTTGGATGTAATGGTTGGATCGGTGGCGATGAAGGTAGCTGCGCCAACGACGATCAGCGGAGCGGTTTCGCCGATAGCACGGGAGAGGCCCAGGATCGTCCCAGTCAGGATGCCGGGCATAGCCGCCGGAAGTACCTGATTCCAGATTGTCTGCCAGCGGGTCGCGCCCAAGCCGAAACTGGCCTCGCGGATGCTGGGCGGCACGGCGCGGAGCGCCTCCTGAGCGTTGATGATAATGATGGGCAGGATCAGCAGCGCCATCGTCAGTGCGGCGGAAATGACCGAACGCCCCTGAGTGACGGCTTCCAAGGCGCGGACGAAGATTGCCAGTCCTAGCAGACCGTAGATGATCGAGGGTACGCCGGCCAGATTGCGGATGTTGGTCTCAATCAGACGGTCTAGCCAGCCCTGACCCCGCGAATATTCTTCGAGATAGATGGCTGTGCCAACACCCAACGGGAAAGCAATTAGCACCGTGAGTGTAATCGCCATTAGCGAGCCGAGAAGTGCCGTCCGCACGCCGGACTCGATAGCAGTGATATTCATGCGCGTCACTAGGAAGGTCGGATTAAGCCACGAGCGCCACTCCAGCCGTGCGCCTTCCCATTGAGGCGTGCTGGCAACTTTGGCCTCAATGCCAGCGCGGTCGAAGAGTGAAGTCGTCAGCGGCCAGCTTTCTAGGACTTGACGGCCAACGACACTCTCGTAGACCGAATGCAGAAGCGTCTCCGGTGCGACCAACTCGGCGACCAGCGCTTTGGCGTCATCTTGGGTGAGGTCGGTCAGCTTCTTGTCGGCGAATTCTTCTGGTACTGTCGCGCCGGTGATGAGTTCGCGCAGCGGCGCTTCGCGGTTGGCGGCAAAGCGGTCGCGGCCAATCAACTGGTCGAGCAGGTATGTCCGCGCTCCACCCTGGAGCTTAGCAGCCAAGATGTCAGTCAGTTCGGCGGCGCTGAGTTCCTCCAGCGGCCGGTCGGAAAGCTGTGATGGAGGAACAGCATCGCGGATGGCAATCAAACCCACGATACGGTTAGCGACGTTGCCCATGAGCACCAGCAGGGCCACCAGGCCAAAGATGACTGCCCCCTGGAAGAAACGCTGGCCGATGCTGCCGCGCGCATGGCGCGATTTCAGTCCCCGCTGGAAAGCGGCTTCGTCGCGCAGTTTTTCGTAATCACTGCTTGATATTTCGTGTGCGCTCATTATTGGTATGCCTCGCGGAAGCGGTTGGTCAGGTAGCGGCTGAGGATGTTCAGCAGCATGGTGAAGACGAACAGTGCCAGACCCAGCGCGAACAGGCTGTTGTAATCAATCGAGCCATAGCTTAGGTCGCCGCCGCTGATGCGGGCGATATGACCGGTGATCGTCTCCGCAGCAACGAAGAAATTCGGCGGCATCGACCAGTTAGGACCTGCGCCAGCCGCCAGCGCCACGATCATCGTCTCGCCCACCGCGCGCGAAATCCCCACGATCAGCGCTGCCAGGATTCCAGAAAGCGCTGCAGGAAGCACAACCTTGGTGATGGTCTCGTACCGGGTCGCGCCCATACCGTAGGAGGCTTCTCGCAGATTGCGCGGCACGGCGCTGAGTGCGTCTTCGCTCATCGAAGCAATCGTCGGCAGGATCATAATGCCCATGACCAGCCCAGCCGATGCCGTGTTATAGAATTGGACGATATTAAAACCGAACAGGCCTTGCAGCACTGGGGTCATAAACGTGACCGCGAAGTAGCCGTAGACAACGGTCGGGATGCCCGCTAGGACTTCCAGGATGGGCTTCAGCGAAGCTCGCACCTTTGGCGTGGCATACTCGCTCAGGTAAATGGCTGCAGCCAGTCCCAGCGGCAGCGCTACTAGGATCGCCATGAACGAGGTCATCAGGGTCGATTCGAGCAGCGGCAGGATGCCGAACTTATAACCGCTGGGCTGCCATTCTGTCGTGAACAGGAATTCATCCAGTGTAACCGCTGGCGCGCCTTCAGGCGTGCGCTGCTGGATAAACAGCAGCGTTTCGTTCCCCAGCACGATGACAATCCCGATAGTGGTCAAGATCGAGACAAGCCCAGCAAAGAGCAGCAGCAGGCGGATAAAGTCTTCGAAGGGGCGGGGACGCCGCTCGATGCGAACTTCATCCAGCGTGTCGTGCTTCAGGGCCGCCAATGCGCTGGTGCGGGCGCGGCTTTCGACCTGTACTTGTGTCGTCATACCGTTCCTTATGGTTGGTCTTGATTCATAAGCGCATATCATTATTCCAAACGGATGTTAAATTTAGTTTAAGCTTCGCGAAAGAAAAGAGGGCACTCGGCCGAGTGCCCTCTTCAGGGATTTGAACAGCTTGGGTGAAACTACATACCCATGCTGGTCGCGGCCAGCAGTTGCAGCTTGGCAAGGCGGTTGGCGCGGGCGCTAACCCGGAAGTAGCCAACCTGGTCGACAAAGGCTTCGTCGTTGGTCAGCATGAAGTTCACGAAGGCCGCTACCTGCGGCTTAGCCTTCAGGATGCCGGCATCGCCGTAGATGAACAGCGGGCGAGCGAAGGGATATGTACCATCCTCAGCGGACTGCGCCGTCGGCGCGATGCCGTTGATCGGAACGGCCTTCAGACGATCCTGGTTCTCGAGATAGTAGGCGAAACCGAAGTAACCGACAGCATTCGGGTTGCCCTCAACGCCCTGAACCAGAACGTTGTCATCTTCGCTGAACTGGATGCCAGGAACTGACTGGATCGCAGCTTCAGCAGCTTCAGCCTCAAGGCCCAAACCACCATCTTCAACATCAGCTTCGAGAGTCTGCTCCAGGAAGTAATCGAACGTGCCGCTGTCCGAACCAGGGCTGAAAACCTGGATCGGTTCGTTCGGCCAGCTCGGATCAACCTGGTTCCAGGTGGTCACTGCGCCGCTGTAGATGGCCGAGAGTTGCGCAATGGTGAGGCCGGTGACGAAATCGTTCTTATTGCTGACCACCACAGTCAAGGCGTCGATGCCAACCAGGAAGCCAATCGGCGTGCGCGGCGGATTCAGCGCGGCGCAGTTGTCGATTTCACTCTGGCGGATCGGGCGGCTGGCGTTGCTCAGGTCAGTTTCACCGGCCTTGCAGAAGCGCTCGAAACCGGCACCCGTACCCACGATGTCGTTGGTGATGTTGCCGAGGAAACCGGCATTGATGAATTCGTTGATCGCGACCTGGGTCAGCGGGCCAACCGTCGAGCTGCCGGCGGCAACAATGTCACCGGTCACGGCCAGCGGATCGACTTCCGGTAGCGTGACGGGCGGAAGCAGCACGCCGTCAATGACATGAATGACGCCGTTGCTGGCTTCGATATCGGTGGCGGTAACATTCACGCCGTCAATGCTCACACCGGCTTCCGAAGCCGCCACAACGAAGGGGCTGCCTTCGACCGTGGTAACTTCGGTCGGCTCGGTCATCCCCATCGCGTCAGCAGCCATCACCTTGCCGGGGATGACATGGTAGGTCAGGACACGGGTCAGTTCAGCAGGGTTGGCGGCCAGATAAGCAACCACTGCTTCGGGCAGCGCAGCAAAAGCATCATTGGTCGGGGCGAACACGGTGAATGGGCCTTCACCCTTGAGGGTGTCGACCAGGCCAGCGGCCTGCACCAGCGACACCAGCGTCGAGAAATCGGCATTACCTGCAGCAATATCGACGATAGTCTGACCCTGGGCAGCGACGTTCATCAGCGGAACGACGGCCAGGAGCAGCACGGCCAACAAAACGACGATCCGGTTCTTCATGCTTGTCTCCTCAGAAATGTTCTGACAGAAATGCGGAACGCTCGAACGTTCCATAAGTTCATGCTATCGGGGCAGTATTAACAAAAAGGCCATGCGGTGTTATGTCTCGGTGTTAAGATTGTTAAGCTAGGATGTCAAATAAGTTAAATATGGATTAAACTTATCCGCGGTTAATCTGTGGCAGGAATCCCGTACCCCGGACTTTCGGTCAATTTTCACTGGGCTGGGATGTGCGCTATACTGGCAGTCCTGCTGTCAGGTGGTTTTGAGGTCATAGATATGCAGTCGGCTCAGAAAAATGATGGGCTTTCCGGGTCGTATTCGGTTCCGGTGCTGCTCTTCGCTGCCCTGGTGATTCTTTTCGTCATTCTGGGGTTGGGCGCGGCTTTCTTGCTGAATGACCAGTTCAATCTGCTGGCTGTCAACGCTCAAAGCACGGCCTGGCTGCAAAGTTTCGAGCAAACCAGCCGCCGCCTCATCATCGTGGTGGGGCTGGGCTTGATGGGACTGCTGGTCGCGCTGGCAATGCTCTGGTTGGTGATCCGACGTGACCTGGAAGCCCGTCAGCAGCAGATCGACATCTTGCGCAAGGAAAGCGCTCGCCTCGATCAGCAGTTGAAAAACCGTGCGATTGAACTGACCGAAGAGCGTACCCAGAGCCGTACCATCCTTCAGAGTATGAACGAGGGTGTTGTGCTGCTAGATGCCAAAACGATCCAGTACGTCAACCGCGCCTTTACCCGGCTGGTTGGCTATGAAGCTGGCGAATTAGTCAAGCAGCCCTTGAGTGAAGATGCCCCCCTGCCCCTTGCCCGCGACCTAAATAAAGTGCGCAGCCAAGTTGCCCAGGCCATCGCCAGAGGCGGCATCTGGCAGGGGATGTTCACCTTCCAGCAGAAAGATGGCAAGGGGGTGGAAACGGCTGTCGTTGGCATGCCCTTGCTTGAATCCGAAGGGCGCGACGGCTCGATTGTACTCCTCGTCCGCGATAGCAGCCTTGAACGCAAGTTGGAAGAGCAGAAGGCCGCCTTCGTCTCCAACGCCTCGCATGAACTGCGGACGCCGCTTGCCAATCTGCGGACGCGCCTGTATCTTCTCAGAAAGCAGCCGGAAAAGCTGGATGAACATCTGGCGGTGATGGATGATGTGACTGCGTTCATGCAGCAGCTCATCGACGAGATGATCGACGTGGGCCGTTTCGAACGTGGACTGGTGCTGCTCGAACGCGAGAATGCCGTCCTGCAGGACCTTGCCAACGAAGCCGTCAAGAACTATTTGCCCCGCGCCGAACGCCGCTCGATCAAGCTCGCCGCTGAAGTCGAGAGCGAACCGATCAAAGTGCTGGTCGATCATAAACGCATCGTACAGGTCTTTGGTAACCTTATTGCCAGCGCCATGAACCACACGCCCCAGAACGGGCAGGTGGATGTGCGCGTCAGGATTGATCCCAGCAGCAACGGCCGTCGCCTGGCTGCGGTCGAAGTGCAGGATAACGGCATGGGGCTTTCCGAGGAAATGCTCGCCCAGATCTTCCAACCTTTCGCCAGTGCCAGCCAGGGCGTGGTTAGCGGCACTGTGTTGGGGTTGACTCTAGCCAAAGAAATCGTCGAACTGCATGGCGGCACGATCAGCGCCGAAAGCGCTGAGGGGAAAGGCACACGCTTCAGTGTGCGCTTGCCTGTGCTGGATTCTTAACAGACTCAGCTCCCCCTCTTCCCACAATTTAACGCAAGCAAATAAATGGGCCGGCGGCACAATCTTCGCCATCAAGCCAGATGAATTTGTTCAACCCTGTTGAGCGATCAACGCTTGGTCTGAAGTGCCCGTCATCGTCACACCGCACTCCGCACGCCAAGAAGCGGGGTATTGTTGCTGATATCGGGCGCAAATTGCCACCTTTTCAAAACGGACCAAACTCATCGCAACCTTTTACCCAATTCCACGTCGTTACCACTGTCAGATGCGTTCCAACCATGTACCATGGATTGGTTTTAGAGTTCAAGGAATTGTTGTCGATACCGAAAACAGCAGCAAATGACGGCAGGCTACCAAAGTATTGCCCTTGATCCGCTGACCCGTGTTCGCCAGTAGTCAATGGATTATTCGCTTATGATAACCGTACTACAAGCAGCATTTCCTACCCCTTCTCCTGATGGTCTCGCGTACCAGATTCGGGTTTTCTCCGTTGTTCTGGTTTTCATGATTGTGGTTGGATTGTTGAATCTCTTTGATTCCAACTCGATTCCTGTCATCCGTGAAGCAGCTTTGGCGCTGACAGCCATCGAGATTATCTTGCTTGTGCTGGCATATATCAAAAAAAACGATCCAGGTGTTGGCCTGGATGCTGTGTGTAGCCTTATTTGTAGTTTTCACTGCCGCAGTTTTCAACAGCGGTGGCATCCACAGCCCATTGCTTCCCCTATATGCAACAGTGTTAGCCTTGGCAACGCTCTTCCTCACATGGCACGGGGCAGTGGTCTTTAGCACCTTGGTTGGGGTAGTGCTGATCCTGCTTTTTGTGAACCCTGCCTTGGCGCCGCAGGCTGCGGATAAGCTCGAAAGTCAGCACCGTATCCAGTTGTATGCGACCTACTACAGCATGTTGGTGATTGCTTTGGCTGCCGTTTCCTATCATCAGGCGAGACTGGTGCGCCATTATCAGCAGCAGACTCAACGTCTAATAGAACGCGAACAGCAGCTCCAGACTGAGATTGTTCATCGTTTTGATGCTCAGTGGGCACAGGGACGCCTGATCACTGTCCTGGAAAACACCAGCGATCTAGTGAGTATTTCGAACGCGGCTGGCAAAGTTATTTACCTAAATAAATCTGGCCAGCGAATGCTGGGAATCCAAGCTGATGGTTCAAATTTGACGTCATTGGATCGTTTTTATCCCGACTGGGCACGGCATCTCATTCTTGAGGAAGGTATCCCAACAGCCAAAGCGCGGGGAGTTTGGTCAGGGCAAACAGCACTGATTAGCTCGGATGGCGCTGAAATTCCTGTTTCCCAGGTCATCATTGCGCACCGCAATTCATCAGGACAGTTGGAATATTTTTCGACGGTTATTCGCAGCTTGGTCGAGTCGCAGCGCGCTGAGCAGCGCCGCTTAGAATTAGAACTCCAACGCGAACGGATGAATGACCTCCAGCAGTTTGTCAGCGAGATGACGCATGATATCAAGACCCCCTTAGCGGCCATCAGTAATGCGCTGTATCTTCTGGAACGCCAGAAAGACCTGTCACAACAGCAGCAGAAGATCGACAGCATCAAGCTGCAAATCAAACTGCTCAACCAATTCGTGCAGGACATTTTGACCTATTCCCGCCTGCAGGAACCGGAGCAGTATGCTTCCTTAACGTCGGTCGATATAAATGCACTTCTGGTTGAGGCCGTGCGCGAACTTCAGCCGACAATTGAAAGTAAACGCCATACTGTTCATGTGAAACTCGCTGACACGCCTTGCATTGTCGTAGGCTTCCGCGATGACCTGTACCGTGTGATGACTAACTTGTTGGAAAATGCGCTCAACTATACACCTGACGGCGGTATCGTGGCCGTTCATAGCTATGTTGCCCAAGGCCGCGTCGTCGCCGAATTCGCGGATACGGGCGTCGGCATTGAAGCTGAAGACCTTCCCCGAATTTTTGACCGCTTCTACCGTGCGGCGGCTGCCCGAGCGCTGCAATCTAGTGGCAGCGGTCTGGGGTTAGCAATTGTCAAGAAGATTGTGCAGATGCACCGCGGTACGGTCGAAGTAGAAAGCAAACCCAGTCAAGGTAGTATCTTCCGCATCCGGTTGCCCAGCCCTTCCGCGATCCCTGAGGATTGATTGGCTGTCCATGTTTTGAAAGTAAAGAACATCTGTGCTATTCTTGGTCGCTGAAGATCGGTAGCCTCTGCTGCACCGTTCGACTATAATCGGCAGTGTGAGCTGGGCAGACACGCAGGAGCGCAGATTTGGCAGCATCATTCCGGCGAGTGGGTGTCTTGGCGCACCCCTTGCGTCCGCAGTCGGCCCCGGTAGCCGAAGCCATCGCTGCTTTCCTGGAAACGCAGGGCGTGTTAGCCTGGTTGTACACCCATTGGGATGACGCCGCTGTGCGTGAACGAATCGCCGAAGCTGACATGGTGATCGCCATCGGCGGTGACGGGGCAATGCTGCGAGCGGCACGGGTATGTGCGGCGCAGGATGTCCCTGTGCTCGGTATCAACATGGGTCAGTTGGGGTTCCTGACGGAAATCAGCGGCCCAGACAGCTGGGAGGCTCCGCTGCGGCGCATCTTGAATGGTGACCAGTGGTGGATTGAACAGCGCATGATGATCCAGGCGGCACTGCTGCGTGGTGACCAAGTCATGGTTTCCGGTGATGCCCTCAATGACATTGTCATCAGTCGGGGCACAACGGCGCGCATGATTTGGCTGGAAACCTATATCGATCAGGATTGGGCAACCACCTATAACGCCGATGCGCTGATTATCGCCACCGCTACCGGATCGACCGCTTATGCCCTTGCCTGTGGTGGGCCGATCCTGCCACCAGAACTGCGGAATATTCTCATCGTGCCCGTCGCGCCGCATCTGAGCATGGATCGCCCGATTGTCCTGTCGGAAGGTTCAACGGTTGAAGTTGCTGCGCCTGTCGAGAATCTCACTGAAATCGTCCTAACTGTCGATGGAGTCTTTATGGGCAAGGTGCAGCCCGGTGACCGGGTGCGCGTGCAAGCCAGCCAGCATATTTGTCGGTTCGTGCGGCTGCGTGAACGCAACTATTTCTATCGCTCGCTGCTGGATCGGTTAGAGCCGCGCCAGCAGGTTCGTTCCAAGCCGGAGGGGAAGGCATGACCACCCCCACCGAGACGCCAACCTACTGCACAGTGCACCCCGACCGCGAAACCACACTGCGCTGCAACAAATGCGGCCGCCTGATGTGTGCCGAGTGTGCCGTGCTGACTCCGGTTGGCTACCGCTGCCGCCAATGCATCCGTCAGCAGGATGACCGCTTCTTTTCGGCCACACAGAACGATTATGCCGTCATCGCTGGCGTGAGCAGTGGTCTGACCGCCATCAGCGCCTTGATCGTCACCTGGGTGAACATCCCACTGCTCTTCTTGCTGTTCATTGCTGTGCCTGCCGGCGGTGCGATTGGCGAGATGGCGTTGCGGCTGACTGGCCGCCGCCGGGGCCGCTACTCCGGCCAGATCGCCGCCGGAGCGGCTCTTGTCGGCGGATTGATCGGTGCAGTTGCTTTTGTCTGGCTGCGAACTGGACAGTTCGCGCCGGAATTGGCCCTGCGTGTCGCTTTCAATGATTTGTCCTTGATCGTTTTTGTGGCCGTCACAGCGGTTGTGATCTACAGCCGTTTCCAGATGCGGATATGATGACTCCGTCATACTAGTGGATGTCCCAACATGCTTGAAGAACTGCGTATCCAGAACTTCGCCATCATCGACAAGCTCGAACTGACCTTTGCCTCTGGATTCAATGTCATCACCGGCGAGACCGGCGCTGGCAAGTCCATCATCATCGATGCTGTAGAGTTGATCCTGGGCGGCAAGGCCGATGCCGGTTTCGTCCGCGCTGGAGCCGAGAAAGCTGTCGTAGAAGGCAGCTTTGCCCTCAACAAGGCCACCAAGGCTCTGGTGCAGCCTATCCTGGAACGCGAGGAGATGGAAGGTGATGACCCTGATTACATCACCATCACCCGCGAAGTTCGTAGCAACGGTCGCTCCACAGCGCGCGTCAACGGTGTGACCGTTAGCCAGGATGTGCTGCGAGCGATTGGCGATCTGCTGGTCGATGTCCACGGCCAGAGCGAACATCTCTCGCTGCTCAACCCCCGCTCCCACCTTGACCTGCTCGACCGCTATGCTGAACTAACTGAGATGCGGTTGGCATTGGCCTCGCTGGTCGAACGGGTGTTGAATACCCGCCGTGAAATTGCCCGCTTGACCGAGGACGAGGCCGCGCTCAAGCGCCGCGCCGAACAGCTTCGCTATGAAGCCGAGGAAATCGAAGCGGCTAACCTCCGCCCCGGTGAAGAGGAAGAACTCCGCGCCGAACGCACCCGCATGGGCAATAGTGAGCAGCTTGCCAACTACGCCGCCGAAGCCTACGCGCTTCTCCACGGCGATGAAACCAGCGACCAGATGTCAGCGGTTGACCAGCTCATGCAGGTGTCGGTGCTGCTCGGCAAACTGGCGAACATCGATGCCGATATGAAGGAAGACGCCGAACTAGCTGACCAGCTCAGCGTGGAGGCCGAAGAGCTGGCGCTGGCCTTGCGGCGCTACGCTGACCGGGTGGAATATAACCCTGATCGTCTGGATGAGGTCGAGGAACGCCTGGAACTCATCAACAAGCTGCGCCGGCGCTATGGCGCAAGCATCGAAGCGGTGCTGCAATATGCCGAGAAAGCCCGCAAAGAACTCGAAAACATCGAAAACAGCGATGAGCGTTTGGAAAAGCTCCGCGCCGATGAAGACAAGCTGCTGCACCATGTCGGCGAAGTCTCCGACCGGATCAGCAAAGTGCGCCAGATGATGGGGCAAAAAATGAGCGAGCGCGTTGTGGCTGAATTGGGCGATCTGCGGATGGAACGGGCGCAGTTCAAGGTTTCCATCGAACGGCGTGAAGACCCCAACGGTTGCTTTATCGGCGACAAGCGCTATGCCTTCACCCACACAGGGGTGGATGAGGTCGAATTCCTGATGAGTGCTAACCCTGGCGAACCGCTGCGCCCGCTGGCGAAGGTGGCTTCTGGCGGCGAGATGGCGCGCATCATGCTGGCCCTCAAGCGGGTGCTGGCGCTGGCCGACCAGACGCCTACGCTCATCTTCGATGAAATCGATACCGGGATCGGCGGGCGCGTGGGCAGCG
Organism: Anaerolineae bacterium; assembly: GCA_034431625.1. GTDB lineage: Bacteria > Chloroflexota > Anaerolineae > Aggregatilineales > Phototrophicaceae > CFX2. The sequence continues at coordinate 23,513 of DAOUCY010000189.1, read as the reverse complement.
TCGTCGGCGAGAAGCTCTGGTCACTCTCCCACGGGCATCAGGTCTTGGTGGTGACGCACCTGGCGCAGTTGGCCGGGTACGGCGACAAGCACTACCATGTCACCAAAAACGTCAAAGGCGACCGCACCATGACCATCGTGACCGCTCTGGATGATGAAGTCCAGCGCATCAACGAACTGGCCGCCATGCTCGGCACGGAAGGGGAAAGCGGGCGGCTCAGCGCACAGGGCATCCTGGCGCAGGCGGATACCTTCAAGCAGGAACACCGCCCGGCCGCGCCGGGCAAGAAGCTCAAGCAGGAAAAGTTGTTATAATCCAGCATTATAACCCCACAAGGATAACCGACGCTCATGACGCTGGCCGTGCCTTTCGACGCGAATATTGACCGCCGCCATACCGGCTCCTTCAAGTGGAGCCTGTATCCTGAAGATGTGCTGCCGGCCTGGGTTGCCGACATGGATTTCCAGGCCCCAGAGCCTGTGCTGCGCGCCCTGCGCGAGGCTGTCGATCACGGTATCTTCGGCTACCACTTCGATTCGCCGCCGCTGCGGGACGTGTTAGTGCACCGGATGGCCGAGCGCTACGGTTGGGCTGTCGAACCGAACCACATCATTTTTGTTCCCAACTTGGTCAGCACACTCAACTTCACCTGTTTGGCCTATGCTGAGCCGGGCGACGAAGTGCTGATGACCACGCCGGTATATCCCCCATTCCTGAACGCTCCGACCAACGGCGGCCGCATCACCCGCACCGTTGATCTTGCGGTGCGAATGGAGGCGGGCGGGCGGATGCATTACGAGATCGACTTTGACGCCCTGGAGGCGGCCATCACCCCCCGCAGCCGCATCTTTCTGCTGTGCAGCCCGCATAATCCCGTCGGGCGGAGCTGGACGCGCCCAGAACTGGAGCGCCTGGCCGAGTTCTGCCTGCGCCACAAGCTGCTGATCGGCGCCGATGAAATCCACTGCGATGTGCTGCTGGACGGCCAGTCCCATATCCCCATCGCCGCGCTGGGGCCGGAGGTTGCCGCCCAGACGCTCACGATGATGGCTCCGAGCAAGACCTTCAACATGCCGGGGTTGGGGCTGGGATTCGTGATCGCGACCAATCCGGAAGTGCGCCAGCGCTTCGAAAAGGCCACCGCCTTCTATATGTCCCATCCCGGCCCCTTGAGTTTCGCCGGGGCGTTGGCTGCCTACAGTCCAGAGTCCCAACCCTGGCTGGATGCGCTGCTGGTCTACCTGCGCGAGAATCGGGATACCCTGACCGCTGCTGTACACGAACTCTTCCCGCACGTGCGCTGCACCGTCCCGGAAGCGACCTTCCTGGCCTGGTTGGATTGGCGCGATGTGCCGCTGCCGGCGGCCAGTCCGTATCAGTTCTTTCTGGAGCAGGCGCGGGTGGCCTTCAACGACGGCGCGGCTTTCGGGGAAGCCGGTCGCGGCTTCGTGCGGGTCAACTATGGCACATCCCGTGATCGTCTGCTGGAAATCATCGAGCGGATGCGCCGTGCGGTCGAGGCCGCGGGGGTATCGCCCTAGTCCCAGTTCCGGCAGTTTCAATCTCTTAGTGGTTTCACATCCTCTAATCTCTAGCCCGGCCATGAAATGACCGGGCGTCTCCTCCCCGAATTCCTCTGCACCTCTGCCTTCCCCAATTCCCAATCCCAAATCTCTAATCCCTTCCAAAGAGTTACCAAAATGTCACCCTAAACCGCTCATTTTGTGCTATCGTAGGAGTAGGAACGCCATTTTTGGCGTCCGTTAGCCTCCCTGCGCAGCGGGGGAGACTGGCTGCACGGCGAGGGCAGTTGAGAATTCTTATCACAAAGCCGATTCTTATTCTTATCATTCTTATCATTTCTCATTCTTCACTGCATTTTTTCGGTCGGCGAGAAATGGTTCATCCGGTAAGTCAGCGTGGCTTCATTTGACCTCACCCCGCTTCGCTTAGCTCCCCCTCCATGTATGGAGAGGGAGCGGGGGATGAGGTGATGCGAAGTCGTCTGAGCTTATCGGATGCGCCAGAAACGGCCACCCGTTAAATGACGGCAGCATATAAGGGGGTAGAGAGTGGAACTTGGTCGCGCCTTCAGCTACATCTTCGAAGATCCAGAATGGACATCCAAGCTGCTCATCGCAGCCGTCATCGGCTTTGGGGCGATCATTACCACCCCGCTGTTGATTGGGTTGGTGGGCTGGGCGGCGCTGCTCGGCTACCAGGTGGAACTGATCCGCAATGTGCGCGACGGCCAGCCCCTTCCCCTGCCGCGCTGGGATGACTACGGCGAGAAAATCCGCAAAGGCGGCAGCGTCATGGCCGCCTACTTCGTCTACTTGCTGCCGGTTTTGGTGCTCTCCTGCTGTTTCTCTGGCCTGTCACTGCTGGGCGGGAGTGGGGACGGCGGCTTCGTCATGGGGACGCTCAGCCTGGCTGTCTCCTGCTGCCTCATGCCCCTGCTGCTCGTCTACAGCCTGGTCATCTGGCCGATGCTCACCCTGGGAGCAGCCCGCTTTGCCGATGAAGGCAACATCGGTGTCTTCTTCCAGTTCGGCGACCTGTTCAATACCCTCTACCGCAGGTTAGGAGTCACCTTGACCTGGATGGTGTTCGCCTTCGTCGCCAACTTCGTCATCGGCATCATCGGCAGCATTCCCTGCATCGGCTGGGTAGCCGCGCCGCCTCTCATGATCGCCGTGCAGGGGCATCTGGCAGCGCAGCTTGCCGCCCAGGTCGAGGACGCCCCGCGCAGCCTCAAGCCCAAGCGGATGGGCTACATGTAAGCCGGCATCACTTCGAGCGTGTCTTGCCCCGGTCGAGGTAGACCTCCATCAGCTTGACCAGCGAGGCCAGCGTCAGCGTCAGCACCAGATAGGTCAGCGCGACCACGTTGTAGCTCTTGAAGAACGTGAAGTTGGCCGAGGCGTAGGTCGCCCCCTGCCGGGTGATGTCCTCGACGCCGACAATCGATACCAACGAGCTTTCCTTCAGCATGGCGATGAAGTCGTTCGCCAGCGGCGGCAGCACATTCCGGAAGGCCTGCGGCAGGATGATGTGGCGCAGGATTTGCCAGCGGGACATCCCCAAGCTCATGCCCGCTTCGCGCTGCCCTTCGCTGATGCTCTCGATCCCCGCGCGGAAGATTTCTGAAAGGAAAGCGCTGTAGGAGATCGTCAGCCCCAGGATGGCGCGGTAGCTGTTGTCGATATCGCGCGTGCGCAGCGCCGCCAGCGAAGTGCCAACCGAGGGCAGCACGCCGTTAGTCGTCATCCACCCGCCCAGTTCGTTGCCTAACCGCACCATCTCCGGGACAAGCGCCAGCACGATGTAGTACACCAGCACCAGCGTGGGAATGCCCCGGATCACTTCCACGTAAAAGGTCGCCACTTGGTAGATCACCACATTGTGGGAGCGCCGCAGCAGTGCCACCGCCAGCCCCAGCAGCAGCGCCAGCCCGTAAGCAGCGATGCTGACCGAGATGGTGATGCCGATCCCTTGACTGACCTGTCTCCAGATTTCTTGGTAGGTTTTGTCGGACGAAGCCGACATCGCGAAGAGCAGGATCAGCAGCGCGGCCATCAGCAGCCACCACGGGGCGCGTGACAAACGGCGGATCAGCAGGTTGCGCTTGTAGAAGCGCGGCGGCACAGACGAGTCCGGTTGGGTGGGCGCAGGCGGGAACAAGCTCATAGGTGAATCCACACACCACTGGATGGGTTTGGGAGGAGAATATACCCCACAACCAGACAGCCGGGGCGAAGTGGTCTGCCCCGGCTTTCCGGTTCACCGCGCGGCGTTACGAGGCCGGCTTGAAGTCAAAGAACCACTTGTGGTAGAGGTAGTCGAGGAAGCCGTCGGCCTTGACGCTGGCAATGGCAGCGTTGAACGGAGCCACCAGATCGCTCCCCAGCGGGAAGATGATGCCGAACTCGTCCTTGGAGATCGCCTCGCCGACCAGCTTGACCGCGTCCGCTGTGGTGCTGATGAAGCCTGCCGCAGCCGAAGCGTCAGCCGGCATGGCATCGATGTCACCAGCGATGAGGGCCTGCACCAGTGCGCCGAACTCGTTGAAGACGACGCGGCGATCCTCCGGGACGGCGCCGTCAGTGACGAAGAAGCCGGAGGTGCCCGCCTGAACACCGAGCTTGAGTTCGGGGTTGGCGGCGAACTCGTCGAGCGAGGTGAAGCGGTCTTCGTCCTTGCGCACCAGGAGGTACTGGTCGAGGTTGATGTAGGGATCGCTGAAGGCGACAATCGACTTGCGCTCTTCGCGGATGCTGATGCCGGTGATGCCGGCATCGTACTGCTTGTCGCCCACCGCGGCGATCAGCACATCAAAGCTGGTGCGCTGGTACACCGGCACGAAGTTGAGCCGCTTCGCCAGCTCTGCGATGAAGTCGTACTCGTAGCCAATCGCCAGCCCGGTCTCCGAGTCCTCGAATTGGAAGTGCGGGTACAGGTTCTCGACCGCGAACACCACTTCCCGCCCACCCAGGTCAGGTAGGTCCTTGTAGACCGGCCCAGCGGCCAGCGCAGGGACCGACAGAATGAGAGCCAACAGCAGTCCTAGGATCACCAACACATGTCGTTTCACACTCGCTGCTCCTTGTCCGCAAACCGGACTCTAGCCGCACGCGGCGGCAGTCAGATCAATTCGGCTGTCATCTCCAAGTGCATGAACCGCCCCGAAATGAAAAGCCCCGACACGCTGTGTCAGGGCTTGAAGCATCCGTATTCCAAGGCGTCTAAAGCGACGCAGCCACAGACCACACAGCGCTCATGCGGGTGTTGCAGCAACCGGTACACAGGCATATCATGACGGTCTTCATCGGTCAGGTTCGTTCGCACTTATGGGCTGACAGCACGCCCAACATAACACAGCTTGAGCGATCCCGCAACCGTTCCACCGCGCTCGGTTTAGCTGCCCTTTTTCCAGCGCGGGTTGTCGATGACAGCCGGGCGGCCATTGCGCTCAACGACCAGCTTGCGGAAGCCCTGCTGCTCAATCGTGCCATAGTTATGTCCAGCATTGCCCGGATAGACGAAGTAAAAAACCAAGTCTTCGGTCAGGCTGGTGTTTACCGAACGGTGCGCCCAGCGCGGCAGAACATACAGGACATCACCGGGATGGAACTCCAGCACAGCCGATTCGCCCTCCGGTGTTTCCATGACCATCATGCCCTGGCCGCGCAGGCAGTAATAAACTTCACCCGTCTCCAGCACTTCGTGGAAGTGCCCTTTAGTCATGAAGTACTCGTCACCAACTTTGCCGGGATGAATCACCGAGACGCCCTGGAGCATCTCGCCGGCCTCGTGCGGGCGCTTGATCTCAAAGACCTCGTAGTGAATGCTGTCGCCTTGCGCCAGCATCGTCTCGTAGGCGGCCTGGTCGAGGTACATCCCTTTCATCGACGACAACCGCCGGACAATGTGGTTGTTCCACTCGGATTCAACCAGTGATCCGGTGGGCATTTTGAAGCTGAACGGAACATCGGACATGATGACTTTCTCCTGTGAAGACACGCAGGACAGCCGAATGACGGTCCCGTGGCGGCAAGTTGTGCCAAGTCTATTCGGTGCAGGCAGAGCCTGTCAAAGCCACCCGCCGAACAGAAGCCCGCTGCGATTCAAACCTCAACCCATGAGCCAGATGTCAAGGGGATGATTCACTTTGTGGGCAACTCCCCCTCGAAATGTGGGGTTCGCGCTTGAGCAGTTTCCTTTATGCTTTGAGTATCAATGTACTTACATCGTCAACATCTTGTTTGAATATAGGTTGAAAGGAACGGGAATTATGGCACTGTATCACTGCGGTCAGCCGAACTGCCGGGGACACCATAGTTTCGCCATCGACTGTTCAACAGCGTCTGGATATGACTATCCGGCGCTGGCCGCCTTCCAGAACGCGCCCGCGCTTCAGCCCGTTGCCGTCGAAGTCCCGGCGATGCGGATCGATCTGGAGATGGTGCGGCGGTTGAACCAGCAGCGCCGGAAACTGGCTCGCCGTTCACGTGGCTGGCGTCTTCAGGCAGCCGAGCCTGCCCGCACGGCGTGAACATCTCCCTCTTTTCAGCAGAACCTCCCATGCGGGTGGTACGGCGCTTTGTGCCACCGCCCTGTTACTCTGTCCAGTCCCCAATCCTTCACTTCCAGCGTAGAATATAGCGACCGCGTGTCTCCTGCGATGTGGCCGTAATCATCACGGTCTGGCCGTCGATGAGCAGCAAATCGGCGTGACCTATGCCCCAATTGAAACTGACCGGTTGAATCACCGGGTTGCCGGGATATTTCTCCCACGGGCCGTCGATGGCGTCAGTAGTCGAGCGAGCAAAACCCAGCCCGAACTGGGTATCCATGCCGCGCTCAAGCTGGTCTGGGCCGCGGATACCCTCGTAGGCCATGTAGTAGTGGTTGCCGACTTTCACTACCTCCGCTGAACTGACGTACCGGAAGTCAAAGTAAGCGGCAATCTCCGGGCCAGAAGTGATCTCAGTCGGCCCATATTTGCTTGCACCCTCGAAAAGCGGGTCAGTCTGACAGCGCTCAAGGCGGCCCAGGTCGCCACGGCGGTCGCCTTTGTAGCAGCGCATGTGACCAGGTGCAGAACCGGTAGCGACGAAGACATACAGAGTGTCACCATCGATGTACAGGCCAGGTGGAGCGCCGACCAGACAATCGTGAACTTCGCCGCGAATATTGGGGTGTGGGCCGATCTTCTCAATCGGGGTACAAGGTGCATACGAACTTGGCCAGGTTCCGCCGGGTGTGAGCAAATACGACCAGTCCGACCAGTTCAGACCGTCATCAGAACGGCGCAGCATTACCTGAGCATGCCATTCGTAGGCCAGGATGTGTTGGCCGTCCTCGGCGACAGCTACACGGGGGTACTGCTGGGCGGTAATGTGGTCGCGGACATCGTCGCAGGGGCAGGATTGGCAGGGCAGCAGGCAGACCGGTTCAGCCAGTGCGAAGGACTGCGCGTCATCAACACTGCGCCAGAGCGTCAGGCAGCCGGGGAAAGCGACCGGCTCGCCGCACTGGTCGACGATGCCGGCGGATTGGTCGCTGGCGTGCAGGTAGGACCAATACTCACCGTCAGGTCGAAGGATCGTGTCGCTCTCCCCGATAGGCAGGCCGACATCGGCGGTCTGCATGATCCACTCGGCGCGGCCATCCCAGAAATCCGCCAGAGTCGGTTCAGACTGCGCGATGACCGGAAAAGCCAGTAGGAGCAAGGCTCCCGCGAAGAGCCATTGACCCCACCTCGTGAAGGCACGCTGTGGCTTCACATCAGGCCTTGTGGAAGTGCGGCAGAACAGTCTGAGCGAATTTTTCGATGCCGTCCAGGTCGGTCTGGTCGCGCCACATGAACATGAAGCGCTGGACGCCAGCTTCGACATAGGCGCCAATCTGGTCGACGACCTGCTGTGGTGTGCCCACCACCCGGTTCCATTCGAGGAGCTTGTCGCTAGGTTCAGGGGACTTGGCAAGTTTTGCACGGACTTCAGCCTCGGTCGTACCGAAGACCATCTGAGTCATGAGAGAGCGCTTGACATCTGTTGGTTGGCGACCCCCTTTGACAAGCAGCTCATCCAGCAGAGCGTTGCGTTCGCGGACGCCCTGGGATGTAAGGTAGACGGCATTCCACTCATCGGCATACTGGGCGACTAGGGGCAGAGTTTTCTTGGGGCCGTTGCCGCCAATCAAGATAGGCGGGCCGCCGGGACGTTTAGGACGCGGGAGCAGAATAGCTTCATGTAGCGGGAAATACTTGCCGGACGTGCTGACAGGGGACTCGCTCCGCAGGAGTCGGGTAGTGACCTCCAGAGCTTCTTCCAGCATGGCATATCGGGTGGGAAAATCATAGAAGGGGATGCCAAACTGCTTGTGTTCACGCTCATGCCAGCCTGTGCCCAAACCGAGGACAAGCCGCCCGCCGCTGAGGTCATCAACGGCAGCGGCCATGCGGACGGTCAAGGCAGGATGCCGGAAGGTGGTGGGGGCAACGAGCGGGCCAAACTCAATGCGCTGAGTGTGGCTGGCAGCGTAGGTGAGGGAGACCCAAGTTTCCAGCGAGTCTTCGTCTGGGGGGCCGATGGTGTAGTGGTCAGAACGGAAGAGGCACTGATAGCCGAGCGAATCGGCTGCCTGGAGGAGACGGCCCCAACGCTCCCAGGTGAGGCCCCACTGTCCTTCGATCATCAAGCCGATTTGGGTCACGGTGAAGGCTCCTTCGCACTATCCGGCGACAGCTTCGGCCTGCCAGAATTCCGCATCATAGGCGGGAAGTTCGCAGCGCAGCGGACGATCATCGCGGAAGCCGAAAGCGTAATCGGCCTGCATCAACTGGTGAATCTCGCTGGTTCCTTCGTAGATGACTGCGCCCTTGCTGTTCCGCAGATAGCGCTCCACCGGGTATTCATCGCTGAAGCCGTAGGCGCCATGCACCTGGACCGCCTCCAACGCGGCTTTCACACTGTGATCAGTGGCATACCACTTGGCTAGGCTGGTCTCGCGGGTATTGCGGATGCCCTGGTTCTTCATCCAGCCGACGCGCATATTCAGCAGAAAGGCGCAGTCGTACCACTGCTGCATAAAGGCGATCTTCTGCTTAATGAGCTGGTGATGCGAGATCGGCACGCCAAAGGTTTCACGGCTCTGCGCATAGGCGATGCTTTCTTCCAGGCAAGCGCGGATCAAGCCGGTCGCGCCGCTGCCGACGGTGTAGCGCCCGTTGTCCAGGCAGGACATGGCGATCTTGAAGCCTTCACCCTCCTCGCCGAGGCGGTTGGCCGCCGGAACTTCCACATCCTCCATCTTTACCCACCCCGTCGATCCGGCGCGGACACCGAGTTTGCCGTGAATATCTCCGGTGATGACGCCAGGCATGTCGTTGGTAATGATGAAGGCCGTGATCCCGCGTGATCCCGCGCTTGGATCAGTCTTGGCGAACACGAGGAAATGGTGCGCCTTGGTCGCTAGGCTGATCCACATTTTCTCGCCGTTGAGGATGTATTTGTCGCCGACCTTACGGGCGGTGGCGACCATGTTGGCTGGATCGCTGCCGGCGCCCGGCTCCGTCAGGCAGAAGCCGGCGTACTTCTCACCACATGCCTGAGGGACGAGGAAGCGCTGCTTCTGCTCTTCTGTGCCCCATTGGAGCAGCGCCAGGCTGTTCAGCCCCATATGCACCGACATCACAACCCGTAGGTGCGTGTCAGCCCGTTCCAGTTCCTCGCAAACCAAACCGAGGGTGATGTAGTCGAAGCCCTGTCCGCCGTAGCGTACCGGGATGCAGATGCCCAGGATTCCCAGTTCAGCCATACGCGGCAGAAAGGCTGGATTCATCTCCTGCCGTCGGTCCCATTCGCCGATGATGGGCATAACCTCTTTCTGGGCAAAGTCGCGCACCATCTTCCGCGCCTGGACGTGTTCCTCACTCAATGCGAAATCCATGTCAAAAACCTCTGAAGTATCTGGTGGACAATCTAGGCGTTTGTCACAAACTACCTGAAAACAATCGGGCATTTTCAGCGGATTATACCATGTGGTCTGGCCGCCTCAGCAGTTCATAATTGCCGAATTCTGTTCGGCACCTACTTTTCAGGGAGATGATGTGTCGTGGTTGCTCTGGCGGTTCCCGATATGCTCGTCACCACCTACCTGGAAATGACCGATCCATCTCAGTTTCGCCCGGCATTCGTGGATGACCCGCGTGTGCAGATCATCCCGATGCAAAAACCGGATGTCACCTTCTACAAATTCCTTTACTCCGAAGTGGGGCGCGTATGGCGCTGGCGCGACCGTCTGGTGATTCCAGAAGAGGAACTTTACGCGGCTATCTCCAAACCGGGCATCTCAATCTATGTGCTGGTCGTGGATGGCGTGCCGGCGGGGTACGTCGAACTGGCGAAAGACGGGGATGACACCGAGATCGCCTATTTCGGCCTTCGCCCGGAATACATCGGCTGTGGCTACGGAAAGCACTTGCTCAGCTACGGCATCGCCAAGGCCTGGGAAGGTGGAGCGAAGCGCGTCTGGGTGCATACCTGCAACTTGGACGGCCCCAACGCGCTCAGTAACTATATGAAGCGTGGGCTGAGCATCTACCATATCGAAGAGAAGCCCATGCCGCAGCGCTACGCGGTCTAGTTGCCACGAACTTCCAATCCCTCTCCAAAGCGAGAGGGATTTTTGTTTGCCGTCTGATCCCTGTTCGCTGGCTGCTTTCTCATCCGCGAACGGACATTATGTATAGGCCGTGGTGCGGCGCATCTGTGGAGTTAAAGAGCGATGCCGCTGCATCACCTGCCAGACGCGCACAGCGGCTTCGATCTGGATGCGGATGTCCATTTTAGACGTTCCCAGCTTGCGGTCTGGAAAGTAAATCGGGATTTCCTTGACCCGGAAGCCCAAACGGTGCGCAACGTAAGCCATCTCCACTTGGAAGACATATCCATTCGAGCGGATGCGGTCGAGGTCCAGGCCGATCAGCGTGCTGCGCCGCCAGATGCGGAAGCCGCCCGTCGCGTCATAGAGCGGGATACCCAAGATCAGCGGTGTATAGACTCGGTTCGCAAACCAGCTTAGCAGCTTGCGATATGGACTCCAACTTTCATCGACGCTGCCGCCTTTGATGAAGCGCGAAGCAATGACCAGATCATTCGACTCGATGGCCTTTAACAGATCGAGCACGTACTTGGGCTGGTGCGAAAAATCACAGTCCATCTGGATGATGTAATCAGCGTCAGTAGTCAGGGCCCGCTTGAATCCGGCGATGTAGGCTGGCCCTAGGCCGTTTTTTTCGGTGCGATGCAGTACCGTCACACGCGGATCTGCCGCTGCCCGTTCATCAGCGATTCTGCCTGTGCCGTCTGGCGAGTTGTCGTCCACCACCAGCACATGGAGATTATCAACGGGCAGAGCAAACAGCGCGTCGATCATCAGCAGCAGATTCTCTTTCTCGTTATAAGTCGGCAGCACGACCACAGTCTTGGGCATATTTATTGCTCCTGAGATCATCCCCTGGTACAGCCGGTTTGAGATTCGGCGCATGCTAGGGACGTTCTACCCTGCATTATAGCGGTTGTCTCCCGCCTTTGGATCATAACGAAATTGCAAACCCTTCGTCGGAGAAGTTCAGTCTTTCATGCTAAACTTACCCGCAAGGCCTTACAACCGCCCAACGAAAGCAGATCAACAAATCACAAAGATCAAAGACAGCCAAACTTATGGGAAACATCCTCACCTTGGAAGCAGCTCAGGCGGCCCGCGCCGCCCTGCGCGGAGCTGGCCAGCGCCTGGTTTTCACCAACGGTCATTTTGATCTGCTGCACGTCGGTCATCTTGATTATCTGGAGAAAGCACGCGCGCTCGGCGATGCGCTGTACATCGGCTTGAACGGTGATAGCAGTACGGCCCGGCTGAAAGGCCCTGGTCGTCCGCTCGTCCCCGCTGCTGAACGGGCGCGGCTGCTGGCTGCATTGATTCCGGTCTCGGTGGTTGTGATCTTCGAGGACGACACCGCTGATGAACTTCTTCGCGCCCTCCAGCCAGATATTTACGCCAAGGGTGGTGACTACGCTCACAAAATCCTGCCAGAACGTCCCACTGTTGAGTCCTACGGTGGCCGCGTCGCTTTGATTGATTATCTGCCTGATCACAGCACATCTGCGCTGATCGCCCGTATTCGAGCACTCCCTTGATATTATTATTATTCTCCCTAAAACGTTAACGCTCGCCTGCTTGACGCTCGTGCAACTATATCTGATAATCATTTCAGAAGCGTTGGAATCTCTGGAGCCAGCATGGCAAAGATCCTATATGTAGAAGATAATCCCCAGAACATGCGGTTGGTGCGGAAGATTCTGGTGGCATCAGGATATGCAGTCATCGAGGCTGTCGATGGCCTCAGTGGACTGGCTGCCGCCCAGCAGGAAAGGCCTGATCTGATCCTGATGGATGTCAATCTGCCCGATATCAGTGGCCTAGAGGCTACTCAACGCTTGAAAGCCGCTCCAGACACGGCGCTGATTCCAATCATCGCTTTGACCGCCAATGCCATGCATGGCGACCGCGAAACTGCTCTGGCCTCTGGTTGCGATGGCTATCTTGCAAAACCTGTCATGAAGACTGAGCTGCTCAATACAGTGGCGTTTTTCCTTAAGAAAAGCCATGTCGACCAGCCTGCTGCGGCTCCAACCAGTAGCTCACCGCAGCCTTCACCTGCATTGGAGTAGACCAGCCATCTCCTTATGGTAGCTCAAGCGGGATCATTATGATCCCACCTTTTGTTTCTATCGCGGCTTCAACCTGCCGAAGGCAGACCCCAAATGATTACCTTCTCGCCGCGCGAAATCAGCACCGTGCCATCTGTACTAAAAGCAATATTAGTCACTGGCGCAGTATGCCCGCTGAGCGTCTGGAGTGCCTGCGGGTTGTTCGGGTCCCAGACGCGGACAGTTGTATCGGCGCTGCCGCTTGCCAGCAGCTTCCCATTCGGGCTGAATGCCAGTGCATTGACTGCGCCTTGATGCGCTCCCAATGTTCGTACCTGCGTCAGCATCCCGCTTGTCCGCATATCGAAGAGCAGGATGCTGCCAATATCTAACCCTGCCGCCAGCAGTCCATTTTGTCCCGGTTGGAAGGCCAGTGCTGTGACCAGGCTCGGCAGGTTGCCAACTGTGTACAGAATCGTTCCAGAGGCGGTATCGGTGACGGCGATGCCGCGTCCATCCGGTGTGACGGCAGCAGCACGCTGCCCGTCTGCCGAAACCGCTGCCGGTTCTGCCGCGATCACCAGCGGCACAGCCAGCGTGATATTGGCCGCGCTCAACGGCTGGGCTTCGTTGATACTGAGGGGCGTCCCCACCAGATTCAGCGGTTCCAGCCAGTAATCGCCATCATCGCCTTCCGCCGTCCAACCAATCGTGTCGTTGTAGTTGACCTGCCACCAGATGATTTTATCCAGCAGGCTGCACCGGGGGCCATCCAGCACGGTGAAAATATCACCTGATGGAATCTGTCCCAGCAGCCGTCCGCTCGAACCCGGCTGGTCCCGCAGCAAATTCGGAAGCCCGCCAGTCTCGACACGTGCCTGCGTCCCAACAACCAGGCGCGGAGGCAGATAATCCGGATCGCCTGCGGGCGGGCAGGCCGGAGTCGGCGCGGCAGCGGGTGTGGTCCCGCACAGGATGACGATGCGTTGGTCATTGGATACGCGGTAGTCGTAGCTGGTTTCACCATAGACCAGTGTGAACTGGAATCCGCCGGTGACGACATCGCTGTACATCACGCCCGGCTGCGGGCAGCCCAGTGCGCTTGAAGGGAAGTTCGACTGCACATACGACCAACTCTGCAAATCCCTCAGGGTGATACTGCGTCCAACCCGGCTGCTGAGATCGGCCAGTGCCGCATTGATTGGCCCCGGCGCATCCTGTGCCAGAACTGGCAGCGCGCAAACCAGCAGCGCAAACATCAAGCTGACGAACAAAGGCAAGCGGCGGAACATAGGGCCTCCGTTTCGGTGTTCACTTTTTCGATCATACGCGCCAAGTATACACCGCTGGCAGGTCGCTTTCTGGGCAGACTTTGTTCGCATCCCTAATCCAGAATGGCTGAAACGGTGTGCGTTCCTCGTCTATCTGTCCAACTGCGACTATCATAAAGCACGTTCATCCACGACCATCTTGGAGTTCCTATGCAGTCACCCAGTCGCTCCCAATCCGAAAGATCATCCACGCCGGTTCGGATGGTTTGGGTGGAGTACGTACGCGCCGTTGCTCTGATCTGGATCGTGCTGGTTCACATCTTCGAGCGTGTGTTTGGTTACGCCGCTTTTGGCAATCCCGGCCTCAATTGGCCCTCAATTGCTGAGCGAATCGCGCAGTTCGCGCCGCTCACGGGTCTCAGCGCCTGGGATATCCCGGCCAACCTGCTGCGCTATCTGGGCTGGTTCGGGGATCACGGCGTGCAGTTGTTTTTGATCGTCAGCGGCTTTGGATTGACTTGGGGGCTTCTGCAGAAAGGAACCGGTGCAGTTCTGCCGCTGCGGTCTTTCTATCTCCGCCGCTTTGAACGCATTTACCCGCCCTATTGGATGGCGCACCTCATCTTTTTGATCTTGGCTCTCGTGCTGCTGACGCTCGAAGTCCGCCACACTAGCCTGACATTCTACCTGAGCCTAACCGGATTCCGGCTGACCCCAGCATCGTTCTACTCCATTTCGCCTTCTTGGTGGTACATCACCTTGATCGTACAGCTCTATCTGGTTTATCCGCTGTTGTGGTGGCTGCTCCGGCGGATTGGCGCCAATCGCTTTCTGATCGTCTGCGCCGTAGTAGCTTTTGGAGTCCGTGCAGCCGGACTCTGGCTGCTGAGCGATAGCCTCTATCTGGATATGTGGTCGCGAGGGGCGGTCTTCATCACACGGCTGCCAGAGTTCGTCTTCGGTATGGTGCTGGCAGTTTGGCTGCGTGACTATCACACCCGTGTAGATCGCTGGCTGGCTGGGCCTCCCGGCCTAGGGCTAGCGGCACTGCTGCTCATCGGCGGCACGATTCTGTCATTCGACTTGATGGGGATGACCTTTGCCTTGTTTATGATCGGTGCGGGTTTGTTCATCCCCTTGTATGCGGTGTGGCGTCAACAGGATGAGCCAACCCGCGCCTGGGGCAGGGGACTCAAGTGGATCGGGCAGCACACCAATTCGTTGTTTCTCATGCACCATCCTTTTGTCAACACGCTGGTTCCTGCTACCTTGGGTGCCAATCTGCTCGCCAACCTTCCGCGCGGCATCATCGGCGGCTTGGCCGCTTTTCTAGTCACCATACCCTTCGCGCTGTTCCTAGAGCAGGCTGCGACCCAGGTACAAAGGATTATCACTCGCAGCTTCAAGCGTTGGGGTTGGGTCCGTGCTGGGGTCGTGATGGCATTGGCCGCAGGACTGACTGTCGCACTTCTAATTGGCGCGGAGCTGCTGGTCCGGCAGTTCAACCCACAGGAGGTGCGCGGTTGGGGAGAACGCCCTTCCTTGATGCCAAGTGCCCAGTTCGGGTGGCATTTGATCCCCAACAGTGTCACGAATTTGCGCTGGCAGACCTATGACTATACCCTTGCTGCTAACAGTCTGGGCTTTCCAGGGCCGGAGTATCCTACTGCCCGCACACCCGGTACGCTTCGCATTCTGGTGACGGGTGACGCTTTTTCCAGCGCAGAGGGAGTCGATACAGACAAGTCCTGGCCGCGCCTGCTGGAATCCCAGTTGAACGCCATTTCGTCGAACCGAGGAGCCGAAGTCCTCAACTTCGCCATCACGGGGTACGGCCCAAACCAGTATGCCGCTGTAGTTGAGCATTTCGCGCCACTCTACCAACCTGATGTCATTTTGGTCGAGATGTTCGTTAACGACTATCTGGATGTGTTGGTAAGTGACGCCGAGTTCCAGGCCTCCATCGGTTTCGGGGCAATCACTGTCACGCCCCCGGCATCCATTGTCGCTCTCGATCACCTCCGTGCGTTTTTAGCTTTTGGCATCGGCGAACCCCTCACCGAATTCCTTACGGGTGTGCCCCGCTTCTCCGGTTATGTGTTTGGAAATCTGCGTGCCTTTGAACAGCAGGGTTGGGATCATGAAGCCGCTTTACAGCATGTGCGAGAGCGTCTGACCCGCATCAAGCAAATCGCTGATCGCATTAATGCTGGCTTGTGGATCATCATGGTTCCGGCCTCCGTTCAGGTCTGCGTTCCTGATGATCTTCCCTATTTTCCGCGTTACGTCGATTTGAACGACACAGCCTTGTTCGATCTGGAGCGCCCGCAGCGGGATACGTCCGTGCTGGCCGAGTCATTGGGTATTGGCTACTATGACCTGCGTCCCACCCTTCAGACCCTTGCTGAGCGGGGCTGCCCATACCAACCATACAATATGCATTGGCTGCCTGCCGTTCATGAAAAGGTCGCTGGTGAGGTGGTCATTCTGCTGGAACCGACGAAAAATTCATAGAACGCACGTTGCGCTGCGGTGCAATTGCGCGTACGATGAGAAGGCGTTTACCTGTAAGGAGACAACCCCATGCGAGGTCGGCTCCCGCTTCGCCTGCTCACGATCCTCGTTTGGATGACTCTGTGCCTCGCCGTCTCGCCATCTCTGACTACGGCCCAAGCCGAAAACGATCAAGCCGCTGCTATGTCCATGCTCGGCCTAGTGAACGAGTGGCGTATTCAAGAAGGACTCGCACCACTGGCGATGAATCCGATCCTCAATCAGATGGCGGTTGCCCAAGCCAACTATGTGCTGCCCCGTCTGAAGACCATCAATGACGAGAGCGAATTTCACCGGGATGCCCAGGGGCGCGATGCCCGCCAGCGAGCGGTTGCGCTCGGTTGGCCCAGCTATGGCCGTGCCGACCGCATCGAGGTCGGAGAGAATGCCGCTGTTGGCTCAGTGCAGTTCGGCCTACGCTTCTGGAAAGGCTCGGAGATCCACAAGAAAGCAGCTCTCAGCCCGACTTACCGGGAGGTTGGGATCACCGCGCTGCCCAACGGCCGGGGAACATACCTGTTTTTGATGACGTTTGGATCGCGTCCGGGAGTCCTGCCCGTCATGGCCTCGGCAGATGGCAGGCAGCTTTACCTGACGGCCGAGCAGTCGCGTTATGCCGTGGCCAATAGTGCCCCGATGCAGATTCGTCTTTTTGATGCCAATGGGCATCCGTTGACCGATACACTAAGCTGGAAGGCAGTTATTGATCTGCCTGCCAATGCCGGACAGAACATCCTTGTTCTGGTGACACAGGGCACAGCCCAGTCTATCCAGAGCGTTGATCTCAAGGCCAGCGTTGTCGTCCTTCCGGCTGGTAGTGCTGTCGCGGCAGCGTCTACACCCGCCCTCACTCAACCAACTGTTCTGCCCACCTCCAGCGTTGCTCTGGCTACCGCTGTGCCACAGTTTCTTCCAACCAATACGCCGCCTGGACAACCAGCCAGCATACCCGCCGCGACGGCTGTTCTCAGCGGCCTAGCGGACGTCCTGCTTATTTACAACCGCAATACCTTGACGCTGGTCAACAGCAGCAGTCAGCCGGTGGACCTACGCGGCTTGACGCTGGCCGGGGAGGCCGGAAATCTGACAGCCGAACGCTGGCAGCGCGTCTCCTCGTTCCCACTTGAAGCATTCCCAGCCGGCCAATGTCTTAAAGTCAACCGCGCCGGCACTGCCGAGGCCGCGCCCACCTCCTGTCGTTCAGTCCGCAGCATTGTCGACCTCACGCCAGAGCGGGTTTTCTGGACGCAGGGCAGCTTCGCCGTACAGAAGAACTCGACCGTACTAGCAACCTGTGACGCCGCTGCTGGACAGTGTGCTGTCAACTTACCGTGAAGCCGCATACAGCCCGATTCCAACGGCCACGGCTAGATTGAGCGAATCGACAGCATCGCTTTGTGGAATGGCAACGCTCATCCCGACCTGCCGGAACGACTCCGGCAGGCCGCTGCTTTCATTACCGAAGATCAGGGTATAGGGCGCATCGAACCGCACAGCGGGCAGCCCTTCTGCTCCATCGCGCATGAAAGTGTACAATTGTCGTCCCACACCGAAAGTCGTCTGATAATCTGCGAAGGCTTCGAAGTAGGCTGTATTCACTTGAAACAATGCCCCCATCGATGCCCGTATCACCCGCGGGTCGAAGTGGTCGACGGCAGGTTGAATCAACGCCAGGTCACGCAGACCAAAGGCCAGCAGAGTCCGCAGAATCGTTCCCAGGTTGCCCATATCAGCCGGCTGTACGATCAGTACATGATTCGCCGCTGCATTCAATGAGCTGTGGTACTTCTCAAAGACTCCCAAAGCATAGGTGTTCTCTTTGGCTGCCAGCCGCTCGACCAGCTTGTCATCCACGTTTACCGGGATACCAAGCGGCTGGCACAGCGCCCGGATCTGCGCGATCCCGGTGTTGCGTTCCCCGCTGGAGTGCAGTAGTACCTCACGTACCTGTCTGGCCTGATGCCTCAGCAGTTCAATCGTCGGGAACACGCCAAAGCTGTACCCGTGCGGGTCATGCCGGTCGTACTTCTTCAATCGCATTGATCATCTCATCTCTGCTGTTCGTCATTCTCAGTGTACCGCAGTCTCCCCTGCCGAACCTGAATCGCGGCATCAAGCCAATTCATACCGCTTTGAGTCCACTTCTCACCACCCCATAAGGTGAGGCTCTGCGATTTCCGCTATAGTAGAAACGCGGTGACTGCCGCGCTTATCTGTCCGGCAGCCCCACTCGACCGGTTTATTCAGGAGTGTGAGTTTAATCATATGCGTAAGCTGATGATTTGTATGTTGCTGCTCCTCGGCCTGAGCCTGCCTGCTGCTGCGCAGGATACGACGCCGGCTGTTCCCGTCTGGCCGCCAAACGGTTCCCGTTATACGTTGGTGCAGATTGCTGGTGGTTTTGAACGCCCTCTGTTCGTCACTGGGGCGAATGATGGCCTCGACCGGCTCTTCATCGTCGAGCAGGGTGGGCGCGTCTGGATTATGCAGGATGGTGTAGTGCTGTCGTCGCCTTTCTTGGATGTCTCCGCTTTGGTCAGCCGTAATGCCAACGAACGCGGCCTGCTTGGATTGGCCTTCCATCCGAACTATGCCGAAAATGGCCAGTTCTTTATCAACTACACCGACGTGAACGGCGATACCGCCGTGCTGCGCTATCGCGTCTCGGCAGATAACCCCAACCTGGCCGACCCGAACAGCGCTGAGTACATCATCCGCGCCGGCCAGCCTTATCCCAATCACAACGGCGGTGACATTGCCTTCGGGTCGGATGGCTACCTGTATGTGGGCATGGGTGACGGTGGCTCGGCGGGCGACCCGCAGCGCTACGGGCAGAATCCGCAGTCGCTCCTTGGCAAGATGCTGCGGCTAGACGTAGACAGTGGTGTCCCCTATGCCATTCCTGGCGATAACCCCTACGCGAACAACCCGCGCTTTCTGCCGGAAATCTGGGCAATTGGGCTGCGGAATCCCTGGCGCTTCAGCTTTGATCGTCTGACAGGCGACCTATACATTGCCGATGTTGGCCAGAACCAATGGGAAGAGGTCAACTTCCAGCCGGCAGACAGCCCAGGCGGAGAAAACTACGGCTGGAACATCATGGAGGGCACGCACCGCTATTCTGGTGAGCCAGTCATCGAGGGTCTGACCGCGCCATTCACCGAGTACAACCACTCACAGGGCTGCTCGGTGACGGGCGGCTATGTCTACCGCGGGTCGGCGCTGCCGGACTTGCAGGGGGTCTATCTCTTCGCTGATTACTGCTCCGGCCTGATCTGGGCCAGCGCTCGTGATGCAAGCGGGACGTGGCAAACTACCCTCTTCAAGGAGAGCGGATTGGTGATCAGCTCCTTCGGTGAGGATGACTTCGGCGAACTCTATGTCGTCCATCACGGCGGCAGCATCTGGAAGCTGGTCGCAGCGAGCTGATTGGCCGCTGGCCGAATCGAATTAGGCGGGCTCAGGACAGAACCAGCGCCTCAAATACAGGCTGCGCACACAGCCAATCTAGACTATCCTAGAAGGCATATTGAAATTGGCTGTGGATTCCGTTTGGACTACAAGATAGGTACTGCTGCGATGTTCCCTGCTGCTCCGTTCATGCGCGCGCCGCTGCCCGACCAAGCGCGCCAACCTGGTATCGTTCTCGATCTAGAAACCCGGTTGGACGACGGCACGCCCTGGTGCTTCGGCTGGCAGATGCCGGATGGCTGCTTTCACATCTGCGTAGTAGATCGCTGCTACGAAGGCCAGCCAATCCCGTTTGGTGACTGCGAAATTGAGATCGTCCCAGATGAAATGACGGGATGGGAGCTGTTCGCCGAGGCTGCCGCTGCTTGGCCCGGACCAGTGCATCATTGGGGCAGCTTCGAGAAAGGCGTGCTGCGCAAGACCGCCCCGGAGTCGGTCATCGCTGCGCTGGACGAGCGCCTCTATGATCTGAATGCGGCGCTGCGCCGTTCAATCCTGCTGCCATTCAAAGGAACCGGCCTCAAGAAAGTAGCTGTCTATCTGGGCTTCCGCTGGCCGGAGTACGACAGCGCCCTGCGCTGCTGGGCAGATTATCAGGGCTGGCTGCTGGACGCGGATGATGATGCCCTGCGCCGGGCGTGCGCCTACAACCGCGCTGATGTCGAAGCGACTGTGCTGGTCTGGCGCTGGATGAATATGCTGGAGCGGTTGTAGTACAAGATTTCCAATCAAGGCTATACTGAACGCAGCAGTCAAAGGATTTCATCCGTACCATGCGCGATACGCAGGCTATCATCGAGCGCGTCTCCAGGCTCAGCGACTCGGTCCAGCGGCTCCACCTAGCCGTGGAGGAATCGCTGCTTCAGATCAAGCCCGGCCAATCTCTGTTAGCGCGGCTGCTGCCAGAACGCTGGGACCCGTATCTGCGGGAACAGTGGTGGCCGGTTGGTATCTTGGAAGGCCAACTGGTAGTCGAGCGTCCTGGTAACCTGGGCTATGAACCAGGCCAGGCTGTCTCGCTGCTGGGACCGGTTGGCCAGCCCTTCCGCTACAAGCGCAACCTCCGCAATGTTCTGCTCATTGCTGACCAGACGCTGCCGATCCCGCTGCTGATGGCTGTGCCTGCGCTCATCAGCAACCGTGTGAGCGTGACTCTGGTGCTGGCTGGGGTGGAAGCGCGGCGCTATCCGACCCATGTTCTGCCGCCGGATGTAGAGGTCATCCACGCCGATGATGATCTAGGCTGGCCGAAGCAGGTCATGACTTTCGGTTGGGCGGATCAAGTTTTTGCGGTGGTCGGCGCCGACGACGAGACGGGGCGAATGCAGCGTATTTGGACACGCATCCGTGAACTGCGGGCCGAAATTCCACAGTACTATCTCTTTGCCGTCGTCCAGCCAATCCTGCCCTGCGGCACAGGAGCCTGTGGCGCGTGTCTGGTGGCGCTGCGTGAAGGCGCAGTCTGTACCGTCTGCCTGGATGGGCCGGCCATCGACATGACTAAGCTGCCCTTTGAATAAACTGGTTCGAGGACTTACGATGGCGATTGAACTCACCCGGCCGGACAAACACAGCCTGATTGTGGAAAACCCGGTGATGCCCGCCGCCGGGACGCTTGGCTTCGGCGATACTTATGCCGGGCTGATCCAGTACGAGAAGCTGGGAGCCTTTGTCACTGCACCGGTGACATATCACCCCTTCAAAGCAGCTACGGGGACGCGCGTCGTCCACCTTGATGGCGGGATGCTGATGCATACTGGCTTGCCCAATCCAGGGATCAGTAAAGTGCTGGCGCGTCACCGCCAGGCCTGGGAGGCCATGTCCATCCCGGTAATCCTGCACATTGTTGTTACTAGCTTTGAGCATGTTCGCAAGTGCGCCAGCCGCGCCGATGCCGAACACGCCATCGACGCGCTAGAACTCGGTCTGAACGATGACATTAGCTGGAAGGATGCCCAGCAGATTACCGCGGCAGCCGTCCGTAATACCGAAAAGCCGGTTTTGGTGCGGCTGCCTGTGCAGAATGCCTTCAACATCGCCGGAGCCGTCGCTGAGGCCGGAGCCGGCGCGGTGGTGGCCTGTGCCCCGCCGCGCGGAACTGCCCGCGATCCTTACAGCGGCCGGATGCTCAGTGGGCGAATTTACGGGCCGCTGGTCAAGCCCCAAATCCTGCGGATTGTCGGCCAGTTGGCCGAGCAGCTCCCCGTTCCTGTGATCGCTTCTGGCGGCATCCACAGACAGCAGGACGCGCACGACTTTCTGGACATCGGGGCGCGGGCAGTCCAGGTAGATGCCGCTACCTGGATCCAACCCAAGCTACTGGAATTCATCGCACGTGATCTGGGTGGGCTGGTGCTGACGCGCCAGGCAGGGGCACTGGGCGACGAGTGGCACCCCGGCATTGGCCGGACGGAAATCGAGGGCCGCCTCGACCCGTGGGAGAAACCTTCCCGCACGGGCGGCTGATCTCAGCCCAGGGCGGTGTGGTAGGCCGCTTGAGCCAGCAGCGGTATCATTAGGCCGAAGTTTTCGAAACGCTGATCCTGCGTCTGTCCCCGCCGGTAGCGGATGTAAATCTGGGCGCAGATGACTACCAGACGGTACAGCCCCAGGGTATGATAGAAGCGGATGTGGGAGACATCCCGGCCGCTGCGTGTGGCGTAGCGTTCGACCAGTTCGGCACGGGTCAAAAAGCGGCGGTCACCAACTGGCATCATCGCTGTCATTTGCAGAAAGGGTGGATCGTCTGGTTCTGTCCAATAAGTCAGCAGTGCCCCTAGATCCGCCAGTGGATCGCCTAGCGTACACATATCCCAATCAAAGATGGCGACCATCCGCCCTGGATCGTCCACGGCCAGCATGACGTTATCCAGCTTGTAGTCGTTGTGTACCAGTGAAGGCGCACTCTCCGGCGGGAGATGATCGTGCAGCCAACCGTAGACGGCCTCCATCTCCGGCAGTGGATCGTCGTGTGCTTTCTGCCAGCGGCCGTACCACCCCTCGATCTGCCGTGTGATGAATCCCGATGGCTTGCCGAGTGTTTCCAGCCCCACAGCACGGTAATCCACCGCATGGAAATCAGCCAGCGCGTCCACCAACGCCTCGCTCATCTGGCGGGGTGCATCGGGAAAGTCCGCGTATTCCGGCGGCAGCGAACGCCGCACAACTACCCCATGCCGTCGCTCCATCACGAAGAATGGCGCGCCGATCACATCGTGGCTGTCACAGAAAAGGTACGCTCGGGGAGCATACGGAAAAACCTGATGCAGCACCGAGAGGACACGGTACTCGCGGGACATGTCGTGCGCAGTCGGCGCGACTGGACCCAATGGGGGACGACGCAGCACGTATTCGTGCGAGCCGTAATTCAGCCAGTAGGTCAGGTTTGCCGCTCCGCCGCCGAACTGCCGGACGCTCAGCGGATTCTCCGAGCCGGGTAGCTTGCCGCGCAGAAAGTCGGTCAGACGGGCTTCATCGAAGCGCTCATCGGGCCGAACATCGATCAGATCGCTGGTCATGGGCGGGCAATCCTGTGGAGAAGCCGCTCAAAGGATCCATTTGATGGCGTCTAGCCAGATGTCATCTAGTTCGACTTCATGAACGGCCTGTTCGAGTTCCGCGCGGATCCAGTGCCAAGCTTCGTCAGGATCGTGGCTGTCATCAATCTGCACGACGATGCGACCAGTTGAGCGGGACCGCTTCAGCGCAGCGACGCAGTTCATGCTGCGGACGACGGCCAGCAGCTTCTTGTCACCGGTGGCGAGCCAAAAGGCGAAGCGATCCTCGGTAGGATACGCGCGGGGAATTCCCATTGAAAAGCGGGTTTGTGGTTCCATCGCCGTTCCTTTCTCTCAATACTCTTGACTCTACCACAGTCGCGGGCGAATAGAAAAATGAAACCCTTTCAAGGGGTGCATTTCAAGTTCGTGCGTTAAGCGGCGTTCCAAAGGTCGTAGAAGGTGTTGCTGAGAGCAGCAGCGCGAATAGTCAGCATACAGTC
>DAOUCY010000188.1:0-4963 GCA_034431625.1 Anaerolineae bacterium | reverse complement strand
CCATGACTTGTGTCTGCCGGACGGCAACATAATAGCTGCAAATCTCATTAATTAAGCAGTTTTCACACTTGGGATTTCGATGGGTACATATGGCGGAGGCGAAATCAAGCATTCCCCAGTTAAAATCACGTGCATCTTTTTCAGGAACAAGGGTTTCTGCACGCTGCCAAAGCAGTCGATCTTCTCGTGGGCGTTTGCAACTGGAGACCCAGCCAAAGACACGACTCATCACACGGATGAGATTGGTATCCATAGCTGGTGCCGAAACACCAAACGCGCAGCACCGCACCAAATTTGAAATGTAACGACCAATGCCGGGAAGCTTTCGCAGCATCTCGTCAGACTTCAGTATTTCACCGCCTGAGTCAATAACTGCACGAGCGATTTGTTGAAGCTGTTCAGCACGTACTCGATGCAGACCCAAAGGCTTAAGAATGTTAGAAAGCTCGTTTGTATCAAAAGAAGCGATTTCAGTGGGCGAGTATTGAGCAAGTACCTGATAAACTCCTGAGGCTTGCACCGATGTTGTTTTCCGAAGCAGAATTTCAGCAACCAAAATGCACCACGCGTCAGCGGTATTTCGCCACGGTAGATCATGGCGACCAAACTCCCGCCAATACGTTAGCATTGCCTGCTGAAACTGATAAATCTTCTTTGCTTCTTGAACCATCTGGTGTCCATTGCAATTCGTTTGATTCTGCTATTATATGCATGTCCTGCAAAATTGGCAGCCTGTTTAGGGCTGTGTTTGAGCCAACTTGTTCAATGCATCCGCTGTTTTCGAGTATACCTCATCAGTTAGCTGGCGCAGTTCTTGGTCGTTCAAAGCTTCAACTGCCGTCAGCGATAACAGACGATACATGCGTTTGCTCGCCTCGCGCATTAAATCCCGTCTTGGCAGGTTAGCATAGGATTTTGCTGCTGCTGCAAATGACGCGCAGAAGGATCGGAACAGGGCTGGACGTACAGCGATTGAACTGCGCTCGGTAACTTGAACTAAATCATCTTCATTTAAACTGCGGAGTATCGCGTGAGGGTCTTTCCACCGAGGATTGTACGCTAGATAAGCACGCCACCACAACCGCCCAAAGGCGTGCCGCCGCATACCGCGCTCTCGTCCGACAAAACGAACTGTGTCTGTACTGTCGTTGAAGCGCCAGCGCACCACATCCGGCAGCAGCACACAGCCAAGAAATGACCAAACCTCATTATGCGATGCTTCCGAAGGATGCAGCCTCATTGTTTCATGCAGCAGGACAGCGCAGTCAATATCAAAACTGCGTGCTGAGTTCTTGTCAGGAGGATCGGGATAACTGGATCGCCTTGCAGCAGCAAGCACTGCTGCTCTAAGCAATTTGAGCTGTTCCCCAGTGATACGATTACCTCCGGTTGGCGCAAAAGTGACGGCAGGATGTGAGGTTCCCCATCCATCCATCAAATCGGCTGTAGTTTGTGCGACTATGTTTTCTGCCATTGTTTGAGCGATATGCTGAGGCAGTCGTGGATAGAGGTAGTACAGATCACTGGTCATGGGCGAATATCTTCATCTTCTCTTGTAAGCGTGCGCTAAAATCATGAGGGGATCGTGTCAAGTCATGCACACTTTCGAGCTGATAACCTTCAAAATAGAGGCGAATCATCGCCCTGACTGCTGCTCCGATCGTACCCGGAGCGAAACGATCTGGATTATCGAGAAACGATTGATTTGATAGCGCACCACGAATCAAGGTTTGAGCAACATCCAGCCGAAGCGCTTCTCGAATACCAGCGGTTTCAGGTTTCACATCAGAAACCGCTGAAGCAATCTGTGCATGTCTGCTGTTTACATATAGACGCACATCCCCCAACAGCGGTTGTTCTAGGTCCTCGGGATCCCATGACAAATACCAGCCTGCTTGATGCGGAAAGTGTGTGGTGGTGAAATCAATGACTTCTATTGGAAAGCGTGCCCCATCACCCTCCAGCAGAACTTTGTGGGGAGGCGTTTCCAGCAGGATGCTCCCACTCAGTTTGGGCAGTAACGGGTGCTGCGTTGAGCCTGGACTGATAAAGAGCAGTTTGACAAGTCTTAGTCACAGTGGCCGATTTATGTAGAATTTCCTTCTCCTGCTGAAATTCTACCGTATCTTTCCACTGCGCATATTTCCCATACCCGCGCTTGCCCTTGTAAGACTTGGGCCAGTGGCGGTTGTTGAAGTTGTAGGCGTAGCGCGCTTGGATGGCCTGCCAGTTATGCTCCGGGAAGGCACGCAAAATCTCCCACTGGTCGGCGTTGCTTTCGACCATCTGGCGCAGTTTGTCCAGTGCTTCATCTTCCCAGAACGGCCCCAAACTCGTGTGTGTGGTATTGCGGCTGCTGACGGTATCATCACGCCAATGCACCGTGATGACCTTGGTTTTGTTGGTGGTTTTGGTGATTTTGGCGTACTTAGCCAGCGCAGTAAACAAGCTCAGCTTATCTTCACGCGGCACCCTATCCCAGCGCTGGATCACCTCACGCAAAGCAGGACGGGCATCGGCCAGCAGTTTCGACCGCCGCGACCCGCTTTTGGCGCGTGCCAGCTCAGCTTCTAGGGTGATGATTTCAAGCCCGACGGCCTCATAATGCGCCTCTGCCCGTGCGGTAATCTCTGGGTTGGTGATTACCCCTAAGTTGGCAATGATGTTATCGCGTGTCGCCTCCGCCTGACGGATGGCCGCCCGGATGCGCCTGACCTCGGACTGCTCGACCGTTTCGACACTGCCCAGCGCTGCTGCCCAAGCCGCTTCATTGATGGTGGTCGCTTGCAGACGCTCCAACAGCATCGCCCCAATCAGCTCATCAACGATAAACGCCTTGACGTTCCAAACGTTGGATTTGACGGGGTAGTCGCTCAGTTGATACTGGTACTTCTTGGCGCTGGGACTCCAGATGGTCATGAGGCGCTGGTGCGGGCGCAGCTCGACATCATCGCTGTACACCATGCCCGAATAGGTCGGCGGCTCGACATCCCGTTCAGCGCGCTCATGGCGTATCCACGGGCGGTAGGGGACATATTCGGGGTTCGGGTCACCGTAGAAATCGGTCGGCGAGAGCCGATTAAAGGCGTACATAAACAGGTCTTGCGGGATAATCGCCTCGTGATTGTCCCACTGAGTAATCGCGTCCAAATGCACCCAGTGTCCGATATAGGTGACATTGACCAACATGCGCATGAGTCCCGACAGCGACAGTGTCCAGCCGCTGGTGACAGTCGAGCGCCGATTGAGGTGATCTGTAACCCGGAAACCTTCGGGAACCGTACCCTCTGGGATGGCTGGGAACATCGGCCCGTGCTGCTGAATGTGCAGCCACGTCTGCTGAAGGTTGCCGCTTTTCTCCCGGAACAACTGGAAGTAGCGCAGCACGACATCGGCATACAGGTCGAAGCGCTTGTACTTGCGGAAGTCCGGGTTACGGTTGCCGTCCACCCGCTCCCGACAGTCCACCATGAAACCGGGTGCGATGCGACGCCCTGCCCACATGCCGCTGGCGCTGCGGCTGAGGCGCGCCTTCACCAAGCGACCACGAATCTGATATTCGAGGTAATCGGCGGCGCGCTGGGAATCCTCACGGAACATGCGGATGTGTGACAATCCCATCGATGGGTGGGCGAAGTCGAATACCATGCGCGGCGTCAAGACCTGCACGTTGTTTCGCTTGCAGGCGTCGATGAAGATGTTGGTTTCGATCATCGTGACATCGCGGAAGAAGCGGTCTACATCCTGCGCGGCAACGAGGCCAATATGACCCGATTCAATCATGTCGTACAGCATCGACATACCCTTGCGCTCGCGTATCTTCTTGCTGCCACTGACGCCCGCGTCCATGTCGATCATGTGAATGTTTTCGCGCATCCAACCGTGATGGAGCAGATGCTCGATCATGTCGATGGTTTGCAGCGTGGTCGAGATGTTGCCAATCTGTGCTTCGGACGACTGACGGTAATACACCGCGGCAGGGCGTCCGACCGGCAGGGCTTGGGTCTTGTATGGGTCAACCGGCGGCTCAGGCCGCTTCAAAGGGCGTGGCATGGTGGTGTCTCCCTAAGGTCTGACCGGACGAGAAAAGCGCCTGCTCTCCCGTGAAAATGATACGGCAAGAGCAAGGCGCTGTGAGGTACAATGCGGCCTAGCCCTGCGGCGTGCTGTTATCACTCGCGGGGTCAGCCAGATCGTCGAGTTCCCGCTCGGCGGTCTGGCGTTTGTTTTCATCAGTATACGGCGCGGTCTCCAATCGCGCAACAATTCGGATGAGCACTTGGCTCAAGGCGACGTGGTCAATGCGGTCATCATTCGGGTCTGGGATAGATAGGTCTGGCACGGTTGGTTCTCCCTGTTTTACTCTTTTGATGATTCGAGCGTAGCACAAGTCCGATGTGGGGTGGTCGTCAAAATCGACGAGATTCGTGCGTAAAAATGACGTGTTTTGTCATTTTTACGCAATTGAGGTAAAAACGACGAAACGTTCGTCATTTTTACCTTAAACCATCGGTACAGTCCGAACCCCGGAATTTTCCCGATTTTGCTGTGGAAGATTCCGGCTTGCCGTTAAATGGTCTAAATTTGGAAAAACAAAACGCTGAAGCATCGTGTGGGTCTCCACATTTACCGATGCATTCAGCGTATCAATGTCAGCGGGTCAAATCTGACGACTATTACAGTTTCGGGGTAGCAGTCTTGCTAAGGGGTGTGCATTATTTCACGGTGTTAGTTTTGGTAGGGCCGTCCAGCAGCCAAGCCAGCGGATGCGGCTGAATTGAGCTTGCACACTGTTCACCAGACGCTCGTCAGCTGTCCAAAAATCACACTGAAGACGGTCTGCCAGCGCCAAATATTGGCTGTCATAGGCACGTGGGCGGTTGAAACGAACCGCAAGCTCATACGCTTCTTTTAGCAGCGCATCGTCCTCGTGAAATTCCACCGGGTAAATCAAAAGTTGTGC
>DAOUCY010000187.1:0-13647 GCA_034431625.1 Anaerolineae bacterium | reverse complement strand
TCGGCTACCGTAACATGGGTCGCTGCCCGGTTGAAACGATCATCCAATTCAGAAGCAAGTTGTCAGCTTAGAAGGTTAAGTGTACAGCCCTCCATGGGGGGCTCTGAATTGTGGCAGAAGCTCCTCGCTGGCCAACTGACCTTATGGGCGCGCTGATGGGCCAGCGGCTGCCGATACCGGCGCTGAGCATTACGCTGAAGTTAATATGGATCTCCAAACTTCCATTCGGAGAATGGCTTAACCTGTTGCTGACCACCACCTGCTGTACGGTGAGCGACCAGCAAGCTCACCGTCTTTTTTTGATAATCAGTCATGTCCATGAGCAAAATCAGCAGCTGACCAGACGCATAGATTACGAGCGACGAGAAAACCACCCACAAAAGCGAAACCAACCCCGCAAAAGCCCCAAGCTGCGACAGGAATTGTGGTGAAGGCTGCGAGAAAATGGGCGGAACGGTCAACTGCGGCGGTGATGGGAGTGGCGAAAACGTGGGCGGTGGTGGGAGTGTGGGGATAGTAAGCTGATCACTTGGTGATGCGTTTAGTAAAAGCCCACTAGATAGGATCACCCCAATAATAAGATAGATAATTGCTGATATTCTTAGTACCCAACTTAGAAGCCAAATTGCCCAATACCTTCTCATTTCCTCCCCCAATCAATCGCGGCATTACTGCCGGCGGTACTGCCAGCACTATTGCTGGCAGTATGATACTCACAAGAAGAACATGTGTTATAAAATTTGTTTAACGTTAAACATTTGTGAGGTGCTATATGTTGGAGCTGCTAACAGAT
The DNA here is from genome assembly GCA_034431625.1 of Anaerolineae bacterium. Classification (GTDB taxonomy): domain Bacteria; phylum Chloroflexota; class Anaerolineae; order Aggregatilineales; family Phototrophicaceae; genus CFX2. The sequence goes on along the minus strand of DAOUCY010000187.1, from coordinate 12,854 downwards.
GAACAGCGAATTTTAATCAGTCTTGTCGTTTGGGCCTTCGAGAGTGAAACCAGCGATCAAGCGATCAATAATTTTCTTCTGTTCATCATTGAGACGTTGAATACGAGCGCTTAAAACAGCAGCACTAGCAGAACCTGTTGTGTTTACTAAATCAGGTGCAGCCATGGCTGCAAGCTCACGAATATCAATATTAGTAGCCTTTGCCAAACGCACTAAGAATTCGAAAGAAGGTCTATCCGAATCACTCATCTCAAGAACATTTAAGATAGTGGTGTGACTTACACCGATAAAATTTGCAAATTGGCGAACGCTCATATCGCGTCGCCTCATTTCCTCTGAGATGAATTCTGCAATCAGATTCACGATAACCTCTCTTGAGAGGAATTATAGCATGCTTGACACGTTTTACATTTAACGTTAAACTGGAAATATATATTGCCAAATGGCAATATATAAGGAGCGAAATATGGCAAAAACAACCACGGCTGTGTCTGTGCGTGGAGATAAAGAATATACTACGAAGCTATACATCTTGGCAGCCAAAAGGAATGTCAGGGTGGCTGATCTCGTGCGTTTAGCGCTCGATCAGGCATATGGACATATTTTGGATAATCAGCAGGATTTTATTGCTCATAATGGCAATAAAATTGACCATTCGGAAAAAATAATTTCAAACAGGGAAAGAGAGACATAACTATGGACAACTGGATTAGCAACGCAGACCGAAAGGTCGGGATCAAATGCGTGGATGATCGCCGCGAGGATCTCGGCACTTGGCACCGCGCCCAAGTCGTCGCCGAAAAACTGCTGATCGCCCAACTCTGGGATGGTAAAAATCCCATCTGGATTGCAGACCCGCACAAGACACTCAGCAAACTCGACCTCTATGGCGAAACTCCCGCCCAGCTCCAGCGGGGCGTGGATTGGGATTATTATCCCCCCGATCCAGCCAATCTCGATCCATTTCTGCAAAAACTGGTCGATGAGGGGCTAGCGATCATTGAGTTCAGCCATGGGAAAGGTTGAAGCAGTCATGATTGATCTTCTTGGAGAAGCATTTCGCATTGTCAAGTTGGCACGCCTAGAGGAGGTGCGGTGATGGACGGTTGGGTGAATGTGGAGGGGAGGGTTTACCGCGTCGTTGATGTGTCGGGCTGGTCATCCCAGCGGGGGACTTAATCATGTGGGAAGTCAAAGTTCATCTTGAAAGTGTGTACAACTTTGTCCGTCGCTCATATCAGGCCTCGCTCATCCTTCACGATGGCGTGCTGTACAGGGTCAAGGCGATAGTTCAAATCGTCGGGTTTGAGTATGACCTGACCGTAGAGACCATCAGCTATGAGGGCGAGGAAACCGAAACCCGTACCATCCGCCGGGGGATACAGGACAAGATATTCACGATTAAGACCGAGTTCGTTTATCGGGACTACGTTGACCACAACAAGGATTGGTCATGAACATACTGCCAACTCACTCACCCGCGTGATCAGCATTGGAGGAAAAACGCTGATGGACGCCTTACCCAATGATTTCGACCCGACCACGTATACCGCGTTTGGCAGCTACGCACCTGTCTACACCGACGCCAAACGCAAGCTGTTTGAGTGTTTCCCGCTGGATGTGGCGCGCAGGGTCTATTTTGTGTTGGATGCGCTGGCCCAGCACGCTGGGCCAAATGGGATGCTGTATCGCCTCAGCTATCGACGGCTGATGAAAATCGCCCACTGTCGGTACGAGGCAATCCAACAGGCGTTAATCATCATCTGCTATGACATGGGGTGGCTGCGGGAACACCGCACCACCCTACCGGGTCGAAAGCAGCCGATTGTGGATTGGCAGCTCTCTCCATTCGCGCTCTACATCGCAAGTCAGCACATAGAAGATGCGCTCAATTTGTGGCGGATCGCCGCAGTTCCTGACCGAAAAGATATAGTGAGTGTTTCCGCATGGGAAACACAACCAGAATCAGAGAATCAGAATCAGGAATCCAAAATTAGAATCCAGAACCATGAACCAGACTGGGAACCAGATCAGGCCTTGAAAGGGAAAGGGCGTTCCCCGTCAGTCCGATGGCGCGAGGTGAGCATTGAAAAGTGCAGAGAACCTTTACAGCCACATCAGGAATCCAGCGCTCAATCGGTGGCAAAAGCGATGAAGACGAATATCACTCAGGCACGTCAGATGATTCAGACCTACGGCGTAGAGCGAACGATGGAAAAAGCTCATGAAGTCCAGAAACAGATGACCAGAAGAAATGTGGCGCGGCCCGGCGCGCTGCTGCTGACCTACCTCAGAAACGCTTATGGCCAGAAGGATTAGCAACATGCGTATCGATCAAATTTACGTAGGAATGCAGAAGCGCCCGAAAATCCCTCGCCGATAAGGTAAGAAAAATGAGCGAACAAAACCATAACCACATTATCCTCACTGCCAGCGAGCTGGCGGCCATGAATTCAGAAGCAGAAGCAGAAATTGCGGCCCGAATCGGCAGCGAGCCAACGATTGAGGCTTTAAATCAACGCGGATTGATCCAAGAATCCGCAACCCGAAATATCTTGGATTTTATTGGGAACACCAGTCGGATCATCACTCTTTTAGTGGCTGAGCTGGCCCAGAGTGTGGGCGCGCTGGTCATTGCTGTTGCATTCGCTGTGCTTGAATATCAACGCGTCTTGCATGGCAGCATGGCGCTAGGGCAATCATTGGAATCGTCTGAGATGATTGCTTTGGCGGTTGTTTTGGCCAATTTCATTATGCCGATTTATGTGCTCCGATCCGAGCGAGGCGGAGGCGCCTCACAAAAAACAATCATTCGGCGCACTCTAAAAAGCCGAATCGTATCTTTTATCAGCTGGGTCGCAGGCGACGCCACCACCGAGTCGGTTGGCTGGTCTTACAACCCAGTCCTAAAGACAGCCAAAACCATCATCACCATCACGACATTGTTTTTGGCCTGCTATGACTTAATTGGGCCAGCGCTGGACGTTGTCTTATCCGGCGAATACATCAGGGATGGCCAGCAGCTCTATCTGCCCATCATCGCTGTGGAGCTGCTCATGGGCATCGGACTTTCTTTTGCAGGGGTCTTGTTCTTGCAGGCTTCCAGCCATGAGATTGGAGTTCGGCTCCTGACTGACCGGCCCATCAGCAACATGGCAATTCTGAATGCTGAGCGCGCAAAGCATAAAGCAGCTGCTGAGGCAATCCGGGCAGAGGTGCGCGCACGCCATCAAGCTGCCAAAATGGAAAAAATGGCCGCAGCAGCAGCCGCCAAGGCTGCCCGACAAAACCCTACGCTGGGGACGGTCAATCCGTCCCCAGCACCAAGCACGAACGGGCACGGCATATATCGGAGCAACGTCGTAGAAGATTGACAAACTGCCTTAACTGCGGCACTCCGCTGCCACACACATCCACGCGCCGCCGCCGCTACTGCGATGACAGCTGTCGAATCTCTCATCTTCAGAAACGCCAAAAACAGCGCCAAAAACTTAACGGAACACGGGAGATTGTACGATGAACAAAGCACAACGCATCACCGAGATTTTGATTGCTCTCGAACGGCTTTCAATCTCAGAATCTATACCAAATTATCTTTGGGCTGATGGAGTCGATCCGAATGAGCTGCAAGGGTGGGTTGATGGTCAGCTGCTTCTGGCCAGAGATTTGGCTTTGGAGCTTAAAGAATTGCTGAAAGACGCATTGATCATTTTCAGGAATGAGCAATGACTGTCGAACAGGCCTTTCAGGAGTTCATCCTATCCTGTCGGGCAGACGGGCTTAGCTCCGCAACCATAAAATGGTATGTGGCTATTCTTGCGCCAATGGTGGCATTCGTTGGCGGCGACTCGGCTATTACATCGCTCACTGCCTCAACACTGAGGCAGTGGGTGGTTTCCTTAAGTGATAGAGGATTGGCTGAAGAGTCCGTCAAATCTAGCAAGCGCGCTATGCTCAGATTTTGCAAGTGGTGCTCTAGAGAATTTGCCATACCCAATCCAGCTGCCAACATCAAGCATCCGGGCACATCCAAAGGCAATCCACGCAGTGCAGTCTCTAGAGATGATGCTATCAAGATGTTGAGATCGGCAGCCATAGCAGCGACTGGCAGCCACGAAATTATCTCGATTAGAGATGTTGCAATCATTACATTGCTGATCGATACCGGTTGCCGTTCTGGGGGGCTTCTCAGCATTGATTTGTCCGACGTTAATCTCAAAAATCGCTACTTTATAGCGACTGAGAAACGAGCAAAAGGCAAGCCAAACATACGGTGCATCCGCATGTCGCCATTGGCAGCCGACGCCTTATCGCGTTGGCTATCTGTGCGACCGAATACCGATTCGAAAAAGGTTTGGCTGGCCTTAGACCGACATGGAAATGTAAAAGCGGATCTAACTTACTATGGTCTATATAGTATTCTCAAGCGAATCGCGAAGCGAGCAGGAGTCAAGGGACGCTTCAATCCACATGCATTTCGCCATGGATTCGGGCAGGCATATTTGATGAACAGTGGGGACCTCGCCACTGCATCGCAGCTGATGGGGCACAGCTCAGTAAAGGTAACTGCCGACACATATGGACAGTTTGAGAGCAGCAATCTGGGCAAAAAGCTCGACAAGCATACACCACTGAAAAATCTTTCAGATTGAGATGAGCAGCTAGGCCATCGCCGGCTGGGCAACTGGCCGAGTTGCCCAGCTGAACCCAGATACCTTTTAATCAATTGGTTGTAGGTTCGAATCCTACTGGGGTCACATCCCTAAGCCACAACCCGACGGACGACAAGGCAAAGGATCAGCGCGATGGCCAGCATCTGATCGACCATGCCTCCAGATCTGAGAGCCAGCAGCCGAAATCGGCGACGCGACGGCCATAGGAGCGGGACGCCTGACATCGTGAGAGCGTCAAGCGTAATATGAGAGACATATCCTGCTGCCACAGCCAGTAGGATATGTCTCTCTGCATCTGGAGCGGTTAGCGCAGTCAATGTCACGATTGCAGCCGCAATCCCGCTGTGCATGATCCCGCGATGTTCGACAAATAGTCTCAGCATGTTTCCAGCAAGCCCTGCGCGTCTGCCAAGAAAAGAATGTGGTGAATCCAGATCAGGCAGCAGCGCGCCAACCGCACTGGCAGCTGCTGTGCGGACATCTCCTATCCAGAATCCAATGACAAGTCCTGAGAGCATATGTGTGATGCCTCTCATGTGTCTGACCTGTCAGACGTGTCTGACATTTCTTCAGTATGTTGTTTGTCCTGAAAATCTGTCTCAGACACAACTTCACACATCACATATGAGCCGCGTCCCTTCACCTTCTTGAGCGTGTAGAGCTTGCCTCGGTGCTCGATGACGCCCGTTTGCTCCCAATCGCTGATGATTGCGCCGACCAGCTTTCGCAATGCGCTCAGTGTAGCAATATGGGGATCAACCAATTTAGCTGAATTGCTTGCGCTCAGCTTGCCGCCCAGATGCTCTAGGGTCAATTCGATCAGGTCGTCGCGCCCAAATCGTAGACGTGGCGCAGGCGCACGGACTTCCAGCAGGTCACCCTCAGACTCGGGAAGGACAACTGGCTGCGTCGATCGCGGCGCATTCTTCAAGGCGTTAGAAACGGCGATGGCGATGCCTGAATCGTCGATGAAGGGAGCTTGAAGGATGATTTCTCGACCTCCCAGGCGAGCCACAAGGCGCCCCGGCACATCGGGCAGAAGCGCTGCTGTCACCGAGTCGACGACCACCTGTGAGGCGGTGTGATTCGGCATCTTAAAGCAAATACGTAATGTCGCATTCGCCTTAACCCACCCGGGAAGTATGTCCACAGTGGGATATTGAGTGCAGAGCACAAGATGAATTCCAACCGCCCGCCCTTGCGATGCAATGTCTCTCAGTAAGAAGTGAATTTCTTTCGTGGTATCTCCAAGACCGGCGAGAGTCGCCATTTCATCAACGACCACAATTACACGTGGCAGCCGTGATTCATGCTGGACACGCTCATTATAAGACGCCAAGCTGCGGGCATCCGCCTCGTAAAACACCTTGAAGCGCTTTTGCATCATCTCGCGAATCTTGGTCAAAGATGGCACGACGTTCTCGATGGATTTGCAGATCTTCATGAGCTGATGAGGCACTTTCTCGAAATGATGCAGCTCGATGCCGCCCTTGTTGTCTATGAACGCCATTGCCAGCTCATCTGTTAAGTTCATCTGAACAAGAAGCGCAATCATTTGGTTGATGAAGGTTGACTTCCCTCCTCCCGAGGCTCCAGCGATAAGGACGTGCGGAAATGTGTCGAAATCAAAGGCCCAGACCTTGCCATCTCCATCAACGCCGGCGATCCAAGGTGTCTTACTGTGACTTTCTAAAGGATAGAAATCAATAACTTTTCCAAATAAAACCCTGCTTGGTAAACCACCAGCTGCATCTAGCCGGTTTATGACGTAAAAGATGTTTTGCGTCTTGGGGCTGCGTTCGACAGTCACTTCTCGCCCCGTCAACACCGACATATTGAGGAGCGTTTCAGGGCTTATCAAATCGCTGATGTTCACTCCATAGGGCAGGGCGGAGGACCACTTCCCAAACAAGCGCTGCCAGAATGTCTGTCTGCTTGTTTTAAGCGGAAAATAAACTTTGTCCGCCCGAATAAGCGGCTTTTTCAGAATAGGTATCTCTATAATTTCATCCCCGTTAGAGGTATGGCGGATGTGGTGCAGCTTTGGATGCTGCCGAAAAACAGCTTCCAAAATTGGCTTCCATGTCTCAACTTCTCGCCTAAATGCGATGCGGTTTTCGCGTTCTTCATTTTCTAGTTTCACGATTTGCGCGTGAGTGCGAAGTTGAGATCCTATCTCATTGAATTCTTGTGCTAAAGGGTGAAGCGATTTTAGCCTTTCAACGATCTTTTTGCCGCGCTGAGCTAATACCCATGCTCGGTTTTTTGCGCGTCGAGTTCTTTCAGATCGAGCATTTTCAAGAGCAAGTCTAAATTCAACCGCTATTTCAGCCCTCTCCCTTATCAGTTGATTGTATTTGTACTTTAGCAACAACTTTTGGATCTGCCTATAGCGCTTTATCAGCCGTCTCAAATCTCTTTGCGACAATTTAGCTCTAGCACGCTCTATGCGTTTTTCAACCTCAGATCTAAGTAATTGCTGGTTTTGAGGGTCGACTCTGCGCTTAAGTGGTACGCCAGGAGCGGGAATTTCATCAGGCTGATAGATCTCTTTTGTCATCTGTCATCCAAAATCCTGTAGCTGTATCCAATTCGATCAATGGCTGGAAGTTCGATAGATATTCTTCCAGCAGCGCGAAGTCGTTTCAGAATGGAATTTGCTGTCTTTTCAGTGCACTTGAACGTTTCCGCTATTTGCCTAATCGTTACCCTCGCCACATGGTTATGCGCCATACTCCTCAGATAATCAAGAACTCTCTCATCTCGTATGTGCATGTCAATTTGAATGATCCCCATCTTTTCCCCCGAGTGTATATACCAATGTTCTTATTTTACTATGCAACGTTTACCTTGATTAACTACATGGTAAGAGTTACTAAGAATTTTGTTTGTCGTCTGTGATACCTTCAAATTATCGGAGGTCGGTATGAGACGATGGATTGTGGTTTGTGGTTTTTGGTTGATCATGTGTGCATCAGCCAATGCTCAAGAAGACCCAACCGTAACTCCAACTTCCGAGCCATATGTTTACGCCACATTGTTCCCGGAGGCCACGGATGAGCCGGGCCAAATGACAAGATTTGACTATGTGGCCACAGCAGGCGATGTGCAGATTAGCAATCTGCTCTATTGGCAGCTATACAGCATGTGGGGAATGTTCTTTTTCTGGGCATATCTGTCTTTGAGGCGAAAAAAGTAATGCAGGAGGTCTTTCTCGCTCAATTTCTTCCTATAGCCATCATGTTTGTGCTTTTCCTGTCGATGTCTGGATTCAGCGATTTGGTAGCGCTAATAAAGCGATTTATCGCCTCGGTATATCAAATATGAGCCAGATATGAGCCATATTCACCTCTCGCAAATGCTTTTTGCATTTTTCGATCCGCCACCTGAGATCGCAGCAGCTGTAATCGCTGTGATTTTTCTAGTGTTCGTTTACTCGCTTTTTAAGGATTGATATGTCTCGCCGAATTCAGCTGATCTGCTTTGGCGCACTGCTTGCACTCTCCACCAGCATCAGCTTTGCTCAGGAAACCCCTGTGCCACTGGACATCCCAATTAACGAAATCTTCAACTCCACGAATACGTGGATGAATGCGCTTGGCCCTGTCGTGGGTCTCGGAATCGGAATCAGCGTGGCTCTTGCCCTTTTGACCTTTCTGGGCAACCAGATTATCAAGGCTTTCCGAGGTGGTGGCCGGTAGTCTCACATCGAGGCCAGATTTGATATCTGTCAAGAGGCCGAATGACTCAAGAAGTTGACTTCCTACCACCCGGATATTTGCCTGACCTGGACGCCGATCCACCGCAGCCTGAATCATTGGGCTGCGGTCGCATTATTTTTTTAGGCTTAATTACTTCTCTAGTTTTACTTTTTGGGGGTTGGTTTGTTGTGGGCACTCTCCAGCCAATCCCGACTGAACCGACAAGACGCCCAAGTCTTACTCCCGAACCTCCAACGCAAACCCTCGACGCATGGAGCGCAACAGGCACCGCTCTACTTTTTGCCACTGCCAGCCCAACGATTGATTATTGCTGGTGGCTCACCCCAACAGCTACAAACACCCCAACGCCTATATTTACCCCGGATGCATGGAGCGCAACAGGCACGGCCATATATGAAGCAACAAATCCCCCCCAAACCGCAACAGCGACGCCCTATGCGCCCAGAGCTTGGTGCGATTCGGAGCCATCGGCAACTTTTACCCCACTTTCGCTTTTTCAAACCACGCAAACACCGACACCGTCGGCAACCCCGACATCAACCATAAAACCACTGCCGACCTCTACATTTGTTGTTGCACCTCAGCCACAAGTCGTCATTCCCCAGCCTCCTACCAACTTTCCGACAATCCAGCCTATTCAAGCCACACCAACACGACAACGCAAAACAAGAACACCAACAGCGACTCTTACATCCACTCCTACTGCGACAGAAACACCGACAGGGACGCCAACATCCACAGAAATACCAACGCAGGCACCAACAGCTATTCCATCGCTCGCGCTCATATTCAAAGATTGCTCGATGACGCCAACATTCATCGTGCAAAATGTTGGCAGTGATCAGATGAATATTCCTTGGATGATTTTATATCAGGATGAAATCATATTTGCTGGGCTTTGGGAACATCTCCCAACATTATCAGCCGGAGTCGCCCAGCTGCCGTGGCGAGGCCCAGATGGATTTTATTATCTTGTAATTCCCGATATTGGGTCATATGAGGTTTTATGTTCATTACCTACCCCCACTCATGAACCTGAGGTGACCGCCGAAATAACACCACCTACCCCCACCCATGAACCTGAGGAGGGGACATGACATGAGGGGTATCATATCGTTTGTTATCCTATCGTTAATTTTGGCTGGTTGCGCGCCTCCGGATGTTCCTGCGCGCTGCTATATATATAAATTTTTCAATTCCCCCACTAATAGCGCGGGCGACAATATAAATATTCAGGCTGGCGCGTGGGAGGTCGGCGTAGGATTAAAATCCGTTAACGATGAATTAATCGTTAATTGGGCGGAGACATTTTTTGTTATAGCTTGGAGATATAGAGCAGTCATCGAACGCGGCTCTGGAGTTGATACAAATTCTGAAATTCGAATTCAAGCAATAGCCGACATTTTCGGCACTCCTTATTCTCTAGATCAAGTGATGCCGGCTGGCATAGATACCGCCGAAATTGAAATATCTTTCGATCCATATTTTTTGAACTCATCTCGCAATGTCAGCATGACATTGCAAAGCTCGGCTGCAATATCAATCAAGCAGCTGATGGTGGTGATACCCGATAATGAAGTTTCTCCTTTTCCGAGAAACGATTGTGCTGAACCGACATCAACCCCGACCGGAACGGGAACCGCCACTGCAAGCCCTACACCAACTTTTACGCCTAGTCCAACGTTTACGCCTAGCGCGACTTCCAACACAGGCTGTTGGTCATGGGCTTTCGATTTCGCAACTTCAAATCATAATTGGAATATTAGCACCGGGTCTTACATCGATGGGATCGGATTTATCGATAATTACATCATCAATACCGCGAACACACGGGAGAGAAGGCTCAGCGTCTACTATGGCACTACATTGTCATATGGTGGTGGCTCCCGCGCATTGTTTGAAATAACCGCCTTCTATGACTTTTTCGCGGGATCATCAAATGTTTCATACAATCCCCGCGCTCGATTGATTAATGGATTTAATAATTCTGAACTCGCAACCAACTCAAATGAAGGTAGCCAGATAATTTCTTGGTTTGGAAACCTAAGTGGAAATATTCTTATTGGATTCGATGCCTTCCTTGGTAGGCAAGAGTCGGTGCCGCCAGCGGATCCCGGTGGTTCCGCTGTGCTCAGGCGAATTGCTATACGAGGAGTTGGCTCGCTGCCAAACTGGAATAATGGCATTGGCCAATTCATTCCTTGCAGTGAACTGACGGCCACGCCCACGCCCACACCGACATCTACTGCTACGACAACAAGAACGCCAACAGCAACACCAACTGCTACTGCAACTAGAACGAATGTCGTGATTATTACTAGTACGCCTGCTCCTACTCAAACCATTTTTTTCAATACACCTGGAACACCTACTGGAACGCCCAGCCGAACACCATCAATAACACCATCCCCCCTACTAACTCTCACACCAACAATAACAAAAACCCCTACCATCATTCCGCCCTCCCCAACTGCCTATGTTCCACCAACTTATACAACGGCGACTGGAGCGCCTGTGAGCACGCTACCATTTGTCGGAACTCCACAGATTGGGACTCCCGAAGGCATCGGTGGGGGATTCGCCACACCCCATCTGAGGACAGCTACAACTCCTCCAGATCTGGATCCTCTGAACACGCCACAAAGTCTGCGGCGCTACCATCAAGACATCTACGACAATTTGTCAACAGCTGTTTCTGAGATTAATAGGCTGCCAGTGGAGGTTACGGGCGCGCTGCCAGACGTATCTGGGGGGCTAGGGCTTTTTGCATCTTATACAAGGTGGCTCATCAGCGGCGTTAGTCTGCAAGAAGTTTTTGGACAATTTTGGGGTCTACCCCAGCACGTTTTTTATGCGCTGTCGGTCATCATATTTGTTGCCACGATTCGGCTGATTTTGCGATTCGCGACGCTTATCATCCTTTTGGTTCGCTGGCTTATAGACGCGATATTCAAAGCGATCTCGATAATCCGAGGTTAGAAGCATGAAGAAGGTAATAGTTCTGCTAATCATCTTGATGATGATAACGGGTACAGCATATGCCCAAGAATCTCCATCGCCTTGGGATTTTTTCGGTTGGCTTATAGAACAGTTAAGGCTATTCTTCGAATGGCTTGGGGGAGTAATAAATGCGCTTTTTGGCTTAATAGGCCAGTTTTTTGAAGGTTTGCTGTGGTTTTTCCAGCAAATCATAAACTTTTTTGGAGATTTATTTGAATCGATCTGGAATTGGTTTGCTGGATTATTCGAATGGATTTTCAATAATCTACTGAAACCAACGTGGGATTTCCTTGTTGGCGCAGTTCAGTACGTCGTCGAATGGATTGAGATTGTGGCTTTGTTAATATCTTTGCTACTTTCTTTTATCGGTATCGTCTTGCGATGGATCTGGAGCGTTGGCGAAGTTGCTTTTGGCATCTTCAACGTCCTATCAAATGCAAATCCATCCCCCATACCCGGGTTGCCGCTCTGCGTAAGTGCGCCAACGGCGCATGATTTTTGCGCGATATGGTATATCCTCGCCAATACGATTTTCGTCCCGGGCACAATCGGCGATTTTATCCTTCCGATTTTGATTTTGATGGTCGATCTTTGGATCATCTTCTATGTGATTTCAGCCATTGGGAAAATTGCTGAGCAGGTAAAGGCGGTCTTCGATGTTTAGTATACCAACACCCACACCTTTTGCACCGGCTGCCCCGCCTGTGTCTATTCCAAGTATTTCTTTGTGGGATTATGCCCCAACCGCGGTTGGATGGTTCAATAACTTGGGAGCGATTGCAAACGGTGCTCGAATAGTTTTTTTTATCCTTACATTGATTGTCGCATTAATGCTGGTAATGTCTTTGGTGCGTCGAATGTTTGACAGAGAAGATGATGCAGAATGATCAAAAGACTGATTAAATATCTTCTACACTTGAAGCCAAAAGAGAAATTGGGCAGAGTTCCAAACATGTTTGCAACTGAATTCAAGAGCTTCTCGGATTCAGATGCAAGAGCGATGGCACGGCTGGGCATTAGGTCACCATCCGGCCTAAAATCTGCTATGAGAAAATACAGGGTGAATTCTGTGGACGATCTGATTGACAGGCTAGACCATCACAAACCTAAGCGCCATGTTTGGAGGCGCCTGCGAAATATATTTTCAAGATGGGCCGGGGGATACGATTATGTGCCGCATAGGCAAGAAATCATGCGGGCACACAAAACCAATAACGATTTGCTCCTAAAAAGAAGGGAAGAAGTGGCAAAATCATACAAACACGGGATACCATGATGGCATCCCGTGTTTGTGTAGGGTATTGCCCCCCGTAGGATTCGAACCTACAACCAATTGATTAAGAGACAATCACTGTAGAACTCTGATAATGCCTGTACGCTAAACCTTCTTTGCAAACGAGTAGAGATCAGGTAATCTCAAGAGCAAAGGAGAAGCGAGATGAGTGAGAAGAGCGAGAAG
>DAOUCY010000186.1:0-22259 GCA_034431625.1 Anaerolineae bacterium | reverse complement strand
CCTGTCCGTCACGGGTCGGCTCTTCTCGCCGAACTCCTCCTGGATGCTGATCGTCCTTCCCTCAGTTGTGCCTCCCTCCGTTGGCTTGCCTCTCTCGTCGCGCTTCTGCGTCACGCCCCTTTCCCATTCGCCCACTTTTCCGCCTATGCTTTCCCTCCTCCCTCCTGATCAAAAAACCTACCCTTGAAAAGGGCTTCCCCCCTCTCCCGAACGCTCGCTGCGCTCGCTGGGAGAGGGCCGGGGTGAGGGCTTCAAGATTCTCATATTCTCACATTCTCATTCTTATCACTTTTCTCATCAAGTATCACATTTTACTATAAGTTATAAACTGTGAAATAAAAATTATTTCTGTCTGGCTAACCGCTGTAAGTCGTCGCCGAAAAGCGATGATCTCCTCTTCTGTTCCTTATGGTAGAATGCGGCAGAAAACAAGTGCTCACTGGAGATGCCGTTGAAGCCGGGTCTGCGCCGCTGGATCGAATTGTTCGCCGTTATCGGAGTCGTGCTGCTTGTGGATCAGCTCACCAAGCGGCTCGTTGTGGATTCGCTGGCGCTCGGCCAGGCCATCGAGCCAATCCCCGCGCTGCGCGATTTCTTCCAGATCACCCGCAGCCACAATACCGGCGCATCTTTTGGTATCCTCCCTCAGGCCGGCGATCTCTTCTTGGTCATCGCCCTCGGCATCGTCATCGGCATGATCGTCTTCTACCCGCGCATTCCGCTGGAAGCCCGCGTCCGTCGCCTAGCGCTGGCGATGGTCTGCGGCGGGGCGCTCGGCAACGCCATCGACCGCCTGGAATACGGCTACGTCATCGACTTCATCCACTACACCATCCCTGGCCTGGTCTCCAACGTCTCCAACCTGGCCGATCACGCCATCGTGTTGGGAGTCCTCATCCTGTTCATCGAAAGCTGGTTTGCCGAACGTCAAGAAAAGCGCAAAGCCGCCCTATCCCCCGAACATCCATCCCTTCAGGAGAAACCCGAATGAACGCAGTCCGTGTTTTCATCCTCGCCAGTCTGCTGCTCATCGTTGCCGGCTGCCAGATCATACCCGGCACGGGTGACTCGGCCGCGGACGCCGCCGCTGCCCAGCAGTTCGTCCCGCAGAACATCCCCGGCTACATCGCCGTCGATGCCACCAGTATCACCGATGCTCTCTCCAAGGCAGGCGTGGCCGGCTCCGTCCTCACTGGTAACGTTCCGGCCGCTGGAGCCATCGCCAAGATCGACGACATGATCCGCTGCTACCAGGGGGTCGGCGCAGTCGCGGCCAAAGTCTATACCGAAGCCAACATCGCTGGAGCGCTCGGCGGCGTCCCCAAAATCGGCGCTGTCGCGGTCATCAACACCACCCGCCTCCAGCGTAACCTGCTCCAGTGCGTGCTGAATACGGGCGGCGCATCCGCTCAAGCCGCCAATGAGATTCAACCCTGTGGTTCGTCTGGGGAAATCACCGTCAATGGGGAAACAATCCAGTACGTCTTTGCGGCCACAACACCGGAACTCTGCACCATCTTCCAGGCGAAGTTCAACCGGTAGCGCCGGAACAGCCCATCCTGCTTAAAGGTTCCCCGTGACCCATCCTGTGAGGACTCTCCAGCGGCGGCGGGGCGGTGAATGCTCCGCCGCTGCTTTCGATCCTGGACGTGCCGTAGTAATCAGCACCACCGCCGCGATGATGATCGCCGAGGCAGCCGCCGCCTGCCACGTTAGCGTCTCCCCGGCCAGGATCACGCCCAGGAACATGGCGATCACCGGGTTGACGTAGGCATAGGTGGCGATGCGGTTCGGGGTTGTCACCGTCAGCAGCCACATGTACGAACTGAATCCCAGCAGTGACGCCCCGAACATCAGGTACAGCATCGCCAGGATCGACGGTAGCGAGATGCTCGCCACATCGACCTGCCCCAGTTCCCCCGTCACGATGCTCAGGAACAGGCAGAACACGCCGCTCACGAACAGGTTCATCCCCGCCCCCAAATACGCCGAATCCGGCATGGGCAGCCGCCGGGAAAGCAGCGAGCCAACCGTCCACGACAGCGCCGAGATCAGAACCAGCAAGCCGCCAATGGGGTCGAGTGCGCCCTTGCCCGTCCCTGGCCCGAACAGCACGATGATCCCCACAAACCCCAGCACCAGCCCGGCGATAGCGCGACCACCAGGACGAGCCTCACCCTGCCACAGCCAGCCGAGTAGCGCGAACCACAGCGGCGAGGTCGCGTACAGCGTCGCGGCCAGGCTGGACGGGATGCGCGTCTGCGCTAGCGTCAGGGTACTGTTTGCTACAAAGAACATCAGGAAGCCTAGCATCACGGCCGATCTCCAATGCGCGCGCAGCGGCGGCGCAGCTCCCGCCCGCCGCGCCAGCAGTATCAGAATCAGCCCGGCCAGTGTGAAACGGATGCCCGGAATGACCAGCGGCGGCAGGCTCTCCAGCGCAAAGCGGATGCCCAGATAACTGGCTCCCCAAAACAAATAGATAGCGGCAAACGACGCGATGATGCGCCAGGTGGGCGCTGGTGAACGGGACACGGGTCAAAACCTCAACAAGCGGGATTATGTAAGGTCATTCTACATGAATCACCTGCTGAAAAGACCATAACCGTCTATGTCCAACTGCGTATAGGGGTCAGCCCACCAACCCGGATTGCAGCGCCAGCCGCACCGCATCCACCCGGCTGGTGACGTTCATCTTGGCGAGGATGCTGCTCACATGGAACTTGACCGTCGAGCGGGAAACCACCAGTTGCGCGGCGATCTCAGCGTTGTTCAGCCCCTCAACCATCAGCCGCAGAACTTCCAGCTCACGTTCGGTCAGGTGGAAAGAGGTGTCCGGCTTAGCAGCATTAGGAGCTGCAGGTGTAGGGCGCAGGAGCGCCTGGGCCGCCTCCGCCGAAAGCATAAGCTGGCCGTTGGCCGCCAGCCGGATAGCGCTGGCAAGTTCATCCATTGTAGTCGTTTTCAGCAGATAGCCGGAGGCTCCGGCCTGGAGCATCTCCAGCACAGTCTCTTGATCGCTGAAGGTTGTCAGCGCGATGATCCGAATCTGTGGATGCTGCTGGCGGATCACCCGCGCTGCTTCGATGCCGTTCATGCGCGGCATCTGAATATCCATCAAGATCACGTCAGGCTGCACTTCCGCGCAGGCCGCCGCTGCTTCCTGCCCGTCAGCCGCTTCCCCCACCAGCAGCAAATCATCATGCGCTGCCAGCGCGAAGGACAATCCTCGCCGCACGACTTCATGATCGTCTGCGATCAGGACACGAATTGGCGTTTTGGAGTTCATGTTGCCTCAGTAACCTGTTCGCGCTCGCGCCAGTGGAGATGCAGCCGGGTCCCCTGACCGGGCTGGCTGTCCATCTCGAAATGTGCTCCGACTGCTGCAGCGCGTTCGCGCATGATTTGCAGGCCGTAATGCCCAGAGAGCAAACGGTCAGGATCAAAGCCACGGCCATCATCTGTAATTTCCAACCAAACCCCATCATTCGTGCGGGACATTCGAACATCCACCTTCCGCGGACGCGCATGCTTGATAATGTTGTTCAATCCTTCTTGCGCGATCCGGTAGAAGACCAGCTTGACCTCGGCAGGCAGTACGCACTGCGGCGGGAGTTCCACTGTGAACTGCGCCTGCACATGCCCCGCAGCAGCGTCAGCAAGCTGCTTGACCAAAGTTGGCAGATCGCCATCCAGCAAAGCGCGCGGGCGTAGTTCGGCCAGCAGCGTTCGCATCTCGGCCATCGCGCCGCGCGTCAGCCGGTTGAGTTCGAGTAGCCCACGCTGCACCTGTTCGCGGCTTTGACGCTCGTAGATACGCGGCAGCGTCTCCGCAATAACGCTGGCCGAAAACAGCGTCTGGCTGACGGCATCATGCAGTTCCCGTGCCAACCGCTGGCGCTCCTCAATAGTGGCCAGTTCCTGTGCTTGTTTGTACAGCCGCGCATTCTGGATAGCAATAGCCGCTTGGGCTGCAAAGGTCTTCATCTTCTCAGCCTGTTCCGGCGTGAAGAAACCAACTGTCCGGCTGTCGGCATTGATGACGCCCACAACCTGGTCTTCCACAATGATCGGCACACCCAGATAAGATCGAACAGGCAGCGGAACCTCAAATGTCGTCCAATCTCGCGATGCCAGCACATCATCAATGATCATCCAGTCATGCGTTTCACGCATCCGCACGAAGTTGGGAATATCCTGCACATCAAAGGTGTGGGACTTCAGATAAGCTTGAGTGACTTCGTTGAAACCACGGTCGCGAACCACGCGGACTTTTCCACGCTCTTCCAGCATCAGGCTCGCTGAATCAGATGGCACAACCCGTTCCATCGTTTCCATGATCAGGTCGAGAACTTCATCCAGGTCAAGTGTCCGGCTGAGCGTCTCGGCAATCTCCTGGAAGGACTCGGCCAGCACGCGCTGCTCATGCTCGGCCTGCTCGATCTGCTTCCGTGCGGTGATGTCTTCCATCAGCCCAATAACCCGCTGCTGCGGATCAGTTATGCCCCCCGCCAGATACATTTGTACAGCCAGCCAGCGCACAGTACCATCCGGCCACAAGATACGAAACTCTGTTTGCTGTGGCTCGTTCGTTTGAAATAACTGCGCCAGACTAGCTTTGAATCGCGTGACATCATCTGGATAAAGCGAATTGTACATTCGCTCCGGGTGGTTGTAGATCTCCTCTGACGATAACTTCCAGATGATCTCGGATGCGGGACTCACGTACACAAAACGTAACTGCTGGACATCGTACACCCAGAACATCTGGCTGATCGTCTCAGTAATCTCGCGGAAACGCTGCTCGCTGTTCCGCAAATCCGTATACAGCCGTGCCCGTCCGATAGCGATGCTGATGTATTCACCCAAGATCGACACGATGCGGAAATCATCATCGGTCAGGCCAGAGGCGTAGGTCGTTTCCACATTGAAAACTCCAACGATCTCCCCTTGATCGATAAGCGGGACACAGATTTCGGACGTAACACCATCGATCACATCAATGAAATCTGGATCGGCCGTGACATCTTTCAAGAAGGTGGGCTGACCTGTGCGCGCCACCCGGCCTAGAACGCCTTGAGTGGTCGGCAGCTCTTCAATAATCTTGTCCGGTGATGACTGGTTGTAGCCGATCTGGTGCAGGAGATGGAGCACATCCTCATCGCGCAGATAGAGACTCACCAGGGTATAACCGAACGTTTCAGCAACAGCCTCAACCACCTTGCTCGCCAACTGTTTCAAGTCCAGCTCACTGCCGGTCACATTGCGCACTTGAGCAATGAGGCTCAATTCCTGTGCCTGACGCTGTGAAGTTGCCCACAGATCACGGTAGCGCTGTTCGCTCTGCTGCCGTGCCCGTTCTGCCTGTAATCTCGCGGTAATGTCATGCACCAGCGACATTCGTGCTCGGTGCCCCTCATAGATTAGCTCATGAGCAACCACCTCAACATCAATCAGGCTGCCGTCCTTCTTCCGGTGCTTCCAGGCATTGGGGGGATTGTAGCGATCCAACGTACGAGTGACAGCTCTATCTTCTTCCGTGGGGCCAAGATCGCGCAGCGTCATGCTCAAGAATTCGTCCCGCGTGTAGCCATACTGCTGCACAGCTGCCTCATTGACATCCAGGAAAGCCAATGTCTCTAGGTCATAGACCCACATCGGTTGGGGACTGCTGGCAAACAACCGGCGATAGCGATCTTCGCTGGCGCGGAGAGCCTCTTCAGCACGTTTCCGGTCTGTGATATCCTGCACCACGCCGTAATAGCCGGTCACTTGTCCGGTTCTGGGGTCAATCTCTGGTTTCCTGTAAATACCCAACCAGCGGATTTCACCCCTAACAATGATGCGGTACTCGCTGTAAACCCGCTCGCCAGCAACCACCCGGCGCAGATCGGTTTCCCGTACAGCCTGGTCATCGGGATGCAGAATCTGCTGCTCGAAATAGGCGCGCCCGTTTAGCACGGTCTCAGGATCAGGTTGATCTTCCAGGCCAAGAACACGCTCAAATCCTTCCGTAATCCACTGGCGCTCGATGCTTCCATCTGGGTTCACTTTGTGAAAATAGGCGTAGTCCGAAGAGACTTCGCTGATGACCCGGTAGCGTTCCTCACGCTGGCGTAGTTTCTCCACCGCCTCTTTGCGCTCAGTAATATCAGTCGCGCTGCCCAGAATCTGGCGCGGCTGGCCATCTTCGTCGCGAGTTAACACGATCTCACGCGCGTTCAGCCAGCGCCATTGACCGTTTGAGTGGCGAACGCGATATTCCGATTCGACAATGTGTTGCGGGGGAGCTTGGTGCAGCCGGGCAACATTATCGGCCAGCAGTCCCACGTCATCAGGATGGACGATGTCCAGAATAACCTGCCAACTTCCTCGGAGTACTTCGACTGGATACCCCAGAATGCGGGCATAGCCGTCATTCTGGTAAATGATATTCATGTCGAACAGGTCAAGAATATACAGGCATTCCGGGATGAGATTTGCCACTTGATCGACCAACCGCTTGCTTTCGATCAAGGCTGCTTCTGCCGCTTTCTGAACAGTGATGTCCTGCGCAATCCCGACTACCTGGATCGGTGAGCCATCGTCTGAACGGTTGAATATCGACTCGCGGACATACCACCAGCGCCAGTCACCGTTTTTATGCTGTATCCGGTAGGTCGTTTCGCAGATCTCGCCATCGGCCATCGTTGGAAGGCGCATGACACTTTCCACCAGAAGAGGAACATCGTCAGGATGAACTACTGAAAAAACTAGGCCTAGTGTTGATTCTGGTATGTCTTCTGGTGTGTAGCCTAACAGCCGGTAGAAACCTTCATTTTGAAAAGCCACCTGCTGGTTGACAACATCGTGAATGTAGATGAAGTCTGGGATAGTCTGGGTGATGCGTTCCAGCATCCGGGTACTGGCGCTTAATTTCATTTCTGCTTGCTTGCGCTCGGTGATGTCGGTTGCAAGGCTTAGAATTTGATCCGGTGTACCATCTTCCAATCTGGAGACCAATACTTCGCGGAAGCTGAGCCAGCGCCAGGAACCATCTTTGTGCCGCATCCGCAGTGCAGTCTGGAGTTCATGTCCATCAATTAGGTTTTGTATCCGAACACCGTAATCGATGGTCGCTAAATCATCAGGGTGAGCCAGGTGCGCTATACGCTCCAGGCGATTTCCGATAGCCTGCATCTCTTCCGGGGAATAACCAAGCATCTCGGCAAAGCGGTTGTTGTCATACAGGTATTCCTGATTTAGGTTGTGCAGAAGGATGCCATCCGGGATCAAACGGGTAATGTGCTCAACCATAGCCTGACTTTCGCGCAGTTCCGCCTCCACCCGCCGGCGCTCGGTAACATCGATGGCAATCCCCAGAATACGACGAGGCAGACCATCAGCCGAACGTTCGATAATGGTTTCATGGCATTCGATCCACCGAAACTCGCCGTCTTTATGGCGCAGCCGCCGTTCGATATGCAGCGTCTCTCCATCTTGGAGTGCCGCGTATTGTTGGATCTGATCCATGACGCGGGGCAAATCCTCCGGGTCGAGGATGGTATTAACGATGTCGGACCCCATGGCTAGGATTTCATTGAACGAATAGCCTAACAGCCGCTCGAAAGCCTGATTGTTATAGATATTGACGAAATGTTGAATATCAAAGACATAAACGCCATCGGGAATCAGCTTCATCACCATGCTGATGAATTCCCAGTTGTCGTGCAGTTCCTGGACAGCTTCGATCCGGCTGGTGACATCATTCTGAATCCCAACATAATGAGTCAGCCGTCCATTGGGATCGCGTATTGGCGATATACTCAGTTCATTCCAGTACATCTCGCCGCTCTTGCGATAGTTCCGTAGCAGCACTTTGCAGTCTTGCCCGCGACGGATGGCCTCGCGCAAACTGGTTAGCCCAGGCTGGTCGCGATCATCGCCATACAGGTAGAGTGGATTCCGTCCTAACGCTTCCGCTTTGCTGTAGCCTGTGATCGTTTCAAAAGCGGGGTTGACGTAGATCGTCGGCAGTTCCGGTTGCTGGGCATCCAAGATCAAAATAGCTGACGTGCTGGCTTCAATCGCTTGATCCCGAATTCGCAGGTCTTCCTCGATTTGACGAACAGTGCTGACATCGGTGCCGATGCCTCCCAGCGCATAAATTCTTCCGTTCGCGTCGCGAATCGGGAACTGATTCATCAACAGTGTGTGGAGTCCATTGGGCAGCAGAACATGGTGCTCGGTAACCACATTCTGGCCGCTGGCAATCGCCTGATGGTTGGCTTTAGCAATGGCCTCAGCCTCAGACTGGGGAAACATGTCGAAAACCGTCTTGCCAATGAGTGTTTCAGCCGGGATGCCGAAGAGAGACTCATAGCCCTGATTGACACGCAGGCAGCGCCCCTCTAGGTCTTTGATGTACATCAGCGCATCGGCATTGTCGAAAAGAGCGCGTAGGTAGCCTTCCTGGATATGCAGATTCGCTGAGGCTGCTCTGCCTTGTTCGAGGGCATTCTGGTGCATCTGCCGAATATAGAGCAGCAGGACGATCCCGAAGACGGTAAATCCCATCAGCATCAGAATAGGCAGAAGAAGTTGTGTCTCTACCAGATGACGGAACATCTCCACCCCATCCAGGTTGGTGGCACGGAGCAGTCCGCTGTCCAGGCCATTCAGAATATCCAGGGCCGCATCAATCAATACGATTGATCCTAGCAGCGAGACCGTGAGCAGTCCGAGAACGATCCAGGTGAAGGTACGATTGCTCATAAGGAATAGAAACTTCAATTCTGAAACGGTGAATCCAGTTTATCATTGTAGTCGAAGATACGTTGCCTTGAGGATGTCCTGTCTTCTGATCCCTGGTCAGTTGACTAGGCCACGTGACGAATCGAAACATGCAGTAAACCCGCCTAATGGCGAATAGGCACAAGTGCTGAATGGCCGTATGCTCAAGACAGTGGACACAAAACTGCTGTCCCCCAGAAACAGTCTTGAGGAGATGCTCATCTAATGAAACCGATCCGTGTGATGATTGTCGATGACCATGATGTCGTTCGCCGCGGCCTGAAGATCTTCTTCCAGGCATTTGATGACTTACAGCTTGTGGCCGAAGCCAGTGATGGCAGTGAAGCTGTTCAGCTCTGCGATGAATTACAGCCCGATGTCGTTTTGATGGACTTGGTCATGCCGCAGATGGACGGCATTACTGCCACCCGCTTAATTCGCCAGAGTCACCCATCAACTCAGGTCATTGCGCTGACCAGCTTCCAGGATGATGAGTCGGTGCAGGCTATGATGCGGGCTGGCGCAGTCGGTTACTTGCTCAAAAACGCTTCCATCGATGAACTTGCCAATACGATTCTTTCGGCGGCAAAAGTCTCCCGCAATTAAGCGTATCAAGCAGCACCCGCCCGGAGTCTGACATTGACCACGAACAGCACGCAGGAGCAAGCAATTTCACGGCGTTCCGCCGTCATTGTCTGCGCTCAGCTTCACAGCGGAACATCATCACCCGACACTAACCCCATGCGTGGCGTCTATCTCCATGCCCTTCAGTACGTGATGGAGAAGTATGGCGCGGTTGTATTCCGTTCTAATGACTCCCAGTTAGATGCGGTCTTCAATGTACCCAACGAAGTTCCCGTGCCTGGCTATTTGGCTGTTACCTCGGCACTGGAGATGCATCAGGTTGTCTCTGGTTTGCGCCGGGAGTTCCAGCAGCCCAATGTCACGTTAAGTGTTGGGATCAGCAAAGGTCTTGTCACCGCCGTCCGTCAGAAAGATGGCTATCTTGCCATTGAAGGTGATGCGCTGCGGACGGCCGCCGCCCTACGGGAAAATCGTGGAACAGAAGGGCTGGCGGTAGCAGCCAACGTCTATGAAGAAATCGGACTGATGGCCAGCAGCTTCAAGTTCACTAAGCAGTTTTATCTCACCATTCCGGAGTGTGACCAACCCCTCGGTGTCTATTGGTTGAATGCCAACGAGTGGAGTCCTGGCTCAACCCGTTCCCTGATGTCGGTCATCCCTAATCTCGAAACCGGTTCGCAAGTCCTGATTGCCGAAGATGATCCAGCCCTGCGGTCGCTCTTTGCCCGTGTGTTGAAGAATGCCGGACTGAATGTCAAGATCGCCGCCAGCGGCAATGAGGTCATTGACTTCCTCGAACAACAGTTCCCAACAGTGCTGGTTCTCGACCTGGGCATCCCTGGAGTTTCCGGCCAAGAGATTATCCAGTATGTCCAAGCCCGCAAACCTACCGACCGCCGCACCGTGATCATCGTCGTCACAGGCAACCATCTGGCTTCACAGAACGAAACTTTGATGGACGCCATTGATCTGCTGCTGGTCAAACCCGTTAGCCCACGCGATCTGGTAACGTTTGTCAAACGCTTCACCAATTAGGCAGGACGCTGCGCGGCATCCTGCCTTTCGATTTCATCCTTCATCTTCCCCACAATGAATGTCCATACATGGCGGCACAGCACTGTTTGCATCAGGGTCATTTATTTATGCTGGGGGAAATTTCTATCACATTTCTAATGCGATTTTTTAGCACTTAGGCAGTTACACTGCCAACAGGTGCTTGACGACCACACGTCGTTTTGCTATATTCTGAGGGCAGAATTAGCAGTCTTAAGGGGAAAGTGCTAAGCACAGCAGTGTGGGCACAGCCTTCGTGGACTGACGGTGAAGTATACCGGAACCATTCAGCAAACTGAAGGAGGATTTTCCGAATGGCATCAAAAGTCAACCTGCGCCCGTTGGGCGACCGCGTAATCGTTGAACCTATCGAGCAGGAAGAAGTCACCGCCACTGGTCTGTATATTCCCGAAACCGCCAAGGAGAAGCCGCAGCAGGGCAACGTTCTGGCCGTTGGTGCTGGGCGCGTCGATGACAACGGCAAGCGCATTGCCATGGATGTCAAGGCGGGTGACAAGGTTCTGTTTGCCAAGTACGCCGGAACTGAAGTCAAGGTCGATGGCAAGAAGCTGTTGATCTTGAAGGAAAGCGACATCCTGGCGATTGTGGAGTGAGTTTTTTCGACAGTCTATCCCTAGTGATCACCTGCTGAGAGCAGTTTGGAGGAACCACAGCTATGCCTAAGCAACTCGTTTTTAGCGAATCCGCCCGCCGCAGCCTGAAGATTGGTGTGGATAAACTGGCCGATGCAGTCAGCACGACACTTGGCCCGAAGGGCCGCAACGTCGCACTAGACAAAAAGTTCGGCGCCCCCACTGTCACCCATGATGGCGTGACTGTGGCGAAGGAAATTGAACTCGAAGACCCGTATGAAAACATGGGTGCGCAGCTTCTGAAGGAAGCCGCCACCAAGACTAATGACATCGCTGGCGATGGCACGACCACCGCGACCGTGCTGGCCCAGGCTATCGTCAACGAAGGTCTGAAGAACGTCGCTGCCGGAGCCAACCCGATGCTCCTGAAGCGCGGTATCGAAGTTGCCACCGAGCATGTCGCCAAGGCCATCCGCGACATGGCGACCCCCATCGAAACCAAAGAGGAAATTGCCAAAGTCGCCAGCACCAGCGCCCAGGACACCGAAATCGGCAACCTGATCGCTGAAGTGATGGACAAAGTAGGCCGCGATGGTGTCGTGACGGTCGAGGAAAGCAAGGGCCTCGAATTTGAGACTGAATACGTCGAGGGTATGCAGTTCGACCGTGGCTACATCAGCCCCTACTTTGTCAACAACCCCGACTCGATGGAAGCAGTCATTCAGGAACCGTACCTGCTGATTTACGAAAAGAAGATCAGCGCTGCCCAGGACATTGTTCCGGTGTTGGAGAAGCTACTCCAGATCGGCAAGCGCGACCTGGTCATCATCGCGGAAGATGTGGACGGCGAAGCGCTGGCAACGCTGGTGCTGAACAAGCTGCGCGGCACGCTCAACGTGCTGGCTGTCAAGGCGCCGGGCTTCGGCGACCGCCGTAAGGCTATGCTCCAGGACATCGCCATCCTGACCGGCGGTACGGTCATCAGCGAAGAGACCGGCCGCAAGCTGGAAACCGTCACACTGCAGGACCTTGGCCGCGCTGGTAAGGTCGTCAGCACCAAGGAAAACACCGTCATCGTTGATGGCGCTGGCGACGAGAAGGCTATCAAAGGCCGCATCGAAGAAATTCGCCGCGAGATCGACAACAGCACCAGCGATTACGACCGCGAGAAGCTCCAGGAACGTCTGGCGAAGCTGAGCGGTGGTGTCGCGGTCATCCGCGTTGGCGCTGCTACCGAGACCGAGCTGAAGGAAAAGAAGCACCGCGTGGAAGACGCACTCAGTGCCACCCGAGCGGCGGTCGAGGAAGGCATCGTCCCCGGTGGTGGAGTGACCCTGATCAATGCCATCAGCGCCCTGGATGGCATCCGCATGGACAACGACGACGAGAACACCGGCATCCAGATCATGCGGAAGGCGCTGGAAGCCCCGATGAAGAAGATCGCCCAGAATGCCGGCGTGGACGGCGCGGTGGTCATCCAGGAAGTCCGCCGCCAGCAGAAGGCCAAGAAGAACAACCGCATCGGCTACAACGTGATCAGCGGCGAGTACGTCGATACTATCGACGCGGGCTTCCCTGACCCGGCCAAGGTGACGCGCGGTGCGGTCGAGAACGCAGCTTCGATTGCCGCTATGATCCTGACCACCGAGGCGCTCATCACCGACGTGAAGGAAGAAACCAAGGCTCCGGCGGCTCCGCCGATGCCCGAATACTAAACCGTTGATCTGAACGGACGGCGAGCGAGGGCGTGCCCAGTGGGTGCGCCCTTTTGATTCGGACTATGTATTGGCCTTATCCGGTAGAATAGGGCGAAATGGCACTGATGAGGGCTGTCTCTGGGCATGGGAACTGCTATGTATCTCCCCCTTATTTCTCGTACTGCTGGACTGATTCTGGCCGTGTGCCTGTGCTTCGCCGTTCCGGTGGATGCCCAGACGGATGATCTATACCCGACGCTGACGGCGCTGGAAGCGGCTGTGCTGCCTGCCTATGACCCTGTAGTGATGACGCGGGCGCTGCGCGGGATCGAGGTTCCGCCCACGCCGGCCACGGCTCCAGATTGGCGCCTGGGCGACCAGCAGGCTTTTTGGGCAGCGGATTTAGGCACGAACACCGAGCGGCAGATTCCGGCCACGCTGCGGGTCACCGGTGAGCATATCCTGCTGTGGGTGGAAGATGGGCAGCCAGTCGAGGAATCTGACCTGCGCGGGCTGGCCGAGGACTTCGATGCGCGCATCTATCCCCAAGTGCGGGCACTTTGGGGCAGCGAAGCAACGCCAGGGGTTGATGGGGATCCGCGCGTTCATGGACTGTTCACCTCCGGGTTGGGGCCGGGGGTTGCTGCCTATTTCCTCAGCCGTCACGCTTACCCGACAGCGGTCTACCCGACCAGCAACCAGCGGGAGATGTTCTTCTTCAACCTGGACGCCATTGGGCCGAAGAATCTAGACGATCCGGCAGTGGAAAGCACACTGGCACACGAGTTCCAGCACATGATCCGGGCTAACGTCCAGCGGAATGAAGACCTGTGGCTGAACGAAGGATTTTCCACCTTCACGCAGCTCCTGCTCTTCAACGACCCGCTGTTCATCCCGCGCTTCCTGATGCAACCGGATACGCAGCTCAATGCCTGGACCGAGGGGAACACAGACGCCCATTACGGCGCGGCTGATCTCTTCGTGGCCTACTTCTACGAGCGCTACGGGCCGGAGGCGCTGCGCCGGCTGAGTGACGACCCGCGGACGGGACTGGCAGCGTTCGATTACGTCCTTCGGGAAATGGGCGAGCCACGAGTCGAGGTTTTCTTCGCGGATTGGGTGCTGGCGAACCGCCTACAGGATACGAGCCTGCTGGATGGGCGCTACGGCTACACTTTGACCGGGACGATGCCGAGGCCGCCTGCGCTGGCCGAGGTGGGCCGCTATCCGTACACGCTGACACGGGAAACGGCGCTCTACAGTGCTGACTACATCCTGCTCAGCGGGCTGGAAGGCAGCCGAGAACTGACCGTAACGCTGGAGGCTCCGGAAGCGGCGGCGGTAATCCCGACCGAGCCAGCCAGCGGAGAGTGGCTGTGGTACAGCGGGCGGGGGGATAACTGTGCACCCTCGCTCACACGGACGCTGGACCTGACCGGAGTGGACTCGGCTACGCTGGAGTACCGGGCCTGGTACGACATCGAGCCATACTGGGACTATGGCTATCTGGCAGTGAGCCGGGACGACGGGGCGAGCTGGTCGCTGCTGAGAACGCCGTACATGGACACCAGCAACCCGCTGGGGGGAGCGTACGGGCCGGGGTACACCGGGGAGAGCGGGGGGTGGATCGAGGAACGTGTCTCGCTGGACGCCTACGTTGGGGAGCGCATCCAGGTGCGGTTCTGGATGGTGACGGACGACGGGTTGAACCGCTTCGGGCTGGCGCTGGACGATCTGCGCGTGCCGGAGCTGGGGTTGGGGAGCGATCTGGAGTCTGATGGGGGCGGGTGGGAGCCGGATGGCTGGGCACGGATCGACAACCGGCTGCCCCAGCGGGTCTGGGTGCAGGTGGTTCAGTTCCCGGCGGACGGCGGAGTCAGTGTGACGCGGTGGAACGCGCAGGGAAGGGGGCGCTGGACGGTCCCGATGGCCGAGGGGGTGAGCCAGGCGCTGCTGGTGGTTTCCCCGTACACGCCATACACGACCCTGCCGGGGCAGTACACAGTGGGGGTGGAGGGCTTAAATTCGTAGTTGATAGTTTATAGTTGATGTTAAAATGTGATCTTGATGAGAAAAGTGATAAGAATGATAAGAATGAGAATGTGACAATATGCGAATCAGGGCACTCACCCCGACCCTCTCCTGAACGTTCGCTGTGACCTTTGACCTTACCCCAGTTAGATCGTCCTGTACTTCCTCACCCCTCGTATTCAAGAGTGACCAAATGGTTTTCCAAAATGTCACCCTTTCGTACCCATTTTGTGCTATCGTAGGCATACGAGTACAAAACTCCCCTCTCCATTGCAATGGAGAGGGGGCTGGGGGTGAGGGCTTCAAGATTCGCATATTCTCACATTCTCATTCTTATCATTCTTATCACATTTCGCATCGATCACCGCATTTCCTATCAACCAATATCGATTCTCCACCCAAATGGACTCTTTATCCGCCGCGGTTTACAATCGGTAACCTCACAATGATCCAGCATCTTTACGAAAGGATACCCAGGAAATGCAGTACCGACGGCTAGGCAAATCCGGCTTGAAGGTCAGCGCCGTCTCCCTCGGCGCGTGGCTCACCTATGGCAGCGACCGCCTCCAAGAAGAACAGGCCGCCGATTGTATCCGCAAGGCCATCGAAAGTGGCATCAACTTCATCGACGTGGCCGACATTTACGCCCGTGGCCGCGCTGAAGAAGTCGTTGGTCGCGTCATCCAGGACTATAAACGCAGCGACCTGGTCATCAGCACCAAAGCCTACTGGCCGATGAGCGACAATGTCAACGACCGCGGCCTCTCCCGCAAGCACCTGACCGAGTCAGTCCACAAGTCGCTCAAGCGCTTTGGCACTGATTACGTCGACATCTTCTTCTGCCACCGTTTCGACGAAGAAACCCCGCTGGAAGAGACGATCCGCACCCTCGACGACCTCATCCACCAGGGCAAAATCCTCTACTGGGGCACGAGCATGTGGAACGCCGCCAACATCAACGACGGCGTCGCCACGGCTCGGTTGGTCAACGCCGTCGCTCCCGTCGTCGAGCAGCCGGAATACAACATGCTCGACCGCGCCTTTGTCGAAGGCGGCTTGGAAACCGCCCTCGCCAATCACGGCCTGAGCATGGTCGTCTGGAGTCCGCTCGCCCAGGGCATCCTCACCGGCAAGTACAACGACGGCATCCCCGCCGGCAGCCGCTACGAAACCGTCGATTGGTTCAAGAACCACCTGACCGAGGAAAAGCTCGTCAAAGCCCGTGCCATCAGTGCCCTTGCCCAGGAAATGGGGACGACCTCCGCCGCCCTCGCCATCGCCTGGACGCTCAAGAACCCGCTGGTCGCCAGCGCCATCACCGGCGCCACCCGCCCCGCCCAGATCGATGAAAACCTCAAGGCCCTGGATGTGGTCATCACCCCTGAAATCAACGAACGTATCGAGGAGATTCTTCAGAACAAGCCCGTCGTTCCCAAATACAACTAATCCGCAAACCAGCGAGAAAACGCCTTGTTTGTTATTGTAGGGGAGGATGAGCGCGAAGCGCGTCTGTCCTCCCCCACATTCTTAGGTATGCTCCAGCACCGGGTGCGGCTTATACGGCGCTTCCAGATACGCCAGTTCCTCTGTCGTCAGCTTGATCGCCAGCGCCGCCACCGCTTCGTCCAGGTGGTGCAGCTTCGACGCCCCGATGATCGGGCTGGTGATCCCCGGTTGGTGCAGCATCCACGCCAGCGCAGTCTGCGCCGGGCTGTGCCCCAGCCGCTTCGCCGTCTCCAGCACCCGGTCCAGCGTCTCGAAGTCGTTGTCCTGGAAGTACAGCCGCTGGGCGAACGGGTCGGAGCGCGAACGAACGGTCTCCCCCGACCGGTCCCGGTTGCGGTTTCCCGCCAGGAATCCCCGCGCCAGCGGACTCCACGGGATGATCCCTACGCCCTCGGCCCGGCACAGCGGGTTCATCTCCCGGTCTTCCTCCCGGTAGACCAGGTTGTAGTGGTTCTGCATCGAGACGAAGCGCGTCCACCCGTGCAGGTCGGCCACATACAGCGCTTTGGCGAACTGCCACGCAAACATGCTCGACGCCCCGATGTAGCGCGCCTTGCCGCTCTTGACCACCTCGTGCAGCGCCTCCATCGTCTCCTCGATGGGCGTCTCCGGGTCCCAGCGGTGAATCTGGTACAGATCAACGTAATCCGTCCCCAGCCGCCGCAGCGACTGGTCGATGGAGTCAAAAATGTGCTTTCGGGAAAGCCCCTGCTGGTTGGGCTTGTCGCCCATCGGATGGAACACCTTGGTCGCGATGACCACCTCGTCCCGCCGTGCCAAATCCCGCAGCGCCCGCCCGGTGATCTCTTCGCTCACCCCCAGCGAATAGATGTCAGCGGTATCGAAGAAGTTGATGCCGTGTTCCAGCGCCCGCTGGAAGAACGGCCGGCTGGCTGCTTCGTCCAGCACCCATTCCCGCCACGTCGGACTGCCGTAGGTCATGCACCCCAGGCAGATCCGCGACACCTTCAAACCGCTTCGCCCCAGATTGACGTACTCCATGTTTCACCCCCATGCCTACCTGTTCGACGATTTCCGCTTTCCCCAACCCCTGATCCCTAATCCCTCCGAATTCCTCTGCGCCCTTCGCGGTTAAATCTTCAGCCTTCCCTAACCCCCGCCCATCACCGACAGCAGCGCCGTCATCGTCACCAGGCTTGCCAGCGTGCTGACCACCACCGCCCCGCCTACAAAGTCAGCATCGCCGCCGAACTCCGCCGCGACCACCGCCGCATTTACCGCCGTCGGCATCGCCAACTGGACGACCAGCGCATGCTGCTCCACGCCGGAAAAGCCCAACAGCGGCGTCAGTGCAGCTACCACCACCGGCGCGATTACCAGCCGCGTCCCTACCGCCGTCGCCAGCGCCTTCCAGCGGGGTCCAACCTGCTCGCGCATCGACGACCGCGCCAACTGTGCCCCCAGTAGCAGCAGGATCATCGGGATCGTCGCCTGGGCCAGCAGATGCGCCGCGCGGGTGATCGCCACCGGCAGTTGAACCCCCAGCAGGTTGACGACCAGCGCCGTGCTCAAGGCGTAGATCAGCGGGGTTTGGAAAACCCGCAGCAGCGCTTTCTGGCTGCTCAGACGGCCGCGTGAAGACAGGAACACGCCAACTGTGGTCGTCACAATCGAGGTCAGCGCCACAATCACCACCGCTTTGGGGATGGCCGCCTGCCCAAAGGCGAAGGTGATGACCGGTAGCCCCAAATTGCCGCTGTTGACCAGCACGATGCTCACCATCATCGCGCTCTGGGTCGAATGCCCCAGCGCCCCAAACGGACGCGAGACCGCCCAGGCGATCCCGATTAGGATGGCGGTGACGAACGCCACCAGCAGCGCCAGCCGCCCCAGATCAGCCAGCCCTAACGCCGAGGAGGTTAGGTTGTCGAAGATCAGCGAAGGCATCAGCACATAGATCGATGTGCGTGTATACGTCGTCAAATCCAGCTCGAAGCGCCGCCCAAACCCGTAGCCTAGCGCCACCACCAGCGCGACAGGCAGGAGGACTTCAGTGAGGATGCGCGGGTCGAAAGTCATGCTTCGCCTGGATTTCAGGCCGGAGGATCGGTAACAGGAGACGCTGATCCCCGCCACAGGACCTTCGCCTTGAGCTGCCCACAGCCCGCATCGATGTCGATCCCGCGCCGCACCCGCACCGTAGCCGGAATGCCATAATGCTCCAAGATGCTGGTGAACCGTTCGATCCGGTCCGCCGCTGATGGGCCGAGGGCATAGCCCCCTGTCGGGTTCAGCGGGATAATGTTCACGTGGCAGAGCAGGCCCTTGAGGAGCTTGCCAAGCGCGTGCGCCTGTTCAGTGGTGTCGTTCTCGCCCTGGATAGCCGCCCACTCGAATGTGATTCGCCGGCCGCTCTTTTCGACATAGTAGCGGCAGGCATCCAGCAGGTCACTGATCGGCCAGCGTTTGTTGACCGGCAGCAGGCTGGAACGTTCGGCGTCGGTCGCGGCATGCAGGCTCACGGCCAGCTTGACCTGCAAGCCCTCGTCGGCAAACTGCCGGATCTGCGGAACCAACCCAACCGTGCTGATGGTGATATGCCGCGCTCCGATCCCCAGATCGGACATCAGCCGCCGGACAGCCGTCAGCGACGCCTCGTAGTTGTGGAACGGCTCGCCCATGCCCATCAGCACCACGTTGCTCAGCCGTTCGCCTTCGGCTTCCAGATCGCGGGCAAAGCGGACAGCCTGCTCGAAGATTTCGGTTGGCGTCAGGTTGCGGGCAAACCCCATCTGCCCGGTAGCGCAGAACACACAGCCCATCGCACAGCCGGCCTGAGTCGAGATGCAGGCCGTGCGGCGGTCATCGTCGTAAGGCATCAGTACCGCTTCGATGAACTGCCCATCGTGCAGTTGGTAAAGCCGCTTGACCGTCCCATCACCGCTGGACTGCTCCGCCGCCACAGTCAGCGCTCCCAACTGCGTTTCGGCCTCCAGGCGCGCTCGCAGCGATTTCGGCAGGTCGGTCATCTGGGCAAAGTCCGCAGCGCGGCGGTCATACAGCCACTTCCAAACCTGCTTGGCGCGGAAGCGGGGTTCTCCCCAACTCGCGATCAGGTCGGCAAGCTGCTCTGCCGTCAGGTCGTATAGATTAGTCATCTTGCTCAGTCTCGGTTTCTGTTTTAGGAACGCCGCCGCCCCAATACCACCACCAGCACCACCAACACAGCCGCTGTTCCCAAGATCACCAGGCTCAGCGTGACCGTGCTGATCCCGCCGATGCTGGACGCTGTGTTAGCCAGGGTAGGTATGGGCGTATTCAGGCTGCCCGGCGGACGCGGGGTGCGTGTAACCGGTGCAGGTGTTGGCGTCCGCGTAAAGGTCATTGTCGGAATCGGCGTGAACGTCAGCACCCCGGTGACGGTCGCCGTCGGCGTCACCGTTGACGTAAGGGTCGGCGTGAGAGTCGAGGTAGCCGTTGGCGTGCGGCTGGGGGTCGGCGTGGCTGTCAGCGGCATATCGATGCGGTAGACAAAAGCCGCGGCAGCATCCGGCGCAAACAACCAGGCCTCCAGATCAGCGGCCAGCGTATCGAGCGGACGGCCCAGCGCAGCCTGATACGTCTCCACGAAGGAATCTGCACGTCCCAACTCTCTCGCCAACTTGAGCAGTCCATCAACGCCGAGCCGGTCTGCCAGAAACAGCACCATGCCATAAGCCTGTGCCCGCGCCAGGGGATCACCTGCGAGTACCGCTGCATCCAGCCGTTCGAGCGGCAGAAGCCCCCGCGTCCGCACTGCATTCAGCAGCAGACTCAATTGATTCGTTTTCGAGGCCGGAACATAGAACTCAGCCAGTCCCGATTCGAACCATGCAGGAATGACACTATCTTCCCAGACCGCGCCGTAGGCCCGCCGCACCAGTGCCTCGACCACCGTTCGCAGCACCGCTTCGGAGTTGAGCGTCGGCACAGTCAGCGGCTCTAGCCCGCTCGCCTGGAAGATTGCCGCGAAATCGGCGTCATCACACGCGACTGCCACTCCACTGATTAGCCCTGTAACAACCCTATCGCGTGGGCAGGCAGGGGGCACATTCGCCGGATACACGATGTAGGCAGTCGAGACTCGCCCAACCTCGGCAGACAGCCGTTCGACTGTTCCTTGCAAACCCATCTGGATCGCAGCCAGCGCCGTTCGTCCCAATCCGGCAGGCAGCGTCACTTGGAGCTGCTCGCCCACCTGCACTGCGCCCGGCAGCCATTCCAGCCGCGCATCCGTGAAAGTGAAACTTTCCTCGATACGAGCCGTAACAGCCTCACGGGAAGTGACCCGCCAGCGGTAGCGCGCCTCGGAGAACAACACCGGCCCCTCTGATGAAATCGGCCACAGCACCGCCAGAGTCGAATACGGTTCTCCGATCACCACCGCCTCGGCCAGGTCAACTGTCACAGGAATAATCCGCCCCTCAGCCGTTTCCACTTCCAGCGCTGCCGCCGCCAGCGCGCTGGCAGGGAGGCTGGTCGTCACGGTAAAGCGCACTGCCGCCGGGAAGATCACTTCGGCCGTCCACCCGGAGATGAAGCGCTGCTCCGGCTGTGACGTTGGATCCCCCTGCGCCAGGAGATGCCCCGGCAGCAGGAGCAGCAGTATCAGCACAAGCCACAGGTATCGCATGAGTTCACCCACCGCCAAGCATCTGTGCCGCCAAGATCGCCAGTGCGAGCTGCACAAAGTTGTACACAAAGTGCGCAATAATCGCCGCCGTCGTGCTCTGCCGCTGCCGCAGTATGCCCAGTCCTACCGCCACTGCCAGAATAATCAGCGTAGCAGGTGTCAGGGCGTACTGGTTATGGAACAGCGCGAACAGCACGCTTGTCAGCCCAATCCCGAACACCGGCTGTAGTGCCCCACGGAACAGAATTTCCTCGCTGATCGCTGCCAGTGCCGCCAGCGCAAACGCCGTAGGCAGAGTATTGAATACCCCCACAATCGCATCCGAAGCCGCGCTCTGCTCGGCGATCTGCTCTGCTGGTGCGATGGACGACCACACCGTGAACAGCGTAATGGCAACGCCGTACAATCCGATGCCGGCAATTACACCACTGGTGACATCGCTCACAGTTGGGAGGCGCAGCCCCAATCGCACCAGACTGCTGGTCAAATCCCGCCGGATCGATAACCCCACTCCCAAAAATGCCGCCAGCGTCACCACAACGGCCTGCACCAGCAGCCCCGAAAGCGGGATTCCCGCCGCACTCACATCCTCTGCCAGCCCAGATAACCCGCCGCTGCTCACTAGTTGGCTGAACAAAATCGAGATGAAACTCAGTGACAGCACCAACGCCGCCAGATGCACGTTCGACTCCGGATCGTAGCGGCTCCCCGCTCCTGTTAGCCGTGCCACCCAGCGCCGTGTCCCATCCGAGGTGATCAGCCGGACGCTCGCCAGCCCCAACCCCAGCGCCAATCCAAAGTTCGTCACCGCTGACCCGACGTCAATAGGCGGTAGATCGATCTCCAGCTCCGGCAGTGCTCCTGTTGATGCCCTTAGCACTGCCGCTTGGAGAATGAACAGCGCCAACACCAGCGTCGTCGCCACCAAACCGAACAGCATCCACCGTACCACCATCTGCCGCTGTCGCGCTCGCATCCCATTCACCCCAGCACAGCGATCTACTTCGTCCTGGTTAGCAAGGAAAATCAGCATCCCGATATACAACAGCGCCAGGACGCTCGACAGCAGCGTGATGGAGTCCATAAAATCCGCTTACCCTGAGTGATCGACGCGAGCCATTATAGCAGCATCGCGCTGCTCTCAGCCATTGACCCCGCTGGAGGGAAATGCTAGAATGCCCATCACCAGGAGGGATGGCCGAGTGGTTTAAGGCGCTGGTCTTGAAAACCTGTGTGTCCTCCGGGGCACCGTGGGTTCGAATCCCACTCCCTCCGCCTGGTCAGTCTGCATCCATTGGGGGGGTGCCAGAGTGGTCGAATGGGGCCGCCTGCTAAGCGGTTAATGGATCGTAAGGTCCATTCGCAGGTTCGAATCCTGTCCCTCCCGCA
>DAOUCY010000185.1:0-15932 GCA_034431625.1 Anaerolineae bacterium | reverse complement strand
GGTCTCTCGTCATAATAACATTCCTCAAAGACCTGAGCAGGTTCGATCAGGGACAGGATACAGCTTCACCCTCTCCAATTCCTTGATCTAGATCAAGCTTTGAGCATGTCATTTGTCACTGAACCGGCTCCCAGAGATGCGGTACAATCCCTGCCAAGTTGCTGTTAAACCAGGAAGAACAATGAACCGTCCGCCACCGTCGCACCTGACTCTGTACTCACTGGCTGACCTTCCCCGCTTCAAAGATTTCGACTCGGAAGTACTCGATGCAGTTGTACGCCGAGCCAACCTCTATGACCTTAAGACAGGTGAATATCTTTTCCGCCAGGGAGACCCCGCCCATTCAATCTACATCGTTCTGGATGGTGGGGTTCGCTTGGTCGAACACACCTTGGATGGTCAGGTTGTCCATCTCAAACTCTATGCGCGTGGCGACATCTTTGGCATGCTGGCCTTGTCCGGCGAATTTCCACATCCGGCTGGCATTCAAGCCGTGACCGATAGCAGTATTCTGGGGATTCGCGGCGTTCACCTGCGCGAGTTAATTTTAGCCATCCCTGCGCTTGGTCTCTTCGTCATTGACCTTTTGATCGAACACGTGCACACCTCCCACTCGCGCATTCGCCAGATCGCAGCCGAACGGGTCGAGCAGCGCCTCGCCCGCGCCCTACTCCATTACGCCCAGAAATTTGGCACAAGAGTCGATGATGTCATCTCCATCGACATCCTTCTCTCCCAACGAGACCTGGCCGAGTTCATCGGCACAACCCCTGAAACCATCAACCGTATCCTCAAGATTTGGGAACAGCGTGCTTTCATCCACTGTGGCCGGCAGCATATCGATATTCTCAATGAAGAACCGCTCGCTCAGATCGCTCAATCATCGACCTACATGGGGCAGACCTTCTGAGCTTCCACCCCGCATCGAAGATCAGCATTGACGGGATGCCACCCGAACCGTAGAATGCTTTCATTCCATCGTTGGTGTTCAGCATATTGTCTCAGGCTGGATCTTCCGCCTGTTGATCGTTCGCAAAGGAGTTTTGTCGTGGCTGAAAAGTTCGTTTTGGAAGTCCAGCCGCGTTCGATTGTGGGCAAAAAAGTCAGCCAACTGCGCCGTCAGGGACTCGTCCCGGCGACCGTCTACGGCCCGAAGATCGAGCCAATCAACATCCAGATTCCCTATCGCCCCCTGCAGGTCACGCTCCTTAAAGCAGGCGGTACAAACCTGATCGAACTGAACGTTGATGGTAAGATGACCACCGTCCTGGCGCGTGAAGTTCAGCGCGACATCATGCGGAACGACATCACCCACGTCGATTTCTTCGCAGTTGATCTGGCCGCCAAGATCAGCATCGATGTGCCTCTGCACTTCGTCAATGAAAGTCCAGCTGTCGAAGCCAAGAAGGGTATGTTGATCACTGGCCCTGCTGCCTTGACCATCGAAACCCTCCCCAGCAAGCTCTTAAGCGAGATCCAAATCGACCTCTCCACTCTGAAGGAAGTCGGCGACTCAATCCATGTGCGTGACATCGTCCTCCCAGAGGGCATCGTCATCCTGAACGATCCCGACGAGATGGTCGCCCGCATCAGCCAATCCTCTGCCGCCCGCTCGGAGGAGTCCGAAGAACTCGAAGCCGCCGAAGCCACTGTTGCCGATGTCGAAATCATCAAGAAGGGCAAGGCCGAGGAAGAAGGCGAAGAAGAATAACCTTTGTCCTCTCACCAGAAAAACATACGGGGCTTTCCAGCCCCGTTTGCTTTTATATCCCGCTTGTCGGTCTACCCGCTGAATAGCTCACCGCCTTATGCCGGGCTGTCGGTCTCTCCATTCGAGTCGGTGTTATTCTCCTCAGTGCTTCCATCCATGATTGCCATGCCGACGATCTCATCGCCCTCTTGCAGGTCCATCAGCATCACCCCTTGTGTGCTGCGCCCAGTCTCGCGGATTTGGTTCAGGCTTGTACGCAGCACCACCCCAAACTTGGTCATCAGGATGATGCCATCCGTTTCATTGATGCAGCGCATCGCCACAATCGGCCCTGTCTTCTCATTGCGGGCCAGTGTCCGCACACCTAAACCGTAGCGCCCCTGCTGGCGGTATTCACTCAGTTCAGTGCGTTTGCCGAACCCATTCCGCGTCACAACCAGTACATGTGAATGTCGCTCATCTACCACATCCATGCCAGCCAACACATCGTTGTCCAAACGAATCGCATGGACACCACCCGCTGGCCGCCCCATAACGCGCACTTCCGACTCGTGGAAGCGGATGCTTTGTCCCTGCTCCGTTACCACCACAACATCTTGGTCGCCATCCGAGTATTTAACCCAGCACAGCGTGTCATCTGGTTCCAGTCCCATTGCAATCAAACCGCTCGGACGGACTGCCGCGAACTCATCCAGCGTCACCCGCTTGATGCGGCCCTTCCGCGTTGCCATCGTGAAATGCCCGTCCATCTCGAACGAACTCACCGGCAGCACGGCCGTCACCCGTTCGTCAGGTTCCAGGTTCAAGATCGAATGGATGAGTATGCCCTTATTCGCGCGGCCAGTCTCCGGAATGCGGAATGCCCGCTCCGAGTACACTTTGCCCCGATCGGTGAAAAACAACACTGTATCCAGACTGTTGCAGGCGAAGATGTCCACCAAGACATCTTCGTCTTTGGTCTGCATTCCGATCACACCCTTGCCGCCGCGCCGCTGCGCGCGGTAGGCGCTGGCTGGAACACGCTTGATGTATCCCCGATCCGTCAGCGAAATCACCACCTCTTCTTCGCGCACCAGATCAGCCTCGTCAAAATCGGTGACAACGCCGTACAGAATCTCAGTGCGCCGGTCATCACCGAATTCCTCAGCCAGAGCAACCACATCCTCACGGATCAGCGCCAGGATTTTCTCAGGCGAAGCCAGCAGGTCTTCCAGATATGCGATCCGGGCCAGCACTTCAGTGTATTCATCCTGGATTTTCTGGCGTTCCAGCGCCGCCAGGCGGCGGAGCTGCATCTCCAAAATGGCGTTAGCCTGCGCCTCGCTCAAATCGAAGCGCCGCATCAATTTGTTGCGCGCATCGTCTGTATCATCCGCCGAGCGGATCGTTTGAATAATCGCATCAACGCTGGACAGCGCCTTGAGTAAACCTTCTAAAATGTGTGCCCGCTGGCGGAGCTTGTCCAGCTCAAATTCCGAACGCCGGACAATCACGTTGTAGCGATGCTCAACATAGATTTGCAGCGAGCGGCGCAGACTGAGCGTCCGCGGTTCATTGTTGACCAGCGCCAGCATCTGGATGCTAAACGTCGTCTGAAGTTGGGTGTATTTGTAGAGCTGATTCAGCACTGTGCGCGGCTGCGCCCCATGCTTCAGCTCAATCACCAATCGCATTCCGTTCCGGTCAGATTCATCGCGCAGATCATAGACATGCTGCAAACGTCCGTCGCGTACCAGTTCAACAATCCGTTCGATGATGACTGTTTTGCTCACTTGGTACGGAATCGCCGTGAATACAATGCGGAAGCGGTCATTCTTGGACTCCTCAATCTCCGCCTTCGCCCGCATCACCACCCGGCCCTTGCCGGTTGCATAGGCTTCCTTCAGGTCATCGCCGACCAAAATCTGCGCCCCCGTCGGGAAATCCGGCCCGTGGACGAACTGCATCAGTTCATCGACAGTAATATCATCGACGCGGTGATAATTGTCGATCAAATACGTGATCGCCTCTGCCAGTTCGCGTAGATTGTGCGGCGGAATGCTCGTTGCCATACCAACAGCGATCCCACTCGTCCCGTTCAGCAGCAGATTCGGCAGCCGCGCAGGAAGCACCGAAGGCTCTTGTTGGGTTCCGTCGTAGTTGTCGACGAAATCCACCGTGTTCATATTCAGATCGACCAGCAGTTCCTCGGCGATCCGGGCTAGCCGCGCTTCGGTATACCGCATCGCCGCCGGGCTGTCCCCGTCTACGCTGCCGAAGTTGCCTTGCCCGTCCACCAGCGTGTACCGCAGCGAAAAATCCTGCGCCATTCGCGCCATCGCGTCATACACCGCGCTGTCCCCATGCGGGTGATACTTGCCCAGCACGTCGCCAACGATGCGAGCGCTCTTTTTATACGCTGAGTTTGACCGAATCCCCATGTCGTACATAGCATACAAGATACGCCGGTGAACCGGTTTCAGCCCATCCCGCGCATCCGGCAGCGCGCGTGCCACGATCACGCTCATCGCGTAATCGAGGTAGCTGCCGCGCATTTCTTCGTTAATGTTGATCGGTCGAATTTGACCTACGTCCATACCGTTATAGCTCTCCAGACTGTTTGAACAGCCAGACCAACCGGGATCGGAGGCGTATCAATTGTTGGCAGTTGTCAGGACAAACACTCGGGTGGAGCCGCGTGAGGTTCAGCTCTCCCATCGACCTTGCGATAACGCGCTTTTTCCCAACCGCTTATCCCAATTGACGCCGCGATTTACGACACAACAACCATTGAGTATACTTCAAATCACGCTTAAATGCGAGTGCGAGAGATTTTAAGTATCCCAAATGATAATATTATTATCCCAATTTCATTGGGAAATCCCACACAGGTTCAGCAATCCCCAATCCTGCATTCAGAAACCCCTCCAATGACCTCACCCGCCCGCCGCACGCTCTTGTTCCTGTCCCCCACAATCTTGCTGGTCGCCGCAATCCTAATCGCTCTCCTGCTCCCCCGCTGGAACACATTCGTCCGAGACTCGTGGGTCCGTTCCGCCGAAGCCAGCATCCGCCAGAATGATTTCACCGCCGCTTTAGATGCCGTCAACCATGCCCTTGCCAGTGACCCTGATAATCCATCCCTTCTACAGCTCCGGGGTCGCGTCTTTATGTACCGCTACGAGTGGGATCACGCCCTAGCGGATTATGACCGCGCCCTTCAACTCGCCCCCACCGATCCTGCCCTCCTCTACGACCGCGCCGTTCTTTTCTACACTCGTCTCGAATTAGATCGCGCCTTAGCCGGTTTCCAGCAGGTCATCGCGCTTGCCCCGGCTGCTCCCCTCTCCGCCCAAGCCGCCGCTTACATCGCCGCGATCCGCAGCCAGCAGTCCGCCCTGGATGCCCCGTAATAGCCTGCTGACTTGTGGCGTGTGCTTACCGAATGGGGTAAAACCATCGCGCCTCTTTTCTCTTGCTTTTTTGTCTTTGGAGATTGTCTTATGAAAATACTGCGTACTGTTTTACTTGTGCTGCTCGTCATTATTGCTGTCCTTGCATTGGGCGGTGTCATTTTATTCAACCGTGTGACCCGCGGCCCGCTCCCCCTTACCGAGGGTCAAGTCACCATCCGCCCTCAGACGGTCGAGGTCGCTGCCCAGACGATCTCTCTACCTGGCCTCAGCGCCCAGGTTGAAATCCTCCGGGATAACTTCGGCATTCCGCACATCTACGCCAGCAGCACCTATGACCTCTTCTTTGCCCAGGGGTACGCCCAGGCGCAAGATCGTTGGTGGCAGATGGAGTTCTCCCGCGCCATCGGTGATGGCCGCATTCAGGAACTTGTCGGCCAAAACAACACTGTCATGGGGCAGGATGTCTTCATCCGCACGGTCGGTTGGCGCAAAGCCGCTGAACGAGATGTATCCGGCTACAGTCCCGAAGCGCTCGCGGTCCTCCAGGCATTCGCCGATGGCGTCAACGCCTACATCCTCAACCGCTCACCCGGCGATCTCGCCCTTGAATATACCTTGCTCGGCCTCACCGGAGTCAGCATTCCCATCCGCCCTTGGACCCCAGCTGACTCCATCGTCTGGAGCAAAGTCATGGCCTGGGACCTCAGTGGCAACCGCGATACCGAGTTATTCCGCTCGGACTTGATCGCCAAAGTCGGGCCGGAAATGGCTGCTTCCTTTGCCCCGGATTGGCCTTTCGGCAGCAAACCCACCATTGTCTGGCCCGAAGACCTGCCCCTCTCTGATGCCAGCCTGACGACTTCCGCAAACACTGCTGGAGTCATCGGAGTCAGCGATGTACTCGCCGGGAACATCACTGCTGCCGACCCGCTCTTCCGCCGAGACGCCTCCCTCGGCAGCAACAACTGGGTCATCAGCGGCGCATTGACGACCACCGGCAAACCCCTCCTCGCCAATGACCCCCATCTCGGCATTCAAATGCCCTCCATCTGGTACGAGATCGGCCTGCACTGTCAGCCGGTTAGCGATGCCTGCCCCTTCGAGGTCACTGGTTTCGCTTTACCAGCCACCCCTGGCGTCATCATCGGACACAACAGCCGCATCGCTTGGGGCGTTACCAATGTCGGCCCGGATACCCAAGACCTCTATCTTCTCAAGATTAATCCCGATAACCCGCTCCAGTACGAATGGAACGGCGGCTGGCGAGACATGACGGTTCGCGACGAGGTCATCCGCTTTGGGGATACCGCCGAGACCATCACCATCCAAGTGCGCGAAACCCACCTCGGCCCCATCATCAATGACAACCGCCTCGATGACAGCGGCCAGCCCACCGGTTTCAACAATCAAGACCCGATGGCCTTCAAGTG
The DNA here is from genome assembly GCA_034431625.1 of Anaerolineae bacterium. Lineage (GTDB taxonomy): Bacteria > Chloroflexota > Anaerolineae > Aggregatilineales > Phototrophicaceae > CFX2. The sequence goes on along the minus strand of DAOUCY010000185.1, from coordinate 9,396 downwards.
GACAGCCACAGCCGAACCGGGAACCATCCTGGAAGCCGTCCTCCGCCTCAACCGCGCCGGCACTTGGGAGGAGTTCCGCGAGGCCGCCCGCCTCTGGGATGTCCCTTCCCAAAACATCATCTATGCTGACATAGACGGCAACATCGGCTACCAGACCCCCGGCCGCATTCCTATCCGCGCTGCCGGTCACACCGGCCTTCTCCCAGTTGATGGCACGACTGACCAGTACGAATGGAAGGGTTACATCCCCTTTGATGACCTCCCCCGAATTCTGAACCCAGAACGCGGCTACATCTCCACGGCCAATCAGGCCGTCGTCCCGCTCGAATACTATGACCAGCTCCGCGAGAAGCTTGCCGCTCAATTCGGCGCCGACTCAAACTACGTCATCAGTTATGAATGGGCCTATGGCTACCGCGGCCAGCGCATCAACCAACTGATCGAGTCAACTAGTCCTCATAGCATCCAGACCATCCAAGCCATCCAGGGCGACAACAAAATCATCAGTGCCGAGGAACTGCGCCCTTACATCGAGTCGCTGAACATGGGCGACGCTCGTTACAACGAACTCCGCGATTGGATGCTGAACTGGGATTACCAGATGCGGATGGACAGCCAGCAGGCTGGCCTCTACGCCTATTTCTGGCAGCAGTTGACCGCCAACACCTTTGACGACCAGCTCGGTGATGTCGGCCAGGCCGGCCAGGGCGATCAGATCATGTGGGCCGTCTACCAGTTGGTGCAGTCACCGGATAATCCGTGGTGGGATGATGCGGCAACCGCGGGCACAACCGAAACCCGTGATGACATTCTGGCGCGTTCCTTCCGCGAAGCCGTCGATCAGATCACGGCTGAGCAGGGTGAAAATCGCGAGAACTGGGCCTGGGGCAAACTCCATACCGCCACCTTCGTCAGCAATCCGCTGGGTCAGAGCGGCATTGACCTCATCGAAAATATCGTCAACCGCGGCCCATACGAAACCAGCGGCGGATCCGATATCGTCAACGCAACCGGTTGGTACTATCCGGATACGGGCTTCACGGTGCGCTCACTGCCCTCGATGCGAATGATCGTCGATCTGAGTGACATGTCCAACAGCCAGACCATGCATACCACCGGCCAGAGCGGCCATGCCTACAGCCCCCACTACGCCGATATGATCAACTTGTGGCGCAGCATCCAGTATCACCCCATGCTCTGGACCCGCCAGCAGGTCGATACCGCTGCCGCCGACAGGCTCATCTTGGTTCCCGGCTCGTAGCGGATCCGCAGTCAAATAAAGCAAATCTCCGGCTTTCTTTCACAGCGCATGAAGGAAAGCCGGAGAGCGGGCACATCTTGCTTCTGTGCCAGCCGTTCTCTACATCAGATTGTCTGGTCGCGCATACGCCTGTGCGAGAAAACTGGAAGTCACCTGAAGCGGCGCATTGGGGTCGGCATATGTTGCCTGAATGAATGCCTCCAGCGCCGCGGCACCTTCCTCGATCTGCGCGTCATTCAACCGCCACGTCTGCGACCACACCCGCCGCCGCAGTCGCTCCAGGAACACCACTGGCGCAAGCGCATGTTCATATCGATGTTCAACCACATCCGTGACGGCCTGCCAGCCCATCTCTGGCAGAAAAGTCGCATTGTCTTCCCACGCTACGCCCACATTCAACCGGTGATCGTCCGGTATCGTCGCCCGCCACACATCCCAGAGCTGCTTCGTGACCGCATCCTGGCGCGACCAGCAGTGCACCAGGCATCCCCCAGGGCGCAGGGTTCGCGCTAATTCTGCGATGACTTGCTTCCACGTCGGAATCAGGTGAAACACATGCACTGCCACCGCGCAGTCAAACGCCCCTGCGGGAAACGGCAGTGCATCAGCGCTGGCTTGTATCACCAGTACCCGTTCACTCCCTGGCTTGGATCGCAGCCGCTGCATCATCGCTGTCGAGATATCCACACCTGCCAGCAGCCCAACCCTCTCGGCCAAAGGCAGCGCAATCCGTCCTGTACCTACGCCGATTTCTAGCACGCGGCTGGCTGCTTGGAGGCTTCCGACCTGGGCAATCACCCTCGCGATTTTGGCTTCCTCGCCCGTTGGAAACCCCCGCGTCTCATCATAGAATTCGGCTGCGCGGTCAAATGAGACTGTTTCTGGCATGAGCCTAACCTACCACAAGCCCTCAATCGAACTTAGCATTCAGCGTGGGTGCATTCCGGTTGACCACATCTTCGCCCAGTTTGTCCACCAGCTTCTTGCGCAGCTTCGGAGTCTCCTCCGCCCATTTATCCCGCAGTTGTTCTTTGGTCGCGCGGCGGCTGTCCCCAGCCAATGCTAACATCCCCCGTGCTACTGTCGGAGCCTGCACAATCAGCCGCTGGACATCCTTGCTTCCGCATCCTGGGCACGGCGGAATCGGATCATCAAAACCATGTCGCTCTTGGAATGGCTGCCCGCATACCTGACACCGGTAATCATATACAGGCATGGTCACTCCCCTCCCAATATCGCTTTTTACCCCAATTATCCGTCTCTTTGGCATCTCCCTGCAAACGAATACCTCATCATGAACTGAGAAACATTTTCCAACCAGGCTGCTTGCATGCAAGCGGCACCAAATGTTTTTCCAAAATGTCACCCTAAACGCCTCATTTTGTGCTATTGTAGGCATACAGGTAGGGACGCCATTTTTGGCGTCCGCTTAACCTTCCTCTCCCAGTGAGCGCAGCAAACGTTCGGGAGAGGGATGAGGTGAGGGCTTCCCAGCGAGCGTTCGGGAGAGAACACATCGCTGCCGCACCTTCACAACCGATCACCTCCAAATATCGCATCCCATTGCAGTTGCACACGTGCAGCACTGTCAACTGTTGCACCATCTCCCGGGGAACTGCCACAAACCGGAGCCACCAGAGGAGGATCATATAATTCTCACATGGCCGATTCTTATTCTTATCATTCTTATCATTTCTCTCATCGAATTGCATTGACCGATCTGCCATAGACTGTCAGTTTTCGCCACATCCGATCCTGACGGCACTGACGCCATCGCCGCCAATTCTGCCACAAAACACTTTTAATAGTTAAATTAAAATTAAAAAATCAATTCTGCATTCACACTACCCATCTAATCGAATGCGCGGATTCAGCAGCCCATACAGAATATCCGCGATTAGGTTCGCCAGCGCGAAGAAGAACACCGTGACCATCGTAATGGATTGAAGCAGGAAAAGGTTCTTCTGCTTCACGGCCTCCACCAGCAGCGCCCCCAATCCAGGATAGTTGTAGACGTTCTCGATGACCACCAACCCACCAATTAGCCACCCAAAGCTGATCGCGATCACCGTAATCGTCGGGAGCAGTGCGTTCCGCAGCACATGCTTGAGCACCACCGTCCGCCGCGGCAGTCCCTTCAGTGTCGCCATCCGAACATACGGCTTCCGCAGTTCATCGATGACCCCCGCCCGTGTGAGCCGCACCACATATCCCAGGAGTACAAACGTGGCCGTAAGTGCAGGGAGGATCAACTGCCGCACCCAATCAGCCAGATCAGCCCCCGGCACGGCTGAGGTCGCAGGCAGCCCCAAACTGCGCACCCCCAGCGCGACTCCGTTGATCAAGACTAACCCGGTCACAAATTCCGGCAGCCCTACTACCGACAAGCTGAGGATCGAGATCAGACTGTCCACCCAGGTATTTTCTTTTAACGCTGCCAGCACCCCCAAGCCGATAGACAACGGGATGCTGATAACCAAAGTCATCACCGCCAACCGCATCGAATTCCCCAGTCGGTCCAGTACCAGCGGTCGCACAGGCTGGTTGGCCCCCGTGAATGAACGCCCCCAATCTCCTGTCAAGAAGCCGCCGAGCCACCGGAGATACTGCTGAGGTACAGGATCATTCAGTCCAAATTCTTGGCGAAATTTCTCCAACGCTTCCGGCGACGCATCCCGCCCCAAAATCAATCGGGCAATGTCTCCCGGAACCAACTGCGTTAGGGTGAAAATAATGACCGAAGTCAATACCATCGTCACCAACAGCAGCACCGCACGCCGCAGAATATATCTCGTCATCCTTCGACCCCGCTGGATGCCGCTTGAATCTGGATTAGATCCTCAACCGGAATATGGCACCGAATGCGATGCCCATTTCCTGCATCTCGCCACGGCGGTTCCTCCTGCTCGCAGACAGTCCCTAACTTCCGTGGGCATCGCCCCGCAAAACGGCATCCTCGTCGTGTTTCCACCGCATCAGGAACATCCACAGGCAGCCCTATCGGCTCATTTCGTTTGTCAGGGTCAATCTTTGGGATCGCCAAGATCAATGCTTCGGTGTAGGGATGCCAGGGAGGATGGTAAACCTGCGTGGTATCACCCTCCTCCACAATCTGTCCCCGGTACATCACGCACAGCCAATCCGCCAGGTAGCTCACAGCCCGCAGATCATGAGAGATGAACACATACGAAGCCCCTTTTTCAGCCCGCAAATCCTTGAGCAAATTCAAGATCACTGCTTGTACCGAGACGTCCAATGCCGAGGTCGGCTCATCAGCCAGCACTAAAGCAGGGTCACCCGCAAATGCCCGCGCAATCGCCACCCGCTGTTTCTCCCCACCGCTCAGTTCTGCTGGGTACCGATTCACATATTCGGCAGGCAGCTTTACGGACTCAAGCAGCCGGATCACAGCGTGTTGGATTTCCGGCTCCGACAGCCGATTTCTGTTCAACACGCGCAGAGTCCGTGCCAAAATATCTCCCACGCTCCGGTAGGGATTTAGCGTATCATTCGGATTCTGAAACACCATCTGGAGATTACGCCGCACCTCAATCCCTCGTTCCTGGAGTCGGTTAGAAATCGGCAGATTGAGCAGTTCCACCTCGCCAGCCTCAGCAGTCTCTAGTCCAACAATGCATCGAGCCAGTGATGTTTTCCCACTCCCGCTCTCTCCGACCAACCCCAGTGTCGAACGTTCACGTACTCGGATGGAAACGTCGTCAACCGCTTGCAAGCTTGCACCTTCTCCCATCCACTTCCATATTCCACCTTGACCATACCGCTTGCTCAGCCCACGAGTCTCCAACACGAAGCCAATAGGATCGGACTGCGATAAAGCTGTTGCCTTGCTCAGCGGCTTTAGATCAAGCAGACTTGGATCTGCAGCAATTTCCCGCCACCGATGACACTTCACCACATAGCCTTCATCCGTAGTCTCCAAAGCAGGTTTTTCAACATAGCACGGTTCGAAAGCGATAGGACAGCGAGGAGCAAAGACGCAGCCCGCTGGACGATTACTGAGTGAAGGCGCGCTTCCATCAATCACGGGCAGCCGCGTTTCCTGTCCTGGAAGCAGACGAGGCAGACTCGCCAACAACCCTGTCGAATAGGGATGCACAGGACGTTGAAAAAGGTCGCGCACTGGAAGCGTGGTCATCACCTCCCCTGCGTACAGAATAGTCACCCGGTCACACATCTGCGCGATAACGCCCAGATTATGGGATACATAGAGAGCCGATGCATTTTCCTCGTGGATCAACTCTCGGAACAAATCTAGGATCACCGCCTCAGTGGTCACATCTAATGCTGTTGTGGGTTCATCCAAGATCAAAAGTCGCGGTCGTGTACTGAGTGCCATCGCGATTGTCACCCGCTGCTGCATACCGCCACTCAATTGATGTGGATACTTCTGCGCCGCTGCTCCCGGATTATCGATCCGAACCCTTCCCAACAATTCAACAGCCTGCTGCCAGGCATTCCTCCTAGAAATAGGCACATGTGCTCTTAAGCATTCGGCAATCTGCTCACCCACTGTATATGAAGGATTCAGCGATGCCAGTGGGTCTTGGGGAACCAATGCAACCGAGCCACCCCAGACCTGCTGCATAGCCTCACGCGGTCTTGCGAGCAGACTCTCTCCGCTCAACCGCACATTGCCAGATGAAACCCGTGCGTTCTCAGCCAGAAATCCCATTGCTGCAAATGCCAGCGTGGTTTTTCCACTGCCGCTCTCCCCGACCAAGCCGTGGATTTCGCCGGGTGTAATGTGCAGCACCACATCTCGCAGCGCGTTCACCCAACCGGAGTTCAGGCGATAATCGAGTGAGAGGTGGTCAACTTCAAGTGTGAATTTTGATTCCATGCCGTCTCAACATCATCGATTTATGAATTTTCCGTAAAGCCTTAAGGAATCCTCATTGACAAACACAATGATCTGCCCTTAGTCTAAAAGTAGACAGTCAATCATGACTGTTTTCATCGTCTGGATCATCTCAATTGGAGGAACTCATCATGCTGTACATGCCCCGTGAAGAAGGCCAAGGCCTGGTCGAATATGCCCTGATCCTCGTCCTGGTAGCCGTGGTCGTAATCGTCATTTTGGCCCTGCTTGGCCCGGCTATCGGCAACATCTTCTCGAACCTGGTTCGCGCGCTCTAAGACTCATCGTATCTGCCTGTTGATCAGGCAGATACGATGGGCGAAGGAGGACACGCGATGATCTACTCTCCTCGCGAGCAAGGGCAAGGGCTGGTCGAATACGCGCTGATCCTAGTTCTGGTCGCCGTCGTAGTGATCGTTGTACTGGCGCTGCTCGGTCCAGCTGTCGGTAACATGTTCTCAAATCTGGTGCGGGCAATCTAAAGCCAACACACAGTAAGTCATACAGGGCGACCAATCAGGCCGCCCTTTTTATTTACAGTCAAAGGCTCCCCTCATATCGAAATACCCGGCGCAAACCATCAGCCAGCAAATTTACACCGATAACAAGTAAACCGATCGCACCAACAGGAAACCACAATGCCCAAGGCGTTCGGGCATAGCCCTCGCGCGCTTCATTCACCATACGTCCCCAATCAGGTGATGGCGGTTGGACGCCCAATCCTAAGAATCCTAAAGAAGCAGTAAGAAAGATCGCATACGAAAACCGCAGGGCTGCCTCAACGGTCAACGCAGGAAGTACAGCAGGAAGTATTTCCCGAAATAAAATATAGGTAGTTGTCTCACCACGCAGCCGTGCAGCCTCGATGTAGCCGCTGCTGCGAATGCTCAGTGTTGCGCTGCGAACTACCCGTGCGACGATAGGTACATACAGTGCTGCGATAACCACAATAATTCCTATTGGAGAAGGTCCAATTGTCCCCAGCATCACCAATGCAAGCAGCATAGCTGGTATTGCCAAAAGGCTGTCCAATATGCGCGAAACCATCTCATCGATCCAGCCGCCAAAGTACCCCAAGAACAGACCGAGCGAAGCTCCAAACAGGACAGCTAGAGTAGTTGCGATACCTGGAATAGCGATCATCTCACGCGCACCCCATAAGATGCGGCTCAACACATCACGCCCCAAACGATCTGTGCCAAATAGGAAACCAGCCGATGGGGGCTGTCGGGCTGCTCCCCGAACAATCTCATCATATTGGTAAGGTGCCAATAAGGGGCCGAACAAGGCCAACACAAGAAAGACTAACACCAGTACCAATCCGAGTAGAGACAACGGACGTACCATGAGCTGCTTGAGCATATTTTCCACACGCCGCAAGAACTTACGTCCTCTGGCTGGACTCATATAGCCTATCGTTGAGAGGGTACTGGGATAGTCGCATGAACTACCCCAGCACATATCATTCGACCATCACCCTGTGATGGAAACCGAGCGCAAGTCTGTCAATCCAGGGAATGGGGCCATGTCCAGCCCTTCCACATTACGCCGCATCGCGCCAAATACGGGAGCAAACCACGGTATGATGATGGGACCGCGCTCATTGAATATGGCCGCAATCTGATGGTAGATTGCAGCTCGTGCTTCGGTGTCAGTGGTGACTGAAGCCTGTTGAATCAATGCATCTAGTTCAGGTTCAGACCAGTGAGTTTCATTGTAGATGCCGCTGCTTGCATAAGCTTGAGCCAAGTAACCTTGCGGAACCGGTCTATCTCCCCAACCGGTAATACCAAGTTCAGCCTGTAGCCAGTTGTTAGGGTTGTCGTCGCTATAGTAGAAACCCTCTTCGTTGACCTGGATTTCCACCTCAATGCAAGCCGTTTTCCATTGTTCACGCAAAACGGTTGCAAGCTGGTCATAGCCCAGGACATTGATGGTCTGGAGGGTCATTTGGAGTCCCTCAGGATAACCCGCCTCAGCCAGAAGCTCGCAAGACTTTGCCGGATCGTAGGGAGGATTCTGGATCGAAGAGTCAAAAAATACACCGAAACTTGGCCCAATCGGATCGTTGTTGCCAATCACTCCACGTCCTTCCAGAACCAGATCGTTCAACTGTTCCCGATCTGTCGCGTATTTGAAAGCTTGTCGAACCCTCACATCTTGGCCTGGGCCAACATCTGTCCGCAAGCGGATGACAGGATGCTGGTTGGTGGCCTTCTGCAGCAAGGTGATGCTTGTCTCTCCTTCCAAAGTACTGAATAAATCAGGACTAATTTTGAAGATGAAATCCACCTCACCACTGCGCAGGGCATTGACCTGCGTAACCGGGTCATTGATAAACACAAATTCCACACCAGAAAGGAGTGGTTGTCCTTCCTTCCAGTAGTTCGGGTTACGGGTGAGGACAGCGCGCTCACCCTCACGGTATTCAGAGAGCATAAATGGCCCGGTTCCATTGAAGTTAACGAAAGATGCATCACCCTCTGCGAATTCATTTGGTGCAGATGTACCATCCTTGAGGATCAGAGCAAAACGATCTGCCACACCATACAGGAAATCAGCATTTGGTGCGGGGATGGTGAAAACGACTGTACGAGCATCTAGCGCAGTGACTTCAAACTCGCCCAGCAGGTTCAAAGCAGGAGACTCAATATCTTTAAGCCTGTTGAAGGTGAAGACAACATCCGCCGACGAGAAAGGCGATCTATCGTGAAAAACCACGCCATCGCGTAGAGAAAAGGTATAGACCAAGCCATTCTCACTGATTGTCCAGGCAGTCGCCAGATTGGGGACGAGACTCTTATCCGGGAGTACTTCAATCAGGTAATCGTAGATACTGCGATTGAAGAGTACTTCCGAGTCATTTGATCCCAATGCCGGATCGAGAACCTGCGGTGCAACAACGCCCACTCGGAGCGTACTTCCTTGAGCCTGCACACTCGAGAATGTACCCGACACAAGCACACTCAGCAGCATTGCAAAAGTCAAGCGCCAGATATAGTGACTCATCCGGTGCATGTATCCCTCCTCAAGTATTCATGTTGGACGGCGGAACTTCCCCCGTAATATAAATATAGGGCTAGAAATAGACTCGGACGGAGCGAATACGTTACGCCGGATTGCGTAACGCCCTGTTCAAATCGAAATTGTGATCTATTTGATGCATTGAAGTGACCCCCTGAGATTGGACACGGTACTAAATGCAGTATCATAGTCCATGAAAGGGATAGGTCAGATGAACAAGCGACGTAAGTTT
>DAOUCY010000184.1:0-208598 GCA_034431625.1 Anaerolineae bacterium | reverse complement strand
AAGATTGATAACGATTGCACTTTTGTCCTATGAACGGTACATTTTGTCCCTCGATTCTACCCACCGATTTCCGAAGTTGGCCTGATACAGTATGCCGCCGTACCAGAGCTGTTTTCGGTGGATCGGGGTTCCGGCAAAGATTGGCTTGTGAAAGATACTATTTTCCTCACGGGCGGAACGGGATTTCTGGGTCGGCATCTTGTCCCTGAATTATGCCGCGCTGGATTCTCGCTTCGCGTCTTGACCCGCTATCCTGAACAGAATCCGTGGCTGGAGCGCTATGCCGCTGTCAAGGTCATCCCTGGTGATTTGCTGGATCAAGCGGTGGTCATGCGCGCCGTTGAGGGCTGCCGCTATGTGATTCATGCAGGAGGCATGTTCCGCTTTTGGGGAGATGAACGTGCTTTCAATGCGACTAATGTTGCGGGCACAACACATGTACTCGATGCTGCGCGGAAATTCAGCGTTGAAAGAATCATCCACATTTCTAGCGTCGCGGTCATTGGCCGGCCTGACCCTACCCATGTGATCGATGAGACTCACCCAGCCTTTCCTGCCGACGCCTACCAGCGCAGCAAGTGGCAGGCTGAGCAGATCGCCACCCGCTACTTCGAGGATTTCAATCTGCCGGTTGTTATCCTGCGTCCGGGAGCTTACTACGGACCTTTAGGGCGTTATGCATTTAATCGCCTCTTCTTCCGCGATCCAATGCGTGGCATCATCATGCAGGTTGATGGTGGTCGCTATATCATCTTTCCAGCATATATCTCCGATGTCGTTCAAGGTATCTTCAAAAGTCTCGATATGGCGCGCGTGGGCGAAATCTACAATATCTGCGGGGATTGGATTTCGCACAAAGACGCCTTTGACATCGTGTGTGAAGAGGCGGGACTGCATTGGCCGCGGCTGCCGATTCCGGGTTGGTTGGGCATTATGACGGCGCGAGTCCTTGAAGGAATTTCAAAGATTACACGAGTAGAACCTTTCTGGCCGCTGAATCTACGTTCTTATGTGTATAATGACTGGCGCGTTTCATCGGAAAAGGCGCGGCGCGAATTGGGTTTTGTTCCAACTGATTTTCGGCTTGGGGCGCGCCAAACGATTGCCTGGTATCGTGCTGGACAGCCGATGTATCTACAGGAATTGGAGTGTTGATCACCGTCCTGTGCGGTGATGGATAAGTCGGACTATGCTGGATGAAGTCAAAATCTATGTGCGGAGCGGCGATGGCGGCGATGGGATCGTCGCTTTTTTGCGTGAGAAGTATATGCCGCGCGGCGGCCCCAGCGGTGGCGATGGCGGACGGGGGGGGGATGTCATCATTAAGGTCAATAAGCGGCTGAATACCCTGGCTCCATTCCAGAAGGGTATCCACTTCAAAGCTCAGAACGGTGCGCGTGGTGGAGCGAAGAACATGACCGGAGCCAGCGGGCGCGATGTTGAAATTGAGGTTCCGCCTGGTACGATTATCCGCGATGCTGAAACAGGCGCGATCCTTGCTGATTTGGTGCGTCCTGACGACCGGGTAGTGGTTGCGACAGGAGGACGCGGTGGTCGCGGCAATCAGCATTTCGCGTCTCCGTCCAACCAGACTCCTCGCTATGCTGAGAAAGGGATGCCCGGAGAGGAGCGTTGGCTCAAACTGGAACTGCGGCTCATTGCTGATGTTGGCATCGTGGGTGTTCCCAATGCTGGCAAATCAACACTCCTTTCGGTTATCAGCAATGCCAAACCCAAAATTGCAGACTACCCATTTACAACCCTGGAACCCAATCTTGGCGTGGTTGTCTATGATGACCGAGACCTGGTCGTTGCTGATATTCCCGGTTTGATCGAAGGCGCACACATGGGTGTGGGATTAGGCCATGCCTTCCTGCGTCACGTCCAGCGGACTCGCGTGCTAGTTCATCTCCTCAATGGTGCGAATGACTCTCCGCTGGCCGATTACAGCCAGATCAACGCTGAACTCGCTCTATTTGATGAACATCTTGCGCAGAAGCCGCAGATCGTGGTCTTCAACAAGATCGACCTGCCAGAGGCGCAGGAGCGCTGGCTGATTGTTGAGGAAACACTTCGCAAGCGCGGTATCGAACCGGTAGCCATCTCTGCAGCTACCCAGAAGAATGTCCGCCAACTGGTGCAGTTGATCTTCCAAACAATTGACTCCCTGCCTGAACCCACTGGCACAGAACCCGCGCGGATGCCGGTCTATGAACTCCCTGAAGAGGAGATTCCTTTCACTGTCATTCAAGAGGGTGAAGGCGTATACCGTGTCTCCGGCAAGCGCATTGAACGTGCTGCGTCGATGACCCATTGGGAATATGAAGATGCTGTTCTGAGATTCCAGGATATTCTGGAAACGCTTGGTGTCTCTGCCGCGTTGGAAGAAGCTGGCGTTCAGCCCGGAGATACCGTCTTCATCGGTGATTTTGAACTGGAATGGTCGGAATAGGATTATGGTTCAAATCGCTGAGTTTCAGGCTGCGCGCTCGCTTCAAAGGTCAATTTCATGACCCAGCGTCTCGGTGTTCTTGGTGGAACATTTGACCCGCCGCATGTCGGTCATCTCATTCTGGGTGAATATGCAGCCGATGCCTTGCAGCTAGACCGCCTGCTGTTCGTCCCGGCGGCCGATCCACCCCATAAGCGTGGCGAAATTCATACCCCTATTGAACACCGGTTGGCCTTGCTCGCTGCCGCGATTGACGGCAATCCGCGCTTTGCGCTCTCACGCGTCGATGTAGACCGGCCTGGCCCGCACTACTCGGTGGACATGATCCATCTGCTGCGCGATCAATATCGGGATGCTGAACTTTTCTTCATCATGGGTGCAGATTCGCTTGTCTCGTTTCCGAGCTGGCATCGCCCTCTAGATCTGATGCAGGCCTGTACGCTGGCAGTCATGCGCCGCCCCGGAACGTCTTTTAGCCCGGATATGCATGAAGCCGCGCTCCCTGGACTGGCTAAACGGGTTGTCATTATCGATGCGCCGCTAATCGACATATCGTCTACCCATGTAGCCGAACGCCTTGCCCGCGGCTTAAGCATCCGTTATTTGGTGACCGATCCAGTACGCGCCTACATCGAGGAACACCACCTGTTTAGTGGCTAAGGAGCCATCCATGAATCAGCCACTGTTGTCTGGTTATATTTCCACCCAAAACTGCCGGAATAAAGGGTGTTGGGGTGTTAGGTTGACTGTATTTCTTATAGTCATTAGCCTAAGCGTATCGGTGGTGCTTCCTGCTGATAGTCCTCTCCAACCAGCACCGACCCGCGTCCCTCCAACCCTGGTACCAACAACAGCACCACCTTCGAGTGACGCACTTGCCAACGAATCAACCTTGGCACGGATCAAACGCGATGACAAGGTGCGTGTTGGCCTGCTCTTCAATGCGCCCCAGTTCAGCGAGATGAATATTCGGGGCGAAGTTACGGGATTTGAGGCTGATCTAGCACGTTCAATGGCCGAAACATGGGACGTTGACTTTGAGCCAGTACAGGTGACGCGTCAGAACGCGCTGGACATGCTTAGGAGTGGGGCAGTCGATATGCTGCTTGCTTCGCAGGTACACCGGCGCGACCTCGATTCGCTTGTGGAGTTCAGCCAGACCTACTACTGGGGATCGCAATCCATGATGGTTCGCCCCGATGATGCAGCAGTTCGTCTAAGTGAGATGGCGAACCGCCGTATTGGTTTTGTGCTGGGCACAGCTAGCGCCGAAGCAATCAGCCTGTGGCAGCAGCGGGCTGGCATCGGTGTCACCCTACAATCCTATCTCACGCTCGACCAAGCGCTAACTGCTTTGGTGAACAGCGAAGTCGATGGGGTTGTGGACAGCCGGGTTAATCTCCTGCGTCTGCTGGTGCAGCCAGTCGCTCGTATTCTGGATGAGCCGGTTGGCCCGGAGCCTTATGCTGTGGTGATCCGCCGGCAAGATGTCAACTTCCGCAACCTCATCAACAGTACCATTCAGTATCTGGCACAGAAGGGACGTATCCAAGAACTGTATAAAACCTATCTTCCAGGAACGAGTTATCCGTTGAATGCGCTGTTCATTTGGAAGGGAATTGGAGACTCCGCGCCGAAGCTCGACCAGTTTTCGGAGTTAGTGGAATATCCAGAGCGCTATACGCTGCCATCAATACGGCAGAATGGTGTTGTTCGGGTTGCGGGTGTGCGCGATCTGTCACCCGATGCCCCTGAGAGTGAACGCCGCTTCGACGCTTTCAACCGCCAGTTGATCGAAGCCATGGCGTCCCGGTGGGAGATGCGGGTCGAGTATGTCCCTAACTCTGCTGATAATGCCGCTGATCTAGTTGCGGCTGGTCAGGCGGATATTGCCGTTGGCTTACCGTTGGATTGGGGGCTGGCAGATCGGGTAGACCTGACCCATCCCTATCTGCTGCACGGCGAGCGTCTTCTGGTGAAGAAAAACTCGCAGTATGAAACCTTCCTCGATCTCCGCGCCCGTATTGTGGCGGTGTTTGCCAGTGAGGCTGGAGCTGCTGACCGCGTGAACGAGATTGCTCGGAGCGTGAATTCCGGCGTGCGGGTCTTCATTGTCAATCGTGAACAAGACCTGGCTCAGGTTCTTCTTGTCGAGAACAATGCCGACGCGGCATTTGGTGACAGTCTCAAGCTGATCCCACACCTGGAAGTCAATCCCGATTCGCTGCGGATTACCACACGCGGGGATAATCCTGACCCCTTCTACAGCCGGGTGTATGCCGCTTTAGGGGTGGCTCGCAATGACCTGGATTTCCGTTTGCTGGTGGAATACACGCTGCAAGAGCTGGCGAGGAATGGCGTTCTGACCTCTCTTTCAGTGTCGGTGATGCTGCCCCAAGATGTTCCGCCAGTGGAGACCTGGCCCGGCGTATCGGATTACCTTGGATTCCGCCTGTCGTGAGGCTTTCTGTCTGGTGAGTTGTCTGCTGCTCAGATTCACCAGCGTGATTCCACCCAGGATCAGCAGGCTGCCGGGCAGTTGCAGCGTGTGTGGAATCTCGTTGAACAGAAAGTAAGCCAGCACCGCCGAGATGATAATTCCGAGCTGTCCCACCACGCTTGAATAGGTGGCTGGTAGTTTTCTCAGGCTGTAGTTGTAAGCACTGTGTCCGATAAGCTGGGGCAGGATCGTCAGCATGACGAGCGCGAAATAGGCTGTGGGGCTGTAACCTGTAAAGCTGTATCTCATTAGACTGGTGAGGCATAAGGTCGTGATGCTTCCGGCGATGAATACCAGCCAAAGGTAAGGCAGGAACGGTATTCGTTCCCGTGAACCTCGTCCAATGATCGCATAGATGGCTCCGGCAATCGCCGCACTTGCCGAAAGAATGCTTCCCAAAAGCGGATTATCACCCAGGCTCAAGTCACTACTGCTCGACAGGGTGATGACCACCCCACCGCCCAATGTCAAAAATAACCCGACCCAAATTAGAACGTTTAGCCGTGTCTTCAGCACATAGGTCTCCAGCAGGGCGACCCAGAGGGGTAGTGTTCCACCCAGTACACCATTGACGAGGATGCTGGTATGCTCCAATCCCGAAAATCCCAGCATGAGATGGATCGCCATCCAGAATCCAGCCGCTCCTGCCACCAGAACGTCACGGCTGCGCAGCCGCTTCAGCGCCTCCTGATGCCGCCGCAGGACAAACGGCGTTAGCACTAAGAAACCTAGCGTCATGCGAAAGGCGATCAAAACGAACGTTGGCACGCCCTCATCTTGAGCGATCCGTCCGAGGATCGATGCCCATGATCCGGCAAATGTACCAACGAGCAGGATGATTTGCAGCCGCCAGCGATTGCCACCGTCGTGCTCACTTGAACTGGAATTCATGCGGATGCTGTTTCCCGTGAAGATTGGTTTTGGCCCAGGCTTGCCAAGATAACGCCTGTCAGGATGATCCCACTGCCGATGATCTGAAGTACTGTTGGTGATTCGCGGAAGAGGAAAAAGGCAATGATCGCGCTCAGCACTGGCTCAAGCTGGGAAGCGATGCCGACATAAGAAGCCGGGAGGAACTTCAGCACGTAGTTGAATGAGGAATGCCCAATCAATTGTGGGATCAGAGCCATTGCCACCAGCCAGAAATAGCCGGAAGCGCTGTAGCCGGTAATTGGGATTCGTGCGATGATCACCACGATGATGAGGATGATCGCGGCGCTGCTGTAGACCAGCCAGATATACGGCAGCAGCGGTAATCCAGTCCGCAGCTTTCGCCCCAGCACGAAGTACACCGCGACTGCTACCGCTCCGACCAGTGCCAGCGTGCTGCCGAGCAGGGGATTCTGACCCAGTGTGATTGTCCCGCTCGGAGGAAACGCGACCGTGATGCTGCCCAGGATACCAATGATCAATCCTAGAATGACTAATCGTCCCAGTCGAGCGTGCAGAAAGAGCATTTCCAGCATTGCTGCCCACAACGGGTTGGTTGTTACCAGCACTACGCTGACCAGTACCGAAGTGTACTCGAACGACAGAATCCACGTGGCGAAGTGAATTGCCAAGAACAATCCTGATAAACCGCCGAACAGCACTTCAGATCGGCCAATACGCTGTAAATCATTCCAATGTCGCCGTAGTGTGACTGGAGTCAGCACCAGCCCTGCGATAGTCATGCGCGCTGCTGCGATCAGCAGTGAGGGAATTCCTTCCTGCTGGGCCAGCTTGATGAAGATTGATGCCAGCGAAATCGCCAGGATGCCCAATCCAATCACCACGAAAGCTTTGGATGGGATAGCTGAGGTCGTTTGCGGAACAGAGGTTCTTGTCGCCATAGGGCGGGTTTCGTTTCAGCCACAGCATAAAGAAGGCCGCTGTTTCCAGCGGCGCATTCTCATCATTCTTTCAGGCAATGTTGATGCGTTTCCGGCCACTCTGTAGCATACTTGAACCCGTTCATTCGGAATAGTGCCATTCTTCTGTACGAATGACCAATACAGGCTGGCTGCTTCATGGCGCTAAAATATGGCTATCACTATTCCACAGGCTCACGGTTTAAGGAGAAACGAACATGGCGTTTGAACTGGCTCCGCTTCCCTATGCGTCCAACGCGCTCGAACCGCATATCGACGCTCGCACGATGGAAATTCATCACGGCAAGCACCACGCTGCCTATACGACCAATCTGAACAAAGCACTGGAAAACTATCCTGAACTTCAGAGCAAGTCCATCGAGGAGTTGCTAGGTTCCCTGGACGATGTACCAGAAGCAATCCGCACTGCTGTTCGCAACAATGGTGGCGGCTATGCTAACCATAACCTGTTCTGGTCGATCATGGGGCCGGGCAAGGGTGGGCAGCCCTCTGGCGACCTGGCCGAGGCTGTCAACGCCGCTTTTGGCAGCTTCGATGCCTTCAAAGAAAAGTTTGCTGCTGCCGCGATGGGGCGCTTTGGTTCGGGGTGGGCCTGGCTGATTGCTGAGAAGGGGGGAGCACTCACCATCACTTCTACCCCTAACCAGGACACGCCGCTTATGGAACACAAGCATCCCATTCTAGGGCTGGATGTCTGGGAACATGCTTACTATCTGAACTACCAGAACCGCCGTGCTGATTACATCGCTGCTTGGTGGAATGTTGTCGATTGGGATGCAGTCGCCAAGCTGTATGCCGCTGTGAAATAGTCTCTTGAGACGGGAAAGTCCTTTCCCGTCGTCGCTGAAACTCGTGAAAGGCGTTACAATCAGTAACGCCTTTTTTCATGTTTAGAGTGCCGGCCATATGGTCTTTTTCGGCAAGGAGTGAGGTCATGGTTGACGTTCGCATTGAAAAAGATTCCCTGGGGCCAGTTGAAGTCCCCGCGAATGCGTATTATGGGGCGCAGACTCAGCGCGCCGTGATTAATTTCCCTGTTAGCGGCTTAAAGCCCTATAAAGCCTTCGTTTGGTCTATGGCGCTAATCAAACGTGCTGCGGCTGAAGTGCATCTCGACCTCGGTCTGCTCGACGAGAAAATGGCTCGTGCTATTATGCAGGCTGCGGACGAAGTGCTGGATGGTAAGCTTGACGACCAGTTTGTGGTGGATCCCTTCCAGGCTGGCGCGGGAACCAGTCACAATATGAACACCAACGAAGTGATCGCTAACCGAGCTAATGAGATCCTTGGTTACAAACTTGAGGATGCCAAGAAGCCCATCAGCCCCAATGATCACGTCAACATGGCGCAGAGCACCAATGATACTATTCCTACGGCCATTCGCCTTGGTGCACTTTGGCGCCTTGAAGAATTGGTGAATACCCTGCGTTACTGTGCCGATGCCTTCCGCGCGAAGGCCGCTGAATGGGATGACATTACCAAGAGTGGCCGCACCCATCTCCAGGATGCGGTGCCGATCCGCCTCGGTCAGGAAGTTGGAGCTTGGGCCAAAGCGATTGAACGCAATATCGATAAGCTCAATCAAGCTGCTGAAGGACTGCGCCGGCTTGGCATCGGCGGTACTGCCAACGGAACCGGCCTGAATGCCCATCCCGAATACCACAGCCGTATGGTTGCCAAACTCAGCAAGTTGAGCGGCCTCAAGCTGTATGAATCAGACGATCTCTTCGAGTCCATGCAGTCGATGCAGGATGCGGTTTTCTTCTCCGGCGCCATTCGCTCGACAGCCCAAGATTTGATCCGCATCGCCAACGATATTCGTCTGCTCGCCAGCGGTCCGACCACGGGCCTAGCCGAACTGACTTGCCCACCTGTGCAGCCTGGATCATCGATCATGCCCGGCAAGGTCAACCCAGTCATGGCCGAGATGCTCGATATGGCGATGTTCCACATTATGGGCTGCGATCTCACCATCATGATGGCAGGGCAGGCCGGTCAGCTCGAACTCAACGTGATGATGCCTATCATCGCCCACAATCTATTTGAAGCCATGCATGTTATGATCGGTTCTGTAAACGCCTTTACTCGGTTCTGTGTTATCGGTCTCATCGCCAACCGTGAACGTGCCGAAGGCTGGCTAGCTCGCAATCCGATTCTGGTGACAGCTCTTAATCCGATTATTGGCTATCTCAAAGGCGCGGAGGTCGCCAAGAAATCGCTGGCCGAAGGTCGCAGCATTCGGGAGATTGTGGTCGAGCTTGGCTATATGACCGACGCTGATGCTGCGCAGGCACTGGATGCTCGCTCAATGACCGAAGGCGGCATTCGCCAGGGCGTCAGCGGTGGCGGCTAAGCCGGGAATCTGAACGAATTGTAAGGTGGGCTTATTTTGAGCCGCTGCTGCGAGTGCAGTATAATCGCTTTAAGTAAGCCCTACCTGCGATACAAGCGATAGCGGATCTGTGTCCACTCGTAAAATCGGCAAGTACGATATCGTTGAACGCCTGGGACGCGGCGGCATGGCCGAAGTCTTCCGCGCTTACCAGAGCAGCCTGGATCGCTACGTCGCGATCAAGGTGCTGCACGCATTCCTAGCTGATGATCCTGAATTCAAGAGCCGCTTCGAGCGTGAGGCGCAGAATGTCGCCAAGCTGCGCCACCCCAATATCGTCCAGGTCTATGATTTTGAGTACGATCCGGCTGGCGAAAGCTACTACATGGTCATGGAATTGATTGACGGTCCCACTCTAAAGGATCGGATCAATGCCCTTGCCGAGCAGGATCGGCTCCTGGAAATTGCTGACGTGGTGCGGATCGTCCGCGAAGCTGCAGGGGCGTTAGCTTATGCCCATAGTCGCAGCATGATCCACCGCGATGTCAAGCCGGCCAACCTGATGATCGATCACGATGAGCGCATCGTCTTGACCGATTTTGGCATCGCCAAGATCGTCACCGGCGCTCAGTTCACCGCGACCGGTGGCATGGTGGGCACGCCTGCATATATGGCCCCGGAACAGGGATTGGGTGAAGCAGGGGACGAACGTTCTGATCTGTATTCGCTGGGGATCATCCTGTTCCAGCTTCTTTCCGGTCATTTGCCCTACGATGCCGAGACCCCGCTTGCGACCATCCTCCGCCATCTGAACACTCCAACGCCTTCGGTTCGGCAGTTCAATCCGAACGTCCCGGAGTCTATGGATCGGATTGTACAGAAAGCGATTGCCAAGGAAGCAGCCGATCGCTACCAGACAGCCAATGAGTTCATCGAAGATCTTCAACGTTTTGAGCGCGAACTTCACGGCGGGCCACCTGCGGAGATCGCTGTCAGCCAGCCTGCTGCTGCCGATTCGGGAACGATCCCCGCAGTTCCTTCTCCTCTATTGTCGCCTGCAGTGGATGAGGCTCACGACACCCTGCCGCTGCCCAAAACGGAACCAACCGCAACCATCCGCTCGCGTCCCCGCCAGCGATCTTATGCTAGGCTGGTCGTTTTGCTGATTTTGCTCATTGCAGGTGCTGCGGCGGTCGCTGCTGCAGTTGGAGTGCTGCCGCTGCCCGCTTGGCTTGGTTTGGCGATCCAAACTACTGAGGCAACTCAGATTGCGGTTGGCGTGACTGAAACACTTTCGACGCCGGCATTAACAGACACGGTTGCTGCATCTGCCACTACTGTTCCTGTAGTTGAAGTTACTCAGGAGCCGAGTCGGACGCCGTCTCGCACCCCAACCGTCACTTCGACGCTGACCGCTACGGTCACGCCCTCTCCAAGTCCCACTCCTGCTACTCCTGTCGCTGTCATGCGACAGAGCATTGTTGTCCGTCAGGGGCCAGGCTTGCAGTATGCTCGTCTTGCTGACGCCGCTTCTGGAGACTCTTTGGTCATCGTTGGCCGCAGTGCAGATAACCTTTGGTTCCGTGTTTTGGCTGCTGGCGGTCTGCCGGGATGGGTTCCTGTTGCGGTTGTGGATGCGTTTGGGAATCTTGCGCGCTTGCCTGTTGTGGCCGCTCCGACGCTCACCCCTACTTTCACGCCTTCCTTCACGCCTTCTCGGACTCCTACCGCGACTGCTACGCCGACTGCGACTATCGATATTACCCAGACAGTCGCTGCCTTGACTCTGGTAGCTACTGAACAGCAGGCTACGCTGAATGCCTGCCGGTTCGATTATGCCATTCGTATCCAGTCGGGTTATCCCAAAACCAATGACAAGATCGATTTCGTTAAGGCGAATACAGAATATCGTCTGGAAATTACCTTTGTGAACATGGGAACCTGTGCTTGGGGGCCAAACACGGCACTGGTCTTCATCGAAGGTGATAATCTTGATGCCGGTCGCATTATCTTCTTCCGGGAAAACGAACAGGTGGTCGAACCGGGGGGAGAGGCCGTTCTCGATTTTGTTGGTCGTACTCCGGCCCGCTTTGGACTAAAAACGGGAACTTGGGAGCTTCGCACACCGGGGCAGATCCCGATTGGCGAGCCGCTGGTCATCCAGGTCCAGGTATTCGAGTAGCCAACGTACTGCAAGGAAGTCAGCATGGATCGTGAGCAAGCCTGGGCTATTGTGTGTGAATATGTTCAGTCTGACAGCCTGCGAAACCATATGCTGTCGGTTGAATATGCCATGCGCGCTTACGCGCAGCACTATGGCGAAGACCCTGACAAATGGGGATTGGTGGGGCTGCTCCACGATTTTGATTGGGAAATTCACCCCTCGCTTGAACAGCACCCGATGAATGGCGCGCCGATTCTGCGTGAGCGTGGTCTAGATGAAGAAGACATCCGCTGCATCCTGAGTCATGGCCCATTGGCTGCTGGTGACCGCGTAACTCTTCGCGATAAGGCACTTTTTGCAGTTGATGAACTCACCGGATTAATTACCGCGGCTGCTCTAGTGCGCCCGTCGAAGGATCTGCGCGATGTCGAAGTATCCTCCATTCGTAAGAAGTGGCGTGACAAAGCCTTTGCGCGGGGTGTGAACCGTGAGGATATTGAGCAGGGTGCTCAGACTCTTGGCGTTGATCTCTGGGAGTTCCACATCCCTCTGGTCTTGAAGGCCATGCAAGATCATGCCAAAGAGTTGGGCCTGGATGGGCAGGGGGCGTAGCTTCACAACCTCTATACTGTGACATTGACCAGTAGAAGAAGGGGCTGAAGACTCTCGATGTCTTCAGCCCTTTTGTGTTAGCGAAGCAGCAAGATCACTTAATACTGGACGTGAACTGGTGTACCAATATCGACGAAGCTGAAGAACCACTCCGCTTCCGGCGTTGGCATATTCACGCAGCCGTGACTCATCGGATTGCCGAAGTTGTTGTGCCAATACGTGCCGTGCAGCGCGTATCCCTGGTAGAAGTACATCACGTAGGGTACATCGGGCAGGTAGTAGCCTGGCCCACTCATCGTTTGCGCCGTATACTTCCGATACACTTTGTAATCACCTTGCACTGTCGGCGTTCCTGGTAAACCTGTTGAGACCAGTACAGACCGCACCAGTACGCCATTTTCGTAGGCATAGGTCATCTGGTCGCTGAGATCGACCACTACCTGCCGTCCCTCGAAGATCGTCGGTGGGGCAGGTGCAATCAACGGAATCAGCGGCGCTTCTAGGATGCCCATGTCGGACACACCGGTTGCCGCAGGAATCAGCAGGGTTTGACCAGCAAAGATTTGATTCGGATTGCTTAGGCCGTTGGCCTGGGCGATTTCAGCCCAACTTACGCCGAACCGCCGGGCGATCTCTGCTAGGTGTTCACCAGCTTTCACCACATAGCTGATCGTCTGTGGAGCTGCTTCGACTGGCACCACTGCTGGATCAAGTGCAGTTGCTTCGGTCACATTGACTTGCGCTGCTGCTGGATCACCGATAGACGGTTCAACATTCGTTGTCGCCCACACCGTAAGCTGCTGCCCGCGCAGAATACGATTCGGATTGGCGATGTTATTGATCCGGATGATTTGCTCGACTGTCATCCCATACTTGGCGGCGATGCTTGCCAGTGTTTCCCCTGGCTGTACGGTGTGGTAGACAGGCGTCCCAGCCACCATCGGATTGTCCACTACGCTCGGAGACGGATCAAAACCGGGAATGACCAACTGCTGCCCAACCAGGATACGGCTGGGATTTGTCAGTCCATTGGCTTGGATGATCGCATCCATGCCAACGCCATACCGTTGAGCAATTCGAAACAGCGTCTCTCCCCGCTGGACGGTGTGGGTTGTGCTGCCTTCCTGCGCTGTGGCCGCAGCCAACGCGGTGAACAAGATAATAATGAAGATGCTGATTGAGCGAATCAGCCGGTTGCGATCATTCCCAGACATGCGTGTGTCTCCTGCGGTGCAGTTGCTTGGTACGCTCTTTATAGCGCACGTTGCTTAAATCCGCGACTCAAGGTTGTCGATAATCTTTACCACCAATTTCAGCAAGAGTGACATTTTGGTCACCCTGCTGAGCCTTGATTGTGCTACACTAGGGGCGGTGAAGATGGAAATAAGTCGTTATGTCAGTCGGCGGCGTTTCCAACCATGACGGCACTGACGACATTGCCGCCAATTCTGCCACAAATCCCCACATGCAAGCATAGTCTGTGGGGGTTAGTAGCCCCACCACACACCAACAGGCCCACCGTTTGCTGCGAAAATTGGGCGGTTATCTTTCGCTCGACCATTTCTATGTGAAACTGAATTGCCCGTCTCCAGCTTTACCAGTACAATGAATGGCCGTATACCGAACGGAAAACGAGCGAAGCTTTGCTTTCATGTTAGCGCGCACTTACCGTGTCACAGATCGTCTCGGCCTGGTGATTCTCAAGCTCAGCCAGGCAGTGGTGATCGCTGTTCTTCAGGGGCTGCATCTCCTCGTCGTTGCAGGTCGCGGGGGCTTGACCGGGATCATCAGCCTGCTTTGGGGAGTCATCGCGGGCATTCTCGGCCTGGTCTTCCGTGTTGTGAGGTTGTTTAGCCTAGGTATCTACCGTTTGCTGATCCAGCCGGTCAGCCGCTTGGTTGGGTTTGGTTCGCTGAGTCGAAGTTCTCCAGTTGGGGCTAGTGCCCTCCGTCCGGCTAATTCGTTGGGTGGGGTCATGGCCCAGCGGGCTGCTCGCCGTGAAATAGAAACCGTTCTGGTCGAAGATCCACTTCGTGTCCAGAATCGCTGGTTAAGTTTCCTGACTGTTAGCTTACTAGTCGCTTTGATCGGTGTGGTTCTGTGGGCGACCAATCCCAATCGCTCTAGTGGAGTTGAAACCGCCCCGAATTTTCCCTTCCAGCCAGCCGCACCGCTTGGCGCAACGGCCGATCCCACCACGGCTCCACTGCTCAGCACGCCTGTTCCCACGGCTACAACACTCCCTTCAGTCCTTGAGGCGCGGGGTACGATTGCCTATGTAGTCCGCGAAAAGGGGCAGTTGGATATTTGGTCGCTGGGAATCGGCTCGCGGACACCTATCCGCTTGACCAACAGCCCCTTCGATGAGCGTGATCCAGCTTGGTCTCCGGATGGTCAGCGCCTTGCCTATGCCTCAAATCAAGACGGTAACTGGGAAATCTACATCTACGATGTTCAGAGCGGGGCAACTACCCGGATGACCTATGACCTGTCTTTCCAGGCTCGCCCGCGCTGGAGTCCAGATGGCCTTTTTCTAGTTTACGAGAGCTATCAGGGCAGCAATCTCGACATCTATGTGATGAAGGTAGATCAGACCCAAGCTCCGCTGCGCGTCACGCAGAATTCAGCGCCTGATTTTTCACCTGCTTGGTCGCCGGATGGCCGACGCATCGCTTTCGTCTCCTGGCGGGATGGAAACCAAGACATCTACATCTTTTCACTGGATGATCCCCGCGACGAAGCTGTTATCAACCTCACCAATACCAGCCAGCGCCAAGAAGATTATCCGGTTTGGTCACCTAATGGAAAGTTCCTGGCCTACAGTGCCCTTGATGAAGGTATCGAAAAAGTCTTCGTCAAGTCCACTGAGCAGATTCAGTCACTGGCTCAAGTGCTTGGTCGTGGCCGGACTCCAGCTTGGTCACCGAACGGCGCTAGTTTGGTCTTCGCGGTTGATTCGCTAGAAGGTACACAGTTTGTAGCTTCCCCCTTCACGGAGGAAGGGGTGTCTACGCTTGTCATCGGTGTTACCGGTTTGGCTTCTTCACCCGTGTGGACGGGACGTCCTCTTCCACCAGCACTGGTCGCATCTGGTGGATTGCCATCCGGAGTCCCGCAATCCTTGTTCGTTGAACAAGTGGCGAACCCAGATCGGGATGGTCTGTATGGCTTGGGGACGCTTCTGAGTGTGGATGTAGCACGTTCTAGCCCATTTTTGAGTGACCGCGTGAACGACTCGTTTATCGCCCTGCGTCAGCGCACCCTGGAACAAGCAGGCTGGGATTTTCTAGGCCAACTGGATGATGCTTTTTGGGGATTGGAGCGGTTGCCGCAGCCTGGCGAGGAACGTCGCAATTGGTATATGACTGGTCGCGCCTTCGGTATCACGCGGAATTTAATCGCTGGCTTTCCCCCTCAGATCGAACTGGTTCGCGAAGATGTCGGCGTGAATACCTACTGGCGTGTATACGTTCGGGTTGCCGAAGAAGCCCAATCTGGACAACTTGGTGAACCGCTCCGCGCTATGCCCTGGGACATGCTCAGTCGCAACAGCGGCGATGTTCAAGCCTATGATCAAGGCGGCCGTCTGAAATCTACAGTACCACAAGGTTATTACATCGATTTCACCCAGATTGCAGCCGATTATGGTTGGAGCAGAGCGGCTGCCGGGACGGACTGGCGTGCGAACATCAATGCGATTAACTATTGGCTCTTCCAGAAAACAGGTGGTCTGGATTGGTATGCAGCCATGCGCGAACTCTATAAGGACTCGCAGCTTGGTGGTTTCGCAGCTACTGCTACACCGATTTCGGTATCGGGGTCCTAGTCCCATATGAAGCGCGGCATCCTCACAACCTTGTTGGTGATCCTGGCCTTTAGTGGGTTTGGTCTTTTGCTGTGGGCTAACGCTCGACCAGGTACAAGCGGTGGGGTAGCCATCATTCCGACCCTCCAGGTTTCAACCGATGGCCCTGAGTCCTGGCAGGCCATCTTGCAGGCTGGTTTTGGTAGCAATGCAACTCCCTTACCGACCGTCGGAATCTCAACCCAGGCCTTCATCCCCCCGACGCTCGCACTTGTCGCAGCAGAATCTACGTTTGCGCCTCTGGCACCGGTTCAAGTCGAAGAAAGTCCCCCTACCTTGAATTTGGTGGTGACAGCTACACCTCCGGCTCCGACTGCTGCTCTGTTACCAACCAATTCGGTGGTGACCGCGCAGGTTGTCACACGTCCTCCTTCTAATTGGAATCCGCCTCCATTGATCCCGCCGATCTCGCGTGATCCGCTGGGACGCGATCATTACTGGTTCAGTCGTCCCGTTGACTCGAATGCGACTAATTTCGCGCTTTTTTCCTATCCGTTTGGTTCGGATGGCCCACAGCAGGAAAATCCCTGGCGCGTACACCACGGTATTGATATGCCCAACCCCATTGGACAGACCGTACGAGCCGCAGGTTCAGGTACAGTAGTCTGGGCAGGGCCAGGCTTCCAGGATTCGCCTAGCTATGGCAATGTGGTCTTCATCCGCCATGATTTCGGCTACAACGGCCAGCCCTTGTTTACCTTGTATGCTCACCTTGCCAATGTATTGGTTGCAGCCGGGCAAATTGTCAACGCTGAAGACCCGATTGGTCTGGTAGGAAACACTGGACGTGTGAGCGGCCCACATGTTCACTTCGAGGTGCGGATGGGAGGGGATCGCTACGGTAACACCTATAATCCGCTGCTATGGATGGTTTCGTATGTGGGTCACGGTGTGATTGCTGGACGGGTTATGGGGCCGCGCGGTGACTTACTTCAGGATCAGACAGTGACGATTCGAGATTTCCGTACCGGGCTAGTCGTGCAGTCTACGACCACTTATATCTTTCTGGATAATGGCTCTGATGTGAATTCCGACCCGCTCTGGCAGGAAACCTTCGTCGTGGGTGATATACCCGTTGGTCGTTATGAAGTGATCACCAATATCGATGGAGTGCGTGTATCCAAATTAGTAGATGTCTCCGAGGGCATGACCAGCTTTGTGGAACTTGCCCTGACACAGCAGCAAGTGCCACAGGTGACCCCAACCGACGTCTCTTGACGTGGGTCAATCGTCGATTGGCCGCATGGCACAGCTTTCCTGGATGGGATACACTCGCTAATTTGGAATGCTTAACGATGTCGAGGTAAGGAGAGACAATTATCATGTCTTCTCAACGGTTTGGACTTCTCGTGCTTGTCCTGATCGGTTTGGTCTTCGGACTCTCGGCCGTCTCGGCTCAGGAGACATCTAGCCGCCAGTTGTTGGCGAATACTCCGATCACAGGCATATTGGGCAGCGATAATCTTGCTCAGGTCTATACGCTGACCGCAGAATCAGGCGAACAAATCACACTGACTGTGACTAGTGCGGATATTGCCCTAGCTCTCCTTCTCACAGATTCGACAGGGCAGACTGTTGCGCAAGCTGCTGCTGCCTCCGGTGAGACGATTGCCTCACTAGCAGGTGTTGTGCTTCGCGATGGCGGTATTTACTATGTTACTGTTCTGCCCGCAACTGGTATTCCTACTGAAAGCGTGCAGTTTGAATTGACTCTAACCATTGACTCTACTGTCGGTTACCAGGCCCCTGGTCAGTTGCTGACTGCGACCGGCATGCAGATCAGATTAACTTGGAACTCAACAGCTAATCTTGATCTTGAAGTCCGCGATTCGGTTGGTGGAAGTCTGTTCTTTAACACCCCAACTGTCGCTAGTGGAGGACGCTTCGGAGTTAATGCCAACAGTGTATGTAACCAGTTGACAGCCAATTCACCTTCGGAAGAAGCTAGTTGGGTCGCTGGCGCAATTCCAACGGGCAGCTATGAGGTTCTGGTGTACTACCAGCCGCTTCAGGACTGCCCGACTTCTGAACCGGCTAACCTCTCGGTCCAAGTGACATTGGATGGCACTGCTTCATCTCCGGTAACCGGTACTCTGCTGCCCAATCAAGTGTTTCTGATGTCATTTACCGTGAATGCAGATGGAACAGTCACCACGATCAACAGCGGTGTGAAGGTTGACCCACCAGTTGCTCCTGATCTTTCTGGTACAGTTCCCACTGCACTGATTGCCGGTACGCCGGTCACAGGTGACATCACCAACCGGCAGCCGCTGCAGGTTTACAGCTTTGTGGGTCAAGCTGGCCAAGTTGTTTCATTGGAGATGAATGCTGTCTCCGGAAGCTTGGACACGCTCCTCCTGTTGCTCGACCCGAATGGCAATCAGGTAGCCTTTAACGATGACCGCGAACGTGGCAATACGGATGCAGCTATCCAGAATTTCTCTTTGGTTCTAAACGGAACCTACACAGTGGTAGCAACTCGCTATGGGCAAATTCTGGGCGGCACAGAAGGTGAGTACATCCTGGCGTTAAGCGGCACCGGCGATCAACTGGCTGCTGCAAACGTAATTCCCAATCTCCCAGGTTTACCACGGGGCTCGGTTGAAGTCAGCCTTCAGTGGAGTACCGGGGTAGACCTTCAACTTCTGGTGCGCGACCCAGTTGGTGACGCAGTCTTCGATGACTCACCACAGATTCCCAGCGGTGGTGTTTTGGCCGCAAATGGCAATGTCAACTGTACGCCTGCCGTGGGTGAACCTGTCTCCTATATCTATTGGCCTGAAGGCCGTTTGCCGACTGCTGGCCCATACGAAATCGAAGTGCAGCATCAGAATCTTTGCAATGACAACAGTCCGACGACTTTCACGTTGAACGTGATTGCCAATGGTCAGTTGATATTGTCCCGTACTCAGACGATTCGTTTTGGTGAGCGATATGTGACTAGCTACACCATCGCAGTGGATGGAACGATCACGGCGGGAGAGGGCGGCATCTTTGGAACAGTGCAGCGGCCAGATGCCTCAACGATCGACTTTGCATCTCAGATCGAAAGCGCCCAGGTGCTGGCGGGTGACCAAACAGTAACAGGCAGCATTCGCTTGAATCGGAAGTTTGATCTCTATACGTTCACAGGTCGGGCTGGACAGACAGTGAACATCAGCATGGAGCGGCTGACAGGTACGCTCGACCCTGTACTCTTCTTAATCGATCCCAATGGGGTTCAAATTGCCCAGAATGACGATGCTGCTCGCGATACAACCAACTCGCTTATCAGCGGCTTCACCTTGTCAGAAGACGGTCAGTATATTATCATTGCCACACACTTCGGCGGTACATTCGGGGTCACCGCTGGAGATTATCGACTGACCTTGCGTTTGAGTTAACCCATTCAGTCGGGTAGACCACAGGGGCAGTTCTGTACTGCCCCTGTTCATTTAGCTCATTGGCCACCTGAAGTTGAAAGATAATCCACCGATGAAGGCTCGCATATTACTTCCAGGATTGTTGCTCCTGGTTCTCGTTGCTGCTGCCTGTTTGCCCGCTCCGAATCTTCGCAACGAAAAGTTCCTCAAAGATGGTAGCCTGATCAAAAGTTCAGAGGGTTGCGAAGCCCCCTGCTGGCGGGGAATCACACCCGGTGTAACAAGTTGGAGTGATGCACTTACGATCCTTGAGGATGCTTCCGATCTGGAGAATCCAGAGACACAGACCGTCGAAAACAGCCCGGTGGTTGGTGCGCAAT
Source organism: Anaerolineae bacterium (assembly GCA_034431625.1). GTDB lineage: Bacteria > Chloroflexota > Anaerolineae > Aggregatilineales > Phototrophicaceae > CFX2. Next base: position 189,060 of record DAOUCY010000184.1, on the reverse strand, counting down.
GGAAGCCAGTCGATGGTGATCCTTGCTGTCAGATGGTTTCAGAAGATGGAAAAGTAGTTAGTTCCCTGTTCCTCCAACTTGCGCCGGATCAAACGATGCGACAGCTTATCGAAGCGCAGGGGGAACCAACTTATGTTCTGGGAACACCGGGAACTGATGATCAGGCAATCCTAAACCTCTTCTATCCTGATAAAGGGATGGTAGTTTTTGCATTTGTTGCGGGGGCTGCCAGCGGAGAACTAAGCGAATCCAGTGAGATAATCGGCGTATTCTATACCACTCTAGAGCGTATGGATCTTACTGTTAAGCTGAGCAATCTCTATGCTTGGGATGGCTATAAACCATTTAGTGCCTATGCTCCCGACAACCCAGATGTCCAGTATGCTGTCACACAGAGTGTGACGCTCACACCGACCTCAACTTCGGGGCAATAGTTATTATTTAGTTTGGTTCAATCTGGTTGGGTACACCAACCTCTACAGAGTCAACCAACCTGAAAAGGTGGCAACAGGAGCAAGCGATCATGTCCGATGAAGTAACTTCTCAGATGCCCAAAACATTGGGCGATCTCGTGCCCAAGATGGAAGTCAAAGGCACGGTCAAGAAGATTGAATTGTTTGGGGCTTTTGTGGACATCGGTATTGGGCAGGATGCGCTGCTCCACATCTCTCAGTTGGGACAGCCAAATGTCCGCAATGTGGAGGATGTGATCAAGGTAGGCGAAGAGATTACAGCCTACGTCCTCAAGGTTGATCCAGCCAACAGCCGTGTTGCGCTTTCACTCATCAAGCCACCAGATTTCTCGTGGGACGACCTTCAAGAGGGTCAGATGATTAGTGGCAAAGTCGTGCGGGTCGAGAGTTACGGTGTTTTCATCGATATTGGTGCTGAACGCCCCGGAATGGTACATGTCTCTGAGCTGGCTGATGATTATGTCAAATCCCCGTCTGATATCGCCAAGGTGGGCGATACGGTCCAGGCGCGCATTATCAAGATCAATCGCAAGAAACGCCAGATTGATATGAGCATGAAAAGCCATGCCGAACCAGTTGCGGTTAACGACCCCGTCGAGGTCGACGAGAAGATTCCGACTGCGATGGAACTGGCTTTGCGTGAAGCGATGGAAGGAAAGCGTTCAGCACGCGATCGCCGTGAGAGCCGGGAACGTGAACGCCGTGAGAAAATTATGCGCGAACAAGAAGATATCATCGCGCGGACTCTACGGAGCCACTCCCAGTAGTCGTTCACACTGAATGTAATAAAAGGGGCTACCACACAGCCCCTTTTATTATTGACTCAAACCTCGATTCAGCACGTCAAGCGGACTTTAGGCTCTGGCGAAGACGCAGTATAGCCACGATGAACAGGATTGTCATGTTTATTTCGTGGGCTAAACACCACTGGCAGAGTGCTTCCAAGATGGCAACTTGCACATAGACTAACCACATTGAAAATAGAAAGGCGAACAGCACAACGCCGAATTCTAAAACATTGCCATAGTCGCGAAGGATGCCAATTCGATCTTGAAGCAGGATCAGGAATCCAATCACGATATAAGTTGCCAATCCGAGATAAGCGATGGGGATCCCGGCTAGCCGCGCATAGGCACTGTTTTGCACTACATCACATTGGAATGCTCCACCCTCGATGCACTGAATGGGCACTTCAGTCAGTTTGGCATAGCTCAAGTACCCGCTCAGCAAAATACCAATACCAACCAGCAGCAAGGCAAGGATATGCAGCCATTCTCGCGATGCAGCAGGCGCTACCTTGGCCGAATTGTCGATAGCTTTTGTTCCCGACATAATGCCCCTCAACTCATTGTGGTTCAGATACGAGATCAGTAAGGAGCCGAACCGAAAGCTCCATTCCTTTGTTTACTTGTGTACAGCCTTCGGGGATGATGAGCAATCCATCCGCCTTGACCATCGAACTGAGCGCGCTGGAACTTTGTGTGCCCGTGAGCGAAGCAATCCAGCGCCCATTCTGATTATTCAATTTGACTCGCAGGTAACTGCGTCGGCCATCTGATGAAATATCCTCACCGACGGACACCGTAATCGTGCGGATTGTCTCAGGGCGCTGCCCCATTCGGAGTAGTATAGGTCGGACAAAGACATCGAAGGTCACCATTGCGGATACTGGATTCCCGGGGAGACCTAAGAAAGGTATACCTTGAATGTTCCCGTAAGCCACCGGTTTGCCGGGACGCAGATTCACCCGCCAGAAGCTAATTATCCCAAGCTGCTCAATCACTGCGCGGACGGCATCGAAAGCACCGACAGATACTCCCGCGGAACTCAAGATGATGTCAGGCTGATGATCTAGCGCTTCCACAAAACGGCTGTGAACGTCCTCAAAGGTGTCGCGTGCTGTGGGGATGCGGATGGGAAGGGCACCATACGTTTTGACGAGTGCAGCCAATGTGTAGCTGTTCGTGTTCCGAATTTTCCCTGGCGTAAGAGGTTCATCCACTTCGACCAATTCGTCACCTGTGGATAGAATAGCAACTTTGGGTCTGCGGATGACCCTGACTTGTGTTCTGCCTAGGGCAGCTAGAACGCCGATATCAGCTGCTTGGAGTATGCGTCCCGCATGAAGAATTCGCGTACCGGTTTGTATATCTTCACCGGCAGGACGCACGTAGTCTCCCGATTTCAAACTGCGGAATACCTGAACTGTACGGGGGAGGGGATCATTGACGCCAGGAGTCCAGACTGCATCTGTGCTTTCTACGGGAATAACGGCATCTGCGCCGATAGGCATCTGCGCTCCTGTCATGATCCGTGCCGCCTGACCCGATTCGATTTGGACAGCAGGCACACTACCTGCTGGAATGTCGCCAACGATGCTAAGCCTGACCGGAGACTCACGCGATGCATCTCGAAGGTCATAGGCTTTTACAGCAAAACCGTCCATACTTGAATTTGGAAATGGCGGAAGATCGTAATCTGCAACAATGTCCTCGGCAAGGACACGTCCGAGTACATCGACCATCTCGACGTATTCTGGCTCTAATGCTGTAATGCCGCTCAGGATCTGCTCTAGTGCCTTGTCTACAGAGAGTAGTTCTGGCAATCCAATCACTCCGCACATCTTGGCCACGGTGATGATTATAGCAGTTTTCGTGTTGACTCCAGAGGAGCCACATGAAAATCTGATGCAACTGGTTTCATAAACATCTGAACACGCATATAATCAAGACAAAGCCCAAAAGATTTAATGTAAGTGCCCGAAAACCATTACAATGGGTTAATGATATTCCTATGCAGCAAGTCAATGGACTGAACCTTCAATCGATCCTCGATCAGCTCAACAAGCTTGATCCAAATGATCGTATCATCATTGAACGAGCTTATCGCAAAGCAGAAGCTGCACATGCTGGACAGTTCCGTAAGTCCGGTGAGCCATACTTTACACACTGCGTCGCAGTGGCTTATATATTGGCGGAGATGAAACTGGATGCCGAAGCTATCGCCGCTGCCTTGCTGCATGACACTGTGGAAGATACTGCGGTTACATTGGAGGAAATCCGTAATGAATTCGGGAACAATGTTGCCCGAATTGTAGATGGCGTTAGTAAGCTTAAGAATATCCCGTATAGAGTCGATAAAGACAAAAAAAGTCGTACAGTAGACCGCGAACTAGAATATGTTCGTAAGATGCTGTTGGCAATGGGTGATGATGTTCGAGTCGTGCTGGTGAAGCTGGCAGACCGACTCCACAACATGCGTACCCTGGGCTATATGTCAGCCGAGAAACAGCGTGAGAAGGCCCAAGAAACACTCGACATTTTTGCTCCATTGGCGAATCGGTTGGGTATTTGGCAGATCAAATGGGAACTAGAAGACCTGTCTTTTCGTTACCTTGAACCAGACAAGTATAAGGCTATCGCGCGAGAACTGGATGAGCGCCGTACGGATCGCGAAGGCTATATACAAGATGTGAGTAAGGCTCTGCGTGAGGCACTAGCCCAACATGGAATTACACGGGTGACAATTAGCGGCCGTCCCAAGCATATCTACAGCATTTACAAGAAAATGGAACGTAAGAAAGTTCCACTGTCACAAGTATACGATGTGCGGGCTGTGCGCGTGATTGTGGACAATGATATCCAGTGCTACCAGGTATTGGGAATCGTGCATAATCTTTGGCGTCCCATCCCAGGTGAATTCGATGATTATATTGCAGCACCAAAGGATAACTTCTATCGCAGCCTCCACACGGCTGTGGTCGATCACCAGGGTAAAACAGTTGAAGTGCAAATCCGTACCTGGGAAATGCACGAAGATGCTGAATACGGAATTGCTGCTCACTGGCGCTATAAAGAGGGGAAGAAAGGTCGTGACGAAGTCTTTGAGCGGCGACTAACCTATCTTCGTCGTTTGATGGAGTTCGGCCCGGATTCTGGAGATGCTGCTGATTTCGTCGATGCTGTGAAGACTGATTTCTTTCAGGATCGTGTTTACGCTTTTACGCCAAAGGGGGATATTGTTGATCTGCCAGCTGGTGCAACACCTATCGACTTCGCCTATTACATCCATACTGAGATTGGGCATCGCTGTCGTGGGGCTAAGATTCAGGGGCGCCTTGTCAGTCTAAACTATCATATTCGTACAGGGGATCAAGTCGAAATTCTGACTTCTAAGCGCGGCGGGCCGAGTCTGGATTGGCTTAATCCCGATCTTGGATACACACGAACTGCCCGCGCGCGAGACAAGATCCGTGCATGGTTCCGCAAGCAAGATCGCGAAAAGCACGTGACTAGTGGGCGTGAAGTTCTGGATCATGAATTGAAACGCCTTGGCTTTGACCAGACTTCTTTTGAGCATGCTGCTCATCTTTTCGGCTACGAAAAACTGGAAGATTTCTTGGTCGCGGTGGGCGCTGGCGATATCAGTGGGCCGCAGATTGCACAGAAGATGCTCGAGGTTGAACGACGCGAACAGCAGAAAATGCTGGTGCAGCACCTCATCGAAGAACCGCGTGCTGTGCCTTCTCAGGTGCAAATTGAAACCAATGGGATCAGCATTAGTGGTATGGGGGGGATGCTTGTGACTCTTGCCCAGTGCTGCAATCCAATGTATGGTGACCCTATCGTCGGTTTCATCACACGTGGTAGAGGAGTCACAGTTCACAGGCGTGATTGCGTGAATATTCAGAACAGCAATGAGCCGGAAAGAATTGTAGATGTGTCCTGGGGTAAAACAGCTACTGAAGAAAAGTATTCTGTTCCTCTCGAAATCGTTGCCTATGACCGTGACGGCCTGCTGCGTGACATCAGCGCAGTGGTTGCTGATGAGAAGGTCAATATGACCAAAGTGACCGTCTCTACCAAGCAAAATATGGCTATCTTGCAACTTACAATGGAAATTGCTAACTTCCAGCAGCTCACACGCATTCTAAACAAAATGGAGCGGATTCAAAACGTAATTGAAGCTCGCCGCCGCAAGATGGCCTGATCCTCGTGTGTCAGAATTGTATGCTATCTTGTGCTTGCTGTTGCGGAATTGTTTGCCTACTTGATTGGCATCATTCTATCACACCGGTATAATCTCCCTTTATAACCTGAAGCATACAGAATTCCAATGTTTGCTCCAACTATGCCGGGATTGTTGCATTATGGTAGACTTGGCTCGTGCCCTCCTTGAGCAGCAAATTCGTAACCTGAACCCGGATACTCGCCTCATTATTGCTCACCCGAATTGGTCAGCACCTCACATTTTACTGCACATGCTCTTAGGCGAGGCTCGTACTGCGTACATTCGATTCGACGACACCACCCTTGATGTTCATAAACTTCGTACTGCTCCTTGGCAGTCTATTCAGGATCAAGTTGCGGAAGATCTTTTGACGACCCGGTACGTGATCCTGGATGAATGCGATCGTCTGGAACCGGAGATTTTGGAACATCTTCTGGTGTCGTTACTTGGAGAGTCTGATCGTTTGCGGGTGGTTGTTTTCAGTCGGGTCTTTCCTGCTGTGGTTCGTTTGAACAATTATCTGCGCTCGGTTGCGCAGTTGGTGCCAGTGGAGCGGCGCCTTATGCTGCACGACTACCTACACTGGGAATCATCCAACACATTATTAGAAGTTCATGCGCTCGGAGGAGGGCAGGTGTTGGTGAATGGACGTCCCATTGTGGTTTGGGATGGGGAACTGCCTCGCAATCTCTTTTTCTATCTGGTGGATCGTGGTATGACCACTCGCAACCAGATATTTGAGGCCTTCTGGCCTGATTTATCTGTCAAAGAGGCTACTAATGTATTCCATGTCACCAAGCGAAAAATTAGCGAGATTCTTGGTGTTGATTTGACCTTGTATTGGTCAGGCTATTATCGGATTTCCCCTCATATCGAGCTGAGTTATGATGTGGCATTGTTCTCTGAGGTTGCTCAAGAAAGCGCGGTAGCTTCCGATCCGCGCGCTTTGCAGCTTCTTCGTGAAGCAATCTGGCTTCATGATGGACGGTTTTTGGCGACCCTAAGTCATATCCGTTGGGTAGCTGAGCGTCAACGAGAACTTTCGCAGGTTTACGCTGAGACATTGGTTTCTCTGGGTAAACTGCTTGAACTGAGTGGGCGTGAACATGAAGCTCTTTTTTGCTACACTCGTGCCCTGTCCACCAATCGACACCGTGAGGACTTGGCTGGTTCAATCATGCGGCTGTACGAATCCAAAGGTATGTATAGCGATGCTCTCGCCACCTACGAAATAGTAGAACGAGAAATTGAGACGCTGCTCAGCATATCTCCGGCTGGTTGGCTTCAGAATCTTGCTCACAACATCAAACAGAAGATGGCCGCGACTGTTGAACAAAAGAGGTAATTGTAATCGGGACGAGCCTGAAGATATTCAGGCTCGGGTCGTCTCAGGGTGTTTCAGCTTCTTGCGGGGTTGTGATACGTCGTTGGTAATTAACTACTGCTGCCACTCGTTCTTTCGCCCTGAGCGTAATGAGGATATCGCCGCCTGGTCTCCCCCGAGTTACTGTTGGTGCTCGTCCGAGACGCATATAGAATGGTTTATTGCGGTCAGTCAGGACGATGATGTTGTCATCGGCCCTGCCGATTGATGCAGCAGCGAGTTCTGTACTTCCCTTTGGCAATCGCATGGCAATGACGCCGCTGCCTGCGCGTCCTTGAGTAGGGTAGTCAGCAATTGATGAGACCTTAGCGATGCCATCATCAGTGATGCACCAGACGAACGTTCCCTCAATGGCAACTGAGGCGTCAATTACCCTATCACGCTGCCCGCCCAGCTTAATACCGCGCATTCCACCCGCTGGAAGCGTGGTGGGGCGGACATCTGTTTCTTCAAAGCGAATGACCTGAGCCTGTGCAGTTGTCAACAGGATTTCATCTGTTCCACTGGTCAGGAGTACCCAACCCAGTTGGTCATCGTCCTCAACATCCATAACCACAAATGTGTTTGAGCTAAGACCGGGCAGGTCTTCCAGTTTCAACCGCTTAACCTCACCTTTATGGGTTGCAAAGAAGAGAAACCCCTGTTCAAGGCTGGTTGGCAAGCTGAGGATAGCACAGATATGGTCGTTAGGTTCTAGCGTACATAAGCTTGAATAGCTTGTTCCTTCTGAGGCTTCATGGACTTGTGGAAGCTGATGGACGGGGATCGTCGCACAGCGTCCGTCAGTGGTGAACAAATACAATGTATGGGTTGTATTACTGGCAGCAACAAACCGGGGTGGTTCTTTGACCTCGGTTGTCACTTTAGGTGGTGTATTGTCAAAGCTGCGGCCGATCTTGCCCTCGATAGTGAGCGTGACCCAGGTATCTTCAGACGGCATAAGCATATCGCTTGTCTGAATACTGGTCGCGGTATCATCCACAATTAGGGTGCGGCGACGATCTCCGTATGCTTGCTTGACGATCGTTAGTTCTTCAGCAATCAAGGCGCGCATCTGTTTGGGGCTGGCAAGCAGTCCTTCCAGATACTGGATGAGCTTGATCTTTTCTTTGTACTCGTCTTCGATCTTTTTTCGTTCCAGAGCAGCCAGACGGCGAAGCTGCATATCCAATATGGCTTGTGCCTGCGATTCGTCGATTTTGAGGAGTTTCATGACATTTGCGCGGGCCGTTTCAACCGTCTGGGATTTCCTGATGGTGGCGATGACTTCATCCAATACATCTAGTGCTTTGAGGAGTCCTTGCAAGATGTGGGCGCGTTCCCGCGCTCGCGCAAGATCATATTCACTGCGGCGGCGAATGACCTCCTGCCGGTGATCCAAGTAGACACGCAGGCACTGCTTCAGGCTCAGCGTGCGTGGTTCGTTGTCTACCAGTGCCAACATAATGATGCTGAAGGTTTCCTGAAGCGGCGTCAGCTTGAATAGGGAAGCCAGAATAGGAGTGGGTTCCGCACCGCGCTGCAGTTCAATCACTAGGCGGAGGCCCTGCCGGTCGGACTCATCACGGATGTCAGCAATGCCCTCCAGCCGTCCTTCACGAACTAGGGTGGCAATGCGCTCGATGAGCGCGGATTTATTGGTTTGGTAGGGGAGTTCGCTGACAATGATGCGCGATTTTCCGCGTCCCATGTCCTCAACGTGGACTTTTGCGCGAATGGTGATTTTGCCGCGGCCAGTCGCATAAGCCGAAACAAGGGTATCTTCTTCCGTATCGAGGCCGTCGATATGACGATAGACTAACCCCCCCGTGGGAAAGTCAGGGCCTTTGACAAAACGCATTAAGTCTTGGACGGTGATGTCATCTAGCGCATCCCAGTTCTCCAGCACATAAACCAATGCATCGCAGACTTCCGCAAGGTTGTGGGGCGGGATATTGGTTGACATCCCCACTGCGATCCCGGATGAACCGTTGACGAGCAGGTTAGGATAACTGGATGGGAGGACAACCGGTTCGGTCAGACTGCCATCGAAGTTTTCGATAAAATCGACGGTTTGTTTCTCAATGTCAACCAGCAGTTCCTCGCCTATTTGCGCCATGCGCGCTTCGGTGTAGCGCATCGCTGCTGCGCCGTCACCATCAATGCTGCCGAAGTTTCCCTGTCCATCGACCAATTGGTAGCGCATTGAGAAGTCTTGCGCTAGCCGTACCATGGCTTCGTAGACGGCGGCATCTCCGTGAGGATGGTATTTGCCGAGGACTTCACCGACGATACGAGCGCTTTTCTTGTATGGTGCGTCGGAGCGGATGCCCATGTCATGCATTGCATAAAGGATGCGGCGATGAACCGGCTTAAGTCCGTCCCGTGCATCCGGCAAGGCGCGAGCGACAATAACGCTCATTGCATAGTCCAGGTATGCATCGCGCATTTCCTGCCCGATGTTCACCTGGCGAACATTGCCATTGGTCATAACAGTATCCTGATTCATAGAGTCTCTCTGGTGTGCGGGTTCATTCTAGGATGCGTAAATGGCTCTGTCAAATGCGGAACACAAGTTCTATTATACTCTATCTCGGTTCCTTCCGCTTGATCAACTCTTAGCAGACTCTCAATACCCGTTTGGTATTGGGTGTGGTAGTATGCTGCATATGATTCACACCAAAACCATCCTTTTGATCTACGTCATGCTGTTAGGCGGGTTTCTCCTGGCGTGCCAACCTCAGGAACCGGTCTATGTGTATGTGACGCCTACCCTAGCAGAAACGGCTTCACCAACTTCCTCTCCTACGGCCAGCGCGACACCACAGATGCCGACTTTGACGGCGACGAGCACACCGCAACCATCACCGGAAACTGCCGCAGCAACCAATACGCCTTTGGGGGCGGTTATTGGGGGTGATTATGTACTTCCCCCAACTTCTACAGCCATTCCCTCGGTTACTCCAGTACCTGTGACTGTGGAATCTTCGGCAACACCTACAGTACCTCTACCATCCAATACTCCGCAGCCTGCTGGTCCACCTCCGACTGCACTTCCCAATCTTGACCCGGCACGCATGGGAATCCAACTTGATCCTAATCTGAGTCAGGCAGATTGGAATGCGGCTCTGGCCGATATTCAGCGATTAGGTGTGAAGTGGCTCAAAGTTCAAGTTTCCTGGAAACAGCTTCAACCGAATGCACCAGGTGAAGTCAGTGAAGATTTCCGACGCCTTGAGATTTACCTTGAGACGGCCTATAACAATGGACTCGATATCCTTATCAGCATTGCCAAAGCTCCAGCGTGGGCACGTTCGAACCAGACTGAAGACGGGCCACCTGATGATCCACAGGCTCTGGTGCAGTTCATCAACCTGATTACAGAGGAATTCGGTACCTCACTAGACGCGATTGAAATCTGGAACGAGCCGAATCTCTCGCGAGAATGGCAAGGGCAACCGCTCAATGGGCAGTCTTATATGCGCTACTTTGTGCCTGCGTACCAGGCAATCACTGCCTATGCCCAACGCATGGTAACAGACCCCAAGACGCCGCGTACCACGCCCCTGTATGTGATTACTGCTGGGTTAGCTCCTACCGGCGACAACCCGGCAATTGGTTCGCGGAATGACCGTTCCTATCTTGAGGAGATGTATGCGGCCGGTTTAGGCAATTACCCGGATATCTTTGTTGGCGTGCATCCTTACAGTTGGGGCAACCCCCCAGACGCGACCTGCTGCCAGATGGAACCAGAACCCGGTTGGGATGATGACCCTCATTTTTTCTTCATGAACAACATGCAGGACTTCCGCCAGATTATGGTTTCTAACGGCCATGCCGAGCAGCGGTTGTTCGTCACAGAATTCGGTTATGCGACCTGGGAGTATCTCCCTGGTGATCCACCACAGCCATGGATGTCCTACATTGGAGAGTGCCAGCAAGGGGCATATCTTGTCCGGGCATTCCAATTGGCACAGTCATGGGATTATGTGGGGCCGGTTATTCTGTGGAACTTGAATATTGCTAACCAGGTTACCGTTCAGAACCGCGACGAGATGGCGGCCTACAGCATGATCGTTCCACTAGAACCGCGGGAGCGGGCTGCCTACTGGATGCTCTATGACGCTATCCGCCCTGACCTACAGCTTTCGTCGTATTCACGGTGTCCAGGGCCGGGGTGATCTGTAAATGGAGAGAGGCATTCGGGTGGAATGCCTCTCGTTGAGTTGAAAGTTTCAGGCGCTCTGCCTGTGGTTAGGTATCAGCCCCCATTTCTTCCATTCCGTCGCTATCATCATAGCTTTCGTCAACCGCGCCGGCGTCAAGTGCTCCCTGAGCTTCCAGGGTAATATTCGGGGCGACTAACTCGCGATCCTGGTAGGTATGGAAACCCGTTCCTGCTGGGATCAGCTTGCCGATGATGACATTTTCCTTCAGGCCGTAAAGCTTGTCCATCTTGCCTTCGATGGCTGCACCAGCCAGCACCTTGATCGTGTGTTGGAAGCTGGAAGCTGACAGGAAGCTATCAGTATTCAGCGCAGCTTTGGTGATGCCCAGTAGTACGGGCACGCCAGCGGCTGGCTCATGGCCTTCGGCAAGCAGCCGCTCGTTGATCTCCAGAAGCTGAAGTTTGTCGATCAGCTCGCCTGGCAGGAGCTGGCTGTCTCCACTTCGGGTAATTTGCACCTTTGAGAGCATCTTGCGGATGATGATCTCGAAGTGTTTGTCGGCAATGTTCACACCCTGGTTGCGGTAGACCTTCTGGACTTCTGAAAGCAGATACAACTGGGTGGCGTCCTGACCGAGAATTCGCAGAATTCGGTGCGGGTTCTTGGAACCTTCGGTCAACTGCTGGCCGGCATAGACTTCCGCACCGTCGAAGGCTTCGGGCACGAAGCGAGCATTCGATGGAATCTCGTATTCCACTTCCTGGCGCCGTTCGTAACGAATGTAGATGGTATGGCCTTCGATGTGGACAAGGCCGTGCATCTTGGCAAGAATCTTGGCCTCACCGCCTGCTTCCTGGGCGACTACGTCGCCTTCGTTGACTTCACCCTCATCTTCTACAAGAATGTCCCAACCGACAGGAATTTCGTGCTGCTCACTGAAAGCTTCAGAGTCGATGACTGTGGCGATACGTACCCCGTCGCGTTTTGAAAGGCGCAGAATGCCGCCGATATCGATGACAACAGCTTCTCCTTTGGGTTTCTTGCGCGCTTCGAAGAGTTCCTCAACGCGCGGCAGACCGCTGGTAATATCACCGCTGGCCTGCGCCGTACCGCCGGTGTGGAAAGTGCGGAGCGTCAACTGGGTGCCCGGTTCACCGATGGACTGAGCGGCTACAATACCAACCGCTGCTCCGATTTCCACCATGTCACCGCGTCCCAGATCGCGCCCGTAGCAGAGGGCGCAGATGCCGTGAATCAGAGCGCAAGTCATCGGACTGCGAACGTGGGCTGCTTCCAACTTGCTGTTCTGGATGGCATCGGCGATGTCTTCGTCGATGAGTTCGTTGCGAGCGACCAGCAGTTTCCCTGATTCAGGATCGTACATATCGCTTGCCGCGCAGCGGCCGACAATACGCTCATAGAGGGTTTGCCCAGCCACATCGTCAGCGCGGCGGATCCACAGCCCGGCTTCTGTGCCACAGTCGATACGATTGACGATGACATCCTGCGCCACATCGACCAGACGGCGGGTGAGATAGCCAGCGTCAGCAGTACGCAGCGCCGTATCGGCCAGACCTTTACGGGCGCCATGCGTCGAGATGAAGTATTCCAGGGCAGTCAGACCCTCGCGGAAGTGGCTACGGATGGGCAGATCGATGATACGGCCAGATGGATCCGCCATGAGACCGCGCATACCGGCAAGCTGCGTGATGGGGCCGAAACCACCTTTTGTCGAGCCGGAAATTGCCATAATGGCGATGGGGCCATAAGGATCGAGGGACTGCCGGATCATATCTTGCAGACGATCCTTGGCCCGGTTCCACTCGTCGATGGTGATCTGATAGCGTTCTTCTTCGGTGAGCAAGCCGCGGCGGAAATCGCGCTCTGCCCGATCTACCACTGACTCGGCTTGGGACAGCACGTCCTTGCGTTCGTTGGGTACGGTGAGATCGGCGACGGCTACCGTCGTGCCGGAAATCGTCGCATAGTGGAAACCGAGATTCTTGATTGCATCGACGATGTCCGTGGTGCGATCCGATCCCAGCCGTTGGTAACACTTCGCGACCAAGTCCTGAAGCTGTTTTTTGCCCATCGTCTCCTGAACGAAACGCATTTCATCCGGGAGGATACGGTTGAAGATGGCGCGTCCGACTGTCGTGATCTCCGGTTCGGCCTGCGGTGAGCGGGTATCATAGATGTTGCCGAGCAAAATCGGGGTATGCAGCCCGACCATGCCGAGATTGTACAGGTATTCAACCTCGTCCATATCGACGACTTTGCGGCGTTCGCCGAGGTTGGTGATTTCGACCTTATCCTCCAACTTGCGCTTCTTGAGGATTTTCTTCATCTCAAAGGCATTGGCGAGCATACAGTCGACTTCACCTTCGAGGAGCGCGCGGATAGTGCGGTCAATGGCTTTCTCGACGACCTTGACGCGGCCGTTTTCATCGGTTTCGGTGGCGTCGTCATAAATGACGATACCGGGAACCTCGGTTTTCTGTGTGAAGTAATAGCCGTTGGTGCGGAAGGCGATACCGACTTTGTACTGCCCATTCAAAGCCGACATTTGGCGGAATTCACTGGCACGCTCTTTCAGCGCGACGATCTCGACCGTGGGGTCCATGGTCAGATAGTAGTTGCCAAGCACCATGTCCTTTGACGGCCCAACGATGGGCTGACCGTCGGCGGGCTTCAGTAGATTCTTGGTGCTGAGCATCAGATCACGGGCTTCTTGAACCGCCTTATCGCTAAGCGGAACATGTACAGCCATCTGATCGCCATCGAAGTCAGCATTGAAGGCTGAGCAGACTAAGGGGTGAATCTGAATGGCCTTGCCTTCGACAAGCTGCGGCTCGAAGGCTTGAATACCTAGGCGATGCAGGGTAGGGGCGCGGTTGAGGAGAACTGGGCGTTCCTTGATGACCTCTTCCAGGACTTCCCAGACTTCCGGCTTTTCGCGCTCGATGATCCGCTTGGCGCCTTTCACGTTGCTGGCGTAGTTGTAGCGCACCAGGCGGCTGATGACGAACGGACGATAGAGTTCAAGAGCCATGGTCTTTGGCAGGCCGCATTGGTGCAGTTTGAGCTTGGGGCCAATGACGATCACTGAGCGGCCAGAATAGTCCACGCGCTTGCCGAGCAGGTTCCGGCGGAAACGGCCTTTCTTGCCCTTGAGCATGTCGCTGAGTGATTTGAGTTCGCGACGTCCGCGGCGGCTGAGTGCCTTGCCCCGCTGGCTGTTGTCGATCAGGCTGTCCACGGCTTCTTGAAGCATGCGCTTCTCGTTGCGGACAATGACATCAGGCGCGCCGAGTTCGAGCAGATGCTTGAGGCGGTTATTGCGGTTGATGACCCGGCGGTAGAGATCATTTAGGTCGCTGGTCGCGAAGCGTCCACCATCAAGCTGCACCATCGGGCGCAGATCGGGGGGAATCACCGGAAGAACCGTGAGGATCATCCATTCAGGACGATTGTTGCTCTTGCGGAGGCTTTCGACGACGCGCAAGCGCTTGGTTGCCTTCTTCTTACGCTGCTTGGAGCGGGTATTGCGAACTTCGTACCAGAGTTCGACGCCTAATTTCTCCATATCCATGGACTTGAGGATTTCATAGAAAGCTTCCGCGCCCATGTCGGCCTGGAAAACCTGTCCATAGCGGCTCTTGAGTTCACGATAGCGGCTTTCCGGGAGGAACTGCAAGACGTGCAGGTCCTGGAGTTCCTGACGGGCCTTTTCGGCAGTCTGCCGCACCTGGCTCATGCGGTTGTCGAGTTCCTGGCGATGCTCATCCAAGTCGTGGGCAGCTTCGCTGGAGAGTGTGTCGGCTTCACGATCTAACCGATCCAATTCGACCTGACGCATCTCTTCGATTTCTGCCTGGAGATCACTCAGGTAGGCATTGGTCGAAGCCTGGATGCGCGCGATGTGGTCCGTTGTAATCTGCTCGCCTTTAGCCGCGATGACCGTATTGGCGGTCTGAAAATCGATGTCAGCTGGGGCAGTCTGGCCGATGAGAGACTCGATGCGGCTCTGAACAGCCTGTGCTTCCTGCATGACCTGATCGCTCAGGCGGCTGAGTTCGTTATCGAAGTGCTTGTGAATGGTCAGTGAGCGCTCTTCAAACTGACTGAGGGCAGCGTCCCGCTGGCTGCGGATGGTATCCATCTGTTCCTCAAGATCGCCGCCGAGGAGCATTTCCTTTTGAGAAAGCTCACGGTCAATGCGAGCTAGAGCTTTCTGGCGCGCTTCTTCGTCGATCTTGGTGATGACGTATTGGGCGAAATAGAGGACACGATCTAGATTGCGGCGGCTGATGTCGAGCAGCAGACCGAGATAGCTGGGGACGCGGCGGGTATACCAGACGTGAGCGACCGGAGCAGCCAGTTCGATGTGCCCCATTCGTTCACGGCGCACCGAGGCGCGAGTGACTTCGACCCCGCATTTATCGCAAACGATCCCGCGATAACGGACGTTCTTGTACTTGCCGCAGTAGCACTGCCAGTCCTTGGTGGGGCCGAAGATGGCTTCACAGAAAAGGCCATCTTTCTCTGGACGCAGGCGGCGGTAGTTGATAGTTTCCGGCTTGGTGACTTCGCCATAAGACCAGGAGCGAATCTGTTCGGGCGAAGCCAAGCTGATTCGCAGTGCGCTGAAATCCTTTGCTTCCAAGTGGGTCTTCTCCTCTGCGCTAGAACGTCTGGTGTGTTTCTGGCGTCAGGACAGGGTGACCGGCTGAACGCCGCAGATGATGAACACGAAAACAGCAGTCAGGGGATACTGATGCTGTTTGGCAGGTTTGGGTACACGTCTCTTGAAGCTGCATGTGAACCCTCAATTTATCAAAAACAGGGGTGCGAGTCAATACTTTTGTCGAGTAAGCTGCGCCAAATCATTGATCGTATTTGCCTCATTCACTGCTCACACCTACCTGTTATATGGCGGGGTTGGCGGGAATGGCGTCAATGCCGTCAGGGATGGATATGGCAGAAATTCATGGTTAATAGTTTATTGATGATAGAAAAATGTGATGATAGATGAGAAAAATGATAAGAATGAGAATCCTTCCCGATATGCGAATCTTGAGAATCGGTTCGTGATTTTTACCAGTTGTAAAGGTACGGCGGGCTGTATTCCAGACCCTGTGCCCGATTTGTTTGGGGGGACGAGGCTTCATATCTCTACGATAGCATAAAATGGGGCTGAAAGGGTGACATTTTGGAAAAACATTTGGTATCTTATGGATGCTTGAATGCAAAGGAAGCCTTTTCAGAACAGGCCGCAAAATGGAAGGAGGGTTCATTTGCGACTGGATCAGGCGGTTGTCTTCACCCGCTGACGCAGGTATGCGTCCATAAACTCGTTTAGGCGTCCATCAAGCACGGCAGTCGTATTGCCGGTTTCGTAATCGGTACGGTGGTCTTTGACCATCTGGTAGGGGTGCAGGACGTAAGACCGAATCTGATTGCCCCAGCCAGCATCAACATTCTCGCCTTTGAGTGCGGCGAGCTGCGCTTCCTGTTTCTTTCGTTCCAATTCAAACAGCCGCGCTTTGAGAATCTGCATGGCGCGTTCACGGTTCTGTGTTTGGCTGCGCTGATTCTGACACTGTACGACCAGCCCAGTGGGAATGTGCGTGATCCGTACAGCCGTATCGTTTTTCTGGACGTGCTGGCCGCCCGCGCCGCCTGCACGATAGGTCTCGATCTTGAGGTCACGCTCATTGACCTCAATTTCGATCTGTCCCTGAATATCCGGCCAAAGTTCTACTTTGGCAAAGGATGTATGGCGGCGGTTGGCGGCGTCGAAGGGACTCAGGCGAACGAGGCGGTGGACACCTTGTTCGCTTTGCAGGAAGCCATAAGCGTACTCGCCGCGGATGCTCATCATGACGCTTTTGATGCCGGCTTCTTCGCCGTCGCTGCGCTCCAGAATTTCGATTTTATAGCTATTGTTCTCTGCCCAGCGGATATACATGCGTTCAAGCATCTGCGCCCAATCCTGCGAGTCGGTTCCACCGGCTCCAGCATGGATGGCGAGGATGGCATTTTCACTGTCGTAAGCGCCAGAGAGCATCGCCTGGAGTTCCATCCGCTGGACGATTTCATCCAGGGCATTGGTTTCGGCCGTTAACTCTTCGAGCAGCGCCACGTCGTTCAACCGCGCGAGTTCGAGCGCATCGCTGATGCGCATCGAGACAGTGCGCCACCGATCAACCTCGGCGCGGAGACGGGCGATCTCCTGCATGACGCGCTGGGCATCGTCCGGCGTGTTCCAAAAATCGGGTGCGCTGGCCTGTGCTTCAAGCTGCTCGATCTGCTGCGCTTTACCCTGGATATTGAGGCGCTCCATCAGCCCATCGATACGATCTTTCAAGCTGGTTAACAGGCTGATTAACGTGTCCATCAAATTCTACGGAGTCCTCCTGATAGGCGCGGCAAGCACCTGTTAATTCTCGTCGAACAGGCTGGCGACAAACTGATCGGGGTCAAAGCTGACGAGGTTGGTGACGCCTTCACCCAAGCCAATGTATTGGACGGGGAGCTTCAGGTCATTGAAGATGGCAAAGACCATGCCGCCTTTGGCGGTGCTATCCAGCTTGGTGACGATCACCCCGGTTACGTCCACCATTTCCCGGAATTTCTGAGCCTGCTGCAGGGCATTCTGCCCGGTCGTGCCGTCGAGAACCAACCAGACTTCATGGGGCGCGTCAGGGACGACTTTGGCCGAAATCGACTTGATCTTGGCAAGTTCTTCCATCAAGTTGTAGTTGGTATGCAGCCGTCCGGCAGTATCAACGATCAGGATGTCACAGTTACGGGCACGGGCGGCTGAGGCGGCATCGAAGACAACGGCGGCAGGATCAGAACCGGGTTTATTGGCGATGACGGGGACGCCGATCCGCGATCCCCAAGTTTGGATCTGTTCAATGGCCGCGGCGCGGAAAGTGTCTGCGGCGGCCAGCATGACCCTGCGGCCATTATTATTCAAACGGTTGGCAAGTTTGGCGATGGAGGTGGTCTTGCCGGAGCCATTTACACCGACGACCAGGATGATCGAAAGTGGGCGACCACTGATATTGGGGGTAGGAGGAAAGTCAAGCAGTGCTCGCAATGTTTCCCGAAGGCTTTTGTTCAGTTGATCCGCGCGTGTGACTCCGTCCCTGCGCACCCGCGCTTTCAAATCGGAGATCACACGCTGCGCGGTTGGCACGCCCAAGTCGGCTTGAATGAGCATGGCTTCGATATCGTCCCAGGTTTCATCGTCAATCTCGGTGCTGCCGAGCATCTGAGCGATGCGCCCAAAGAACGATTGACGGGTTTTGGCGAGGCCGCTGCGAAAAATACCCAACGAAAACTGCTCCCTTATCTTGATCGGCGCGGGCAGCGCGATTGGAGGCGATTCGAGGCTGAAGTATACATCACGGTACGATATAATTGAAGACTGACAGCCGGTGTGAGGAGAAGTGAATGGCCCGAAAACTCACCCATGTGGATGAGCAGGGAACTGCCCGGATGGTCGATGTTGGAACCAAACCAGACACGGAACGGTCTGCAACGGCTGCAGGCGCGGTCTATATGCGACCGGAAACACTGCTGTTGATCCGCGATGGGCAGATCAAGAAAGGTGATGTGCTGACTGTTGCGCGCGTGGCCGGGATAATGGCTGCCAAGCGGACTTCGGAGATCATTCCGCTGTGCCATCCCATCCCGCTGACCCATATCGATCTCGAACTTTCGCTCGATGAAACGGAGGCAGCCATCCATATACGGGCATCGACCCGGACTATTGGAAAGACCGGGGTCGAAATGGAAGCCCTAACGGCCGTGACGGCTGCTGCATTGACCATCTACGACATGGCGAAGGCGGTGGACCGGGGTATGCGAATTGGCGATATCCGGTTGATCTCCAAGCAGGGCGGGCAGCATGGCGACTATGCGGCGGATGAACCATGATCCGGGTGCGAATTCTTCTCTTTGCTGTTCTCAAAGATCAGGTCGGACTTCCTGCGCTTGATCTGGCTATCCCATCAGACTCTGCGACCATCGATGATGTCCGGCAGGCGCTGGTGTTGCGCTATCCGGCGGCTGCGGCGCACTTGAGCGCAGCGATTGCCGCCCGGAACAAAGAATATGCTTTTGCTGGCGATGCGGTGAAAGATGGCGATGAGGTGGCCTTC
This sequence comes from Anaerolineae bacterium, assembly GCA_034431625.1. Taxonomy (GTDB): domain Bacteria; phylum Chloroflexota; class Anaerolineae; order Aggregatilineales; family Phototrophicaceae; genus CFX2. The sequence goes on along the minus strand of DAOUCY010000184.1, from coordinate 169,871 downwards.
TTTCCTCCTGTGAGCGGCGGTGAAGGATGGCCGGTAATCACGCGGTTGGCAGCGGAACCCATCGATCTCGATGAAGTGATTCGCTCGATAACACTGCCTGCAACCGGGGCGGTGTGCCTCTTCAGCGGGATGGTGCGGGGTGAGACGAGCGATGGGCTGTCTATCCAGCACACCCAGCACCTGGAGTATGAAGCCTACGAGGCCATGGCGACTGCCAAGATGCAGCAGGTGGCCGATGAAATCCGGGCACGTTGGCCCCTCGTCCAGGGGATTGCGATCATTCAACGGGTGGGCAAACTGGAAATTGGGCAGAACACGATTGTGATTGCCTGCTCGTCTGGGCATCGCGACCAGGGCTGCTTTGAGGCTGCCCGCTATGGAATTGACCGATTGAAGGAGATTGTGCCTGTTTGGAAGAAGGAAATCCGACCGGAAGGCGATGGTTGGGTCCTTGGAAAATATATTCCTACACCTGAAGACCGGGCAGGATCACCTGAGCCGCCGGTGTGATTGCCCGCAGTGTGGATGAATGAATTCTTGCAATAGGAGTGTGTGATGCAGAGACGAGTTGTCGTTACCGGGATTGGGCTGGTTACACCGCTTGGTCATAATGTTGAGGAAAGTTGGGCGGGAATCACGGCGGGTAAAAGCGGCATCGGTCGCATTACGCTGTTTGATGCTGCTCACCACCAGGTGCAGATTGCTGCCGAAGTTAAAAATTGGGACGCAGCGGCGTACATGCCGGCCAAGGAAGTTCGACGCCGTGATCGCTATCAACACTTCATTGTAGCTGCAGCCAATGAAGCCATTCGCCAGTCTGGGATCGAAGTTAACGACTCGAATCGCCATCGCATCGGTACGATCATTGGGTCATCCGTTGGTGGTGTAGGCAGTTATTATGAGCAGGCTAATATGCTGTTTGAGACAAAAGACCCACGTCGGATCACACCATTCGGGATTCCAATGTTGATGGTCAATGGGGGAAGCGATCTGATCAGCATTGAGCATGGAACCATGGGACCATCGGCGACTCCGGTCTCGGCGTGTGCTACAGGCGCAGACTGCATCGCTCAGGCTTATGACCTGATTCGTTGGGGGCGGCTGGACGCTGCTTTTGCCGGCTGCGGCGATGCTCCGATTATCCCGATTGGGATTGCGGCTTTTGACCGGGTTGGGGCATGCTCTCGGCAGAACGATGATCCCGAAGGTGCGTCCCGGCCGTTTGATAAGAATCGAACGGGACTAGTCTTCAGTGAAGGCGCGGGAGTCGTGATTCTGGAAGAACTGGAATTTGCCAAGTCGCGCGGCGCTCATATCCTGGCAGAGATGGTCGGTGTCGGTATTACCTCCGATGCGTTTCATATCACTGCTCCACATCCTGATGGGGTAGGGGCGACTATGGCAATTGAGTACGCGCTGAAGTCAGCGCAGTTGAATCCGGAAGACATCGATTATGTGAATGCTCACGGCACGGCCACCTCATTGAACGATGTGATGGAGACTAAAGCGGTTAAGAATGCTTTTGGAGAGTATGCATATAAGGTTCCGATGAGTTCGACGAAGAGCATGACCGGTCATGCGATGGGGGCAACCGCGGCCATGGAGGCGGTGTTTGCCGTCCTTTCCCTGCGCGATCAGGTGGCTCCCCCGACCATCAATTTGACCGAACCTGATCCAGAGTGCGATCTCGATTACGTGCCGAATGAGGCCCGACCGCTTCCGTTGGAATGTGTGATGAGCAATTCTTTTGGTTTCGGCGGACATAATGTCTCGCTGATCTTTCGGTCCTTTACGGGATAGTTTTATCGGAGATGTCACAATCTCCGGCTGATGGGTATGATGAACGTAAACCAGATACAGGCCGATTTGCAGCTTACTTTCCAGAATCCGGATTTATTACGCCAGGCGCTGACGCATCGTTCTTACACGAATGAACATGAGGATTGGAGCGAAGGGGACAACGAGCGCCTCGAATTTCTAGGGGACGCTGTCCTGGATTTCGTTGTGGGTGACATGCTATTTCAGCAGTTCCCGGATATGCCAGAAGGAGATCTCACGCGGCTCCGGGCTGCTCTGGTACGAACGGAGTCATTGGGAGGTCTGGCACGACAGATCCGGCTTGGCAAGCATCTGCGGATGGGTAAAGGCGAGGAAGCCAGTGGTGGGCGTGAACGGCTGACCAATTTGTGCGGCGCGTTTGAGGCGCTGGTCGGGGCAGTGTACCTGGACAGCGGGCTGGAAGCGGCCCGCCAATTTGTGATGCCTATGCTAAACCAACTGCTTGAGCAAATTCTCACAGGCGCACTGGATAAAGATGCCCGCAGCCAGCTTCAGGAATGGAGTCAAGCTACACATAATGTAACGCCGATGTACCGCACAGTTTCCGCGACTGGCCCCGATCACCAGAAGGAATTCGTGGTCGAGGTCGTGTTGGGTGAAGTGGTGGCAGCCCGGGGGGCTGGCCGGAGCAAGCAGGCGGCTGCCCAGGCCGCGGCCCGGGAAGCGCTGCGGCGCATCCAGGATGGTGAGCTGGTGATGTAGGTGCTGCCAGAGTCTCTACTACTGGGTGCGGATGGCGGCTTCGATCACGGCCATCCGGTGATCAGACGCGGCTGTGTTGACTGTATTTGCCCCAAGGGCAACCATCACATTCGGGCGTCTGGGCTGGCCCTGCCAGATCCAGAGATAATCTAGCTGAACCCTTGGATAGCCTGTACGCCACAATGTGGCTGAGAGTTCAGGTGCCAGCCCCGCAAACGGATCAACAAAGCCGGCGGAACGCATGGCATCACCCAATGACGAGTCGGGTATGTTGTTGAATGTGCCTCCGACCAGCATCCGCCCCGGATTGCCATCGGGGTGATTCCGGCTGAGGACGGCGAAAATTTCATTGAGCTGCCGCTGTTGATCTTGTTCTTGGTCTTCGATGCTGCGCCCGTCGCCTGTGTCTAGCAGGAATTCTAGACGGGTGTTGTACAGAGTGATGATCGAGTCATCGGGGCGGATCTGAATCCACTGCAAGCCTGTTTGGTTGCCGCTGCTGGAGAGCAGCACGGCATCGTGCGCGGTGATTTCCACACGCGACAGGATTGCTAGACCTTGCAAACCTTCATTGGTGGCGAAGAACCGTCGATCCATGCCCAACCGACGCGCCAGCCAGAGCGCCTGATCGACCCCAAAACTGGTCAACCGGCCGATTTCAAGCTGCTGGAGCAGTACGACATCTGCGCCGCTCTGCTGGATTGTTCGGGCAACGGCTTCCAGGTCGAAGAAGTAGAACTCGTTGAATCCGGCATGAATGTTGTAAGTTCCGATTCGCAGCGTAGGTACATTGCGTACCGCACTCACGAGTGGGGGCTGTACGGCTATAGCAACGCCGATGCTCATGGCTGCTACGGTCAAGATGCTTGGTATGGCTGTGCCGGGGCGGCCGGCTGACCACGGCAGCCTGCGGGGCGAGAGGATCATCGGCAGCGCGGCTAGAAACACACTGAGCAGCAGTACGCCTAACCCCATGCCCCTGAATCCGCGCAGCAAAGCGGGGACGATGGGATTCAAGAAGGCCAGATCGGACGAGAGATTCTGAACATAGGCATATTCATAGGTGAAATTGTCGGCCAGGATCAAGATTACTAAGAAAGCGACTCCGAGTACCAACCACAGGCCGGTAAAGCTGCGTTCTTTTTCGGCGCGCGGGCGGGACACCCACCACCACAGCAGACTGGCTGCAAACTGTGACAGCACTAGTGCCAAGCCGGCAATGATTCCCTGAAAGCGCGTACCAATGACGATCAGCAGTGCTGTGACGAGCATCCATGACCAGCCGCGCGTGCCTGGATCGAACAGGCTGATAAAGCTGCTGACCCGCTGGCGCACAGCTGGGATCAAGGGTAGGGCTGTCGCCAGGATGACAAGGGGGGCAATATTCGTATAGTCAGTAACTGCACGGCCTGCAACAGCATTTGGTAGGGCAAGCAGGGAAAGCTGCAAAAAAAGCAACCCGCCAAGACCTATCCCTCCCCAGAATGGCAGCAGCCCCGCATCCTTGCTATCGGATTTTTTCTTTCGGTCAGACAGGATATTAAGGGCCGTCAAGACTGCCAAGCTGCCACTAAGCACATAAACCAGAGAGGTATAAACTGGGTTCCAGGTGATATCGAGCGTATTTCCCACCGCTCGGAACACCTGGTCTAAACCAAAGCCGACAACAAACAGAATTGGCACAAGTTGAACACGGTGCCGAATGAGTAGGGCGATATAGGTCAGACCGCCCCCGAAGGCCATTGCGGCAGCGATGGTAACACTGATATTGGTGCCGGAGATCATCAAGATACGTCCGACCGCGACCAGGCCAGCCGCCGCGATGAACAACACACGGAAGCGTCCTAGAACGAGCGTTAGGAGAGGGAGAGCCAGCATGTAGACCAGGAAAGCGGCCTCATTTGCTATCTCCGTTGGCGCAGTGACTCCCGGGGTTCCTGCGGGAATGAGGGACAAGTCAAGTCCAATTTGGGTCAGGCTGCTGCCGATACGGCTGTACAGCATTCCGATCAGAAAGCGCGTTGCTCCGATGAACAGGACCCCGACTAGGGCTGCTTCCAGGATTGGCAATACTCGCACTAAAGTGTGGCGCAGTCGCTCACCCATACTACTTCCTCTTGATCTGTTCTGGACAACGTGCACCGCAGCGATATAATCCCGCCAATTCCCAGGAGGCAACGATCATGGAACCCGTAGACTGCCTGCTCGTTGGTGGTACTGTTGTCACCATGAATCGACAGTTCGATATTATACCCGATGGCGCTGTTGCGATACGCGAGTCGAAGATTGTCGCTGTGGGACAGACGGCAGATCTCCGGCAGCAGTACCAACCCGCCGAAGAAGTAGACTGCTCAAACCAGTATATCCTCCCCGGATTGGTCAATGCCCATACTCACGTTCCCATGACTCTGCTACGGGGTTTGGCCGATGATCTCCGGTTGGATGTCTGGCTAATCGGCTACTGCATGCCTACCGAACGTGAATTCGTGACACCGGAGTTCTGCCGGTTGGGGGCGGGGCTGGCGTGCGCGGAGATGATCCGAAGCGGCATTACCACGTTTGCTGATATGTACTACTATGAAAAAGATGTAGCGCAGGCGACAGCCGATGCTGGGCTACGCGGTGTCCTCGGCCAAACAGTGCTGAAGTTTCCGTCTCCGGATGCTGAAAGCTATGAACACAGCTTGGATTATGCTGCGCAGTTCATCGAGAAATGGAAGGGGCATCCGCTCATTACGCCGGCTATTGCTCCGCATGCGCCCTATTCAACAACCCAACAAATCTTGAGTGAGTGTGCCCAGCTTGCCGTGGCATATGATGTGCCGATCTTGATCCACATCGCTGAAACCAAGCTGGAACAAGATGACAGCGTGGCGGCCTACGGTAAGCCCGTCGTGCCATGGGTCGAAGAAGCTGGCTTGCTTGGCGCGAAGGTGGTCGCAGCCCACTGCGTTCATATCGATCCTGGTGAGATGAAGATTCTGCACCGCCACAATACGACCGTTGCCCATTGTCCAACCAGCAATCTGAAACTGGCTGCCGGGATTGCGCCGGTCAGTGAGATGCTCAAGCACAAGCTGATTATTGGGATTGGTACGGACGGCCCAGCCAGCAATAATGATCTTGATATGTTCGAGGAAGTTCGGCTCGCAGCCATTCTTGCTAAGACTGCTGCCAATGATCCGACCGCACTGCCGGCCCGTGAGGCCCTCTTGATGGCGACGCGGCAGGGGGCGGAGGCACTTTATCTGGGTGATGTTACTGGAAGCCTGGAGGTTGGTAAGCTGGCGGACATTATCACCGTCGATGCTGGGCCAGCTCACAATATGCCACAGTTTCATCGTGATCCGAACGCAGTGTATTCCAGGATCGTTTATGCCAGTAAGAGCACCGATGTCCGGCACGTGATGTGTCATGGCCGCTGGCTAATGCAGGATCGACACCTGCTGACGCTCGATGAACCGGCCTTGTTGAAGGCTGCTGCGGACTACGCCGTCAAGGTCGATGCTTTCTTGGCTGCACGCGAGAAAGACACACTGCAGAAGCTCCTGGCAATCGGCGGCCTAGAGCAGGGAGAGAGCTTCGAGGTTCAGGCGAAAGTTCGTGTTCACGATGATTTGGTCATGGATCGTCTCTTGACGCATCCTGACGTGCAAGTTCTTAAGAAGGTGCACTACCGGCAGTACGACACGTATTTTGTGTTCGATGATCCTAATGCAGGTCGGGTACGCTACCGTGAAGATGACCTGATGGAGGATGGCGAGGTGAAATCGGTGCGGGCGCGCCTGACCTATACCACGCCAAGCAAAGAACGCGCTTTCCACTCAGCCGTGCTGCTGTCGCGTTCGCGCTTCATCTCCAAAGCAGATCGACCTCTGCGCTTTTATCGAGAGTATTTCCAGTCTGCAACTGTTCAGGAACTCCAAAAGGATCGCCAGCGCTGGCACATCTACTATCAAGACGTGCTTTTCTATGTCAACCTGGATGAACTTCTCAAGCCGGCCATGCCCCAGCGCTTCCTGGAAATCAAAGCCCGAACCTGGTCGTCTTCTGATGCGGAAAACAAAGCAGATCGCATTCAGGAGATGCTCAAGATTCTTGAGATCAAGTCGACGGACATTATCCGTATGGAATATCTGGAGCTGCAAGACAGCGATGTAACCTCATCATGAAGGAGTGATAAGGTCGCATCGCTCGAAAGATCAAGGGGAACTGCGGCAGAGTTAACTGATCTCGCTCAGCTTGACGGGGCGTTTCTCGAGGTGGGATTTGCGAGCTGCCAGACCCATCACGACCGGAACACGCCCATCTTGACCGCTGACTGGCACGGCTTTGTTTTGGGTGATGGCCTCGACAAAAGCACGAATCTCCGCCTCGTAGGACTGGGTGTAGCGATCCATGAAGAAGTTCAGCGGCAGGTCGCGACGAATGGACTCGCTGGTGCTGATTGTGGCTGCGTTGGGATAGAGGTTGTCGGTTGCTATAGCCCCAGCGCTGCCAAAAGCTTCGACACGCTGGTCATAGCCGTAGACAGCTTTGCGGCTGTTGTCGATGGTAACGGTGGCGCCGTTGGCGAACTGCATCACCATGAAGGCTGTGTCTACGTCACCAGCCTCGCCTATGGCTGGGTCTACCTTGACGCCCGCGACGGTGTAGACTTCGACAGCCTCACTCCCGGTCAGAAACCGCGCCATGTCAAAGTCATGAATGCTCATGTCTAGGAAGATACCGCCAGAAACTTTGATGTAGCTGACCGGCGGTGGGCCTGGATCACGGCTGATGATGTGCAGGATATGGAGTTCGCCAATTTCCTGGGTCGCGATGGCCTGGCGCACCCGCGCGTAGTTGGCGTCAAAGCGCCGGTTGAAGCCAATTTGAAGTTTGATGCCGGCTTTTTCGACGGCGGTAAGGGCTGCGTCAATGCGATCCAGGTTGAAATCAATAGGTTTCTCGCAGAAGATGTGTTTGCCCGCTTGGGCCGCCTCGATGATAATCTGCGAATGCGTGTCTGTCGCGGAGCAGATGGCGACGGCGTCGACAGCCGGATCGCGCAGAATATCCTGATAATCGGCGCTCACTTTGGGAATATGCAGTTTGGCAGCAACTTCCTGGGCGGAGGCAAGTACCACGTCAGCAATCGCGCCAACATATGCTCCGGGTACGCGGGCTGCCAGGTTCTCCGCATGGACTTTCCCAATTCGCCCTGCGCCAATTACGCCAATGTTCAGTGTCATATTGTCTTATCCTTGAGCATCGATGCCTAGAAGAAGTGACGTTCTTTGGTTTTGGCCGCTTCAAACTCTTTGCGGGCCTGCTGTACGGCAGGATTCTCCGAGACTTCAGCGACAGCGACGTCCCACCAGGATTCGTAGCCGCCGACGCGCTGTCGTCGATCTGTCTCCACAACAATGCAAACGGTTGAGGTCATCTCCTGAGCGCGGAGAATGGCATTGGCGAGTTCGTCACGGCTATGCGCTTTGATGACGTGAGCGCCGAGGCTGGCGGCATTGGCGGCGAAGTCGATGGGCAGCACTTCGCCGTCAAGCTGTCCGCTTTCGCTGCGATAACGGTATTTGGTACCAAAGCCATCGCTGCCGACTGCTTTGGAAAGGCCTCCAATACTGGCGAAGCCATGGTTATCTACAAGGACTATAATGAGCTTGATTCCCTCTTGCACCGCCGTTGTGATCTCAGAAGGCATCATGAGATAGGACCCATCGCCAATCATGACGTAGACCTCGCGGCTGGGGTCGGCCATCTTGACGCCGATGCCGCCGGGAATCTCGTAGCCCATGGTCGAGTTGCCGTATTCCAGGTGGTAGCCTTTGGGATTCCGCGTGCGCCAGAGCTTGTGGAGGTCACCGGGCATACTCCCGGCAGCATTGAGGATCACATCGTCCGGTTTTGAGAGTTTGTTCACCACGCCGATGACTTCACCTTGGCTCATCAACGGGCCATGTTCCAGGTTGTAAATACGCTCAACTTCGGCGTCCCATTCCTGGTTGAAGCGCTTGGCCTGCGCCTGATAGCTGGCATCGGTTTGCCAGCCTTCCAGAGCAGCCATCAATTCTTCCAGTGTCACGCGGGCATCGCCAACCAACGGGATGGCACTGTGTTTGTGCGCGTCGAATTCGGTGACATTGATGTTGATGAACCGCACGTCGGGATTCTGGAAAGCGGTCTTGGAGGCGGTCGTAAAATCGCTGTAGCGTGTGCCGATGCCGATGACCAGATCAGCATCTCGCGCCAGCAAATTTGCGCCGAGCGTTCCCGTCACGCCAATCGCGCCGAGGTTGAGCGGGTTATCATAGGGAAGAGAACCTTTTCCGGCCATCGTCTCGCCAACCGGGATGCCAGTCCGAGCTACAAATTGGCGAAGCATCTCGGTTGCTTCACTGTAGATGACTCCACCACCGGATACGATCAATGGTTTGCTGCTGGCTTTGATCCACTCAGCGGCCCGTTTGAGGCTGTCGGTATCTGGCCGGCTGCGCGGTACGTGCCAGACTCGTTTCTCGAACATCGCTTCGGGATAATCGTAGGCCATTGTTTGAACATCCTGGGGCAGGGCCAGCGTGACCGCGCCAGTCTGGGCTGGTGAGATCAGGACACGCATCGCTTCCGGCAGCGCTGTGATGATCTGCTCTGGCCGGTTAATCCGATCCCAGTAGCGCGAGACCGGCTTGAAGCAGTCGTTCACCGAGATATCCTGCGAATATTCTGCTTCAAGCTGCTGAAGGACAGGCGCTTGCCGCCGCTCGGCGAAAATATCGCCCGGCAGCAGCAGTACGGGGATTCGGTTGATGGTAGCGACTGCTGCACCGGTGATCATGTTCGTCGCGCCTGGCCCAATTGAGGTTGTGCAGGCGAATGTCTGTAAGCGGTTCTTCATCCGGGCGTAGGCAACAGCGGTATGCACCATCGCCTGTTCATTGCGGGCTTGGTAGTAGCGCAGCAGACCGGCATACTGCTGGAGTGCCTGGCCGACCCCGGCTACGTTTCCATGCCCGAAGATGCCCCAACATCCCGCAAAGAAAGGCTGCTCGCTGCCATCGCGTTCGCTGTATTGATGGCTCAGATACAGGACGAGGGCTTGAGCCATCGTCAGGCGTTTTGTTTTCATAGTGTAGCGTTCCTCAATTCAATAGTTCGACTTCTAGCAAATATAGACCGCCGATTAACAGGCGTGGGCCAACACCATCACGCGCGTTGATTCAGGCAGATCAACGCGGTTGAGCGCAATCTCGGTCTCGCAGGCGAAATCTACGTCTTTGGGATCAAAGTAATTTAAGAAAGACTGAATCCAGAACGTGTTGCGCGGTTTGTAACGCAGAGTGCGAAAGTGCATCGGGATGACCAGGCGTGGGCGGACGCGCTCGATAAGTGCGTACAGGTCGTCCAGGGCAATTGTAGGATGCCCACCAGCTAATGCGAGAAGAACATCGATGCCGGAGAAGAAGCGCATCTGCTCATCGGTCAGTGGGTTGCCGACATCACCGAGGTGCCCAACATGAATACCATCTACTTCGAACCGGTACATTCCGTTCTGGTCGGGATCATGCTCGTGATGATCGAGCGCTTCCATCGCCTTGATCGCCTGCACTGTGATGCCGTTCACCATGCGGTGCCCACCTTCCAAGGCCAGTTCCAGCGCATTGACCACAACCGGCTGGCCGGGAATGAGGTCAGCCCGGCAGTGAAAGGTGTCGTTGTCAGATGAGATGATGACCATATCCGCTGCTTCACTGATCGGTTCATAGCCGGCCGTTTCCGGTGTGTAGGGGTCGGTGACGATGCTGCGCCCATCGTCACTGGTGATGCGGAAGCATGCATGACCATACCACTTGATTCGCATGGTGTTTTCCCCCTTGATGGTTACAGTCTTAACGGACAACTGGCAGGCGTGGGTCGAGTTCTGTCCAGTGTGTCTTCACCCAACTGTGGGCCGGATCGTCGGCATTTGCCAGTGATTGCGCTGAACCAGCCAGAAAGTTCAGATAGTATGTTGTGTATCCGTGGGCACTGACGACAGGGTGGTATCCTTCAGGAACCAAGACCATGTCGTGATTTTGGGCGATCATGACTGCGTCGATGTGCCGGTCATCGGTGTAGACGCGCTGATAGGCATAACCGCCTGGTTTGTCGATCTTATAGAAATAAATTTCTTCCAGGTCGGCCTCTAGCAGGTTGCCGTGCTCGTCGACCCGGTGCACATCATGCTTATGCGGCGGGTAGCTAGACCAGTTCCCGCCAGGAGTATATACCTCCACCACCACCAGCCGGTGGCAGTCGAAACCTGGTGGGAAGATGCTGTTAATCTGCCTGGAGGCATTCCCGCCGCCGCGCAGCTCGACAGCGCTCATCTCTGGTGTGACTAACAGCGCGGGATGATCCTGATCCGTCTCGACCCAGCAGCTTGCGATCTCAAGCCCATCGCTGAGTGCCTCGACCTCGAAGCGCGTGCCGCGCGGCAGATATATGGCATAAGGTTTTCCGCTGAAGACATCCTGGCGGCGGCCAATGTTGAGGAAATCCCCTGCGCCGGACCGGATGCTGCACTGGCCGCCCAAGATCACATGTCCATACTCGTACTGGTCTGTGGAGGCCTGCCACCGTTCGCCGCGATTCATGCGCCGCGCAGCCATATTGAGGAACTGCCAGCCAGCTTGTTCGGCTGTCACTGAAGCGAAAATTCCTGTGCTGCCGGTGTCCATAGAGCGAATGAGCATCGTCTCAGAGGTATATTTCATGGAGTTAACCATCCCTAGCGAGGTGCGCTACCTATTGGATTATAACATGCGTTGTGACAGTTGCTTACCGATCACCGATACTCGGCAAAGAGGTGATTGAAACGCTGAAGGCTGTCCTCTAACCCGCCGGGCCGGTTTCGTTCCAGCCAGTTCTTGCGCTGGACTTCTAGCAGCCCCATCAGATCAGCATGAAGCTCCGCTGACGACTTTTCAGGATCACCTGCCAGCCCCAACAGCCGGTAAATTGAGTGTCGCAGCAGGCTGCCGACCTGTTCGTATTCCGCGCGGATCAGGTCTGCGTCTACACGCTGCATATCGCTTTTATTGAGATCAGCTAGTGCCGAGTCGATAAGACCCAGAACATGCCTCAGGGTACTTGGCCTTAGATCAGGCTGCGGATCTCCGCGTGTAAAGTGATCTCGGTAAATTTCCAGAACCTGGCTGGCGGTTTGCTGCAAACTGGTTGCCAGCACCTGTCCGTTGATGTGTGGTGGTCCGATGTGGCGGTAGATGTTGCCCAAATCATAGACCAGTCTCCCCATTACGCCTGCGTGATCCTCAAAGGCGAACAGGTTGAGCACATCAGGCAGAGAGATATTTTGATTAGACTCGTAGCACCAGGAAAAAGCTGCTCCGCAGGCAAAGCCTAGTTCGCTGACCGGCAGCGGCTGCCAGTGACCCCGATCCCCCCAGTCGGTAATGAGATAACCGACTGCGCTAGACCGAATACCGTGGACTGCCGTGATGCGGCAATTGTCAATGGCATTATCCGTTCGACCGGACAGTGCATTCCAGCTTGAAGTCCCTGGACAAACATAGAATGGAATTCCCGACCGGGCGACAATGGCGCAGTTGGCTTCCCAGCTTGCTTCGGCGTCTTCGCCACCTTCGTAGCCCCACAGCATCGCTGTCACGTCTTTGGGAAGTTCCGGGATGAGGTCGGGATAATGTAAAATAATGTCTGCCCAGAACTGGGTCTTGAATCCGCGCCCGGTGACGGCCTGGTGCAGCTTGAGGAGGTAATCCAGGTAAACTCTTCCGCCTTGCACATCTACAGCGGATTTGCTCTTGCCCTGGCCCAATTCCCAGGGTTCATCTCCCCCTATGTTGAAGTTCCGACTGGTGAAGTGCGGCAGCAGTTCATCATAGAGGCTGAAGACTAATTCTAGGCTGCGCGGGTCAATCGGATTCAGCGTCGTCGGCGGGCTGAAATCACCCCACGGCAGTACAAAACCGTCAGGACATTCGGAGAGATCATGATACGCGGGATGCTTGAGCCAGCGTTCCATATGTCCAAGACTGTTCTGATTCGGTACCAGTTCGACATGGCGTTCTCGGCAGTATCGATCTAGTTCTAGGATGTCCTGGCCGGTGAACGGTGACGCTTCGGCCCATACGACCGGGTGCTGGCGATATGCAAAGGTATGCTCCATATAAAGCTGGAGCTGGTTGATTTTCCAGGTAGACAGCCGGTCGATGAGTTCCATCACGGTTGTTAGAGTTGGAACTTTGTCCCGGCTGATGTCCAGCATTACACCTCTGGCTGGGAAGTCCGGCCAGTCCTCGATCCGCATTCCTGGAAGCGTTCTTCCATACTGTTGAACCAGTTGATTTAGGGTACACACACCGTAGTACACACCAGCGGCATCACTGCCTTCGATGGATATTTCCGATGGTGTGATGTTTAGGCGATAGCTTTCCGCTTTGTTCAACGATGGGGCGGCTGCCAGCCGGATGATTGTTCCACTGTGTGTGCCGCAGCCAATTTCCCATTCCACGCTTGCGTACTGTTTTAGTGCCGATTGCAGCTTTTTGGCTTCGAACAGGAGGACAGGCGAATCGATCCAGATCAGGCCTTGTGCTGCTAAGTTGAATGGTTCGCTGGTGAGTTTTAGCTGGCGCGGAATTGGCAGCAGGATGGGCATAGCAGGAGTCATTGAATGACCTTTTTGTGTGCGTGTGAATCTCAAACCTGCCGCGGAGTCTAGCAGACGACCCTGGTTTCACCAATTCCATTCTGCCTAACAGCTATGTCCTATTTGGACTCAAGCGGCAGGTCTATAATGACTTAGTGATCGGCAAAACTCATGGAGAGTGTTTCAACATGTCTCGACCGAAACTGCGGGCCGGTATTATCGGTCTAGGGGTTGGCAAGGCTCATGCGCGGGGATATCAAGCAAGCGAAGACGCTGAACTCGTGGCTCTTTGCGATATGAACACCCAACGTTTGAATGAAGCTGCTGATGAATGGGGTGTCAAAGCCCGCTTTACTGATTATGCTGAGATGTTTCGCAAAGCCAATCTGGATATTGTGAGCGTGTGCCTGCCGAATGCGCTTCATGCTGAGGCGACCATCGCTGCGCTGAAAGCCGGGGTTCATGTTATCTGCGAGAAACCAATGGCCGTCACTGTTGAAGAAGCGACCACGATGGTCGAAACAGCACGGCAGGTCCAGCGCCATCTGATGGTTTCTTACAATTATCGTTATCGCGCTGATGCTCAGTGGATTAACCGGGTGGTACAGAGCGGTCGTCTGGGAAAGATCTACCACGCGCATATTTCCTGGCGCCGCGAGACAGGCATTCCGGGATGGGGGGTCTTCGGGAGTAAGAAGTTTTCTGGTGGTGGGGCGCTGATTGATCTCGGCGTCCATATTCTTGATCTTGCTCTGTGGATGATGAACTTTCCACAGGTTTTGACGGTCAGCGCCCAAACGCGCAGCTTGTTCGGTCCGGAAGGGCGGAAAACATGGGGACGGCGTCCGGGACGTGTTGGTGAGGACGAGTTCAATGTCGATGACGGCGGTACGGCCTTTATGCGGCTTGCAGGTGGCGCGAGTCTGGCAATGGAAGTGACCTGGGCCGAACACACCCAGCCCAAAGAAGATTCCTTCCGAATTGAGCTTCAAGGTACGGAAGGCACGGCCATTCTGCATGTGCGTCACTATTCCAGTGAAGATACTGTTCGCCTGTATACTGAGATTGAGGATGAAGCCGTCACAGTGATTCCGGTCATCCGTCCCGAAGGTGCGCAGATGCATGAAGCCCTGGTTAAAGACTTGGTTTCGCGGATTCGCCAAGGCTTGGAGCCTTCAACCACAGGCGAACAAGGTTTGCTGGGGGTCACCCTTCTGAACGCGATCTATCGATCCTCCGAACAAGGCGCTGAAATGAGACTCGCTTGAATGTGAGCATCGCTTTGGCCCATCGGCCGGGACGGAGCGAAAATCCATTCAGCTACTGAGTTGGTCTGTGCCGGGTTATTTATCGCGCGCCTCCTTGGACTGCATGAGTATCGACTGCCGCCAGGAGGCGCGAATTTTTCGCAGAGCCGGCGTGGACGCAATGCGCTGGCCTGCGCTTTGATCCATATTCCGAACATTTCCGCTATGACGATCCTACTGGCAATGCTTTGTTATGATCGTTATCATGTTATTGGTTTTCCATAGTTTTTTTGAGGTGCGTTAACAATATCCAATAGACACAGCGGAACATCGTAGAGTATAATGGAGTTGCAGAGTGTGTCCTGTGGTGTCGTCAATGGGACAAAGGTTACTCTCGATGAGAACTTCCTGGGCTGTACATTGGTTGGTGCTCTTTCTCTTGATCCTTGCGCCGGCTGCGGTATTGGCTCAAGAATCTGCCGAATGTAGTGACTTTATCAAGGCCGCACTGGAAGCCAGCAATCAGGTATGCAGCGATACAAACCGCAATCAGGCCTGCTACGGCCATATTCACCTAGAGGCCCAGCCGCAGTCTGCCAACACACCCTTCAATTTTGATGAAGTGGGTGACAAAGTTGATCTGGCACGTTTGAGTACGCTCCGTCTCAGTCCGATGGACCTGCAGAGCCAGACCTGGGGCGTTGCCATCATGAAGATCAAAGCGGATATTGCTGATCAAGATTCCAGCCTCAATGCCACGCTGCTCGTCTTTGGCGACGTTCAGATTCAGAATGCGGTTCCTGATCAAAGCCAATTGATTGATGTGAGTGTGCGTGGCCCCAGCAATGCCAATGTCCGGCGGTTGCCATCCAACCGGGCTTTTGTCATGATGTCTCTGAGTCCAGGGCAAGTTATTCAGGCGCGGGGACGCTCGAAGGATCATGCGTGGTTGTATGTTGTGCTTCCGGCAGGGAAAACTGGTTGGGTTCGCCAGTCGCTGATCGATACGCCCGCCGATCTAGATGTTCTACCCGTCATTGATCCTGCTCTGACAAGCTATGGTCCAATGCAGGCGTTTTTCCTGAAGAACGGTGAACAGCAAACGACGTGCTCACAGGCCCCTAATGATGGGATCCTGATTCAGACTCCCGAAGGTGTCGCGGAAATCCGTCTGTGGATCAATGAGGTGAAAATTAAGCTGGGGTCTACTGCGTTCATTCAGGCCGACGCTGGTCAAAAGCGCATGGTGGTTAACACGCTCGAAGGATCTGCTAAAGTCGAAGCGCTGGGTGTTGAGCAGGTTGCCATCGCCGGGACGAGCGTTACTGTCCCGCTTGATAACAACTTGGTTGCCGTTGCGCCGCCGAGTGAACCACAACCGTATGTTCTCAGCTCAGTGCAGGTGGCTCCTGTGGACAGCCTAGCACGCCATATCACCGTTGCGCCGCCTTTGGCTGCAACCTTGACCCCAACGCCAACTGAAACCTCCACGCCAACTAATACGGCAACACCGAGTCCGACGCTCACCTCCACATCTACCTCCACTCAAACCCCGTCGCCGACGGCGACCTGGACAGCGAGCCCTTCGCCATCGGATACACCGACTGCTTCCTTCACACCTATTGCGACGGATACGGCGACTAGTACACCTTTGCCAACTTTGACACCCATCCCGCCGACAGATACCTTCACGCCTGTTCCCACAGATATACCATCGGCAACGCCGCTACCATCTCCGACACCGGTTCCTCCGACTCCCATCCCAACTGATCTGCCTTCGGCAACACCGACTATCGGGGGGGAGAGTACTGGCCCGGATCCTACCAGCACGCCTTGATTGTGCTAGAAATCCAAGCCTCCGAACCATACTGCGTTCGGCGGTTCGCTTTTGAAGACTCTTTCGCATGATCTATGATGTAAGACAGGTAGGTCTGAATGGCTGGTCTCCAAAGAATCGCGCCCATTCACCTGGTGAGAAATCGCGGTTGGCGATCTTGCAAGCTTGCTGCTTCCATGTGGCGGTATCGATGTTCCAGGTGACAGCCTGCCCATCTTGTGTTCCCATCAGCATCGTCCGATTGTCTTGTGCTACTGCCAGGCTGGTGATCCAGTCGGTGTCAGCCGCCAGCGGCTTCCCAACCCGCTGAAGGCTGGTGAGGTCCCAAAGGATGACTGTTCGATCCAGGCTTCCTGAGGCGAAAAACTGCCCATCCGAGCTGATGGCAACTGCTGTGATCCAATCATTGTGTCCTCTGAGGACCTGACTAGTGGGTTGTGGAGAGGATAAATCCCATACTCGTATGGTTCCGTCGCGCGATCCCGATATGAGACGATTCCCATCGGGTGCAAAGGCGAGGGTCATGACTGCATCTGTATGCCCGTTCAATTGTACGGGATGTGCTGTGCCTGACGGAACATCCCATAACAGGATTGTTTTGTCCCAACCTGCTGAAGCGAGTGTTTTGCCATCTGGGCTGAAAGCTAACGCCAGAATTGAGTCGGTATGGTTTTGCGGAAGGATACGGGGCGGATCGCTTTGCATGGTGTCCCAAAGCGCGATAAGTTGGTTGTCACCTGCTGCTGCTATCGTAGAACCCTCTGGACTGATCGCTAATGCGACAAAGACCAATTCTCTTGTCCCAACCGGCAGCGTCAGCGTCCGTCGCAGTTGACTTCCTCCCAAATCCCATATTCGAACGGTTCCATCCGCACTGGCGGAAATCAAGCTTCTCCCATCTGGGCTGTATACTAGGCCAGTCACATAGCGTTCATGGCCAGTCAATAAGATGCTCGGCTCGCCAGTGACCATGTCAACAATCTGGATGGATGAATCCCCCGACTCGATGCCCCCTGCTGTGGCGATGTGGCTTCCATCTGGGCTGACAGCCACGGCTAGGACA
This sequence comes from Anaerolineae bacterium, assembly GCA_034431625.1. GTDB lineage: Bacteria > Chloroflexota > Anaerolineae > Aggregatilineales > Phototrophicaceae > CFX2. The sequence goes on along the minus strand of DAOUCY010000184.1, from coordinate 152,517 downwards.
TCCGAGTTTCGCTTGACTGCGCCGTTCATGAGCGCTGGCACCGCTTCCAAGTTCCAGACAATTAGACTGTGCTGAGGCGTGTCTTCATCACCTGAGCTTGAAATCAGTTTGTGGCTGTCGCCGCTAAATGCTACGCTCCATACAGCTTCCGCGTGGCCTTTCAACGGCTCACCAACTGGCTCGAACGTCTCGGTATTCCAGAGACGCACGCTTTCGTCTGCTGACCCAGTAGCCATAAACTGGCCGTTTGGACTGAATGCCAGCGATCGGATTCTTTCGGTATGGCCGCTGTCAAATTGGTCAAGCAGCGTGCCGCTGGGAACATCCCAGAGAATGATGTTCCGATCTACACCGGCTGAGGCCAGAGTTGTGCCATCTGGCGTGAATGCCAGTGTCAGCACCAGGCTCTCGTGACCCGCCAATGGTTCTCCAATCGGCTCCATTGTTTTTGCATCCCAGAGCCGAATCAGGCTGTCGCCACCCCCTGATGCGAGATACTGTCCGTCAGGAGTATAGGCCAGCGTGTACACGACATCGCTGTGTGCTGCCTCAATACGAGTGATTCGTATTCCGCTGCTCATGTCCCACAGGTGGATGCTGCCTGCGCCATCTCCCGCTGCGATCTGCTGGCCGTCAGGGCTGGTTGTCAGGCTGTAGACGCCGTTTTCTGCTCCGGACAAAGGTGTTCCGATCCCTTGCCCTGTTCTCGTATCCCAGCGCCGAATGTTGCCGGCGCTTCCTGCTGAAACCAGTGTCAGACTGTCTGGGGTAAATGCCAGCGTGTTGATCCAATCGGTATGGCCGAGAAGCGGCTCGCCAATGCGTTGAAACGTTGCCGCATCCCACAGCAGGATGCTGCGATCCCGTCCTGTGGTAGCCATCAGGCGTCCGTTAGGACTGAATGCTACAGCCCGGATCCCATCGGTATGCCCGTATAGGAAACGATCGACGGCGCTGTTTTGCTGCAAGTTGGTGAGCAAACTGTTACGGGCAGCAGCAGTGTCGGCTGTGTTCATGGCTGCGACTGCAAGCAGCAGATTCAGATCAGGGGTTTCGAGGCCTGTTAGGGCGCTGACAGCCAGTTCGCGCGACTGCGAAAGCCGTGCCTGTTCATCAGCGCGCTGCCGTTCATTCTCCGCTGCCTGCTGGCGGTTCAGCGCAAACATAGCTAGGATGAGCACCACAATTGAAAAAACTGTTAGTCCGACCAACAGCGCTCGCGTCCGTTGGATACTCCGCTGCCGTGCTGCAGCGCTGGCCCACAAATAGCTTGACTCTTCCTGCGTCAATTTGAGCGATGAAGAGACAAGCAGCGGCTCCAGTTCGCTGAGCCGTGATCCTGCTGCCAGAAAGCTGGGATCGCGCTTGGCGGCTAGCCAATCGTTTGTGGCAGCCGTCAGTTTGCGATGCAGGCGCAGTTCGTCTCGATTTGAATCGATCCACGATTTCAGCCGGCCCCAGGCTCGGATTAATGCCTCATGGGCAATTTCCACCGTGGGGGTTCGAGTCGTGGGTTCATAATCGAACGTCAGCAGTCTGGCGCGTCCAAAGACATCGATGACTTCCTGCATGATCCGGCGGTCACTGGTAATGGCACTCAACTCGGTGCGCTTAATGCGCCGCCGGCTGTCTCCAGCGGCTTCATCAGGGTTGACCAACCGCAAGAACAACTGCTGTGCGGCGGATTGGCTGGCTGAGTCCAGGGCGTCGTAAACTTCATCAGCATGTTTTGCCAATGCCCCACTGACGCCGCCTAATGCCTCGTAAGCTTCGCTGGTCAAGAGGTGACCCTCTCGCCGTTCGTAAAGCTGGGTGAGCGCGAATTGAAGCAGTGGCAGCATTCCCGGCTGGCGATTCACCGCAGCCATGATGTCAGCGACCAGCCCCATTTCAAAGTGAACCCCATGTCGCTCTGCCGGGTTGACAATCGCCGATTCCATTTCTGCTGAACTCAGCGGTGTCACAATCTCCGTGTGATCTCGCATCAGGTCACTGAAGCCTGGATAGAGCAGGGGGCGGTCATAGTAATCCGCGCGCAGGGTGATGATGACGCGCAGATGGCTTTGTTCTGAAGTCACTGCTTTATGGAGGAGGCTTAGGGTCTGCTGGCGTTCTTTTTCGTCGGTTGTGAGGGTGAACAGCTCTTCAAACTGGTCGATGACCAGCAGCATCTCCGAATCAGGCTCTGGCAGCAAAGCTAGGATCAGATCATTGAGCGCATTCTCAGAGCTGGAGAGTTGTTCGAGCAGTGACTCCGGAACCGTTGTTGCGATGCGCAGCAGTGCTTCTGCCAGCTGGTTGATTGGAGACGACCCCGGTGTAATCTGCACATAGTACCAATTCTGTGACCCATACAGAACACCCTGCTTTAGCGCGGGTATCAACCCGGCCATGACCACGCTGGATTTTCCACTGCCGCTCGGCCCGACCACGGCCAGGAAACGGCCTTTTGCAGAGAGTCGTGCTAGCAAACGTTCTACCAATGCGCCCCGGCCAAAGAAATCGCTCGCGTCGGCCTCTTGAAACGATTTCAGACCCTTGTAAGGATTGCCTTGGGGAGACTGGGCGTTCAAAATGACCGTGCTGCTTTTGGAGGACACAGTTCCACCTGGAACCGAGGTAAAAGTGCTGCTGCTTTCTCGTTCCAGCGGCGGCGCAGCTCCAATTGCCTGCCGGAAATCGGCCGCTAGGTCAAGCGCGTTGGCATAGCGCAAATCAGGGCGCTTCGATGTAGCTCGCCAGATGATCGGGTTCAGAGCATAGGGCAGATCAGGGCGAACGCTCTGCAGGCCGGGCAGCGTTTCACTGACCTGTCTGCGAATGACTGTTGTTGTATCCATATCCGGGAAAGGTGCCTGCCCCGTCAGCAGGACGTAAAGCACTAGTCCTAAGCTGTAAATGTCGCTCTGTGGAGACACTGGACGACCAGTGACTTGCTCAGGAGAGATAAATGCTGGTGAGCCATAGCGATCTTCTATGCTGGGCGCCTGCGCCTCGGAAGTCAGCTTCTTGGCAATACCAAAGTCGGCGACGTAGGCATTGCGCTGCTCATCCAAGAGAATGTTGGCTGGTTTCAAGTCACGGTGAACGATATTGTTGCGGTGGGCGACCTCTAACCCTTGGGCAACCTGATCGAGCAGTTGAGCGATGGCATTGAGCGGCCATGCGCCGTCGACTTCGATGCGATCTTGCAAGCTACCGCCTCGGAGATAGCGCATTACCAGGCAGGCCATACCTGGCTCTCGCCAGTAATCATACAAGGGGACTATGTGAGGATGTTCCAGGCGTGCCACCAAACGCGCTTCGGATTCGAAGCGGCGTATAAAATCGGGGTCATTGGCATGTTCGGGCAGGATGATCTTGATCGCGACTTCTCGTTCCACGGCCGTTTGATATGCGCGATAAACCGTTCCGAAGCCACCTTGCCCGATCCGCTCCTGAAGTTCATAACTGCGAATCGTCTGTCCGGCCAGATTGCCCAGTTCGTGCGCCATGGTGATCTTGAATTGAAGTCTGCTCTTGATGGAATTATGGCCGCATCAACCGGCCAGCGCAATTCGGTCTATTCAGTCAAAAGACGAATCGGGCTAAGCGCCAGCGCATGGAGCTGCATCGCAAGCCGCTCTTGATAAACCTGCCGTTCAGAGGCGCTGCGATCAGGCATTAAATCGGAGAGAAAATCCTGCGCGAGTTCGATAATGGCCGCATTCAGGGCTTCCCGCAGTTTTCCAGTCTTTCCATTCACAAACTCGCCTGTTGTGGAGCGGACTTCGCGCGCCCGGCTCAAGTACTCTATCGTTTCCAGATGTACTTCACGCCAGACCGCGCCCTTGTTCCGCACCAACCGCACCGCTTGGTGAACGCCGGAGACCTTCACCGATATGACTGGGTTGGAGCTTTCGACACTCAAACTTCCGATCATCATTTCGGAAAATGGCTGGTCTAGAGCTTCATTGCAGATGCTCTGGATCGCCGCCAGCGTATTCAGGTAAGGTAGAATCGCGCTCTGCAAATCCTTCAGGGACAGCTTGAATGGAACCAGCGCATTCTGTCCCATGTGAAGATTCAGGATATCTTCGGTTGACTCATCTGCTGTGCGAAAGTAAACCAACATAGTCACTTGGCCGAGCCGCAGCGTATCTCCCGTCTTTATTTCGTAAGCCTGGTGCGGCGAGAGGCGTGTCTCATTTAGCCAAGTTCCGTTTGTACTGCCCAAGTCTTGAATACTGTAGCCGTTTCCCTGCCGGTTGATCACGGCGTGCTGCCGGGATACCCCCATCGCGCTGGCATTGTAGGGGGTCAGGTCGAGAATTGGGGGAATTTCTCCGGGGCTGTAGCGTCCGACTGTAACCTTTCCTGCGCTGGCTTTGACCAGGGCCGGTTGGTCGTATCCTGCAATCTGGAACACCAGGATATCAGCGTACAGCCGGGTGAGCTGGACCGCCCGTTCTGAGGGCGTTGGCTTCAGTACAGGGGCCTCAATGTGACTAGTTGTGCGCGATGGCAGCAGAGACAACAGCGGCGCGCCACAGGAGGCGCACAGTGTCGCGTCATGGCTGTTTTCTTTGCTGCAGACTGAGCAAATCCTGGTGTTTGTCATGGCAGCCATTCTAGAAGACAGGCCCTGTGATCGAATGCCCCTGAAGTCCCACTTCTTTATGCTGCATTGTAGCCCGGAATCGAAATGTTGTCTACTCACATAAAAGAACTACTGCTACTATTTCACGCCTCATTTCTGGGCAGAAACGAACCTCAGCGACCCCGGCTGTAAACCGGAATTCCCTCAGCGATAGTCATGTGCACAGTCACTTCTTCATCTACTAACACAATGTCGGCGTCTTTACCTGGCTCCAACGACCCTTTGCGCCCATCAAAGCCTACAGCTCGCGCAGCGTTGAGGCTTGCTGCCGGCCAGATCTTTTCCAATGACTGTCCCAATGCTGCCCTGAGATTTTTTACGCCTACTTCCATAGTCAGTTTGCTACCTGCCAGTGTTCCATCTGGTAGGGATACAGAATTCTCACTGACTATGATAGGCCGACCATCCTGCTCATAATGTGAACCTACTGGCAGTCCCGCCCCACGCACGGCATCTGTGATCAAGATCGTGCTGCTGATCCCCTTCGCAGCGACCAGGATTTTCATCACAGCCGGATGCACGTGAACCGTGTCGGCGATTAATTCGCAGGCGATCTCTGGCATCGACAGCACCGCACCGACTGTTCCCGGTGACCGGTGATTGAGTCCGGTCATCGCATTGAATGTGTGGGTAGAATGCGATAATCCCATCCCAACAGCCCGCTGCATGTCTTCGTATGTTGCTGCTGTATGCGCTGCCGACACAGTGATCCCCCGCTGGACGCATTCTCGGATCAGCCAGTGATTTTCTTCGTATTCTGGGGCCAGTGCCAGCAGTCGAATAACTCCCGTGTCCAAGAAGGCTGCTGCTTCGTTTTTGTCTGCTCGCCGAATCTGCTGAGAATCCTGCGCCCCACACCGAGCTGGGTTCAGGTACGGCCCCTCTAGGTGCGCCCCCAGCAGCGTAGCACCGGCAGGTTGCGGCCCAACGCAGGCAGAAATACTTTCTAGCGCTGCCTGGATTCGTTCGCGCGATGCCGTCCAAGTTGTAGCGAGAAAGCTGGTTACCCCGTGTTCAGCATAAAACTGTGCCAGTGTCTGAATCACCTCCGGCGAGGCATCCATACATTCAACACCAACCCCACCATGTACGTGCAAGTCAATGAACCCTGGCATTGCATAAGTTCCTTGGGCATCGATCCGCTGTGCGTTTGGGAAGTCGGGCGGCGTGCCATGACCCACCGCCAGAATCGTTCGCCCCTCGTACAGAATCCAGCCCACCGCCACTGGATTAGTTGGCGCGATTAGCCGGGCATTGTGAATGAGTGTGCGCACTACCATGAGTAACATATTCCATCTGGGGGATCATCGGAAGTGTGGGATGATCTGCTGGCCGATCACCCGAATTGCTTCATCAATGTCAGGGCCAAGCGGCGGCCCGAAACTGATATGCTGGACCCCCAGCGCTGCAAGCTGCTCCAGCCGCTCAATTAGTTTGTCTGCGCTGCCTGCGATCCCGATTCGCATCATAGGTTCTGTGACCAATCGCTTTGCAGCCTCGATATTCTTCTCAATCATAACAAGCCGTTCGATTTCGCGGAAATCTGCATGAGTCAGCCCAAGCTGCTCTAAGATTGTCGCGCTCATCGCATGGCCGTAGTAGGCAATCTTCTCCTTAAGCGCATCCTCGGCCTGAGCCTGGTTGTCCGAGACTGAACACCAGATGCAGGCTGCCACATCGATCTCACTCATGGATCGCCCAGCCTGCCTGGCTCCATCTTCAATCCACTGGATGACTTGGACATAGTGTTCTGGGGGGAACAGAAGCGGTAGTCCGCCGTCAGCGACCCGGCCGATTTCAGCGCACATTCGCGAACTCATCGCGCCGATATAGACCGGCGCCCGCCTGAATGGGGAAAACCGCATGTGGGCTTCGGCTGACCAGGTGAGGAACTCACCTTCCCGCGCAGCCGACTGCCCCGTCATCAACTGCCTGACTGCTTCAACTGTTTCGACCACAGCCGTTCTCGGCTTGTGAGGCTCAGTCCCGACCCATCCCAGGAAATCTGCCGCGCCGGAAGATAATCCTAGGTTGAAGCGTCCATTCGACACCTCATCCAGCGTGGTCGCGATCATAGCGATTTCGGCAGGGTGAATTGTGTAAGGATTAAGGATACAAGTCCCAATTTCGATGCGCCGTGTCGCTGCCGCTGCTGCGGTCAGAATGACAGGGGCGCTCCGGTAGAACAGGTCGTTGCTCACCCAAAACTGGTCGAATCCGAACTGTTCAGCCTGGACTGCCCAGCGCACATAATCTTGTGCAGGGTGGTCGTTGTTCAGCCTTAGACTGAATCTCATCAGACCTGCACCACGGCGTCGGCTTCGATTTCGACGAGATACTCTTCTCCTACCAACGCACTCACTTGTACCAGCGTATTGGCTGGCCGGATTGAGCCGAACACTTCGCCATGTGCCTGTGCTACGGCCTCCCAATGGTGGATATCTGTGATGAAGATGCGCGTCCGCACCACATCGCTCAGTGAAGCTCCAGCTTCATGCAGCGCTCGCCCGATCTTCTCGAAGATGTAAAGTGTTTGTGCCCTCGGGTCTCCCAATCCAACGACGCTGCCTTGCGGGTCAGTAGCTGTGGTTCCCGAAACCCAGATCGAATTTCCGATTCGCACTGCCCGCGAATAGCCGGCTATTGCCTCCCACCGTGTACCTGAATTGATATTCTGCCGCTGGCTCATCGACATACCTCCCTCAGTCAATCACGATGAGGTCAGAGTAGCCTCGGGTGAGCGGTTCACCGCCGCCCGGCCGTGCGACTACCACATCTTCTACACGTGCGGAGAACGAGTTGAACTGCGTGATGCTTGGCTCGATTGTGAACAGCATCCCTTCCCTAAGTAAGGTTTCATCACCTTTGGTGAGGAACGGCGGCTCATGAACATCCATCCCGATTCCATGCCCCAGGCGGTGACGAAAGGCTTCGCCGTAACCCGCAGCTTCGATGACCTGACGCGCTGCCGCATCTACCTGTGATGTAGTCGCTTGACCGGCTTTCAGCGCAGCAATCCCAGCCGCTTGTGACTCCATCACCAGCCAGTGAACCCGCCGGAATTCTTCTGGCGGTTCCCCGAAGGAAACCGTGCGTCCATAGTCATAACAGAAGCCGTCCAATACAGCGCCGAAATCAAATAGGATTGATACCGGCGGTGTCAGCACACGCGGCCAAGTCTGCAGGCGCTGTCCGAATAACAGTGGGTGGTTCGGTCCTGAATTGTAGAGTGAGGTTGTAAAAGATGGGCCAAGCGACCCATGCCGTCGCATCTGGTAGTCCACTTCGCTGATCAGGTCAAGTTCTGTCATTCCATGCTTCAACTGCGCCAGCACATCCGCGAATGCGGCCTCGGTGATTTCACCAGCTCGCCGCATCATGGTGATCTCTTCTTCCGATTTCACCACCCGGAGCTGTTGCAGAATGGTTGTGGCAGAAGTAAATCGCACTTCTGGGAGAATCTGCTGCAGGTGGACGACAGTTTCTCCACTGGTATGGTCGCTAATCGCAATTCGCGGCTTTTCCGGCAGATTGAAATCGTCGAGAGTCTTTCGTACCAATTCCACTGGATCATCCCAGTCTCCCAACACCCGGATGTCGATCCCTCCCAAGCTCCCCAATCCGCCGAATTCAGCAGACATCCGGGGCAGCAGCAGTACAGGCTGGTGCTTGGGGGTCATCCAAACGCCTTCCAGCCAGGCTCCTGGATGAATCGTGGTTCCATAGTTCGGGATATCGCGCGGCACGCCGGTTAAGTATTGCAGGTCGGCTGAGTGGGGGAAGTAGGCGAGATCGGCCTGCCCCTCCAGGAGGGCCTGAAGCTGCTGGATGCGTTCTGCATAGTTCATAGGCTTGATTCCAAATGGTGATTGTGGCTAACCGCCCAAACTATAACACACAATCTTTGTGCAGATCGATACGTCCAGTGTGGTTGCCTTGCGCTGTAATCCCGAATACAATTATGCCCCATTGCAGCCCTGCGTTGAGGCTGTAGAGGTTGTGGTTCTATTTGGTTCAGGAAGGATAGGAAAAATGCGGTTTCTAAGGAATTCACGTCATGCAGCTTTGTTTCTGCTGCTGGCACTGGTCGCGCTGCTGAGCCTGTCGGCAGTGCGGGCGCAAGATGAAAAAGTGCTGGTGATTGGTCACGCCGAAAGTACTGACTCTCTTGATCCGGCGCGGGGTTATACGCAGACGACAGGTGTTGTTTTACGGGCTACCTACAGCACACTGGTCACATTCCCGGATGCGAACGCCAGCGCTATTGAGCCGATGTTGGCCGAGTCCTGGGAAGTTTCTGAGGATGGTCTCACCTACACATTCAAGCTTCGTCAGGGCGTCGTGTTTTCCAGTGGCAATCCTGTCACGGCCGATGATGTTGTGTTCTCGCTGATGCGCTTGAAGAATGTGAAGGGTAATCCTTCTTTCCTTGCTGACAACATCGCTGGCGTTACTGCTGTGGATGCGTCCACCGTCGCTATCACTCTTGCTAGTGCGAATCCGTCGTTTCTCTCACTACTGCCTAATAATGCCTTCTCGGTGACTGACTCGGCTCTGATCAAAGCCAATGGCGGTACGGATGCTGAAGATGCTTCCACAAGCGACACGGCTGAAGCGTTCCTCAACGTCACATCTGCAGGTACTGGCCCATACCTGCTGGAGAAGTGGGAACCCCAGGTTGAGACTGTTTTGGTGCGGAACCCGACCTACTGGGGTGAACAGCCCTACTTTGACCGGGTCATCATCACCAACATTCCTGAAGCAGCTACTCAGAAAACTGCTCTGGAAGCGGGCGATATCGATCTGGCACTCGATCTTACTGCTGACCAGATCAGCAGCCTGAAAAATAATGCTAACATTGCCATTGCCAGCGGCCCGGCCAACATCGTTCACTTCATTCTGATGAATAATGATCCAGCTGTCGGTGGCATCGTTTCCGACCCGAAGGTTCAGTTGGCAGTCCGGTATGCGCTCGACTACGAAGGTTACAAGACCCTGTGGGGCGGGGTTCAGCCGGGAACCAACCTAGCGGTCGGCCTTGCTGGTGCATTCGGTGAAGATAAGGCCATTAAGCGCGATCTGGAGAAGTCCAAGGCGCTACTGGCTGAAGCGGGATATCCCAATGGCTTTGAAATTGCCCTCAGCTATCCCGACTTTTCCTTCCAGGGCGTTAACATGAATACCAACGCTCAGAAAATCCAGGCAGATCTGGCCGAGGTTGGCATCAAAGTTACACTGAACGTTGGCGATCTTCAGACCTCTCTGGAACAGTACCGCAATGGTCAGCAGGGCTTCGCTTATTGGTTCTGGGGGCCGGATATCCTCGATCCGGCGGATTTCCTGGCCTTCCTGCCTGGTGGCAAGGTGGCAACCGAGCGTGCTAAGTGGCTGCCGGAAAATGCGCCGGCAGAACTGATGGATCTGATTAGCCAGGTCAAGGTGGAAAGTGACCAGGCCAAGCGCCTTGAACTTTACGGCCAGCTTCAAGCTTGGGCGCAGCAAAACGGGCCGTTCGCTCCGTTTAATCAGCCGGATATCCAGACTGCCTTCCGCGCTGACCTGCAAGGCTATGTCTGGCATCCCCAGTGGCTCTTGGATGTGTCCCTGCTCAGCCGCGGCATGTAGTCCGCAAGAGCGAGCTTTCCCTTGAATCTTGCCGGGGCGCAGATTGCCTGCGCCCCGGTATACTGCGCGTCACTCAGCCGTCTCGCTGGGTGATACTGACATTGACGGAATAATGCCATTCTATCTCTTTTTCATTCGCCGCCTCTTGTTTGCCATCCCAACGATGCTTGGTATTACGCTGGCAGCGTTTGTGATCGCTAATGCCATCCCTGCTGATCCGATCAACGCCAATCTACCGCAAAATGCGCTCAATAATCAGGAAATCATCAATGCCTTCCGCCAGAAATGGGGACTGGATAAACCCCCTGTTGAGCGTTACCTGATTTACCTGGGTAACCTGCTCCAAGGCGATATGGGCATATCCATCAAGACTCGCAAACCCGTTCTGGATGATATTCGCCAATTTCTCCCTGCGACTATAGAGCTGGCTACTTTTGGCATCATCTTTGGTATGGCGCTTGGCGTTGGTTTTGGAATTATCTCGGCCATTTGGCGCAATCACCTGATCGATTACTGGGTTCGATTTATTTCCCTTATTGGAGTCAGTTTCCCCGTATTCCTACTAGCCTTGATTGGTCTGACCGTTCTCTATGTCCAGTTAGGTATTGTTTCCGGCCCTGGCCGCCTCAGTGTCCGCATCGCTAGTCCACCGTTTGTGACCGGCTTCTTCACAGTGGACAGCCTCCTTGCCGGCCAGTGGTCTACATTTGGTGATGCTGTCTCTCACTTGCTGCTGCCGAGTATCATTCTCGGGATATATGTCTCTGGCGCAATTGCCCGGATTACCCGTTCGTCGCTTCTGGAAGTGCTGAGCCTTGATTACATTCGCACTGCTCGCTCGAAGGGGTTATCAGAGCGTGCAGTCATTACCCGCCATGGTCTCCGCAATGCGCTGATCCCGGTCGTAACTGTCATTGGGCTGTCGTATGGTAGTCTGCTATCAGGCGCTGTGTTGACCGAATCCATTTTTGCTTGGCCTGGTATAGGCCGTTATATGTTCCGCGCTTCGACCTCACAGGACTTTCCGGCCATCATGGGGGTCAGTATCCTGATTGCGTTCATCTATATTGGGGTGAACTTTGTCGTTGACATCCTCTACTACTTCCTTGACCCACGCATCCGCCTCTCCTGAGTGGGCGACACAGGCTGCGCGTATGCTGCGGCGCAATCCACTCGTGCTGGTCGGACTGATCGTGGTGTTGGTCTGGATCGCATTGACGGCTTTTGCGCCTCAGCTCAGCCCTTATGATCCTCAGAAACAGATTGTGTCAGTACGTTTGACAGCCCCCAATGACATCTATGCCTTCGGCACAGACGAACTCGGTCGCGATATCTTCAGCCGTGTCCTCTGGGGTGGCCGGATTACCATTCCGGCCGGCTTCGCTGTGATTGTGATCGGCAGCGTCATTGGCATTCTTGTCGGTGCAGTTGCAGGCTATGTCGGTGGTTTGTGGGATGAGCTGCTTATGCGCATCACCGAACTGTTCATGGCTTTTCCCACCATCATCCTGGCTCTTGCCATCAATGCTGCTTTAGGGCCAGACATCCGCAATGCGATCCTGGCCCTGGTCGTTGTATGGTGGCCGACTTATGCCCGCTTGACTCGTGGTCTTGTACTGGACATCAAGGCGAAAGAGTTTGTCGAAGGTGCGCGTGGTGTTGGGGCGGGGGATTTCTACATCCTGTTCCGTACAATCCTCCCCAACTGTATTTCGCCTGCGTTGGTTCTTGCTACGCTGGATATCGGTAATGCTGTGCTCACCTTCGCTGGCCTAAGCTTCCTCGGCCTTGGTCCCGATCCATCGCAGCCCGAATGGGGACGGATGGTCTCCATCGGTATTGATTTCTTCGACCAGTGGTGGATGTGGTTGTATCCTGGTCTCGCGATTGCCATTCTTGTGATGGCTTTCAATTTCATTGGCGATGGCCTGCGTGATTTCCTTGATCCACGCTTACGAAAATAAAGAGGTTCGCAAGGCTAACAGGAACTGGATATGCTCAAGATGGACTCTGCTTTGCTAAATCGCGAAACCGTCGAACGTCACAGCGTCGATATGCGCCAGTTCATTGATTTTCGCCAATCAACACTGCCTAACGGGATGCGAATCATTGAAGCCTATAACAGCAGTGGGCTGTGTTTTACCCTACTCCCAGATCGTGGCCTTGACATCTGGGCGGCCAGTTACAAAGGTATCCCGCTTACCTGGATCAGCCAGGGATCACCTTTTCCGTCTGATTTTGGGTTGTCGTGGCTCCGCCAATTCAATGGTGGTTTGCTCACCACCTGCGGCTTGACCCATGTTGGCCCTCCTGAGAGCGATGAATCTACCGGTGAATACCGCGATCTGCACGGCCGTTACAGCCGTCTTCGCGCTCATGAGATCAGCCTGGAGCGGCATTGGTATGGCAGTGAAGATTACAGCGTGTGGCTGACCGGCATAGTCAGCGAATCCTCAATGTTTGGCGAGCAGTTGGTCCTGCGTCGCTCTGTTGGTCTCGAACTTGGCCGCCCAACCATCACCCTCTGGGATACGGTCACCAATGTTGGCGATACGCCTACGCCGCTGATGGTGCTGTACCATTTCAATCTGGGCTTTCCGCTAATTAAGGCTGGCACCCTGTTGCACACGCCCAATCAGGCTGTCTATGCGCGTGATGAGCCGGCTCGGTTGGGGTTATCCCGTTGGTGGGAATACCGCGAGGCTGAAGCGCGTTCTCAAGAACAAGTTTACTTTCATCACCTCAAGGCGAAGTCAAACGGTTTTACCCGCATTATGATCGGCGATGACCAGTGTGCCATTGTTCTGGATTGGGATACTACTGCGCTGCCCTATTTCACCCAGTGGAAGAATGCGCGTCAGGCCATGTATGTCAGTGGTATTGAACCGGGCAACTGTATTCCTGAAGGCCGGAACAGTGCCCAGCGCAGCCACCGCTTAATGATACTCGAACCCGGCCAAGAAATGCGGTTCGCTGTATCCTTGACCGTTGCTGAGGGGATTGAGCAGATGCGCGAGTGTAAAGCCAGCATCAACCAGCTTCAAGATTTGGGAACGCCGGTTAAAGCCTGTAATCTAACAGAGTATCAATGAGGCCGTCTCTCTTTTTTGACATCAGGTTTGAATAGCAAGGACACAGTATGATGACCCCACTGACCCCTGGCCGTTGGACTGGATTACGCAAAACCAGCAGCAGCCGCGACATTTTCACTATCCTCGCTTTCGACCAGCGTGGAACTTTCCGCAAAATGCTGCCTGCTGATGCCACCTACGAGATGACTGCCAACATCAAGAAGGAAGTGGTTGCCCGCCTGTCTATGTTTTCGAGTGCGGTGCTGCTCGATCCTGAATATGGCCTGCCGTCTGCGCTTCATCTGGCTCGTACCAGCGGCCTGCTGATGGCTCTCGAAAAGAGTGGTTACAGCGGCGATTCGACCTATCGCAAGATCGATTTTGACCCAGCTTGGTCGGTTGCCAAGATCAGAAAAATGGGTGCTTCCGCCGTCAAACTCCTCGCTTACTACCATCCGGATTCGGGGGCACTGGCTGAGGAAATAGAAGGTGTTATCAAGGGTGTGGTCGATGAATGCCATGCTTATGACCTGCCGCTTTTTCTTGAACCTGTCTCCTACAGCCTTGAACCTGGCATCTCTAAAGAGAGCGCTGCTTTTGCGCAAACCCGGCCGACTGTGGTCAAGGAGACAGCCCGGCGCCTCAGCCGCAGCGGTGCTGATATCCTCAAGCTGGAATTCCCGGTTGATGCGGCTTTCGATAACAACTACGATCATTGGCGTTCTGCCTGTGAGGCTGTCAGCGAAGCCAGTGCTGTACCGTGGGTGCTGCTCAGTGCTGGGGTTGATTTTGATACGTTTGCCGAACAAACCCGTATCGCCTGCCAGGCTGGAGCCAGCGGTTTTCTAGCCGGGCGTGCAATCTGGAAAGAAGGCGTGTCTCGTGGTGCGGCTGAACGCCAGCAGTTCCTTGAAGAAGTTGCTGTTCCGCGCTTTCAGCGTCTCGTTCAGCTTGCTGAAGACAATGCTCGCCCCTGGACGCATTGGTACTCGCCTGTGGAAGCCCGCGAAGGGTGGCAGAAAACCTACGCTGTCAAGTAGGATAGCCAGGATGGCCACGGGATGAAAGTACTCATCGATGCCCTCAGGCAAAGCGTGCTAGCTGTACTGGCTCGCAGCGGCTATCCTCCCGACGAAGCCCAAGCTATCCTTGATGTTTTGTTGTATGCTCAGCTTCGTGGGAACAATCAGGGTGTTGTTAAGCTGATTGGCCCCGGCTTGCCCCGCGATCCCCGCGCTGTGCCCATCCGAACCATCCGCGAGACCAAACTATCTGCTTTGCTTGACGGGGGCTGGAATGTGGGTATGGTCGTGATGCAGGCCGCTGCTCAGCTTGCTGTTGAAAAATGCAGCCAGCATGGGATGAGTCTGATAGGAACCCAACGCACCGCTTCTTCCACGGGCGCCATTGGCTATTATGCTCGGCGGATTGCCGAAGCCGGATTTATCGGGTTGGTCTTTGCTGGCTCAGGCGAGTATGTCGCCATGCAGGGTTCCTATGAACCTTTCTTCGGTACGAATCCTCTTGCCATTGGTATTCCGACGGCAGCTCAACCGCTTGTGCTGGACATGGCGACCTCGGCCATTGCCCGCTATGGAATTGTCGAGGCCCAGACTTCTGGGCGATCTCTTCCGCCGGATGTCGCTTACGATGCTGCTGGGCAGATCACGACTGATCCGTCAGCAGCGCTGGCGGGGGCCATCCGTACCTTTGGTGGTCACAAGGGTGCAGGATTAGCCCTCATGGTTGAAATGTTGACTCGCCCGCTTGTAGCTGCTGCCTACTCAGCAGATGGTCGAAAGCTGGACTGGGGCAATCTCATTATCGCGTTTGATCCTGAACTGCTTGTCGATGCTGAGTCCTTCAAGCAAGAAGTGAGCGATTTGATCCGGCGAGTAAAAGGGACGCGCCGCCTGCCGGGTATTGATGAAATACTAGTTCCGGGTGAGCGTGGCGACCGTCTCATGCAAGCTGCTCTTGCTTCTGGCGTGGTCGAACTCGATGATGCTCTTTGGGATGCGCTGCTTCAAGCCGCCCAATATTGACTCAAAAGAGTGACTAAAATGTCGCCTTATTGCCCCATAATGAGCCTGTGATTGGTAACGGAATCACCGTCGGAACGATCCTATGAAAACACTAATCGTTGTGAGCGGGGGAGATGCGCCTGGTATCAACGCCTTGATCGGCCACTATGTCCGGATTGCTTCAGATCGGGGAGATCAGGTGCTGGGGGCACGGGGTGGGTTTCCTGGCCTCTTATCAGGGAATATTGTCTCTATCGCGCTCAACGATATCTTGCCTTGGATGGGGCGTGCTGGTTCATTCCTCCCCACTAGCCGCGATCCGGTACTGAGTCAGTCTGGGGCAGGGGAACGCATCCAGGCGCAGCTCTATTCCCACCAAGTCGATCACATCCTTCTCTTTGGCGGCAACGGCACCCTCCGCCATATTCCCCCGCTGCTCCGTGCCTGGGGAATTTCCTGCATCGGCATCCCTACCACTATTGACAATGATGTTCCCGGTACGGAAATCTCTCTCGGTTTTGACTCGGCTTGCAATGATGCTTACCACGCCATAGATGGGGTCCTTGCAACGGGTCACGCGCTCAATGGCCGAATGTTCATGGTGGAGACTCTTGGTGGAACCTGTGGTCGTCTTGCGCTGGCTGTAGGCCACGGAGCCGGAGCACATGCTGTTCTCGTCCCTGAGTATGACTACGACGAATCCTGGCTTGCAGATCGGCTGATGGTCGCGCTCTCGAAAGCTGGCTTTGCTCTCTTGGTACTGTGTGAAGGAGCCAAAGGTGCTCGAACCCTCGCCGACACCTTGCCTCAGCGCACTGGTGTGCGAATGCGTGATGTACGTCTCGGCCATGCGCAGCGGGGAGCCGCTCCCTCGCACCGGGATCGCGTTTTAGCTGCTCAGATGGCTCAGATTGCAGCCAGCAGTTTCGCAGGAGGGGGCGCGAATGGAATCATCCTCGTGCGCGATGGGATTCCATGCCTCCACAACGGGGAACTTCCTGAAGCCAATACTCTACCTGACCGGGTGCTCTACAATGCGATCAACGGATTAAGCGAGTGAACCAAGCGGGTTTCATGAAAGGATGGCTTCTCCCTAAGCAAGAGAAGCCATCCTCTTAAAAGTCTGATCTAGCGGTGATAGTATGTGGGCCAACCGAGATATTTGTTGAAGGCTTCATCAATCGCGCTGGCTACTCGTGCCTGATTGATCGACACGTGATGTTCGTAGCCGTGTTCGCAAATATAGGCCAGAAGGTCCTGGAAACGCGGAACCTTGACGACGCCGTACCCGCCGAATGTGTTGATCGGGTCGTCCGTAAACTCCCCTTCACCGGTATAGGCGATGATCTTCCCGGCAAAGTCGTCGGTGGAAATCCGCAGATAGGTGAACGGATTGCGTTTGACCCGCCCGTAGATCGTTCCGAAGGTCGAGTCTTTCCCAACTGTCCCTGAGAGGATTTCCTGGTAGCTCATCACGGGAATATCATCAACGAACACATCTTTCGGTAGGTTTGAACAGTGGAATACAACACCCTTGTCGGGATCATCGCCGTAATTGTTGTTCCAATCGACTAATGCTGAAGGTTTGCCGGAGGCTAACTGCATTGCCAGCATCGCCAGCGCTCCGACAATGTCTGTTTCACACGCAGACGGATTAAGGTTATTGCTGCTCATGCTCATCAGCGTGCAGGGGACAACGCCGAAGTATTCCTCCATCGAAGTCCAGCACTGGATTGCAGTCGCATCAAGTGCGTTATCTGCCATCCAGTTATCCAATACCACCCCGAATTTTGCCATTCGCGTCAGTGATTCTGCAGGAACGTCATGAGTTTGAGCATACTTTTGGATCGATTTCAGCTTTTCCTGAACTGCCGAATCGCCGTCATTCAGTCTTCCGATCCTGCCGAATACTTCAGAAAGGTCAAGCGTCTCTACGCTGATGCCGGATTGGTCAAGCAGCTTTTCGCTGAACCGAACTGTCTTGAACGCTTCCGGTCGAGCGCCCATCATGCCCAACCGCGCCGTCCGCATCCCACGTACCACGCGGCAGACTGCTGCGAATCGCTGGAGATCGGCCATGAATTCGGGCGACCGTGGATCCATGGTGTGCTGGGAAGTCAGGGAGTATTTGATTCCGTACTGGTGAAGGTTGTTGCAGGCGCTCATCTTGCCGCAGAAGCTATCTCGGCGATGCTTTAAGTCCATTTTGGTCGCATCGTCTGGGAAAGCATGGATCAGCACAGGGACGTTCAAATCAGCAAATCGAAGTGTGTTCGCGATAGCCCGTTCATCCCCAAAGTTTGGCAAAGTCACCAAGATGCCATCAATTTCATCTCGATGTGCTCTGAAGAACTCGGCGCAAAGCCGGGCTTCCTTAAGCGACTCGATGGAACCAACATTGGTATCTTCTGCCGCCGTAATGATGACGTTGATGCCTGCTTGCTTGAGGACATCCAGGATGGTTTCTCGTCCTTCACCGGCCAGCCAAGCGGGGAAAAACCCGCGGTTGCCGACGATCACGCCCAGTGTGACCGGGCGTTGATTCAACCGTGATGCAGGAACAGTCTTGGGGTCTGCAAGTACCATTTTGATGCACTCCTAATTACACTTTTCATCAAGCGTCCCGCGAGTTGCTGCTCGCAAGCGCTATTGCCCGTAAATGTGGGTATACCGGTAGTGGAGCTTATCGATGTCCTCTTGTGAAATTGGAATCGGCGTGCCAATCTGCATTGCTAACCAGACGATAGCTGCATTGTCTTCGGTCATCACTGCTGCCTTGACCGCAGACTCAGCGTCCTCTCCAACTGCAAATACCCCGTGATTTCGGAGAATGCAGGCTGGACTGTGTGAATTCTTCAACGCTTCAACGACTAATGCGCCGATTTCTTCACCACCGATCAGTGCAAATCCGCCGCACGGAATTGGTCCGCCGAATTCATCCCCCATCGCCGTTGTCACGCATGGGATTTCTTTGCCGACTACTGCGAAAGCTGTTGCATACCGTGAGTGTGTATGCACCACACTTCCCGTACCGGGACGGTTCCTGTAAATGTAGCAGTGCGATGCAGTATCCGATGACGGCTTAAAATTCCCCTCTACAACTTTTCCGGACTCATCCACAACGACCATGTTTTCGGGCCTCAAATCAGGAAACTTGATGCCGCTCGGTTTGATGACGATTAGCCCAGTTTCGGGATCGCGCGCGCTGAGGTTTCCACTTGTCCAGGCAACAAGGTTATTCTTAGGCAGTTCGGCATGGAGGGCACAAACTATCTCGCGAAGGGTTTGGAGTAACATAATGACAAGCGGAGTCCATCTGTCAACCGGATTATGTGATCGTTCACGATTTAGGGTATCTTATTTCAAGTAGACCGTCAAGCAGACTGGCTAAGCCCGAATTTGCACAAGGGATTCTCGACATGACTCCGGGAAAGTATCGCCACCTGATGCAGTGCAGCACGCCGAATGGACATTTCAGCATTGTTGCCATTGACCATCGCGCTAATCTGCAAGCCGCCCTGAATAAGTATGCTATTCATCCGCTCACAGACGATGAGTTCAAAGTTTTCAAAAGTCAGGTCATTCGTGCTTTGGCCCCTGCTGCTTCTGCGATCCTCAGCGATCCCATCTATGGGCTAGATGGATGTTTTGAGCCGCCGTATAGAGGTCTGCTTGTCCCACTTGAACTCACCAACTACGATGTTCATCCCAGCCGACGAGATACAGCCTTTATTCCCGACTGGAGTGTAGCAAAGGCTAAGCGCCTCGGCGCCAGCGGAATCAAGCTGCTGCTCTATTTCCATCCTGACGACTCCAAAGCAGAAGAAAAGAAGCGTGTAGTGGCTGAAATCGTTGATGAATGCAGCCGGCTCGACATTCCTTTCTTTCTCGAACCGATTGCCTATTCTCCTGATCCTCAACGCGGCCTGACCAATCCAGAGCTTCTGGAGGTGGTCATCGAAAGCGCTCGCCTCTTTAGCAGCATGGGGGTGGATGTTCTCAAGCTCGAATTTCCCGTGAACGTATCGGAGGAATCAGATGAACAGGTTTGGTTCGCGGCTGCTGAGGCTGTGAATCGGGCCTGCAGCGGCGTACCTTGGGCGCTGCTCAGCGCAGGAGTGCCCTATGAGGTGTTCCGTAAACAGGCAGAAATCGCTTGTAGAGCGGGGGCAAGTGGGATTATTGCTGGACGCGCAGTTTGGGGAGAGGCCGTTGAACTCCAGGGCGCAGATCGTCAGCAGTTCCTAGATACTACTGCTCGCCAGCGGGTGATCGAACTGGGCCAGATTTGTGCGGCTTATGCACAGAGTTGGATGGACTCGGTGGCGCGCCCCGATTTTTCTCCTTACTGGTATAGTCGGTATGCAGAGATCGAATGATCTTTGCAGCAGATGACTAGAACTTAGGGTAGAGGTAGGGGGAATCCGTGAATCCGATTGGCTTAGGGGTACTCGATGACAGTTTGAGTGGGAAAGTAGCTCTTGTTACCGGGGGAGCACGAGGGATCGGAGAGGCGGCTTGTCGTGCTCTAGCTGCCAAGGGCGCAGTTGTTGCTGTGCACTATCGTGCGAGTGCTGACCTAGCAGAACAAACCGCTGAACGTATCTGCCTGGCTGGAGGCGACGCACAGCCTTTTGGTGCTGATTTGTCTGAACCCGAAGCCATCACCGACCTTGTTGCGAGCGTCACGAATCGATGGGGTAAAGTTGACATCCTCGTCAACAATGCTGCTGAGATGCATACTGCACGTGTCGTGGATCTTTCTGATGCTGATTGGGATCGCATCCTCTTGGTTAACCTCTCGGCAGCTTTCCGCTGTGCACGTGCAGTTCTTCCCGGAATGCTCGAACGAGGGTGGGGAAGAATTATCAGTGTAACTTCTCAGGCGGCCTACAATGGTTCAGTCAGCCATGCCCACTATGCCACGGCGAAGGCAGGCCTAGCTGGCTTTACTTACTCTTTGGCAAAGGAAGTGTCTGCGGCAGGGATTACCGTGAACATGGTCGCGCCGGGACGCATCTTGACCGATATGATCGCTGGAGAAGCATCCCGGCGCGAAGCCGAATGGCTGGCTCAGATTCCGATGCGCCGTTATGGACAGCCAGAAGAAGTTGCCGGCGCCATCGCATTTCTGGCCTCGGAAGCTGCGCGGTACATCAGCGGTGCGACTATCCATGTGAACGGCGGGCAGTTGATGAGTTGAGTCACGCTGGATTATTATTCTGGATGATCTGCTCAATCCGGCGTTCCATTGCTTTGGTCTGCTCCGCCGTTAGCAGACCTATCGTGTAGTCGCATCGCCAGCTTGCGCCCGGCGCGATGATCTTGAGATTACCTTTGGCTTTTTCGGCTGTATAACCTTCTGGTTCCGCTGTTGCGGGCAAGATAATTCCCAGGCAATCCTGGTCTGGCGTGCGCGAAATCCACCGCACGCCGTGGTCAAGCTGTTCCGGCCGGTGGCTGATAATATCCGAACTTCCGTCAGGGTGAATTTGGAGGCTGTGCGCCCAACCGGACTCATCAGCGAGGTATTCGATGAAGAAAACGACTTCAGGGTCGAAAGCCATGCCGGGCTTGAGAATGTGATGACGTTCCGGATGCTGGGCCAGTTCATCTAGAAATTCCCGATAACCCGGTGCCGGGCGAATGTGGGAGGGGATCGACTGCCTTACCCGGACGTGTTGGGGGTCACTGTGCGCGGAATACACCAACCGACCGTTGTCCACCGGCCGGAAGTTTGCGTGTGACAGGTACATCAGTTCCATCGGCGTGCGCTTCAGGTTTTCGACAGTAAGGCTAACGTCAATTAGGGTGCTGCCGGTATACAGTTTGGCGACAGGACGCGCGACATAGTGGTGGCTGAACGCGACCGTGTATTCAAATGTCCCTGTGACCGCCATATAACTGCCCTGCTCATCGCTTCCGAGAATGAGCTGGGCAGTTTGGTAGGGGGCGTTCGGCAGTTCCCCATGCAGTGGATGGGAGTCCTCTTTGGTGGGTACACCCATGGCGACTGCGCCGCAATGAACCAAAAACGCTCCGTAGGTTTCCAAATAAACGGTGGTGGCGGCTGGTTCCCGGAACATCGATTTCATCGTTAGAGAACGGCCATCGAATACTGCATCCCAGATTTGCTGTCCTTGGAAAGGCAGCACGACCATCTCTCCGCGCTGGTTCCTGACCCGCAGGGCATGCACCCCACTGGCATAGCGAAAAGTGCTGGCCGTCATCCCTTGATGTTCTGCCAATATCTTCTCAGCTTCACCGAAGAAGGATTTCTGAAGGTGGATAAAGGATTCTTGTGACATGCTTGCTTATGCCTTTGGCTGTGGAAAGAGGCGAATTTGGGTAGAAGAAACTTTATTGAGAAAAATGATAAGAATAAGAACCGGTCATATGAGAATCTTGATCATCGGGCTGTAAACATGCGGTTGAAGAGCTGGGTGTGATGTGCCTAGCCTCCGGTCTCTACTTCTACGATAGCACAAAACAGATCGGAAAGGGTGACATTTTGGTCACTCTTTGGTGTCTTATGAATGCGCTTGCATAGGTTGTTTGGGGTAGTGGGCATTTGGCGAAAAACGAACGGGACGCTGCCTTGAGCGTCCCGGTGCAGATGAACTAACTTCGGTTTCGCCAACCGCTACTTGAAGGCTGGGTCCAGCGCTTCAAAGTTCGTGAAGAGGAAGTGGTCGTGGTAGTAGTGGATCCAGAGGAAGGACAGAATGGCTGTGTAGTAAGCCGTGTCAAAGTGGCGGTTCGGATCGATGCCCGGCATGATAAGCTGGGTCAGCAGGTACACGACCACGAAGACAACAAGTGAACCGACCAACATCATCGTGCTGAGCGCGAACAATCCCCAGGAGTCCTTTCGACTGCTGAAGCGCGCGACCAGAGGCGCGCTCTGGTTAAGGTTGCCGTACTGCTGCTTGATCTTGATGATGTAGAAGGTGATCGCAAGATACTGGAACGAATGCCACATGTTCGCACCCTGGAAGGCCGTGTCCAGATTCGGGAAGGCAGCCAGAGGGAAGAATACAATGACACTCAGTGAAATGAAGATGGTTTTCGGCCAGTTGATGATTCCCTGGCGGTACTCGTTGACCGTTTTGATGATGTAAGCGATTGCCGCGATAAAGAATACACCGGCTGCGACAACGAACAGCCACGGCTGTTGAAAAGCGGTTGGGATGACACGGGTGAGATCGTTCGTGCCGACTGCGAAGCTGCCCTGGCTGATCTTGTAAGCTGCCATCGGGAACAGGCAGGTCAACACGACAGCGTAGTCTATTACGCGGGAAGCGAGGGTGACCGAACTTCCCTTACGCACAATCGCAGTCTGCTTGTGGTTGTAGAGTTCAACAATGTAAGTGACCTGATGCAGAACATGCAGCATTGCCCAAAAGAAGAAGATTGTGAGCAGCAGCGTCAGGTTCAAGAACGCCAGTGAGATGACGACAACTGGAATGATGAGCGATGAGCGGATCAACATCGGATAGCGCTGCTTGAACTCTCCGTCGAAGCTGGTGCGCAACAAAGTTGACATCATGTGAGGGCCACCGACCGCGATGGCGACGAAACCATTGACGATGTTCCGGCTCACGTCTGAGTGTAAATGGAAGATATCTGTTCCGATCAGGTAAAAGATGTAGGGTAGGGGAACAACGAACACACTGAGAATGATGAAAATTAGGTCCCAGCGACGGTTTCGCAGCCAGAGGCTCAGACGATCTTGTGCCAGCGCTGGTGCCGAAGCTGAAGCATACGGGGCGACGGTTGCACTCATTGCTTTTCTCCCTCAACAATATGATTGATGTGCATCCAGACGCAAAGACAAGGATTGTTTAGCGTCACGAAGTAATTTTAGCGAAAACACTTGCCAAATGCTAGAAGCTGCTGAATCAACGCGGCACACTATGGTGCTGGCGACACCGCGCTTCATAGGCTTCCTGTGCCCCAACCAAGATAATAGGGTCGTCGTAACGGGCTGGCTTTCCATCTACGAGGCGCTGCGTTCGGCAGGCTTCTTCGCCGCAGACGACGCAAATTGCGTGGAGTTTCGTGACATCTTCCGCAATGCATAACAGGCGCGGCATTGGGCCGAAGGGTTCGCCGCGGAAATCGGTGTCCAAGCCGGCCAGAATAACGCGCAGCCCGCGTTCGGCCAATCCCTGAGCGACTTCGACGATGCCGCTGTCGAAGAACTGCACTTCATCAATGGCAACGACGGTTGTCGTGGGCTTGACACGATCCGGAATTTCTGCGGAGGCTGCCACCGGAATGGCTTCAATATTCGCGCCGCTGTGGCTGGTAACGTGTTCGATGCTGTAGCGGTCGTCGAGCGCAGGCTTGAAAACCTGAAGTTCCTGTTTGGCAATGATGGCCCGGCGGGCACGCCGGATGAGTTCCTCGGTTTTTCCGCAGAACATACTGCCACAAATGACTTCGATGCGTCCGAATTGATGTTTCATGAATTCCCCCAATCCAAACAGAAAGGCAGGCATGTGAACTCATGCCTGCCTTGAAGGATCTCCATAACGCGATCAGGCTACTCGGCAGCTTCCGTCGCCTTGGGCAGTTCGTAACCACGAGCGCGGAGCATCTTCTTAAGATCGCTGACCACTTTGCGCCCAATGCCAGGAATCTCGAGCAGGGCTTCGTCTCCCCCGGCTTCGAGTTTGGCGATGAAATCGCCAACGACATTGATGCCGTTTTCGTTCAGGATGGTGATATAGCGCTTTCCGATGTCGAATTCGCTGATCGGGGCATCTGGGGAGGTCAGCGCGGCGGTGCGCGCTTCGGCTTCGGCGCGGCGCGTGTCGCGGATTTGCAGACGCTTCAGGAAGCGGTCAACCTGGCCTTCGGTATCAACGATGCGCTGCTCACCGGTGTAGAACGGATGACAAGCTGAACAAATGTCGGTTCGGATTTCTGGCACAGTCGCGCCGGTTTTCCAGGTATTGCCACAGGCACACACTACAGTGGCTTCTGGATACCAGTTGGGGTGTAGATCCTTTTTCATCACATTTCCTTCTGGCGTCACGGCCTGATGAGTCAGGTAGCGTAACGCACGGTATAGGGAATTTACTGCTTCACTTCTTCGACCGGATAGACACTGATTTGTTTCTGTCCATCACGGCCGCGTACACGTTCGAAGACCACGATACCCTCGACCATAGCAAAGAGGGTATGATCTTTGCCTATGCCGACGTTGACACCGGGGCGGAAATGCGTTCCGCGCTGGCGCACGATAATGTTGCCGGGAATGACGAATTCGCCACCATAGGCCTTCACGCCCAAGCGCTGCGAATTGCTGTCACGACCGTTGCGGCTCGAACCACCGCCTTTTTTGTGTGCCATTGTGGGATGCTCCTGGTAACCTATTTCACGCTGATTTCATCGATCCGCAAACGGGTATAGTACTGACGATGTCCATTCCACTTGCGCAGGTTATTGCGCTGGCGGTAGTGGAAGACCATGATTTTTTCGCCCCGGAACTGCTCGATCACTGTGGCTTTGACTTTGGCTCCCTCAACGAGGGGCTGTCCGATCACGGTGTTGTCAGCGTCCCCAATGAGCAGCACATCAGTGATCTCGACTTTTTCATCGACGTTGTAAGGGAGTTTCTCGACATCGATGAGTTTGCCGACTTCCGCGCGGTACTGGTGACCGCCGCTACGAATGATGGCGTACATAGTGAATTTGGCTCCAATCTTCACTTACCACCGCTCTGCTACTGCAAACTCAGCCAGCAGCGCGGGGAAAATTGGCGAAGAATGACTGATTAGGACAATTCCGGGATTATACGTGTTGGCCTTTGCAGCGTCAACGCACAGTTTCACAAGAGAAGCATGGCGTCGCCGAAGGAGAAAAACCGGTAGCCTTCCTGCTTGGCGACATCATAAGCGTGAAGAATCAATTCGCGCGTGGCAAACGAACTAACCATCATCAACAGGGTTGATTTGGGCAGGTGGAAATTCGTAATCATGCTGTCCACCACGCGCCACTGGTAGCCAGGATAAATGAAGAGGTCGGTGTCCCGCTCAAAGGCTGTTACGGGTCGCCATGGGCATAATGCGCCGATTTCCTGAGGACGAGAGGGATCACCGCCTGCGCTAAGAATGCCCGCGGTCTCTAAGGTGCGAACACTGGTTGTCCCAACTGCAAATATCCGTTTGCCTGACAGTTTAGCCTCATTAATGATGCGCGCATTTTCTGCTGTGAGTAAGGCGCGTTCGCTGTGCATCTTGTGATCGGTAATGCGTTCGACATGCACAGGTTGGAAGGTGTCTAGCCCAATATGCAGCACACATGAAGCCATTTGTACCCCACGGTCACGGAGGGCTAGCAGCAGTTCAGGCGTGAAATGCAGGCCGGCTGTCGGGGCTGCTGCCGATCCTTCCTGCTGGGAATAGACCGTTTGGTAGCGTTCGCTGTCTGCAAGGGGTTTATGTATGTAGGGAGGCAGCGGTGTTTCTCCAAGCTGGGTGAGCAGATTATTCACCGGCTCGCTGAACTCGATGATCCGTTCTGAAGCCTCCAGCATCTCCAATACTGTGCAGGAGATGTCGGTTCCAGTGAACTTCAAAACGACGCCGGGTTCAACCTTGCGGCCACCAGCCAGCACATGCCACCGGGTTTCGCCAAGCTGCCGCAGCAGCAGCACTTCGACCTTACCGCCTGTGTTGGCTTTGACGGCGTGGAGCCGTGCCGGGATAACGCGGGTCGTATTATAGACCAGCACATCACCTGGTTGGATGTATTCGGCAATGTCGCGAAAAACGCGATGGTGGATTGCGCCGGTTCGACGCTCAACGACCATCAACCTGGACGAGTCGCGCGGCTCGACGGGTTCTTGAGCGATGAAGTGTTCAGGCAGATCGTAGTCGAAATCAGACAGGTTCATGGCCGGTTGATAAGGCGGATAATCACGTTGATAAGGATGGTGAGGATGATGCTGAGCAGGATCATGCTGGCGATGGGCACGAAGCAGGAGAACCCCTGTCCCTCGACACGAATGTCACCCGGTAGACTGCCGAGCTGTTGGAACAGCGGCAGCCGCCCAAGCAGCATCAGCAGGCCGCCTATGACGGCGAGACCTATTCCGAAGACCAGCAATGCTTTTCCAACAGCTTGAATATCCATGAGTGTCTGACCTGATTAGAACAAGGTTGGCTGGCTTCGGCCCTGTTCGGGGTAGGGGATTCCGAGATGTTCATAGGCGTGAAGCGTCGCAACGCGCCCACGCGGCGTGCGCGCGAGAAATCCAAGCTGGAGAAGGTAAGGCTCGCAGACATCCATGATGGTGGCGGCATCTTCACTGATGGCTGCGGCAATTGTCTCCAGGCCGACGGGGCCACCGGCGTACTTCTCGATGATGATGGTCAGGATGCGGCGATCCACATCATCCAGTCCGAGATGGTCGATGTTCAGCAGCTCCAGTGCTTCCCCGCTGACTGGGCCGGTGATGACGCCTTCAGCGCGGACTTGGGCGTAGTCTCGTACTCGGCGGAGCAGCCGCAGGGCGACGCGGGGTGTACCTCGTGAACGGCGGGCGATTTCAGAAGTGCCCTCTGGTTTGATTTCGATCTTGAGCATGGCCGCAGCCCGATTGATGATGTGTTCCATTGCTTGGAGGTCATAGAAGTCTAACCGGAACTGCGCACCAAACCGGTCTCGCAGCGGCGCCGCCAGGAGCGCGAGGCGTGTCGTTGCGCCAATTACGGTGAAACGCGGCAGATTCAGCCGCACGTTTTTTGCTGCTGGCCCCTTGCCAATCACAATATCCAGCTTAAAGTCCTCCATTGCTGGATACAAGATTTCCTCGACAGCACGCCCCAGACGATGAACCTCATCGATAAATAGGATTTCGTGCTGTTTCATGTGAGTCAGAATAGCCGCCAGATCACCGGCACGCTCAATGGAAGGACCAGCCGTCACGTGGATGTTGACGTTCATCTCGTTGGCGATCACATGGGCCAGGGAGGTTTTTCCGAGGCCTGGCGGCCCATAGAACAGGACATGGTCAATGGGTTCTTGGCGATTTTTAGCGGCATCGATCAGGATTTGAAGATTTTCGCGGACTGAATCTTGCCCTACGATGTCGCGCAGCAGGCGTGGTCGCAGCGCGATATTGTCGCGATCATCGCGTCGACGGCTTCCGCTGACCATCCGAGCGTCATCTGACATGCGCTGCTGCTCCATCCACCAGGACAATCTGTTCTATTCTAGTCGTGAGTACTGCCTAGGTGCAACGGTTGTGTTTAGTGAGGTGATGAGGCCTGACGCATGTGGGGGGGGCGGATAAACAGAAAGAGGCAAATACTACGATCTGCCTCTTTCCACGTTTGGTCTTGCGCCGCAGGGTTAGATTTCCTCGACGATCCGAAACCCAATCGTGGCATGATAGCACTGTGGGTCGAGGTAATAGTGGAATGGAATTTGGGATCGCTGGTATGCACTCACGAACGAACCACCAAATACTGCCCGCTCACCGTTGGCAGCGATATCCGTGTTGTTCCGAGCTGGTGACACGGTTGTTTCACCTTTCGGCTTTGCATTTAGACACCATTCCCATACATTCCCTGCCATATCATAGATATTGAATGGGCTGATGCCATTGCTGTAGCGCATGACCAATGAGGTCATCTTGATTTCGCTTTCGCGCGTATTGCAGCGGTTTCGATCAAAGGCATTCCCCCAAGGATAAACACGGTTATCGTCACCGCGCGCAGCCCGCTGCCACTCCAAAGCGGTTGGGAGCCGGATAATCCGTCCAGTCTCGTGACTGAGCCACGCGCAGAAAGCCACGGCGTCAAACCAGTTCACCATCTCACGGGGACGTTCATCCCCTTTGAAGCGACCCGGCTTGGGTTCGGGGTTATTCATCCGGTAGTTATAGGCTTCTGCGGAGAATTCCCACCAGCGCGTGTTGCTGTAGCCCGATCCGCTCTCGCAGAATGCTTGGTACTGTGCGTTGGTGATCGGATACCTGCTCATCCGGAATCCTGGGACTGTGACTCGCTGAGAGCGTACTTTGTTGTCCCGGTCAAATTCGTCGACGATTACGCTGCCCAGGGGGACTTCGCACCATTCCAACAATGGTAAGGTGAGCTGTGGTTGAGGCACAACAAGGGTCTCTTGAGGGGGGATGACAACGATGGATGTATTTCGCTGTTCAATTGAAACCTTATTCGGCTCTCCGGCAAGGTTTTCTGGGTCATAATCGGGGAAATCTTTCCGGAAAGCCGCAAATGCTTCAAGGCCCAGCCGCCGAGTGCGGGTATGCTTGACCAGTTCAGCAATTTGCTTGTATTCGCGCTCGGCTTCGCGAAGGTAGGAAATGCGATCCAGTGCCGTCTCTGCTTCCATTAATAAGGCATCGATATTGATGAACCGGGATACAAATCCGTTCTCTTTAGCCTGTTTCAACATGAACACGGCTTGGTCGAAGTGTCCGTTCTCCATCGCGAGAGCTGCGCCGCTGATGACGTTGGCGGGATTGACCTGGGGCGGTTTGGTCTTCTCCTGGCCGATTGAAGACACAGGTAAACTGGCCTGTTTATTGCGCTCAGCAATGTAGATCGAATTCAACAGCACTTTGACTGCTTCAGGTGTGATCCCTTTGGTGAGATCAACGTACTGCACATCCTGCAATGTCTCCGGTACAGCAGTGTTTTCCCGGATGACGACGGGGAAGATGTGTTTACCGAGGCTTCTTGCAAGTTCAAATTCTTTACGGCAGTATTCCGATGCGATTGAATCGGGGGATAAAAGGTAGATGAATCCTTCACACCAATCCAGGCGGCGAAGGATTTCCTTCCACCAGTTTTGCCCTGCGTAGAGGCGCTGATCGTACCAGGTCTCATGCACATCGACCGTATCGGCGATCTGAACGCAGTAGGGTTTGTCGACTCTGGCGTAGCTCACGAACAGCTTCATGGTAACCACCTCTTCCAATTCATCTTGTTATGCCTGGCTTGCGGTTTGAGTCTGTTTCCACTTTGCCAGCGCATTGATCGCTTCATTCGTGCCGATCTGGTTGAGAATCTCGGCAACAACGTCACAGATGCGCTTTTGTTCCCAATATGGGCCGCTGGTGTCGTTCAGGGACTTTGCTAATTCGGCGACTGGACTGCCTTCGGGTGCGGCACTGATGCCATTGGCAGCAGCCCAGCGGACATGGCTGCTGGGGTCATCTCGGAGTGCCTTGATAAGATCAGGGAGGGCTGCTTTCGGGTCGAGTCGTGCCAGCGCTTCGATGGCAGCGAGGCGGACGAATTCCTCGGTATCCTGCGCTGCTTTTCGCAGATTTGACAGCACTCGTGCATCCGAGTCGCCCAGCATCGCCAAAGTTTCGGCTGCTGACTCGCGAACGTTGGATATGGTATCGAACAACAGCGGAATGACGTGCTGGGCCGTGTCCTGCTGCCCAAGTTCTGCAAGGGATTGGAGCGCTGCCACCCTGACTTTCCATTTCGGGTCTGTCAGACTGTGGACAAGCGCTTCGATAGCCTGTTTGTCACCGATCCAGGCGAGGGCTTCGATGCCTGTCCAGCGGATCGTCCAATCAGGATCGTTAAGCAGTTCGGTGAGATGCCAGACCGTCTGCGGAGATACTTCACCGCGGATTGACTTCACATGTTCTCGAATGGCACGAGCGGCTGACTGCCGGCGTACCCAATCACTCTCCTTGAGCTGCTGCATCCAGATGTCGAGGTCATCAATTGGAAGGCTGTTATCGACCTGGAGGGAGGGAGCAGTTTGCAGATTGCGGCTTTCCAACGCCACAGCGTTCGAAGCATTTACTGGGTACAAAGGGTGGGACTGAAGTCGCTCTGTTTCCTCAGTTCGCCTCTTGGCTTTTGCTTCGAGCAGCCTTTGTTTGACAATCTGCGATGACTGCCGCGTGCCGAATCGTGACAAATCTGTTGAGTTCGCCTCAATTTGGCGTTCCTGGTTGTACCAGCGCGCCAAAAACTGCTTGGCGGTTTCTGAACTGGACTGACTCAGTGCTTCAGCAGCGATGTCGCGGATTCGCTGATTGAACCGCGCAGAGCGGGTAGTATCATTGGTACTTTTTATTAGGCAGTCCACGGCGCGTTCGTCTTGGGTTTGGGCCAGCGCATGCACGGCGATAGCTCGAATTTCCACCTGTGGGTCAGCCGCTGCGTGGATAAGAAGGTCAATGACTAGGGGGTCTTGAATGGTTCCGATATTTTCCAGCGCAAGGAGGCGAGTTTCACTGTCTTCAGACTGAGCCAGTTCTGCCAATGCTTCTATTCCCGGCGCGCCGTAGTGTGTTAGGCTCTGCATTGTGACGCGGCGTGTTTTCCAACTGCCGATGCGGATCAGATGAATAAGCTGGGGGAGGGCATCATGATCTCGCGTCTTACTAAGCGCCAGAGCAGCCTCTGTGCTGATTTCAGCGCTGCTATCCTGAAGCATATCGATCAAGTCAGGTACAGCCGCGCGCTCGCGCAGTTCTCCGAGTGCCCAGATTGCCAGCCTGCGCTCAGAATTCTGACCGAGGCGAGCTGTGGCAAGTAAGCTGACAATGGAACCTGGCTCGAGCCGCTTCAAAGCCTGACGAAACTGACTCTGCTCAGGATAGGCCTGCATGTCAGCGAGTGCGGTCATTACGTCAATATCTGGTTTCCAATTCATCTGTGCCAGCAGGACGGCCGCATTCTGACGCATGGCCCAAGTGCCATCGCGCATGGTTTGAATGAGAAGTGCCGCGGCAGTGGCGATATCGGCGTGCTGGAGTATTTGTGCAAGCGCGATGCGATTGTCACCATCAGCCCGCATGGATTGGATGATGCGGTCAAGA
Source organism: Anaerolineae bacterium (assembly GCA_034431625.1). Taxonomy (GTDB): domain Bacteria; phylum Chloroflexota; class Anaerolineae; order Aggregatilineales; family Phototrophicaceae; genus CFX2. The sequence continues at coordinate 121,326 of DAOUCY010000184.1, read as the reverse complement.
ATGTTCTGATAACACTCTGGAGTGATGTTAACTCCACCGGTCATGCATTGCAGCGCAAGGTAGGGGTCAATATCGGCGACTGCGGTTATGAATGCGTCAGGCCGATCATTGAGGCCAGCGGCAATCATGACTGCGGTATCCCAGACCGTTGGGGTGCGCCAAAGATGATGGCTGAATGTGGGTAGGGTGATTACCGATTGGAGAACATCCAGATCGTGGAGTTTGAACGAGGCAAAGTAGCTTTGGAAAAGTGAGTGTGAGAAGCGTAAGCGACCGCGACTTGCCGTCAGGTATCCTGTTTGATAGGCACATTCGAGCGCCGGGCTGAAGGATTTTTGGTGGGAAGGCAGCCTATTTGTGTGCTGGCGGGTGAGGTCAAAGGCAATCTCGCTCAGCGTATCTCGCAGCGAGTCAAAGTTAATGGCTTCAGCAGTTGGCTCCTGTTGAAACCGTTCCCATAAACAGTGGACAATTCCGGAAGTAAGCTGTGCTGTGCTCCGGTCTTCTTGGTCATGCGCATTGTTTGTAGGTTGATCCGCATGGACTAGCCTCTCCAGGAGTATCTGAAAAGCCGGCTTATGGTCATCACTGCCGGAGAGCATGAGACGCGGAACATCCAAGATGAGCGATTCGGTGTATAAGTCCTCTCGACAAGCAATTGCGAAATGCGTAGGGGCATCTTCCCCTGTCAGCCAACCGACCAGTGCGTCGCGCACAAAGGGTGCTGCTTGGTGGAGCTGATGCCATTCATCTAGAAAAAGTGCAGCTTTGCCCTCTGCGAGCAGCACAAAAGGATCACTGGGCTGCCCCCAGATTTCCATGATGCGCTGCCGCCAATCGACGGATTCCAGAATTTCTGTCAATGTGACCCAAAGCGGGATCGGATGAATTGAGGAATCCGCGAGATGATTGCTAAGGGCAGCTAATGCAAGCTTTCGAAGCAGAGAAGATTTACCGGAAGCTGGTGCATCAACAATCGCTAAACGTGGGAAGTTCTGGGCAACAGCACGAAGCTGAAGCAGGGCATGCCCGCTGCCTGCCTGTTTAGTGCTGGAGCGCGGCACGCTGCGACCATCTTGTTTGTTGGTTGTGACGCGATAGCCTACCGCATCAATCCAATTGGCACAGAGAGGTGCTGTGGTGTTTTGCGGGAAGGGCTGGTCTTCAAAGTGTAGATTAAGCCAATCCAGCAAATCGACATCCGTCAGAAGATCTGCGATAAGGGTGTTCAGGTAAACTGATTCGGGAGGCTCACTGCCATTGGATGTTACTTCGGGACAGTTCTCGCGGATGAGATGAAGTAGCTTGGCAAAAGGCGCACAACGGCTGTCGAGCAGTGTGGTGTTCGTGAAGTCAACGAGGTTCCGCCAGTCTAATCCAAGCGGCCACTGTGAGACAGTGAGGGGCTGATGAAGAACAGCGAAGGTGACATAACCGCGCTCACCAGCCTGCGTAAGTTGTTTGCGGCCAACTGCGGAATGAACGTAATCGGGACTCAGAACGGCAACCAAACCCCGGCTGTGGAGCAGGGCATGGCCGAGCGAGAAGTGTGGAACTGCCAAACTCTCAAAGGCATCAACGACGAGCCGTACACCTGCATTGCGCAATAAGGCGGCCAACTGCAGGGCAAAGCGGTAATTCTTCTGATCGTAGCCTAGAACAAGATAAGGTAGTTTCATGACCGTTGTTGAAAACAGCAAAAGGCCCGCGTCGCTTGGTGCTCAGGCTAGACGCATTTGTGCTCTAGTAGCAAAGTCACTTTGACAGACTTTATCTATATTGTAGATGTTTCAATCGAGGTATACCCGTATACGTATGTTACAAAGTTGCAACTAAATGCATGCATGTAAGCCGATTTCGGTGATTGACCGCGGAACGTACATGAATTTTTCACAACTGCCGTATTGACTTTTGCGGAATTGTAATAAGCAATGCAACAAACGGCTGCACTCTGGTTTCAGGGTACAGCCGTTTTCTGTCGTTCGCTCTAGTATTCTGGGCAATGATTAATGCTTGACAGGCTGTGGATGCCCTTGTGTTTTCTCTCCGTTGCTCGCGAACTGCTCTGCTTCGGTAGACCCTTTGAGCGCAACCGTTGCGGATGTGCCGCCTGTAATGACGTTCTGCAGCGCATCGAAGTAACCGGTTCCAACAAAGGCCTGGTGTTTCACGGCGCGGTAGCCGTGCAGTCTCTCGGCCTCGAATTCTGCATCCTGCATTTCAGCATAGGCGGTCATGCCCAGTTCTTTGTACTTTCGCGCCAGTTCGAACATACCGAAGTTCAGTTGGTGGAACCCTGCTAGGGTGATGAACTGGAATTTGTAACCCATTGCGCCGAGTTCACGTTGGAACTTGGCGATTGTTGCTGCATCCAAGTTTCGTGACCAGTTGAAAGATGGTGAGCAGTTATAGAACAGCAGTTTGTCCGGGAATTCGGACCGAATCCCTTCGGCGAACTTCTTGGCTTCCTCCAGATCAGGGTGCGACGTTTCACACCAGATCATGTCCGCGTAGGGCGCATATGCGCGACCACGGGCAATGGCCGACTCGATCCCTGAACGCACGTAGAAGAAGCCTTCTGGCGAACGCTCCCCAGTGATGAATTCTTCATCGCGCGGGTCGATTGAATTGGCAAGCAAAGTCGCCGATTCGGCATCGGTGCGGGCGATCACCATTGTTGGTACATCGAGGACATCGGCAGCCAGCCTGGCTGCGACCAGTTTGCGGACAAATTCTGAAGTGGGAGCCAGTACTTTCCCGCCCAGATGACCACATTTCTTCGCTGACGCCAACTGATCCTCGAAGTGAATAGCGGCTGCTCCGGCCTCGATAAAGGCTTTCGTTAGTTCATAGGTATTTAAGATACCACCGAATCCCGCTTCACCATCTGCGACCAGCGGCACGAGCCAGAAGGGGCCTTTCTTACCTTCCATCGTCTGTATTTGATCGGCTCGTAAGAGCGCATTGTTGATACGGCGCACGAGGTTCGGGCCGCTGTCTACTGGGTAGAGGCTTTGGTCAGGGTAGGTTTGGAGCGCGCTGTTCGCATCTCCAGCGATCTGCCAGCCGCTCACGTAGATTGCTTTTAGTCCGGCTGCCACCATCTGGACTGCTTGGGTTCCAGTCATTGCGCCGAGTGCATTAACATAAGGTTCGCGGTTGAGCAGATCCCAAAGTTGTTCAGACCCCATCCGCGCCAGTGAATACTCGATGTGGACGGAACCGCGCATCCGAACTACTTCCTCGGCGGTATATTCGCGGATGATTCCCTTCCAACGTGGCCGGGTATTCCATTCCATTGTGATCTGTTCGGCGTTCCTCATGCGCTGCATCTCGATTGACTCCTTTTTGTTCTGGTTACTTTCTGAATGGGTTGAACTACCGCCATGAATTGGCTGTTCTATTCGCTTAGAGATACTCGTAGGCCGGCAGGGTCAGGAAGTCTACCAACGGCGTATTCCGTGACATTTCGGTGAAGATTTGTGCTGCCAGCGGAAAGTGACCATTTGTGTAGCGTTCTGTGCCAATTTCCCGCTCGATAGCCTGCAGTTCTTCTTGAACAAACTGCTCGTAGAGTTCACCTGTGAAACGCCGGCCATCCTCTAACCGCACCTGGTGATACAGCCACTGCCAGATTTGCGTCCGAGAGATTTCCGCTGTCGCTGCGTCTTCCATCAGATGGTAGAGCGGTACACAGCCGTTGCCACCCAACCATGCCTCAAGATACTGGATACCGACCTTGATGTTCCAGCGAACACCTTGTTCGGTGATCTTGCCCTGCGGAATGGTAAGCAGATCGGCGGCGGTTACATGGACATCATCCCGCAGGCGGTCAATTTGATTCGGTTGAGGCATATCCCGGTTGAAGATTTCCATTGCAACAGGAACCAGCCCTGGATGAGCTACCCAAGTTCCATCGTGCCCATCCGCGACTTCGCGCATTTTGTCAGCACGAACCTTGCTCAGGGCGGCTTCGTTGGCCTCTGGATTGTTTTTGATAGGGATTTGTGCGGCCATTCCGCCCATCGCGTGGATGCCGCGTCGATGACACACTTTGATGATCCACTTTGAATACGAGTGCATCATGTGTGTTGTCATCGTCACAAGGCTGCGATCTGGAAGTACAAACTCTGGTCGAGTGCGGAACTTCTTGATGAATGAGAAGATGTAATCCCAGCGACCACAGTTCAGTCCAGCAGAATGGTCTCGCAGCTCATACAGGATTTCATCGGCTTCAAAGGCGGCCAGGATGGTCTCAATCAACACTGTTGCACGGATCGTGCCTCGTGGGATTCCAAGCGCATCTTGCGCAAAGTTGAATACATCATTCCAAAGCCGTGCTTCCAAGTGGCTTTCTAGCTTCGGCAGATAGAAGTATGGGCCGCTGCCGCGATTCAACAGTTCCTGCACATTGTGGAAAAAATACAATCCGAAATCGAACAAGCTGCCGGGGATTGGTTTCCCGTTCCAGAGAACATGTTTCTCGTTAAGGTGCCAGCCGCGCGGCCTCACCATGAGTACTGCTGGATGTGGATTAAGCTGGTAATGTTTTCCTTCGGGGCTAGTGTAGGTGATTGTCCACCGAACAGCGTCGTAGAGATTGTTCTGCCCATCAACCAGATTTTCCCAGGTGGGTGAATTGGCATCCTCGAAATCCGCCATGAACACCTTGGCTCCTGAGTTTAGTGCATTGATGACCATCTTGCGGTCTGTTGGGCCAGTAATCTCCACGCGCCTGTCCTGGAGGTCAGCCGGGATTGGGGCGACACGCCAATCGGCCTCTCGGATTGAGGCAGTTTCAGGCAGGAAGTCGGGTAGTTCGCCGGCATCCAGCCTTTTTTGGCGCTCGGTTCGCTGAATAAGCAGTGCGTCTCGGCGGTCAGTAAATTCCGCGACTAGTGCGCCGACAAACTGAAGCGCTTCTGAGGTCAGGATACGTCCACTGCCTAACACGTTTGCGCCGCGCAATTCCAGATGAGCAGGAGACTGGACAGCCATATTCGACCTTTCCCATTTGGGTCAATCCTAGGCACAGTAAGGTTTCACTGGACAATCTGTCCATGTGTCACGTCTGCCAAAATACGACAAGAGGATGTGGTGCGACTTCTAATTTGCTGCAATTGACCTGAGTGTAGCGGAATTAGGCTTGGATAGTGATGTACACCACAAACCAAGTCTCTACCAGCTTGTTGGACAATGTGTATGAATAATCGAATCGGGGTTTGATTGATGGGGGTGGCTCTCTAGTTGTATGAAGACTAGTGTGGCTGCAAGTAAATTGCGATTACGATCTGCCCTGGGGGCTAACGAAACAGGCTGAGATGAGTAGGTGATGTGTTGTAAGGAAAAACAAAAGCTCCAACTGAGGCAGTTGAAGCTTAATAATGATTTGCCCCATAGGGGATTCGAACCCCTGTTTTAGCCTTGAGAGGGCTACGTCCTGGGCCTCTAGACGAATGGGGCATTTCTAGTCTGCGGGATTGTAGCAATTGGCTATCAGGGGGTCAAGGTGAACTTGAATTCTTGTCTACACTGCTTTGACAGGCATAGGGCGGCTGGTACAATTGGACTCGCACAGCCACCTGACGGAGAAGAATACCCTCCATGTCTCAGCTTCAAGTGTCTAAACACCCGCTTGTCTTGCACAAATTGACTGTCCTTCGAGATAAAGATACCGACCATCGTGCTTTTCGTGAGTTGGTTCGAGAACTGGCTCTGCTCTTGTGTTACGAGGCGACTCAAGACCTCCTCTTATCGCCAAAGACTGTCGTAACCCCGATGGGTGAAGCCGCTGGGTTTAAGGCCGAAGAAGCGATTGGCCTAGTTCCCGTGCTTCGGGCAGGGCTGGGATTGGTAGAAGGGGTTCTCGAACTGCTCCCGAATGTTCAGGTGTGGCACATTGGTCTTTATCGAGATGAAAAGACCTTGCGACCGGTAGAGTACTACAATCGCCTTCCAACAGAGCCGACCGTGCAGCTTTGTTTGGTGCTAGACCCCATGTTGGCTACCGGGGGTTCCGCAGTGGCAACCGTCGATATTCTGAAGCGGTGGGGAGTCAAGCGAATCAAGTATGTTGGCCTGATTGCGGCCCCAGAAGGTATTGAGCGCTTTAGCAAGGCCCACCCTGACGTTCCGATCCACGTTGCTGCGGTAGATGAGCGGCTGAACGAGATAGGTTTCATTGTACCGGGCCTTGGAGATGCAGGTGATCGCCAGTTTGGCACATGAAGTTTTCTGATGGATCACTCTGCAGGTTTTACACTGATTTTCTGCCTTGCTCTCAGCACTTCCCTTGCGCTAGTTCCCTTCAGCCGATGGCTGGGACGCCGACTTGGAGTAGTGGCCGTTCCTGGCGGGCGTCGCCAGAGTGAAGCCGACTATCGAGGCGTATCGAAGTTAGGGAGTATCAGCCTCTTCGGCGCTTTTATAATAAGTGTAGTGGCAGCACAGATACTGCCGATTCCGCGCAGCGATCCGAACGAGATCATTCGATTGGTGGGTTTGATTCTCGGCAGCAGCGTGATCTTTATTGTTGGCATTCTGGATGACTACTATCACTTTAAGGCGCTGCCTCTCTTTATTGGGCAGTCCGTAGCAGCCGCGATTGCGATTGTATTTCAGATTTTCATTGAGTATTTCAATAATCCGTTTACCGGCCAGCAGACGGATCCGTGGCCGCATGTGGTGACGGTCGCGCTGACGTATTTCTGGATGGTCGGAATGATGAATACGGTCAATTTCCTTGATGGGGTGGATGGTCTTGCCGCAGGCGTGGCCTTCATCGCGGGAACGATGCTGTTCGTAAACAGCGCTTTTCGAGTGACTCCACCACAAACCAGCGTGAGCCTGTTGATGGTTGCTCTTATGGGTACTTCTCTCGGATTTCTTCTCATGAATTTCTACCCGGCGCAGATCATTATGGGTGGAGGTGCCTACTTTCTGGGCTATCTTCTGGCGACCCTGAGCATCATCGGTGGAGCAAAGATGGCGTCCATCTTGTTGGTAATGGGCTTACCGTTGATGGATTTGGTTTGGCAGGCACTGAATCGTCTTCGCAGCGGCCGCAGTCCGTTTGAGGGAGACCGAGGACATGTTCACTTCCGAATGCTTGACTTAGGACTGAGTCAGCGGCAGATCGTCTTGATTTACTATACTTTTTGTGCGTTCTTCGGCGTACTAACCCTGGTGACGGAGAGCCGCGCCTTTAAGTTCATTGCGCTGGCGGTTATGTTTGCGCTCATTACGGTGGGTTTTGCATTTCTCGCACGGATGGCTCAGCTAAGAACTTCTTCCCGGTCGTCATCATCATCATCAGATTGATCAGCTTCTTCTGCTGCGATGGCATTCGTTGTGTTCGCTTGATGTGATGCTGTTGGTGAAGTTTGTTCCACTGATTTTGCAGCGGTAGTGCCGGGCACAGGTGATGGTGGTGGCAGCTTCTCTGCAATGGTTCCAGAGACGATAGGCGGGCCAGCGCGACTCAGATTGGCTACCCCACCTGTCAGGGAGGCTGTTGGACTAGGCTCAATGATAACTGCTGATGTGGGAGTAACAGCTTCTTTGCCCGGCGGTCCCGGAATAGGGAAGGGGAGCCGGTACACGGATGGCGGGCCGCTCGGCGTGGCTGAAGCCGGGGCGCGTTTTGGTTGAGGGGCTAATGCCCGTGCCCGCTGCGCCAGCATTTCGCTCCGGCGCATCGTAATCATTTTGCCATCTTTGAACGTGGCGCTATCGCCCGTAATTCGTTCGATGATGGCTTCAATGGTCCCCAAGACCACCACCGCAAAAATGTCCAGGCCAATGATGATCGCGAAGATGCTGGATAGACCATTCAGAATATCGGTGATTGGCCCACGCAGATTAGCGAGGATGACCTGATTGCCTGCACCGACTGCGAATAGAACAGCGACTCCGATAGCGAGGGCGACCAACACAACCCGCCAGCCGCGCAGATTGTCTAGGTTCGGCATCATGGTATTGCTGATGGTGAAGGCAAGATAGACCCAGATCCAGAAATCTGCGGCCGATGTGAATTTTCCTATAGTCAAAAGGAAGTTGTCTGAACCTGTTTGGTTGATTTCATTGAGAAAGGCTGGGACATTCAGCACATTGTTGGCGATGTGCCAGATCAATACAAGACCAGTAAGCAGGGGAGTAGTACTGATCAGCGCCAACCGCACTGGATCGACCTTGTTGGACAGCCGCACAAAGTCCAGCTTCAGTTCCCCAATTTCCTGTTTTTGTGGCCAAGCGACGACGCTCTGTGCCCGGACATTCAAGAATCCAGCGGTGAGCCAGAAGACAACTTGGTTGATAAGAATACCCGGCAGGAAGAAGGCGTAATAGAGCACAGTGGTGGTATGGTACTGCTTCGTCACCAACCAGCCAACCTTAAAGATGTGTTGGTGGAGCCACACTTCCAGCCGCCGCAGTGTGTAAAACAGCACTGCGGCGGCGATCCAGGGAGTGAGCAGTTCAAAACCGAACAGGGCTGTTTACTCCCAACCCGACTACTTATCTTTGGGATAGGCTGCCAGGCCATATCCCAGGCGACGAGGGTTCTTAGACGCCCTTAGCGCGTGCAGCCGCTTCGACCAATTTGGTGAAATCCTCGACCTTCAGCGACGCGCCGCCGACTAATGCTCCGTCAATATCAGGTTGAGACATATACTCCAGCATATTGTCTGGTTTGACGCTGCCACCATACTGAATGCGGACTGTTTGAGCAACGGCCTTGCCATACAAGTCTGCCAACGTAGCGCGTATCGTCCCACCAATTACCGCATTTGCGATCTGGCTGCTGGCGTTTTTGCCAGTGCCAATTGCCCAGATGGGTTCGTAGGCCAGGATGATGTTGGACATGTTGGCTGCATCTACACCCTCAAGTGCTGCACGCACTTGGCCGCCGACGACCTGCTCAGTCTGGCCGGATTCATTTTGCTGTAAGCTTTCCCCAACGGCTATGATCGGCTTGAAACCGTATGCGAGAGCTGCTTTGACCTTCTTATTCACGGTTTCATCAGTCTCGTTGAGGTAAGCCCGGCATTCCGAATGCCCGATGATAATGTAGTCGGCATAGCCTTGCAGCATTGGAGGTGCAATCTGGGAGGTAAATGCACCTTGGGCTTCCCAGTGAACGTTTTGCGCACCCACCCGGATTTCAGTACCGCGCAGCGCTTCTGCTACAGCGGCCAGCGCAAAAAACGTGGGACAGACGACCCGTTCAACCCCAGTATAGGGCGCAAGTCGGGGGGCAAGTTCCCGCACGAAGCTGACTGACTCAGCCAACGTTTTATACATCTTCCAGTTGCCGGCGATGATCGGTTTTCGCGTAGTCACTAGAACTCCTAACCCCAAAAGCAGCAGATCAAACACAGATAGAAAGAACAGAACAACAGAATCAGCAAACCTCCAACTAAGCGACCAGGTCGAAGCGGAACTCTGTCTGTAAGTCCCGCTCCAACTGTTACAGAGAATTCACCGATCCTTTAGAGCAACGACACCAGGCAACGCCTTGCCTTCTAGCATTTCAAGACTTGCCCCACCACCGGTAGAAATATGTGTAATCCGACTAGCTAACCCAGAGCTTTCTATTGCTGCAGCTGAGTCACCACCACCAATGATCGAAATTGCCCCCCGATCAGTCTGCTCAGCAAGCAACTGCGCAACCGCATAGGTGCCCTCGGCAAAATTTGGCATCTCGAACACACCCATTGGTCCATTCCATACCACAGTCTTGGCATCTGCCAAAACGCCTTTGAACAGCTCCACCGTCTTAGGGCCAATGTCATAGATGGCCCACCCATCAGGGACACCCTCTGTGACGGCGATAGTCTTCCGCTGAGCGTTATTATCGAAGGAATCACCAATTACTGCATCAACTGGGAGTACGAGTTTGCTCCCGCCTTTCTCAACAAGCGCTCGTGCAGTCTCCAAAGCATCATCTTCCACCAGAGACTTGCCCATTGCATAACCTTGCGCTTTGAAAAAGGTGTTCGCCATTCCACCACCAATCAGAAGACGATCACACTTACCCAAGAGCGCCTCAATTACAGCAATTTTGTCCGAGACCTTTGCCCCACCAAGAATAGCGACAAAAGGACGTTTGGGCATATCCAGCGCAGTGGAGAGGTAATCAAGCTCCTTCTCCATCAGCAAGCCTGACACAGCCGGCAAATACCGCGCTACGCCTTCAGTTGACGAATGCGCTCGATGCGCTGATCCAAAAGCATCATTGACGAACACATCCCCATGTTTAGCGAGTTTCTCGGCTAGTTCCAGATCGTTCTTCTCTTCCCCCTTATAGAAGCGGGTGTTTTCCAGCAGAAGCACGCCCCCTTCCGGCAAGTTCGCTGCAGCTTCGTCCGCGACCGGCCCAACACAATCACTGGCAAATTGAACCTCTTTACCAAGCAACTCGGCAAGTGCTGGAGCGACTGGTGCCAGCGAATACTTGGGGTCTGGACCGTCTTTTGGCCGGCCAAGATGTGACATCAGGATTACACTGCGGGGATGCTGCGACAAGATGTACTGAATCGTCGGAACAGCAGCGCGGATGCGGGTATCATCGGTGATTGTTTTACCATCTAACGGGACATTGAAGTCCACCCGAACAAGCACACGTTTCCCCTTCAAGTCAATATCGCGCACAGTCATCTTATTCATATAGAGCTTCCTCCATACACGAAAGAGGCGAGGCGCAATCGCACCTCGCCTCGTGATCTTCAGTAGAGATTGAAACCGGTACTACAGCTTGTCACCGATCATCTTGCTCAGATCAGCCACACGGCACGAATAGCCCCACTCATTGTCATACCAGGTGACGATTTTCACCAACGTTCCACCCATAACCTGGCAGGACTCGACATCGATGATACTCGACCGGCTGTCACCCTTGAAGTCCATCGATACCAGCGGCTCATGAGAGACGCCCAGAATACCCTTCATCGGGCCGTTTGCAGCCGCCTCGAAGGCAGCGATGATCTCGTCTTTAGTCGTAGCCGTTTTGACCTCTGCCACAAAATCAACCAGCGAGACCGTCGGAGTGGGAACGCGCATTGCCATGCCATCAAATTTCCCCTTGAGTTCGGGAATAACCAGCGCCACCGCTTTGGCCGCGCCCGTGGTCGTCGGAATAATGTTCAGGGCAGCCGCACGTGCGCGCCGCAGATCCTTGTGCGGCAGGTCGAGGATTTGCTGATCGTTGGTATAGCTGTGAACTGTAGTCATCAATCCACGAACGATCCCGTAGTTGTCATTGATGACCTTTGCAGCCGGGGCTAGGCAGTTCGTCGTGCAGGAAGCATTCGAGATCACATGATGCTTCGAGGGATCATAAGCTGCGTCGTTCACACCAAGGCAAATGGTGATGTCTTCATTCTTAGCAGGAGCTGAGATGATGACCTTCTTCGCGCCACCAGCGATGTGCTTCGCAGCCTGTTCTTTGTCTGTAAAGCGTCCGGTGCTTTCCACCACGATATCAACCCCCAGCTTGCCCCAGGGTAGGGCAGCGGGATCTTTTTCTGCCAGCGCTTTGATCGTGTCTCCATCCACAATCAGCGAGTCCGCTGTGACTTCGACCGTTCCAGGGTAGCGTCCATAGTTCGAGTCATAGCGGAACAGGTGCGCCATCGTGTGCAAATCGCCCAGATCGTTGAAGGCAACGACATCAATTTCATTGGGGTAACGCTCACGAATCGCGCGCAGGACCTGGCGGCCAATGCGTCCAAAGCCATTAATACCTACACGGATTTTTGCCATCTGAGTTTCTCCTGGTGATGGTATGTTGGTATTGCGAGTACAAATTTACCAAACACAACCCGAAATAACGAATGTTCAACTTTTTAAGGCTCAGTGAACGCCGTCGTATCTCTTGCCAAACCTAAGCGTTCCTCTTCACTCAACCGGAGAATCGCGGCTGCTAGTTTGTCCGAGTCATGCCTCCACGGTTGACCAGGGTTTGTAAGGTCTGTGTAGCGTACTTCATACCGCTGCAGCATTTCGTGATGCTCTGGCACAGGCTGGACATACTGGGTTGGCCCGGCATTGGCACTGGGATAGGCATTATTGGCTAAGACCAACTGAAAAATCCCTCGTCCAACATGCCGCTCAAGAGCCATCACATGCTCCGCTACCGTGAAGCCATCTGTTTCGCCCGGTTGGGTCGCTACATTGCAGACATAGACAATATACGCATTGGTCGCTCTTAACGCCTCCGTAATCCCCCGGATGAGAAGGTTCGGCAAAATGCTGGTATACAGGCTTCCCGGTCCAATCACAATCAAATCGGCATCTAGCACAGCCTGTACACTCTCGGAATAAGCCTCGGCATCTTCAGGAATGAGGCTAATCTGATCTATCACGCCGCCAGCCTTGGTGATGTGTGACTCGCCAGAGATCGAAACCGACGGCTGCGCCTCTTTGACACGCACGAGCGCTGCAAGCTGCACATCCTCGAGCGTAGAAGGCAATACCCGTCCCTGAATGTTAAGCACGCGCCCGGTTTCGACTAAAGCGGTTTCGATGCTGCCTGTGATGCCGGACAGCGCGGTAATAAACAAGTTTCCGAAAGCATGACCTTCAAGATCACCTGCATTGAACCGGTATTGGAACAGCCGAGTCATCAGGTGTTCATCGTCAGCCAATGCTGCAATATTGTTTCGCAGATCTCCTGGTGGCAGCACACCAAATTCTCGGCGCAGCCGGCCTGAACTTCCCCCATCGTCGGCTACAGTCACGATCGCTGTGATGTTACTGGTGAACTGCTTTAATCCTCGCAATACTGTTGGAAGACCAGTTCCACCGCCAATAGCGACAACTTTTAGGCCTTTTCTCCGCTTACTGTGCGCATACACGACATCGACAACTCGCCCTTGCTGATGTCCCCGATATGGTGCCAGAACCCGGCGCGAAAGCTCAATCACTGCCAGCGCGACGAGTAGGAAGCCAGCTCCGATTGTCACTAGTCCGACCAGCACTCCTGCTGGATTGGCCTCTACAATGCGAAGAGACGGGGCAATCAGCAATATCTCATAGGTTAAACCGCCTGCTGTGAATGCAATTCCGAGCACAATCAGAAGAAACCAGCGTTTGATGCCGATCCCTGGCGAAAGCCATTTAGCGAGTGCTTGGAACCTGAACATATCCTCTTTCGGCATCCACAACGTATCCCAGATTGAGAGTAGCACTGGCTAAAACAACTGTCAAAGCGTGTATGGCATCACCTGACATGAGATTCGTCATGTTACTGATTTATGCAGTTGCCATTGGCTGAGACAGACCCCCAATAGGGCACCTACCACGGTGAATCCACCAATGACGAGCACTGCATCAAACCAGAACTGCTCAGGAAACAGGCGGATGAGAGTGTCAGAATAGGCGAACTGCCACGTCCCACTTTCAAAAAACAGGCTGTGAAAAGTGGTGAAGAAGGTATCCCAACTCATGATTGCCACGACGATGACAGCCAACACTAACGAAAGCGTCAGGAATCCTCCATTCCGTATACTCAGCCACAGCATACGTTTGTCTGCTCGATATAACACCAGCGCCGACGCGGCTGCCAGTATTCCAGCAAGTACAGCTCCGAGGAAAGCAAATTGGGTGACTATCTTGACATCGCGCATGTGCTGGAGTTCCCGGACATTGAAAAGCAGCGGCCCTTCGGTAAATCGCAGCTCGGCCAGATAAGAAATATCTTCGCCATTCAGAAGATAGTTCAGGGCATAGGGAGCATATGTCAGACGATCCGCTGTTGAAAGGCCATAACTGTCGGTTGGAAATCCAGTGCGGTTGTACTCTAGCTGAAGGAAAAGGGGGGTCATCACCAAGCGTGTCCCGATGAGGACTAGCAGCGGCGGTATAGCCAACGTTAGATAGATGCGCAATCCGAATATCAACTCTGTTCGATGGAATGCGCGATTACTGTGTTTGGTGCTCATTGCCGCATCTTCATTCGGCACTAGCGGACGATGTGATCTGTTCGATCTGACCGGAGAGCAGGAAATTAACCACCAGCGAGTCTACTAAAGTTTCTACCGGCGCACGCTCATCAGTAAAGACTAAGTCTGAAGGACTGTTCGGAACTTGCTGCGCGACTCCCCAAGTGAGCGCGTCTCTGAGCAGAGGGTTCGCCTCAGCAGAGAGCAGCGCCAAGTTCTGCGCCAGATTCTCGCGCAATGTGGGTTGTACTGTGGCTACCAGAATCGTGTTAAATGAAAATGGTACGTCCATCGCGTGTACCGATGGGAAAACCTGAAGCAGCGTAGCTGTTAATGCATCTACCAGTCGACGATCTGTTGGCGTTCGCCCCACATTGATCGCTGCTGCGCCGTCTGCAGCCAGTTGGGCAAGTACTTCCCGGAAGAACTCTACCGTTGTCAGATGCCACGGAATATAGGGGGGGCGGTAAGCATCCAGCGCGATAACGCTGTAGGTCCCCGCTAGGCGGTTTAGCACGAACCGCCCATCACCGACATGCACCCTTAGGTTCGGCATGAAGGCGGCATTCATCTCAAAGAACTGCTCACCGGCTTCCACGATGTCTGGATCAATCTCGATCCCGTCAATAGGCAGATCAGTTCCATAGACGGCTGTGTACTGTCGGGCAATCGTTCCGGCAGCCAAGCCAACAATCGCAAGTGACTGAACCTGATCTGGCTCGACAGCTGGTGCATTGTAGAAAGGTGCTGTCAGAAAGAAGCTCCATGTCCGGTGATTATCACCGAACGTATTTGGACTCCATTGGCTGTGAATACCTTGTCCTTCATTAAGATAGAGGTAGCGATCGCCCGCTTGATCCTGCTGCACTTGAATGTAGTTGTAGGCGCTTTCTTTCTCGTAGAGCAGGATCGATCCGGGGAATGGGGGACGCAGCGGGCCATTCAAAACGACTGCTGCCACGATGCCAATCACCAGCGGCATCCACAGCCACCGGAGCGGCAGCTTACCTTGATCCCGGAACAGGCCGATCCAGGCAACGGTATAGAGCATGCCTGCAAAGAGCAGAAAGGTGCGGATGGTTCCCAGTTCGGGAATTAGGAGCAGCACTGGCAGGAACGTTCCGATGAGACTCCCTAATGTGCTGATGGCGTAAATTCGCCCAGATAATTTCCCCGCTTGGCTGATGTCATTCACACTGCCTACCGCGAGCCGAATCGCAAATGGGGAGACACATCCCAGTAGGGTTACCGGGATCGCAAAAAGCACGAGTACCGAGGCGAATGATCCGAAGGCGACCGCAGCCTCGGCATTGGCCACCGCTGTAGCAGCACCTACCAGCACTGGCCGCGCGACCAGCGGGATAAGTGCGCTCAGGAATGCGCTCCACAACAAAATGCGGAAGAGTGTTGTATAGCGGGGCGAGCGATCAGCCCAGCGTCCTCCAATAAAATACCCCGCTGCGAGATAAAGTAGGATCAATCCAATTACATTGGCCCAGACAATGTTGCTGGTTCCAAAGACGCTGCCGAGAAGACGAGAGGCTGAGAGTTCTACAGCCAGCGTAACCATTCCGCTTACGAAGACTGTTAGGTACAGGAAACGAATTCCTGACATGCTTCGAGGCTCACTTTCAGAGTGCATTGGTGTCGACAGCCCTTGCGAAGACTAAGTTGGGATGAACCGGGACAGCCGAAAACGGTCAATGCGATGTGGTGTCTGCCCATCTAGGAGTAACTCTGTCACGATGCGTCCGATGAGCGTACTGAACTTGAACGCATGGCCAGAACATCCACCCGCGATGACCACATTGGGGTAGTTGGGGTGGTAGTCGATAATCCAGTCTTCATCCGGTGTCATCGTATACAGGCAAATCCGTGTAGATCGCAGCTCGCGCACATCTGGGATGTACTGGCGGCTGAATCCTAATGCGCGTTCTACTTCATCGGCATCTGGAGTGTAATTGATTTCGTTTGGGTGTGAGACACGCTCACCTCCATGAAAGGCAACCTTCAAGCCAGAGTTGTGGTGGCTTGCAATTCCGTATGGCTTTCTGCCAAATGTATCTTCCATGTGCGCGATAAACGTTGGGAACTTGTCAGGAAGATAAGCATCAGGATACTCCGTATCGAAGTAGATTTCCTGACAGCGCATAGGCATAAGGGGTAAATCTAATCCTAGTGGGAGGAGCAGTGATCGCAGCCAACTTCCGGCTGCGATCACCAAGCCCTCACTCGAGTAAATACCTTTCGAAGTCTTGACTGTGATCTGGCTGGTTGACGGCTGAATCGACTCCACGGTTTCATCTGCATGAATAACTGCGTCATGTGTTTTCGCCAAGCGGATATGTGCCTGCACGCAGCGTGAAGCCGAGAGAATTCCGGCATCCGCTTGATAGAGAACTTCCATATCTTCATCAAACCGAAACTGAGTAAAATGGTGCTGTGCTTCCTGAGCTGACCACACTTCATGGGTGATACCCGTTTCGCGCAAAGATCGTATTGTGTCCTGAAGACTGTGATTATTTGCCTGTCCAAAATCGATCCCGCCAGTGCGGGTATACAGGGTTTCTCCGGCCTCCGCTTCAAAGGCTTCCCATTCGGGGTAAACGGCTCGCGCTAGTTCGACGTAATCGGTATGGCTGTAGGCATAACGGATGATCCGGGAGTGCCCGTGCGAACTGCCTTTTTGATGGTCGATCTCGTACTGTTCGAGGACTAGAACCCTACGGCCTCGCTTTGCTAGATGGTAAGCAGCCGCGCTGCCCAGAGCGCCTGCACCAAGGACAATCGCATCATAATGTGGTGTGGTCACCTTGCAATACTCCCCGGCCGCTAGATAGGACGCTGTGAAAGTGCCGCGCTCAAATCGTCATTTCTTCGAACAATGAGGGTGGGGATCCGCGCTACCCGAAGCAGCGCAGCAGCATCATCGCTAGATTGTGGCCCACCAAATGAGTACGGGTCGATTAAGACGCACATGGGACGAATGCCGCGCCGTGACAGGATTTGAGCCTCTGTAATCCAGGCTGGATCGAGCGATGCGGTCACGATCACGAGTGTTGTGCCTCGCGTGAAGTAGGGTGTTTCCAGCGCCAGCATTTGTGCCAGCGAATAGTCTGAGAAACTTCGTGCCACAGCTAGTGCCTGGAAGATGCGGTTTAATTGTCGGATCCCATGTTCAGGTTGATAAATCTCACGATAGGGGATGTACGCCGCGAATCCCAATGCTCGCTCCGTATTGATGAAGTGCTGCGAGAGCGAGGCGGCAATGACTGCGACATATTCCTCTGTTGAGGGCGGAATTTCCCGGCTTGTGGGGATGACCGTTCCGTTACCATTGACCCGCTGCAAAGTGGGTGATTCATACAGCGAACTGCGTGAAAAGTCAGCAAACAGCCAAATATCGACTAACGGGTCGATCTCGAATTCCTTGACGATCAGCCGCTCTTTCCGTGCGGTTGAGCGCCAATGGATGCGGTTGAAACTATCGCCTGGGACATAATCTCTGACCCCTGCCGCATTAGTTGTAATGGATTGGGCACGGCGGCGCTGAGCATCCCCCCCAGAAATCTGTCCTGTTGGTAAATAGAAATGCTCGATAGGTACAGTTGCCGGGTAGACAATCACTTTCGATGTGGCGTCCAGTCGCCGCGGCGCAAGAAAAAACCCGAAAGGATCGCCGCTCGTGATTGTGACCGGCCCCAACTGGAACTCCCCCCGCACCAAACACGGCGTTTCCACATACCATCGGTAGGTGCGGCGGCCCCGTAAAGCGGGAACAACTTGGCTCACCCGATGTCCAGGTAAACTGGAATGATCCCAAACTTCTAGCCACAGCTTGGGGAGAATGCTGCTGTTCGTCAGGGAGAATGCTTCGTCAAGATTGCGACCGACCTGTGCTCGACGGGCACGCGTCTTCCGAGTCATGCCAATCCAGCGGACGCTCAACCAGGCCCAGATCAGGGATATCCCCAGAAGTCCGCCGAACAAAGCACTAATGCTGAAGAAGACCGACCGACCGGTAAACAGCCCTGTCAACAGGCATACGATAATAATGACATAGATGGCGTTGCGTCGATTGGGCATCGCAAACTCAGCGGGCTGATGCACCCGGCACAGGAGTTGACGCAAGGATATCCTGAATGATCGTCCTCGATGTGATGTCCTTGATACGGGCTGCTGGCCCCACGATGATTCGATGAGCGAGCGTCACTTCTGCCAGCGCCTTGACATCATCTGGGATCACATAATCCCGGCCTGCCATGGCGGCTCGCGCCTGTGCAGTACGGAACAGCGCCAGCGACCCACGCGGGCTGCTGCCCAGGTATACATCAGGATGCTGTCGCGATGCGTTGACCAGATCTACGATATAGCGTTTGACCTCGTCTGCCACATAGATTTCCCGGATCGCTTGCTGTGCCGCCAGAAGTTCTTGCACGCTGACCACCTGGTGCATGTTATTGATTGGATGGTCGTACTGCTGTGCGGAAAGTACTGTTAGCTCCTCTATCGGGCTGGGATACCCCAACTGGATTCGCACCATGAAGCGGTCTAGTTGGGCTTCAGGCAGTGGAAACGTTCCCTCATACTCGATCGGATTCTGCGTTGCCAGGATCATGAATGGGTTTTCCATCGGGTAGGTGATCCCATCCACAGTGACCTGCCGCTCCTCCATCGATTCTAACAGCGCTGCTTGGGTTTTTGGTGTGGCGCGGTTGATTTCATCAGCGAGGACGATCTGGGCCATGATCGGCCCAGCCCGAAACTCGAATTCACGAGTCTTCTGGTTGAATAGAGATACACCGGTCACATCAGAGGGAAGCATATCCGGAGTGAACTGGATTCGGCTGAAAGTACAGCCAATGACGCGGGCAAGCGTTTTCGCCAGCATTGTCTTTCCAACGCCAGGAATGTCTTCGATCAAAATATGACCCTTGCAGAGCAGGCCAAGTACTGCAAGGCGCACTTCGTTGCGCTTGCCGATAATGACCTGGCTGACGCTTTGAGCAATCCGTTCGGCCACACTCTGCGCCAACCCAATCTGTGATTGAATGTTGGTGCTGGTAGCACGCGGCGTTTGTCGAGTTTCGTGTGGGAGGTCGGGCATATCACCTGCTTTTCTGACCATCGTACAATAAGGCAAGGAGACGCTGTTCGATGCTTTCCCTTTGATCAACCACCCTCAGTATAGCTGAACTTTTCGTGGATTACCCCGAAGTACTATCTCGGCGCGGACTGTGATGCTGACTTGCCGTTTGCGATGGGATTTGTATAATAACCCAATGATATTCGGTTGATCGCGCCAACGCCCTGCTCGACTTGCGTCAATTCATCCGCGAATCGTAGTACAATGTCGATTGTAGCTTGTGATTATGGTTTGTGTAGACCCCCTTTAGGATGACTATATTCTGCCCGGCGAAGCATGATGGCTGGCGCTCGCTGAGAGGAGTGCGACTATGGCAAAATCGCGGACTGAGTTGATGGTAGACCGCTTGCGTGATCTTCAGGCAACGACTCCGGAGATTGAAGCGTCGGCTGTAGTCAGCGTAGATGGGCTGATTATGGCGTCGTCTTTGCCTGCTGGCGTCGAAGAGGATCGTGTATCGGCTATGTCCGCAGCCATGTTGTCGCTTGGTGAGCGCATTTCCAACGAGTTGGGACGTGGCAACTTGGACCAGGTGTATATTAAAGGCAAAGAAGGTTACGTCATCCTCATGTCGGTTGGCGATGAAGCCGTCTTAACCACATTAGTGCGTGAAGGCGCAAAACTGGGATTGATCTTCCTGGATATGCGGCGCACCGCTGATGATCTTGAAAAATTGGTCTAGCTAGAAGTATTCGCAGCGTTTCGCTGTTTCTGCTGTAGTTCTCATGAACCGGAACCTCCGGCGGGGAAGAAGCGTTCCCCGCCGTAGTTTTGTTTTGTAGGTGATACAATGCCAAAACCCAAATACATCTTCTGTACAGGTGGGGTTGTCAGCTCAGTAGGGAAGGGCGTTACTGCGGCGGCGATTGGGCGTATCTTGAAAGCACGCGGTCTGAAGGTCGCTATTCAGAAGCTTGACCCCTATCTCAATGTCGATCCAGGGACCATGAGTCCATATCAACATGGGGAGGTTTTTGTCACTGCTGACGGCGCTGAGACAGACCTGGATTTAGGTCACTATGAACGATTCATCAATGAAAACCTGGATCGTTCTTGCAATGTCACTGCTGGGCAGGTTTACAGTACAGTCATAGATAAAGAGCGGCGAGGTGATTATCTGGGGGGCACGATTCAGGTCATACCGCATATTACCAACGAGATCAAGCGCCGGATCGCCCTTGTCGGTAAAGACATCAATCCAGATGTTGTCATCGTTGAAGTTGGCGGCACTGTAGGGGATATCGAGGGGTTACCATTTCTTGAAGCCATTCGCCAGCTCCGGATGAGTCTCGGTCGGAATGATTGCTTGTGCGTTCATGTTACTTTTCTACCGTTCATTGGCGCTACGGATGAGCTGAAAACCAAACCGACCCAGCACAGTGTGCGTGACCTGCGGGGGATCGGCATTCAACCCCAAGTCATCATCGCGCGGACAGATCATCCTGTAAGCAAGGATGTGGTAGAAAAGATTGCTCTCTTTTGTGATGTTGATCAGGAAGCCGTTATTCCGCTTCAGACCACAGATCTTCTCTATGAAGTTCCGCTCACCCTTGAGGATGCTGGGCTGGGTGAATATCTCGTTGAGCAACTTCAACTGAATACGCCCAAACCAGTTTTAGAGGATTGGCGCAGTATGGTGCGCCGGATGCGGGTTGCAAACCGGGAAGTCAAGATTGGCGTCGTTGGCAAATACGTTGAGCTTCACGATGCGTATATGAGCGTCAAAGAAGCTTTGTTCCATGCGGCCTCTGCTCAGGAGTGTCGTCTTAAGATCGAGTGGATCTATTCCGGTGATCTGGAAAAGGACAAGGGCTGGGACCGGCTCGCATCTGTCGATGGGATCATCGTGCCGGGTGGATTTGGCTATCGCGGCGTGGAGGGTAAGATCCTAGCAGCTCGATTTGCCAGAGAACGTGGTGTGCCTTATCTCGGTCTCTGCTTGGGAATGCAGGTCATGTGCATCGAGTTTGCCCGTAATGTTTTGGAACTGGAGAATGCCAATAGTTCAGAGTTTGAGAATACACCCTATCCAGTCATTGATCTCATGTTGGAGCAGCGCGGCATCACCGAGTTGGGTGGAACCATGCGTCTGGGAAAGTATCCTTGCCAGCTCCGGCCTGGTACTGTAACCGCCCGCGCTTATGCAGATGCCGCAGTGGTTTATGAGCGTCATCGTCACCGGTTTGAATTCAACAATCTGTATCGAGCTGAATTTGAGTCCCATGGAATGGTGTTCAGTGGCGTAAGTCCTGATGGACAGCTTGTTGAAGTCGCCGAGATCAAAGATCATCCCTTTATGGTGGGAAGTCAATTTCATCCTGAATTTCTGAGTCGCCCCGAACTTCCTCATCCTCTCTTTGCGGAGTTCATTCGTGTCGCTAGCAGCCTCAAACTCAGCCTGGCCCACAAAGAACTTCAGCAGACTCTAGTCAATGGTTCACATGTTCCAATTACGGACGAAACGCAGCACAGCTAGGAAGTCAATATGTCGGTGGATAGCTTCATTGCCGCAATGCCGAAGGTCGAACTTTACGTCCAGCTAGAAGGGGCTTTTTCGAAAGAAACACTGGCGCTTATCGCCGAGCAGAATGATGTTCCACTGAAGGTCAAGCATTATGACCAGATTCTACGGTCGTTAGATAATCCTGACTATGCTCGCATTGATGAGCTAATGCGAACCATCAGCCAGTGGGTCCAGCAGCCAGAGGACCTGACTCGTATTGTCTATGAACTTGGCGTGTCATTAGCTAAACAAAATGTGCGCTATGCCGAAGTGGGCATATGCCCACTCTATTTCCTCGATCAAGGGATAACCTTTGAACAATTCCTGAGTGCGATCAATGATGGCCGTGATCGGGCAGAACGTGCCTGGCGAGTCAAGATGGCTTGGATACTTCATATTTCGGTTAATGATCCACGCCGCGCTGAGGATGTCTTACGGTGGGCCACCAGTACGGCAGCACGAAAGGGCGGTGTAGTCGGCTTTGGTGTGGTGGGGCGTGAAATCGCCTCGTCTGTAGAGGATTTTGAGCGTGTGCTCAAAACAGCACAGAAGAAGGGGATAGCGCGTGTCATTCAGGCTGGGAACACCCCTGAGGCCATTCAGTTGATCGTCGAGCATCTTGCTCCAGACCGTTTGATTGGCAGCGGGGTAGGAGCACAGGACGAAAACGCATCCCGAATTCTGTCCGATCAGAAAGTTGCCTACGAGGTGGCTGTCAGCGGCACAATAAAATCTGGGTTGATTTCCCGCATTGAAGATCATCCAATCCGCCGCATGGTCGATGACGGTTTGCAAGTTGGTTTGGGCGCTGGCTTGCCCGCCCTTTTCCAGACGACGTTGATGAGCGAATATACCAAGTTGGTCCGAAATCTAGGATTTTCTATCGGGGAAATCCAGGCGTTGTGTCTCAACGCGGTTCAGGCGAGCTTCCAGGAAGAAGATGCCAAACAAGCGATGCGAGACGCATTTGAAGCCGAGTTTGCCCGCCTGTGTGTTGAACATCAGGTCACTGGCGAAACAACAGCATAGCAGTCTGTCTGCCTGCCTGAGAGATTACGATTGAGATGCCTCGCGGCGCAGCATCTCTAATACTTGTAAAAGCACCTGTCGAACACTGGATTTCTGAGTAGCAACGCAGGGCATTACTGTGATATCTGCCGGCGCGTTCGTTCCGTGTCGGACCTCACTGAGTCGAGCGGCATGTTCCATATCGGTTTTGTTTGCGACGATAATATATGGAACATGTCCAAAGTTCCTAAAGCGTTCGCTGACTTCTGCTGCCTCTGAAAACGAATGCATATCGGTGCTGTCTACCAGCAGAATGTAGGCATCCATTTCTTCGGAGAGAATCTCCCACATGAAGTCGAACCGCACTTGACCAGGCGTTCCATACAAGTAGAGCGTATCGCCGTCAAGCTGCGTTCGCCCATAATCCATTGCGACAGTTGTCTCGGCTTTGATGCCGCGGTCTTCTGTGGTGATTTTCTTCTCGGTTGAAACAATCGGGATATCGGAGATCGTTTTGATGAACTGCGTTTTGCCGGAGTTGAAGGGGCCAGTCACGACAACCTTGAAACTTGCCACGATACTACTCCCCGAATCATATGACTTATTCGAGATCGAGTCCGGAACCAAGCTGAACAGCAACTCACTCTACTGTTGATCACTTCTCAGCGGTGTTTTTGCTGTCTGCTTGAAAGTCGATGAATCGATAGCCAATACCCCGTTCTGTTAGGATGTATTTCGGGTTGGCGGGGTCTTCTTCGATCTTTTCCCGCAGATAATTGACATATAACCGCACATAATGGGCTTCATCGCGGTACTCGTAGCCCCAGACTTTCGCGAGCAGTTGGTCGTGCGGCACTGTCCATCCTGCATTCTCGATCAGGTGATAGAGCAGGCGATATTCGGTCGGACGCAGTTTGATGTGCTCGCCATTGACGATAACTTCTCGGCGGTTGAAATCAATACTCAATCGGTCATCAATCTTGAGAATAGCCTGTTCAGGGCTTGATGATGGCATTGCTGCACGGCGCAGCACGGCTTTGATGCGGCTGGAAAGTTCGCGTGGTCCGAATGGTTTGGCAATATAATCGTCTGCTCCCAGTTCAAGACCATAAACACGGTCGTTCTCCTCACCTTTGGCGGTGAGCATGATGACCGGAATGTTGGAAAACTCGCGCAGCATCCGCAGCGTTTCATAGCCATCGAGTTCTGGCATCATGACATCGAGCAGCACGATATCCGGTAGTTTGGTGCGGATTGCCTCCAGTGCTTCCAGGCCATTGTGCGCCTCCAGCACTTGGTGACCCTCCAGTTCCAGATTCATGCGGATGAACCCGATCATGCGCGGCTCATCATCCACGACCAGGATGCGTTTGCCATCACGCGGGGTGTTACGAGGGGGTTTTGCTGTCATAGCTGCTTAGATTAATCATTACGCCAGAGCTGCGGGAATTCCGTGTCCGCATCAGGATCGGGCATGACCTGGATCATGTTGATCCTCGACCAGGGAAACATGACTGTAGTGACGCCCTCGTCCAACCAATCAACCTCTTTGTCTTTCCGGTCACGCGGATTTCGACCAACGATCATGACATCGGTTGGACTCGGCATGTCATCTACATCAATTTTGACCGGTTCAGCATTTGAGATGTGTAGAAGGAGTGTAATCATCATTGACCTCTTAGTCTGTCATCACATCACTTGAAATAGACGTGCGCAACGAGTTTTCCTAAGCGAATTTCGTCTCCATCGCGAAGGATGCGGGGTTGATCTGGCACAAGCCGCTGACCATTCAGATGTGTCCCATTGGCACTGCTGAGATCAACGATCGTCAAGGTGTCTTCATCGCTGCGGGAGATGGCCGCATGAATGCGCGAAACCCCTTTCTCCAGCGCGCCATAGGGTGTTAAATCGAGATCAGGCCGTTTAGTGCTGGTTGAATCAGAGCGACCGATGACCAGTTTTTCTCCTGGCCGGACGATAATCGGATCGGCAACATCTCGGATGTGGATGATGATCATCGCATCCTGACCAAAGCGGGCTGTTCCCCAGGTCACTTTGGTCTGCAGATTCGCAATTGTCGATTCAAGTTTCTTGGTCGAAGTCAGGTTGATCGTATTTTCGGCAGGGCTGTTGAGGTTGCGGCCGCATTCCTCGCAGAAAAGTACGCCCTCTCGATCCTGATGACCACAATAGGGACAAGTGATCATTCAGTCCCTTCCTCCGAAGCTCCTCCAAGCAGAAGATAGCGTGTCTGGTATTTCAGGGTCTTGCGCCCTTGATCCGACAGGTTACTGGTGTTGGCAACCCGCTGCGCCTCAGATCGGGCTTGATTTGCTAAATTTTCCTCACCGATTGCCAATAGTCGCGTAGCAAGATTCTCTAGGCGACGTGTTGCTTCCTGTATGTCTCCGCTCGCCAGTGCTTCTTGAGCACGCTCTTGCATGCGGTACAGTGTCAGTTTGCCAAGCGCGTCCATAATCGCTACAGGCGGGTCTTCAGGCGGCGGTTGGTCTGTGACTTCAATCGAAATGTCACTCAGTCCCATGCAGTTTTGCTGGGTGTTGGCCAGAATATCACCCTGAGCAGCTAGTCGCGCTACGGATCGAAATCCGGTTGACATATTCGGAGGAAGCTGAAACTGAAGCAGCACCGAAATCAACCGGTTAGCTTGCAGGCTTCCCAATTGGAGGAAGCTGTCGCCCGTGGTCAAGGGTTGCGGATGAGGCGCCAACTTGAAGGCTGACTCGATCCGGACATCGGGGTCCGGAGCAATCGATAGGCAGACGCGCTCTGCGAATGCGTTGGACAAGTTGCGAACGTGATCGTTGAGAAACTGAACCACCGCATTGGCCGAGTTGATGTAGGATGAGGTTCCGCCGGTCGTTGAGGCCAAGGAGTCCAGAAACTCATCATTCCATTCCTGCCCAAGTCCCATAGCGCTCACCGAGATTCCTTCGCGGGAAGCCGTTCGCGCTAAATCAATACACTTATCCTGATCCCCAAATGTATTGCCATCTGTTAGGAGGATAATGTGGTTGACAAGTTTTGGGCCAAGGTAGCGTCTATTCTGTTCTACCCCCGCCGCAAGTCCATTGAATATCTCGGTGCCGCCTGAAGCTGCCATCATGCTGATCCGGGTCTTAAGACTGGGTTTGTTGTTGACTGGTGTTGCCGGGATCAGAACTTCCGCTCGATCATTGAATGTGACGACCGACAGGATATCCGTTTCGTTCAACTGGTCGATGATTTGATGAGCGGCAACCTTTACCTTGTCGAGCCGGATGCCGTTCATTGAGTTACTGTGGTCGAGTACAAGGGTGAGATTCACCCGCGATTCTCGCTTGAGGTCCATTTCTCGGGCGCGAGGATCAGGGATGATCTCTGCAAGCAGATAGATGACCTGAGGCTCCTGTAACGGCATTACGGCGCGTTTGCTCGGCGTAACACGTAGGGTGAAGCTGAGGTCATTAGCCGATCTCTGCGAGCGCAGTTTGTTGTCATAATCTTGTTTGCGCACTGGGTCCATCAGGATGTCATACGCTTGGGATACATCCTGGAACTGTGCGTTCGCGCCGGGATTATTTTGGTTGACGTCTGGATGAATCCGCCGCGCGATACGTCGGTACGCCGTTTTGATCTCGTCTAATGTGGCGTCTCGCGAAACGCCGAGAATCATATAGGGGTCGATAATGGAAGCCATAGTTGATCAAAATGCCTTCTTAGTGGCTGGGTATGCGTAGAAGTATTGCAGTAATATTGTCAGTCCCTCCCTGCATATTCGCCAGCGCAACCAGCTTGTCACATGCTTCCTGTGGATTAGGGTACTTCATGGTGATTTCAACAATATCTTGTTCGCTCACCATATTCCAAAGACCGTCACTGCACAGCATTAATCGGGCATTTGGCGGCAGCCGGCGTGTAAGCGCGTCGACTTCGAGATGATCACTTTGACCGAGCGCCCGGTACAAAACATTCTTCTGAGGATGAACGTTTGCTTCTTCACGAGTCAATTGATCCAACTCGATGAGTCTCTGTACTAAAGAATGGTCTCTCGTGATCTGCTCGATGCCGTCTTTATTGATTAAATAGACCCGGCTGTCACCGACATGAACCACATACGCCAGGTCACCTACCACAGCAACAGCAGTCAGAGTCGTCCCCCCATCGGGTACTTTAGAGATCACATCGCTGTTGGCTTTCTGTACTGCTGCAATCATGGCTTCGGTAATCGGGACACGATCAACATCATTGTCGCCGTTCATCATCGGCAGGAATACGTTGTGTATGATGTAGGATGCCACCTGATTGGCGGTTAGCGCAGATGCTTTCTCTCCGTCGTGGTGTCCCCCCATCCCGTCCGCTACGATGAAAAGGCCAAAATCCGGCCTCTGTTGGGCGCTGCGGCTGGTCATCAGCAGTGAACACACCGCATCCTGATTATTCGTGCGCACCATACCCACATCGGTTGCCTGACCAAACGTGAGATGTTCATTGCTTGATGAAATCACCGTCTCCGGCGGTAATGGCCGTGTTGCCCCATCAAGAACGCTGGATTGGGGGGCAACCGGTAGGGTTGGGGCAGGGGAGTCATTCAGCGATGGCAGTCTGTCGGTCACTTTTTCTTCGGCAGTGGGTGTTTCATCAGAGTCACTAGTGCCGCTTGCTGGCGGAACCGCCTTCGGTTCTGATTGGCTGAAGATGCGTCGGAATAAGTCCATTACTCGTGACTCCCTATTGCCCAGGTGAATTTGACGCTATGATCCGACCAACGGCAAAGCGTACAAGGTCTTATCGAATGACCCAAAAAGGATCACATCGCCAGCAACGCAGGCTGTTGATGTAATCGCGCCGCCCGTCTTGAATTTCCAGCGTTCTTTGCCTGTCTGTAGATCGATGCAGTAGAAATTCTCATCACTCCCGCCGACGTACACTGCACCTTGATAGACAACGGGCGAGGCAATGATCGGTTTGTCGGTTGAGAATTTCCATTTCTCTTTCGAATTCTGAGAATTGATCGCATAGAGATTGCCATCTGCCGAACCAAAGATCAGCAGATCATTCTCCAAGATAGGTGAAGAAATGACTGGCCCGTTGGTGCGAAATCGCCAAGAGCTAAACCCGCTGTTTGCATCGACGGCGTATACATAGCCATCACTAGAACCAATGTAGCAAATGCCCTCGTTTGTGTCTACGATTGGTGATGAAGTTACCGCACGTCGGGTGCGAAAACTCCACTTGATCTGGCGGCTGGAATCTGCTGTCATACTGTAGGCATACACTTCGCCTATTTCGTTGCCAACAATGACCAGATCATTGAATATGAATGGGCGGCTTCGGACGGGGTTTCCCACTTGGTATTTTTTGACAACCGATCCAGTTGGGACACGCAGTGCATGTAGATAACCGTCATCGCTTCCGAAGAATACTACATCGATGTCTGGGGCTAACCGGGGCGTCCCACGGATTTTGTCCTGTGTTGTGTACGACCAGGTGATCTTGCCGGTTCGGTAATCCAGAGCGTAGAAAGTCTTGTCTTCCGAACCGAAAAGAATGAGCCGGTTATTCGGGTCGATTATCGGTGAGGATGCAATTCCTCCGCGCGTAGCGTACTTCCAGACAAATTGTCCCTCAGCCAGGCTCACTGCATACACGTTCGTGTCGTAGGCGCCGACAAAGGCAAGGTCCTTGTAAAAGGTGGGGCTGGAACGGATTTCATCTTCCACCTTGAACCGCCAGCGCGTTTCAATTACACCCTGCGACTCCACTCCCTCGAAGAAATTAGTTCCGAGCGGAGTATTGCTGGGCGCGCCATCCTTTGAAGCCACTACAATTTGCGGCTTCTGGCGCACCTTTTCTAGTTCAGCTTTCATCTCTGCACAGCTTTGATACCGGTTCTGCGGCTCGAACGACAATGCTTTTTCTACCACACGAACCAGCGCCTCAGGGGCGTTCGGTGCATAATCGGGGATCGGACGTTCAGGGAAGCTGAAAGGCGGTTCCAGTCGAGGGTCTTTGCGCGTCAATAGGTGATGCAGTGTCGCGCCTAAGCTGTAGATATCACTTAAGACCGTAACATCCCCCTTGTACTGCTCTGGCGCGCAGTATCCTTCGGTGCCGATCATCGTGTGCTTTTTGACGCCGCTGTCGAAGATTTTCGCGATCCCGAAATCGATCAGCCGAATTTTCCCAAAGCTGTCTACCATGATGTTAGAAGGTTTCAAATCACGGAAGACAATCGGTTTCGGTTGGGTGTGCAGATAGCTCACCACATCGCATAATTCAATCGACCAATCGATAATCTTGTCGATAGGAAGTTCCTTGGTCTGTACCAGCAGGCTTTCCAGGTCATATCCGTTGATGTATTCCATCACCAGATAGACTCGATCATTCTGATCGAAAAAGTCGAAGATTTTGGGGATTGCGGGATGATTCAACGTAGCCAGAATGTTGGCTTCTCGCTGGAATGTCTTCAACGTTGAAGCATGCAGCGCCGGATCGGTCGTCGGATTCAGCATTTCCTTGACCGCTACCAGTTTGCGGACATCGGGAAAGTTGAGGTCGCGGGCCTGATAGACAGTGCCCATGCCTCCTCCACCGAGGACACCTAGGATTTTGTAACGGCGCTGCAAGACGGTATTGGCAGCAAGGGCGTTATTGTCACCGCCGCTTGTCCCGTCGAATTGGGTCGTTTCGGGCATAACGATGTAGATCCTATAACAGCAGGCACAGTGGATTTGAAGATGTGCTGTGACTTATTATAGTAAACTCAGTACCGCATCGCAATTGACGGAGAATTAAGGCACATGGTTGCCACTAGTCATGTCGGCCTGATTCCGCATTCCCTATACGTTCACATCCCATTCTGTGCAATCAAGTGCAGCTACTGTGCCTTTAATACCTATACTCACCTCGATCACCTGATTGAACCTTTTGTGCAGGCACTCATCCGCGAGCTGCAAATCCTGGCACACAGCCAACCTGGACTTCCTTTACATACGGTTTATATCGGCGGTGGAACGCCCAGTCTTCTAACTGTGGGCCAACTTTCCCGTATCCTTTCGACTATCCGCTGCGAGTTTGAGCTTGAACCCGCCGCCGAGATTTCAATGGAGTCGAATCCCAGTGATCTTACGGTTGATTACCTTTCTGCGCTTAGACAGCTTGGAATTACCCGTTTGAGCATTGGGATGCAGTCCGCCAATCAGCCAGAACTGGACTTATTCGCCCGTCGCCATGACTTTGTGAGCGTCGTAACTGCTGTTGCGTCGGCCCGGCAGGCTGGATTCGATAACATCAATCTTGATCTGATTTATGGCATTCCTTATCAGACTGTCACCGATTGGGAGGCAACCCTCAGTGCGTTTCTGAACCTTAACGTCGAACATGTGTCGCTCTATGCGCTTGGCCTGGAAGATGGAACTTCTCTAAAAGCCTGGGTGGAGTCTGGCCGCCTCCCGCGTCCTAACGATGATCTTGCCGCCGACATGTATGATCTTGCGACTGCGATGTTGAATGCCGCGGACTATGAGCAGTATGAGATTAGCAACTGGTCGCGGATTGGCCGTGAATGTCGTCATAACCTCCAATACTGGCGTAACCTTCCATATCCTGGGGTAGGGCCAGGCGCCCATGGTTATGCCGGAGGAATACGCTACTCGACGATCCTCTCACCGCAGCGATATATCAAGGCTTTGGCGGAAAGTACGGCATCATTCGTGTTTCCACACACACCGGCAACCGACAGCGCCGCTGTGGTCGAACGGGAATCCGAAATCGTCGAAACTCTTATCATGGGGCTGCGATTGACCAAAGAGGGAATTTCACGCAAGGTCTTCCATGATCGCTTCGGCATCGATTTGCTCGACTTGCATGGCAAAATCATTCAACGCTATGAACAGCTTGGACTAGTGTATGTAGATGAGAGTATCGTCCGTATTACCCAGGAAGGCCGCTTGCTCAGCAGCGCCTTGTTCAGGGAATTCGTGTAGTGCTTCAGGCTTTGCGGACAAACAGACTGTTCACCAATTCCATAAGGCTGTCTGCGCCACTTCCTGTCGGATGTGCTTTTTCCAGCGCACTCACTGCCTGCTGAAAGTAAAGTGTTTCCGTCTCTCGTGCGAACTGCTGCGCACCAATCGCGTCGAGAATCGCCACCGCCTCGTGGACATCATCTTCTCCGAACGCTTCGCGGCTGTACACTTTCACCAGTGCATCGCTCTTTTCTAACCCGAACAGCACCGGCAGCGACTTTTTGCGTGAAAGAATATCTGTCGAAATCGACTTTCCCGTCACCTTTGGATCACCCCAGATGCCCAGAATGTCGTCTCTGATTTGAAACGCAAGACCCAGGTTCAGCCCGAACTCTCGATACTGCTGCGCCATTTCTTCGCTGCCACTGCCGATGAGTGCCCCCATTTGAGCGCAGGCTGCAATCAATGCGGCCGATTTGCCGCTAATCATCGACAGATACTCATCGACTGTTACCACAGCCTGCCGTTCAAAGCGCATATCCAGATGCTGTCCACGAGTCAGTTCTAGTGCGGTTCGATTGAAAATGTGCCAGACCTGAAGGACCCGCTCTGTAGGACAGCCGTGATTCGCGAGGCTTTCAATCGCGCAGAACGCCAGTGTGAACATCGCGTCCCCCGCGTTGATGGCGTGAGGTTCTCCCCATATTTTCCACACCGTTGGGCGATTATGGCGCAGTGGACTGTTGTCCTGAATGTCATCGTGAATCAGTGAAAAGTTATGCAGCAGCTCAACTGCGGCTGCTGCTGGTAGAGCCGCCATCCAATTCTGGCCTGCTGTTTCCGCACAGAGCAGCAGCAGAACAGGGCGAATGCGTTTGCCAGTATGTTGCGTGTAGGGTTGGTTGTTTTCGTCTACCCATCCCATCGGATAACGCAGCATCACGCTGAAGTCATCCGGGAGCGGCACGATCTCATCGACGATGTGGCGCATATATCGGTCAATTTCGCCGAGAAACTGCTGAATAAGTTGTGCGGTCAAGTGATGTTCCCCTAAATCTTGAGCAGCGGAGTTTGTTGAAGTGCCGCAATGTCTTTGGCGCCGGCGCACAGCATCGCTACGCGGATCTGGCTGGTTAGTTCTCGGATGAGCTGGTCAACAGCTTCTGCCGATTGGTCGGCTGCCTTGAGGAACGAACTTGCGATTCCACCCGCCTGCGCCCCAAGCGCGATGCACTTGGCAATATCGATTCCATCACGCAGCCCGCCGCTGGCAATGATGGGAAGTTGGGGAGCTGCTCGCACAGCGAACTGAATGGCGTCCGCTGTTGGAATTCCCCAATCCGCGAAACTGGCGGCCACCCTTGCGTGAAATGTGGTTGGCGCTCGGTGATATTCCACCTCGCTCCACGATGTTCCTCCAGCCCCAGCGACATCGATGGCCGCGACCCCAGCATTCGCCAGATCGCGCACATTCTGTTCCGAAAATCCCCATCCAACTTCTTTCGCGATCACCGGGACCTTAAGTTGGTAGCAGACTTCTTCGACGCGCTTGAGCAGCCCAGCGAAGTTTGTGTCGCCCTCCGGTTGTACAGCTTCTTGCAGCACATTGAAGTGCAGGATCAAGGCATCCGCTTCGATCATATCGACTGCCCGCTGGCACTGGTCTGGGCCATATTTGTAATTGAGCTGTACCGCTCCCACGTTGGCGAATAGCAGGATGTCGGGAGCCGCATTACGAACCTGGTACGAATACGCCAGCTCCGGTTTTTCGATGGCCGCGCGCTGTGATCCCAGCCCCATTGCAATCTGGTGTGCTTGTGCTGCCATTGCGAGGTTCTGGTTGATGCGGTAGGCCATATCGGTTCCGCCAGTCATGGATGAGATGACTATCGGCGCTGCCAATCGCTTGTTAAACAGCTTGACAGATGTATCCACTTCGGCCAGATTCAACTCAGGGAGGGCCTGATGAAGAAAGCGGTAATGCTCCAAACCAGTGGTTAAACGCGGAAATTGGACGTCTTTTTCCAGATTGATTCGAATATGGTCAACTTTTCGACTTTCTGTGGAAACCGAATCTGTGACTTTGCTCATGTGTTGGTGTTCCTTCATACAGGCAGTTTTATCCTACCTGATGGTCTTTACCAGTGTCAATAACATCACACTGGCAGGTGTCATCAATAACGGTATAATCTGTTCCTGCTTATCTGCATGGCGCAACAACCCGCGACTGGGGAGGAAAACATGGCGTCGATTGAAGAACGTGTCAAGAATATTGTCGTTGATCTGCTGGGCGTGGATGCGGATCGCGTTGTCCCATCGGCTCGCTTCCGTGAAGACCTAGAGGCGGACTCGCTCGACCTCGTTGAACTCATCATGGCCTTTGAGGAAGAGTTCGGCGGTGAGATTACTGATGAAGATGCTCAGAAGATCACCACAGTTGGCGAGGCTGTTGGCTACATTCAGGAGAACATGGCTGGCAAGTAGCAGCTTACTTCACTCTGAGGACAGTTCACATGGCAGATCATATACCGGTCTGCCATTTCATTTTCTGGTAGGTTGCAACCGTTCACTTAAGAGCACTACCCCTAAAACCAAACTGGCGACAAGCGTAATCGCGCCGCCCAGACCATAGCCCGCCTCAATACCGAAAGATCGGATGAGTTCCTGAACCAAACCAAGACCGGCGAATGTGCTGATCCCCGTCGCCAGCGCCAGACTGGTCTCGACGATCACTAGGTTCTCTTGACGCAATCGGCTTATTGCAGTGCACAAGGCCAGTGTGAGTATCGCAAGCGCTGCTTGTTGGCGGTAGTTGGGATCATTAGTGTATTGAGTGAAGAATTCCCACGGGGGCAGCAGGCCGACTGCTCCGATTACTCCTACACTAACCAGAACGATGCCCGGAACTCCGTGCCGCCGAAGCTGCATTACAAGCATGCATATAGCTAATGCAGCCGGCAGCCGCAGCAAGAATGAGACCAGCAGCGATGGGGATCCAGCTCGGACCTCTGGGTGCAAACTAGCCCACTCTGCTAGATCGTTGGCCGATAAGGTGAAGGCCGCATTATTTGAAATCGTCCAATTCAATACAAAGCAGCCAATACCCGTCAGCACGATCAGAAGCCAGATGGTTCGCCTGTACATTGCAGTAGTTCATCTTTCACTGAATTGGTGTCCGCTTGAAGTGAACCGGCATTTGACCCGTAAAAGTTGCCAAAATGTCACCCTAATCGACCCGATTTGTGTTATCGTAGAAGCATGAATAGGGCAGCATTTGCTTTAGAAATCGGTACCGGCAGCATGGTTCGCTGCCAGGATGTTTATTCTTTGGCCCTGTGCGGGCATGTTTTGAGAATTCTCATTCAATAAACGGGTTCTTATTCTTATCATTTTTCTCATACTTCTCGACAAGTTTTGTTTATCTGTTTTGTAATAAATTGAACTTCGTCATGAAGAAACTGCCCCCATGATCTGGTCAATTTCGGCGCGAATGAGATCATCTTCCTCGTGCTGGCTTTCGAAGAAGTTCACCATGAATGGACTTCTTCGCTGCCGCAGCGCCATCGGCGCGACTGCCCGAACATCGTTTACCGTCGCTACGTCGCGCCCATCTGAGGCCGCATAAGCTCTCGCGGCCTCAAACATTGTGAATTCAGCGCGGTGGGAGTCGATTTCGAGCCGCTGGACCAGCTCAAGTCCCAGGTCAATCGCCTCATCGGCTAGAGTGGTCTCTTTGAGCAGTTCGCGTGCTAGGAGTATCTCTTCCCGCGTGGCCGCCGTCGCCATCTCCCACTGCTTGATGAACTGGGTTGGGCTACGCCGGTAGGCATGAACTCGCCGGTAAATTTCCAACCGGTCATCCTTCGCCATTAGTCCTCGAACGTTTACCCGAAGACCGAAACGGTCCATAATCTGTGGGCGCAGCCGTCCCTCTTCCGGATTCATTGAGCCGATCAGCACAAACCGCGCCCGGTATGTTCCCGCCATTGCCCCTCGACGTACTGTATAGCTTCCCTGAGCGGCAGCATCCAGGATAGCATCGACGATCTCGTCAGCCAGCAGATTAACCTCATCAACATACAGGATATTGTTATCTGCCCGTGCTAGGATGCCTTTCTCCAATCGCACGCGCTGCTGCTGGATGGCTGCCCGTTCATTGATACCACCAACCACGTCTTCTAGACGGGCATTCAGCGGCAGTTCCACCAACTTTACTGGCTCGTAGTGTGAAATTGGCTGACCAGCCAGGTACTTTTCGTAACTTTCCGGGTAAAGCACCTGCGCATTCGGTAAGCTCATGTCGGATAGTAATGCGCCATCCTCTGAGTCACTTACTTCTACATCCGGCAAGATTTCACTTAGGCTTCGAACTGCCGTAGTTTTTCCGATACCACGCGGCCCGATCAGCAAAACGCCTCCGATTGAAGGGTTGATTACAGCCAGCATCAGCGCCACGCGCATTTCGTGCTGCCCTACAATTGCTAGGAAAGGGTAGGGGCGATTGTCCGCGATACCCAGGTCGGCTGCTTCTTCAGCAAGAACTGCCCGTGCACCTGCCTGGCTGAGCATTCTGAGTAGAAGTGAGCCTTCGAGGCCGCTAAAATCAGGAAGCTGCTGTTCGCTCACAGAATTTCTCCGCAATCTGAACTGTGTCAAGGATTATTTTAGCAAATCAGCCGAGGAGCTGTTGGTATATCTGAAGAAGCTGCTGTGCTGACTTCTCCCATGTGAATAGTTTGACGCGCTCTCGTCCTTTCTGAACAAGCGATTGGCGCAGATTGCTGTCTTCAACCACGCTTTGTATTCCCTTTGCAATGTCCTCGACATCATAGGGATTGATCAGTACTGCGGCGTCCCCGGCTACTTCTGGCATTGAGGAAAGATTGGAAGTAATGACCGGGGTATCACAGGCCATTGCCTCAAGGATAGGTAGCCCAAATCCTTCATAAAGTGAGGGAAAAACAGAGCAAAGTGCATGGCTGTAGAGTATTGGGAGGTCGTCGTCGGCTGCAAACCCGATGAAATGCACATATGGCCGCATGCTGAACTGGTCTAGTGCAGCATAGATTGGGTCTTCTAACCACCCCTTGCCACCCGCGATCACCAGATCAATCTCTAGCCCTCGTGAGCGTAGAATCGATAAAGCCTCGATCAGGCGAGCATAATTCTTTCTGGGTTGCACCGTCCCTACAGCAAAAATGTAGGGACACTCTCCAATTTGGTATTTCTTTTGAGTGGAGATGAATTTTGCAGAGTGGGTTGGGCGAAAAATAGGGCCAACTCCACTCAATAGAACCCCAACACGTTCAGGCTGAATCCCATATAAGTCAATGAGGTCTAACTTTGTCGCCAACGAATCAGCTAGTACGTAATCGGCTCTTTTCACTGAACGCGGTACAATCCTCTCCAGATAAGACTTTAGTCGAGGCGAAGCAGACTCAGGCACTCGAACAAAAGAGAGGTCATGCACTGTGAGTAGAGTACGCGTGTGTGGAAGAGTAGGCGGGAGAACAAAGTCTGTGGCGTGGAAAATA
Source organism: Anaerolineae bacterium (assembly GCA_034431625.1). Taxonomy (GTDB): domain Bacteria; phylum Chloroflexota; class Anaerolineae; order Aggregatilineales; family Phototrophicaceae; genus CFX2. The sequence continues at coordinate 85,225 of DAOUCY010000184.1, read as the reverse complement.
TCAACTTGCCCAACAAATACTTCTACTGGAATGTATAAGTTGAGTCGATGCCATAGGCGAGCAAACCATTTCGGCGATATTCTCGCTGGACTCCACCTAAATCGCGGCCCCAGCGGGTTAGGGAGGGATGATCGCTTGGCGCCCGCTACAAATAGGCGGTACTGGTTTTCGTCGGGTAAAACAGCCAACGCAGCCAATAATTGGCGCACATAGCGCCCAATTCCGCCAGTTTGCTCATAGGCGGGGGTGTAATCAACGCCAATCAGTGGCACAAGATGCTGACGTTATACGTCGTTATAAGTCCAGCGTCGATTGGCGAAAAAGTTCCAAAACATTACCACCGCCACTCCTATTGCCATAGCGATCAGTGTACCCAGCTTGCCTTCTGCGGAATACGTCGGAATATAAGCTGGTCGCAGGATGCGGATGAGTGGCAGTAGTATCGGCATGAACAGTTCACCAATGAAGTGGTATGACACGGTAATCCAGATCGTACGCCCGAACCAACCCACAAAACTGATAAAGGCGAATAATGCTAACTGGCGTCTCGCTGAACGAGAGCGCGAGTCAGGATATGTCCACAGCCGATTCCAGGTAAAGTTACTGATGACTGCTGCTAAGAACGCAATTGTTGTCGCTAGTGCAACGTTCAGCATGATGGGTTCGCCGCGGCTGTTTGTTGGAGGTAAGAGGGAAGCTTGCAGCAGCGCAACTACCCCGAAGTCAACCAGTGCACCAACCACACCAACAATGGCAAACTTGAGAAATCGTTCGACCTCTTTTGATTTATCCCCAAATCTTGCCGCTATTGCATTAATAGGAAAATCCAACGGATTTCTGATCATGCGCTGTCCGGTGCGGATTGTTGACTGATTCATGGAGCCGCGACCTTTATATTTCCACTAAGTTGGGTGCTGAGAACAGCAAGAAGGCCTAATATCACGCCCAGATGAATGAAAATGTTGTTGACGTATAAGTTGTCAAATAGGCTATGGATATGGAGATAAGTCCAGGTTCCTAACATCCCAACAGCAGCAAAGCGCGCTACAATGTCGGGATGATATGTTGATCGCCAAGTCAGCCAGATTATCAACACCCAAGCCTTGCCATAGACTAACAACCCAATGATACCCAATTCTGCGAATAAATTCAGAAAATAGTTGTGAGCGTGTCCTAGTGCTTCACTCCAGTTTATCAGACGGTATTGGTTGTAGACGACTTCGAAGTTGCCAAATCCTACTCCCCAGAATGGATAGTGTGTTGCCATGTTTAAGGCAGCCTGCCAGTGCGCTAGTCGTTCAGCGACAGCGTAGTTGTCGGGGGTGATATCGATACCTCGCACATCCTCGAATGCCAGAAGTTCCTGTGTTGAGCTGCTAAGTCGCTGCATCAATGATGGGGGAATTAGTCCCAGATACCACCCAGCAGCAACAGCAATAACTGCTCCACTAACTATAAGGAGTCCTAATTTGCGTCGTTGGGGTAGGCTCAAAGCGATGACTCCTAGTGCGCCAGCTAACCCCAACCATGCTCCACGACTCCAGGACATCCCAATAGCAATTAGCATGATGACTGAGGCCAACGCATAGATGAGAGCCAGACTTCCATCACGATAACGGTATGGATTGTTAGCCGACGAGATGCCTAGTAAGCGATTAAGATAAGCTAGAGTCATGAGTATACTGGTCGGAAGGAGCAGTCCCATGAATCCGCCAAAGGGATTAGGCTGCCCAAATGTCCCAAACGCTCGAAAGAAGCGCTCCCCGATAAGCAGGTGTAAAGCACCGCTGCCGCCAAAGAATTGGTATGCACCAATGAGCGCATTGGTGGTTCCAGAGAGTACAAGCGCCAGGACAATCCAGCGCCAACGATTCCCTATGCCAATTTGATAGACCCAGACAGAGAGCGCAAGTATTTGGAACCATTTAAGCCATTCGTTGAGCCATACAGATAATGAGGTTGCATAGAAAGCAGAGAGTCCGGCTGGGACAATGAAGAGTAGAAGAGGGATTAAAACAGGTGTTCGAGTTCTTTGAAGTATCTGCTTTTGCCAAGCAGCTCGGCCAATAAAATACACAATGAATACTGCAATGAGTGTGACCTGACCAATGTCGAGCGGCATTTGAAAACTCGACTCTGTAGCAATGAGTGTTCGTAGCGGAGCAAGAATAAGCAGCACTGCCAATCCGGCGATAGGCGTAATACAGGACAGAAGCACAATCGCAGTGACGAAACCGGCTATGATTCCAATAGGAATTGGCATGACAGCAATCGCGAGGCCGAGTGCCACGGAGCTGATGCCGACAAACAGTCGAACTCGATGAGAGGAGGTACTGTTTGCTTCAAGTAACGAAATTTTGCTAGAACCGATCACACTATATCTCGGAAATGTTGGATGGTGGACTCAAGCCCTTGTCGTAGCTTGATACGCGGTTCCCAGTTAAGAATAGTCTTGGCACGGGTAATATCCGGTTGACGAGTTTGGGGGTCACCTTTGATGCGCTCATCCTTGTATACAATGCCGGCTGGATTTCCCGTAACCTCATTAACCACCTGAGCAAATTCGAGGATTGTCATTTCGTCAGGATTACCGATGTTGACAGGGTCATTGAATTCAGAATGGAGCAATCGATAAACGCCTTCCACAAGGTCACTGACGTATTGGAAGCTTCGCGTTTGTTTCCCATCACCATAAATAGTAAGTGGTTCTTGCCGGAGAGCTTGAGCGATGAAATTCGGTACTACGCGACCATCGGCTAAGCGCATCCGAGGGCCGTAAGTATTGAAGATACGAACGATCTTAGTATCTACTTTGTGAACATTGTGATAGGCCATCGTCAAGGCTTCTGCAAAACGTTTTGCCTCGTCATAAACACCTCTTGGACCAATCGGATCCACATTACCGGGATAGGTTTCCTTTTGTGGGTGCTCCAGTGGGTCACCATATACCTCAGAGGTCGAGGCCAGAAGGAATTTTGCACCTTTTGCCATCGCAAGGCCAAGTGCATTATGGGTACCCAGCGCCCCGACCTTCAATGTTTGGATAGGCAGTTTTAGATAGTCGATGGGGCTAGCTGGAGAAGCAAAATGCAATACCGCATCTACGGGACCATTTATATAGATGTAGTTGGTAACATCGTGACGAATGAATGAGAAGTTTGGATGACCAGCTAGATGAGCAATATTTCGCGTATTTCCTGTGATCAAGTTATCTACAGCGATCACAGTATGACCTTCAGCTAGAAAGCGATCACACAGATGTGATCCAAGGAAACCGGCACCACCAGTAACGAGTACGCGCAAAGTTACCCCCTCAGAAGGTTTGTCCGAATTCTCTAGAGGAGTTTACCACACAAGTATAGGCGGCAGAATGATAAGGAACAGACGAACTAAACTGCGATCTCTCCTTCGCCGGCCGCTTTGAGGGAATCAATCTGGGCTGATAATTCGGAGACAAACACACGATACGAGGCCGTATCCTCTACGCATAGTACAATCAGTTTAATGTGCCGCGGGCCGTCCAGGATGAAGTTAATGATCTGCGTCAACATGGTTTTGGCACAGTTCTCGATTGGATATCCTAACGCGCCAGTGGCAATTGCAGGCATCGCCAGCGAACGAAGGCGATGATGATCTGCAAGGTGCAGGCAGGCTTGTGTCACATTAGCGAGTTTACCTCGTTCGCTTCCCTCACCCCACCGCGGGCCAACTGCATGAATGATCTGCATGAAGGGTAAGTTACCTGCTGTTGTAGCAACGGCATTGCCCACATCGCACCAACCAATATGTGAGCAGGCTTGGACCAGGGAAGCACCTGCTCTCTCCAAAAGGCGAGGAGAAAGCGACAGATTTGGATCAGTAGAATTGACGATAGCCTGCACAGGAAGTGATAGGATATCATCCTGTGTGACGTGAATCGTCACCTTGTTTATCTTGGCTTTCATGAAAGCCCCCGCCGCTTTCGCTACATTACACCATCACATCATGTTCCTCGTCAATAGCTCGCATGTTCGCCCAATGAGCGGTGAGCGCGATTAGGAGAATAAATACATACACCAAATCTTGAACAAAGATGCTGTTATCAACAAGCCCATGCACTAGTAAATTCGCCATACAGGCGGCCAATCCAATGAATACAGCCTGTGCGAAGGTATCAGTAGCTGTATACGCCTTCAACCAAGTTCGCCAGAATGTAAACTGAAACACTAATATCCAAGCAACGCCCACAATACCAAGCCGAATCCACACATCGAGTAAGATGTTATGCGGATGGGAAAGATTAGGCTCTTGCCAAGCATCTGGCATAATGTACTGACCACGAAATGCATACAGAAATTGATCGAGGCCTAGCCCTGTAATGGGATGATCTCGGATCATATTGACTGCGCTCTGCCAAGCTCGCAAGCGGTAGAAGTTTGTTCCCTCGCTGAAATCCAGTACACGTGCAAATCGCGGTGATTGCAGTGAAATCACGAACGCTATGACGAGAAACGTTCCTAATCCAACCAATATCCAACGGGAACGTTTTCCCCAACGCAGCAACGCTATCATTACGAGTGCTGCCGGCAAACCTAAGAAGATGCCACCGACACTCTGCGTTAGCAGAAGGGCAGTTAACATAGGCACAAGCACTGCTCCATATATCCAGCGGCGTTTGTGGTCGATCCCTCCGCCTATAACAAAAGCGATGGTAAACGGAAGACATCGCCCTAGAAATAAGGCAACATTATTCGGAGAACCGTATACACTGGCAAGTCGGCGCGCTCCATCTTCAGCCGTGATAACTGCTATGCCATTCATGTATTGCCACAGTCCAATGACTGCAACGAACAGTCCCGCAATAATAAACGCATCGATGATTGTTACCACTTGATGACGCTTGAGGTTGGAAGATCGGAAGATTGCATAGAAAAGAGCAGGCTCAATGAAGAGAACCCTAAGTTCAGTGAGCGCGGGTGCTCGGTTTTCAGACCAAGCTGCGGCAAGAAAACCAAGGGCGAGCCAGATCACAATGATCCAGTCAAGCGGTTTGAGGGTATGGAGTATGGCCTTGGATCTGAAAGCATTTTCTGATCTCTGGTCTGAATGATAAGTGCGTTGTTTCCAAGCCTGTAAGTATCGCAGTATCCATACGATGGCTGTCAAAAGTATGGTGACCTCGGCCAAAGGGAATGCATAACGATATAGTTCGACAGGGAAGAGAAAAAAAGGAGACCAGAAGATCGTTAGTACCAGACCAAGGTAGATTTCATTGTAGATCACGATAAACAGGATAAGCAACCCCAGTACGGTAATGATGAAACTAGGATTAAGTTGGATGAGTCCCGCAGTTACAAAGGCAAGCACTAGTGGGACAGGTTCGCGGCGTATGAACGCAGCATATCCATCACCCCATGTGATGAGCATGCCTACCATCACGGCTATGGATGCTGCCATACTAATGATGAGGCGGCCGCTTGCACGGATTCGATCAATTAGTCTTAAAACCAGAGCACATGGCGTGTACCATACTTGTTCTGGGAGCGTTGATAGGAGTCCCGCGACCGAGGAAATCATGGTGGCAGTCGCGATGATCATCCAGGGTAAGAGCGCTGCGGCAGGTGAGTCAGTACCAACAGCAAATCCGGCAATAATCCACTGATCCCAACCGCGATCTGCGATGATTTGGAGATTGTGATGGGATAGCTCTAGCTTATCGGCGATTTTGATCATTCGGGTCTCAGGTTTCAGTGAAGGACTGGTTAGCACCACATAAGGGTTGCCCAAAGAATCTCTAGGGACGGCATTTGCAGGCTGTCCATCCACTCTGGGATATAAATAGGCGACAAAGTCACCTTGCCGCAAAAGCAATGAGATCTGTGTACCCTGAAAGTCAAAACTGATTTGGCTGTCATTAACCCAACCGATATCAGCACCTAGTTCTCCGAATGTCCACACACCACTGTATTTTGCAAATGGATTAACTGGAAAATAGATCCCATTGGTTGCAAGTGTTTCTGGTCCACGTTCTTGAAGCGCTTGCCACAGTAATGTTGGTGATCCAGAAGAATCAACTATTGCAAATCCCCACTGAGCATCAGTTGAAGCTACGGCTGGTTGCCAGTGGTTTAGGATCATTCCCCCTAACCAAGGCCATTCTTCATCGCTTCGATTCAGCGCGGCAATCGTGAATGCGATCTGCTGCTCAGAGGAGACTGCTCCCCAAATGGAGGATTGTCCAGTCCAGTCATCCGGTAAGCTGTTCCATCCCCAGGCACTCGCCCAAAGTGCCTTGTGGCCATCACCTTGCCGGATCATTTCTTCTCGCAACAAGACTGCGCGCGAGAAGTTTAATAGATTTGGAGATACAGCCCGCTCTAACGGGCTATCATTGAAACCATATGGTTTTGCAGCTACTGCGTCCATGTATGTTTTTGCACCAGCTGCGTACATGGCTTCAAGGAAAAGCACGTCGCTTAGATTTGCCGGACCTGTTTCAATGGTGGGAGCAAGCGCAGCTGCGATGACAGATGCATTCGGATCATGGGAATGAATTGCGGTATAGGCAGCAGCTAACAAGGCAACATAATCAGCAGGTCGAGGATCTAATCCTCCCCATGCATCCCGCAGATTTGGCTCGTCCCATATCTGGTAGTAAGTGATTTGTGAACCATATCGGCGGGCGACTTGTGCCACGAAGTCAGCAAAGTCACTAGGGTTGCGGGGCGGAACAGTCGGATTGTCTATTCCCGAATCAGCTCTTGCCCAAGCAGGGGTGTTAATAATGACAGGCAGCAAGCTGAGGGATGGATAACGTTCCAGGGCCTTGAAGATGGCGTCTAGTGAATCCCATTTATACTCACCTTGTACAGGTTCAATCTTATCCCAATAAACAAACTGCCTGATCCAAACGACGTGGGCATCGACCATCCATGCCAACTGTTTGTCAAGGGTGACGCTGTCATATTGAGTGAGTTCTGCATTGACACCGAAACGAGGAATGCGAAACGGAAGGTTGGCATCTTCAGCGGCATTTGCGAAGCCTCGGTCTACAACAGCATGTTGATCTGCCAAAAAGAAGAGTTGGATAACACTTGCACTGAAAACTGCGAGCAAAATCAAGCCAACAAACGTTCTGCGTCGATTCATCGTACCCAGACCGGATTTGAAGCCCCTTGATCTAGCGTAAGTTGGTGGCTGATTTGGCTGTCTACATCGACTACCCACAGGTTGCCTTGATAGATCACAGCGATCTGTCTCCCATCGGGACTCCAGGTGAATTCTTGATTGATAAAGATTGTTTGTTGTGCTCGTATTCCTGGCCGCTCACCTCCTGGAAATATGATCCGTTCATTACTTCCATCTCGATCAGCTACTACGAGGTCGTATTCACCGTTGATGCTATTAAAGGAGTCTCGTGATTTTAGATAGGCTATGTAACCGATGGGAAATTGACCAGACTGATTGCTGACGAATGGAGAGAACTGAGGTGCTGCCCAGATTCCGGCATTCTCAACGATCTGTGCGGAAAACAAGCCTTGCGTGTGAATTGCTGCGATGTTGAAAACAGGGCTGTTCTCAGGGCTTTCGCTGCCGACAGGCGCACCGTGTATGGTGGTCAGAATAAGGTCGTTGTCAGGTGACCATGAAATCGTTGCGCGCCAGGACCAATCTCCTACGGGCCTCAATACCGGATAGCTTATTAGTGGTGCGCCCAACCTGCCATTCTCAAGATCGACTAGTCCTGCTCCATCTGCTTGAACCCAGGCTAATGCTGTACCATCAGATGACCAGTGGAATCGGGTTCCCCACCAACTATAGAGTCCAGACGCGGATCGATCCAAGATTTGCTTGAAGCTCAATGCGCTTCCTGTAGTGGGGTCGATTCTCATCTGTTGGAGATCGTTGTAAGCTAACCAACCAGGGTTAGCGTCACGTGGTTCGGCCGTCGAGTAACTAATCGTGTTATCCTGTCCAGGGATCCATTCGGCATACAGAACATTGTTGGGCACAAGTGCAACGGGATCCGTCGGTTGGCTAATATCTGCAATGAGATAGAGCTGGTTTCCGAATGCAGTTGCCGAGTTAACGGCTAGCTTGCGGGCAAAAAGCAGTTTGCGGCCATCAGGTGCAATCGTGAATACTCGACGATCCACATCACCTTCTGTTGTAACAGGGCGCTTTGTTGTGCTGCTGCCCTGCATCAACCAGATATTGCCATTGCTGATGTAAGCGAGAGTACCTGTGATGGGAACGGGTTCGATGCTTCCGGTAGGACCGGTGTAGATAATTTCATCTCGGGCGGCTCTGATCTCGGTACGACCGATCTCGACACGATCAGTTGGAGTGCCGTCAACAATTGTGACCCGATAACAAATTTCCAGAATTCCATTTTGGCCAGCTTGGACGACCCGTTGTTCTCCAGGTTGTAGACCTTCATTTAGGGCGGTTGTCTGTCTGAACGGTATTTCTGATTGGACGCATTCATTTTGTTCACTGACACGGGCAATCCGAATTTCGATCCCATCGGTGATTTGAGTAAACGGCTGTGGATTGATCCGGTCCAGCTCACCAAGCTGAATATCGACCTTAGGGTTCCTCAGGAATTCTTCGACCGTGGTTGGCGATGAGATGATAAAGGTGCGTTCTCGTCCATCCACAATTACAGTTACACGTATCTGCCGTTCTGTTGGAGCTGGCCGACACGCGCTAAAAATGAGCAGTACTAAAACAAACCAAAGACTTACCTGGGAATTTCGCAGTCTTTGCTGCTGCATAGGCCTCACCACAACTCAAGACATAAGACCAGACTAAATTTATCTAGCCTGGTCTTTATACAACATAGTGACGTTATTTAATTTAGCAGCCTTGTGATCAGGGCCGCCAGGCTGGGACTGACTCGGCCGCTGACCCATCGGACAATTTGACCACATTTGTCCCGTTGGCATTCATTATGTAGATTTGTGGGAAGCCTTCTCGCTGCGACACAAAAGCGATTTGACTGCCATCGGGTGTCATAGCTGGAGAGATGTCCGCATTGCTGCCATCTGAAAGCCTGACCACATTCGAACCATCTGCATCCATCACATAAATCTGGGCGAATGCTGTATCTCTGTCAGAGACGAATAGAATTCGACCATCAGGTGTCCAGCTTGGACTGGCATCCAGACCTGGATGATTCGTAATGTTAACGACGGAGCCATCTCCGAGACTCAGAACATAGAGGTCGTTGTTCCCGTCACGGTCCGACATGAATACTATTCGCGATCCATCTGGTGAAACTGCCGGGGCCACATCGTTGGCGGGACTAAGTGTCAGATTGGCCATCCCAGACCCGTCCGCGTTGATGATGTAGATTTCGTTATTACCATCGCGGTTAGTCACAAAAATGATGCGGCCATCAGGCGTCCAGGCTGGCTCGTCGTCATCAGCGATAACATCAGTATCTGTGGTCACGCGGCGAACATCAGAGCCATCCATGTTCATGACATAAATCTCAGCGTTACCATCGCGGCTTGAGGTAAACGCAATTCGACTGCCGTCAAATGACCATGCAGGGTCGGTGTCTTCGGCAAGGCTGTTTGTTAGATTTGTCCTGGTTCCATCAGGATCAAGACGGTAAATCTCAACGTTACCATCTCGATCTGTCGCATAAGCAATAGAACCATTTATGGACGGTGCTGCCGGGCTGACGGAGATGAGCAGCGGTGTGGCGGTGCTGCTGCCAGCGGGGCCAGTCACGGTCAGGTTGACGGTGTAGTCACCCGCGTTAAGCAGGGTAGTCGTGAGGTTGGGTTGGTCACCAGTGGCGATGATGCTGCCAGCGCTGTCCTGCACCGTCCAGGCATAGCTGGTGATGTCACCAGTCGAGGTGCTGCTCAAGTTGACAGTCAGCGGAGCTGTTCCCGTTGTTACGTCGGCTGTGAAGCTGGCAGTAGGCGGAAGTGCAGGGACTGCTGTTGAAGTTGCTGTAGGCGGTACAGTTGAGGTTGATGTTGGCGTTGGTAGGGATACCGTCACGATGGCTTGTGCTGTTTGTGAACCTGCGGAATTTGATGCAGTAAGTTTGACGGTATAGCTCCCTGCCGCGTTGTAAATATGGGTTGGATTGACCTCAGTGCTTGTTTGTCCATCACCGAAGTCCCATGTGAATGATAGGCTCTCCCCAGTGGACTGATTCGAGAAGTTGACGGTAAGCGGCGCATCTCCACTGACCGGATTTGCGCTGAAAGCTGCGATAGGTTCGGCGACGGGGTTTATCGCGGTAATTGCTGCTTGGGTTTCGGTGGTTCCGCCAGGACCAGTCACTGTTAATCGAACCGTGTATGTGCCAGGGCTGGTGAAGGTGTGAGATGGACTTGCTTCAGCACTCGTCGTACCATCTCCAAAGTTCCAAGTATAGGAGGTAATCTCCCCAGTAGACTGGTTTGTAAACTGCACTGTGAGGGGAGTGTTTCCCGATGTCACATTTGGAGAAAATGCCGCAATTGGGGCGTTTGGCGGTTGGCTGACCGTTATGGTCGCTTCGGCGGTATTTTGCCCACCAGGACCAATCGCAGTTAGCCGTACTCGATAGCTTCCCACCCCTGTGAAAGTGTGGACAGCGTTCTTGTCTGTACTGGTTTGACCATCACCAAAATCCCAGACATAGCTGGTGATCTGACCTGTTGAACTATTAGCGAACACGACTGCAAGAGGAGCTGTTCCTGTCGTTTTGTCAGGCGTAAAGGCCGCCACAGGTGCTGGAATTACAGGGTCTTCCACTGTGATCTTTCGGGTCACAAAGGAGGTGCCTCCTGGCCCGGTCACACTCAAGATCACATTGTAAGTACCAACTGCAGTGAATTGGTGGAGTGGATTCTGTTCTGTGCTAGTCGTGCCATCACCGAAGTTCCAGTTATAAGTTGTGATGATACCAGTAGATTGATTCGTGAACTGAACAGTTAAAGGAGAAGGGCCGCTGGTCTTGTCTTGGGTGAAAGCTGCTATAGGCGCAGATGCGCTTTGAACATTGATCTGCTGGGAGAAATTTGATGACCCACCAGGCCCAGTGACTGTAAGCGTTACTGTGTAGATACCTGGATTGCGGAACGTGTAAATCGGATTAGCTTCGCTGCTGCTGCCACCATCACCGAATGTCCAGAAGTATGTACTGATAGTTCCACTGGATTGGTTGAAAAAGCGGACAACCAATGGAGACAGTCCAGATGTGCGATCTTGAGTAAAAGCAGCAATTGGCCGCTGGATGTTTGGAGTAGCTGATGGAACGGGAGTAGGGGCCTGATTCTGAATCCGGATGTTATTCACTACGGTTGCGAGAGACGTGCCGTCCCGAAGTGTAACTCGAAGCCGAAGTTGATAGGTGCTGTCCTGTATAGCACTTGTATTCCAGATACCCAACAGCCCATTGACAACAGGTTGCTGTGAAATTCCTGTTGCTGGGTACCATAGATTGCCCGGATTAGGATCGGGGCCAAATTCCAATTGATACTGGAGGAATAACGGGTGAATCGCTGCGCCAAGAACTTGCACGTTCCCAGCTACCACATTTCCCGGAATGGGAGACAGAATCACGATGCTAATAGGAGCTGGTGTTGGCGATGGAAATAACGCTACTACAGTGGGAGGAAGTTGAGATGTTGGGAATTGCTGAGGAAGGGTTGTGGGAACTGTAAGAGTAGTAATTGGTAATGTCGTTGGAACACCACCCGTTGGGAGGAGCGTTCGGGTTACAGGTGGTGTGTTGGTCGGTATATCTGTCAACGCAATCTGCTGTTCCTCTGGTGCATTGCTTAGGTTGCAGGCAGCAGCTAAAAGAACGAGCAGGAATACTAGCGAGCGAAAACTGGCTTCACGAGCCATAATGAACTATGCCTTCCTAAAGAGAGTACTGACACAATTTCCCTTAACCATTCCAAATTATAGCAAGACTTGCCGATTACAACCTGACGTGTCCTCCACTCTTTGGTACTGATCTGACTTGTTCGCGGTACATAGTCGATGCTACACTACCAAGTAGATGCTCATTATGGAATGACAGGTTGATTAAGCAGGCGTCTCATGAAGGCTTTGATCGTCGATGATGAACAAGCAATCCGGGATGCGATAGGGCGGAAGCTGCGCAGAGAAGGATTCGAAGTCATCCTTTGTGGTGATGGTCTGTCTGCCTTGCGTATGTTCCACTCTGAACGGCCAGATCTTGTCATCTTAGATATTGTGATGCCTGGTGGCATGGATGGACTAACTGTTTGTCAGCGAATCCGTGAAATTGCCGACACGCCGATTATGATGCTCTCCGCCCAGGCAATCACCGAAGAGGATGTGATACAGGGATTAAGTGCTGGCGCAGATGAATATCTGATCAAACCGATTCGCCTCAATGAGTTTGTGGCGCGCGTAGGCGCTCTACTGCGACGGTCGCAGATTGCCGCGCTAGATAGTGAACAAGGATACAACGACGGTTATTTGAGCATCGACCTACACCGGCGACATGTCCATGTGTCGGGTCGGAAAATTCACTTAACGCCAACGGAATTCAAACTTCTTGCAATTTTGCTAGAAAATGCCGGACGCGTAGTCACCCAGCGCGATCTTCTTGAGCAAGTTTGGGGACGCGAGTATATTGATGACATCTATTATCCTCGTGTGTATATCAGTCAACTTCGGCGCAAGATTGAACCTGATGCAGCGAACCCGATCTACATTTTGACGGAGCACCGCGTCGGCTATCGGTTTGAACGCCAGACCCCCTCAGGGATCAAACCGTAATCAACATATGTCTTGGCTAAATACGATAACTCTGCTGTCCAACGGCCTAACATTAGCGCTCGCGCTCAGTTTTGTCCTCATTGTTCTGTGGTACGACGCTCGTAAGCAACTAAACCAAACTTTGTCGCTTTTTTTGCTCCTAGTCATGGTCTGGAATGTTGGGGCATTCGGCCTACTCGTTACGAGTTTTATTGATCCATTGTCACCGATTCGGCCACTTGCTCTTTCATTCGTAGAATTGGGACAAACAGGAACCAGTGTAGGACTTTACCTCCTCACTTCTGTGCTGGTTGGAGTACAGACTAAGCGCTTTAGCACTTTGGCTTATATCAGTCTGGCGATTGTCGTCGTATACCAGATTCTTTTGTTCATAACCCAGTCATCTATTCCAATAGATCGTTTTGATAATGCCGACGCTCCAGATTACCGCTTGCGACCAATTACAGCAGCTTTCTATATGGCGTTTGATGGAATGACCCTTTATTTGATTTGGCAGTACAGGCGAAAACTCGAATCACGGGGTCTTACTGCTGGTCTTGTGCTATTTTTGCTCAGCCATATGTTGGGATTTCTGAATCCGGCACTCCAGGTTTCATCAGTTTCGTCAATTCTTGCGGGACTGTCAACGCTCCTCATCAGTTTTGCGATTGTGCGGCGCGAGATTATTCAACCATTGAGCGAGAGAATTAGCCAAGTTGAGGCAGTACATAGAGTGAGTTTGGCAATCAGCAGCCACATTGCTCTGGATACAGTACTTGACCAGATTGCGCGTCAAGCAACTGGTTGGCTCAATGCAAATGCAGCAGGAATCTTCCTAAAAACGGGAAACAACCTTGAACTGGTTACAGTACACAATTTACCAGCCAGTTACATACGTTGGAAACTCGAATGGGGGCAGGGGGCGGCAGGGAAAGTCGCCGAGACACAACAGTCATTGTATTTGGAAAACTATGGGCGCGACTGGAACTCTGAACCCGATCTACCCTTGGCTCATGAGACGTTTGGTTCTGTGATTTCTGTTCCACTCATTTACAGCTCAGAGACCATCGGCACACTAATGGTCATTGCTGGACGGAAGGGACGGTTATTTGAACGCGAGGATGTACAACGGCTTGAACTTTTAAGTGCACAAGCAGCTGTTGCAATTGCCCACAGCCGGTTGTTCAAAGAACAGCTTGCTCTGACAGAGCAGGTTGAAGCTTCTCGGAGTCAGCTTGAGGCTGTCTTGACGAGTACTGAGAATCCCGTTGTCGCAGTGGATCGAAGATTAAGGCTGCTCTTCGCAAACCCTGCTGCACAGAAACTCATTTACGAAGTCTATCGGATGGACTCTGGCTCTGTAGCTCAGACAATTCCACCTTCTTTGCTACCCAGGTATCCGCTCAAGGCTCTGCGCGAGCTTAGAAATAACCGAGTATACATCTATGAAGTAACTGTAAATGGCAGAACCTTCAGCAGCCATGTAGGACAGTTGGGCCGTCCTCGCGTTGAGGGTTGGGTTGCGGTATTGAACGATATCACAGAACTTAAGGAACTGGATCGACTCAAGAGCGAAATGATCCGCATGACCAGTCACGACCTGAAAAATCCACTGCAGGCAGCTCTTGCTAATCTTGATCTCCTTGCTGAAGACCTTCGTGATCTGCCCAATCCAGACATTCATGAATCATTGAGTGTTATTCAGAAGCAGCTTGTTCGAATGAATCGCATTATCAGTGGCATTCTTGATCTTGAACGAATTCGGAATGGCCCCATATCCTTGGATCAATGTGCTCCATCGACGCTTTTTGATAGACTTATTGAGGATATGATGCCCGCAGCGCGTGAACGAAACATACAACTATTCACTCAAATTGATCCACATGTGACTGAAGTTCGTGTTGATCCAGACCAACTGGAGCGCGCATTGAGTAATCTGCTAGAAAATGCAATTAAATTCACGCCAGATGGTGGCATAGTCCAACTCAATCTGCTCAAGTGTGATAGCGAGCATGTGCAGTTTGAGGTTAAAGATACCGGAATTGGTATTCCTCTTGAGCTTCAACCATATGTGTTTGATCGATTCTGGCGCGGCGCCCAGAAAGGGCAGTCTGGCGCTGAGCATATTTCCGGGACTGGTCTGGGTTTGAGCCTAGTGAAGACTGTTGTTGAAAACCACCAGGGAACAATTTGGCTCAGCAGCCAACCTGGAGTAGGTACAAGCTTCTATATTCGACTTCCCCAACCGACATGAAACTGAACGTACTCTCATAAGAAACGGAAAGACCCTCTCATCATGCGTATCCAGCAAGCTCTACTCGTTTTCATTCTTGTATCCTTTATTGTTAGCTTATCCGCCATATTGCCTGCGGTTGCACAATCCGAAGTAACTGCCACACCAGCGCCAACAAAGACATCCCCACCTAGCATCACTACTGTCCAACCAACTCCACCGGGAGTAATCCAACCCGATGAGCAAAGTCCATCTGCTTTTACACAAGAACAGCTCTCCGTACTAACTGGCAATATTCAGCGCCCTAATGGCGTTACCTGGCATGATAATCGATTGTATCTATCTTGCACAGGAGACTGGACGGTTTACGAAATTTTGGCAGATACAGGAGAGACTAATCCGTATATCTACGGCGTGAAAAACGCTCACACACTCCTGGCAACTGATGAATCTGGTGGGGTGAGTCTTTGGGTTCCTGACTTCCAAAGTGGTAATTTCATCCAGATTGTGCAGGGTGTGAGCAAGATAATTGCCTCAAACTTAGCCGGCCCGTGGGGAATAACCCAACTGGATGATAGACAATTTCTGGTTTCGAATCTAAAAGCGAATAACCTTGTTGTCATTAACCGTGATGGTGAAGTTCGTGAAGCAGTGAAAGGACTGCGCTCGCCAACTGGATTAGCACGAGATGGTGATTATATCTATGTGTCTAATACTGGCAGTGCTCGACGAGCAATTGAGTGGTTTAGCCGTGACTTCATTGTGAATCCCAGTCCGGTAATTGACAGTACTGATCCTAGCGTCTTTCAACCTCTTGTAAGCGGCCTGCAAAATGTGACCAATCTTGTTGTGGCCTCCAATGGATATCTCTACATGAGCTATGCCCTTGGCAGCAGAGGTGTTGTTGGACGTGTTAATCCTGTCGAGTGCCGCGAACAAGGTGGCTGTAAAGCCAGTGATGTAGAGATTGTTGTGTATACTGAGCTTGCCGCGCCCCTCGCCGGTTTAACCATCTCTCCTGACATGAGACTCTATATCCACAGCATTTTCAGCCCAGATATTTATTGGGTTGATCTGAACGAAACTCAGTGATGCTCAAGCATGAACTGGAGTTTTTATCGAGTTGGTGGTGAACTCTTAGTGATCCAGCTTTGTGATTCTTTCAAGATAACGTGTGAACAGAGACCCTATCACTGTCATGGTGAGGTAGATCATCGCGACAATCGAGTAGGTTTCCAGATAACGGAAATTGGCACCAGAAGTGGTCTTTGCAATTTGGCTGATGTCTCTCACACCCAATATCTGCACGAGCGATGAGTCTTTTATCATAGATACCAGATCGTTCCCCAGAGGAGGCAAAATGCGTCGAACAGCCTGGGGCAGCACAATGTAGCGAATGGTCTGAAGATAGGTCATGCCAAGAGAGCGAGCCGCCTCAACTTGTCCGCGACCTATAGATTGAATTCCAGCTCGAAATGTTTCTGACAAAAAGGCGCCATAAGTAAGTGCCAACGCGATGATTGCTGATTCAGGTGAACTTCCTCGGAATGCTAGTTCAACGCCGAGTACGACTTCAAGATAATCGCGCACGGCCGGAACGACGACGAACGCGACAATGAGAAGGACAATGAGAATGGGCAAACCACGCATGACAGAGACGTACAAGGTTGCGAGGTTGTAGATAATGGTCTTGGCTGATGCCTTGAGTGCACCTGACAGGCCGGACCCTGGCTTAGGTGGAACCGGGGGATTAGATCGAATAAGTCCAACGGTAAGACCAATTGTGATAGCACACATATAAGAAATGACGCTGACTCCCAACGTCATCGCGATTCCTTCGCGAAGCTTGTCGAATATATTGGCGTAGATTTCGGTTGAGGCAATTAGAAATGCGATATCTATTCCGAGAACGATCAAGAACAGCAGCCACCAAGGGGCTGTATACAGAAACCCTAGTCTGTTTTTTATTCGGACATTTGATGTCTGAGGGCCAACGGTTGATTGAGGATCACTTGTGCTGAGCATCAGTTTGTTGAATACCTCATCTGGAATTGAGAACAGGGGTACATATAGTACCCCTGTTCTCTGTAAACCATATGTTAACGGAATTAGTTTACTTGTGGGGGGAACCACTTCGTGTTGATCTGATCAAGCGTGCCATCATTCATCATACTGATGAGTCCCGCATTGATCGCTTTCACAAGATCTGACCCTTTCGGGAAGATAAATCCAAGCGCATCAGACTTGAGCGAGGTGTCGATAATTTTCACTTTGTCGGAATTCTCTCCCACGTATCCCTGCCCAGCGACGTTATCCATCACCACGGCATCGACATCTCCAGCGATTAGCGCCTGGACAGCAACGCCGAATGTGTCATACGCGACGATGCGATCTTCGCCAACCAAGTTAACTGCGACATTGTAGTTGGTCGTTCCTGGCTGTGTGCCAATTCGGAGTGCAGTATCATTTACAAAATCCTGAACACTCCTAAACCTAGATTCGTCGACGCGTACCAGAAGAACCTGGTCGACCTGGATATAACCGATAGAGTAATCAACCTGTTGTTTCCGCTCTTCGGTAATGGTGATTCCGTCTGCTGCCATATCATATTCGCCATTGGATACAGCAATAATCATCCCATCCCAAGCGGTTTCAACAAACTCTGGCACGCAGTTCAAACGGTTGCAGAGTTCTCTCAGAACATCATAGTCCCATCCAACCGCTTCGCCCGACTGCTGGTCGATGAAGTTAAATGGAATGTATGCGTTTTCTACGGCGACGGTGATTGTCTGTCCACCAAGATCAGGAACCGTTGGGGGGAACCATTTGCCATTGATCCGGTCTAAGGAACCGTCTGCCATCATACTTGCGAGGGCAGCATTGAATGGCTCAACAAGATCGGACCCTTTTGTGAAAGCAAATCCTAAAGCATCTGATGTCAGCGGGTCACCTACGATTTTCAACTCGGTTGCGTTGACACCAACATACCCTTGGCCAGCCACATTGTCGATGATTACTGCGTCGACATCACCAGAGAGGAGCGCCTGGACAACTACGCCGAAGGTGTCATAGACGACAATGCGACTCTCACCAACGAGTTCCACTGAAGTCGCATAGTTCGTTGTGCCAGCCTGCGAGCCAAGCCGTAGTTCGGTGTTTGCGGCCAGTTCTTCGGCTGAACTGAAGCGATTTTCATCAGCTCGTGCCAGGATGACCTGCTCAACTGACATGTACCCGATGGAGAAATCGACAGTTGCCTTTCGCTCTTCAGTGATTGTGATCCCATCAGCAGCTACGTCGAACTCGCCACGACCGATTGCGGCCAGCATCCCGTCCCATGAGGTTTCGATAAACTCAGGAACGCAATTCAGACGCTGGCAGATCTCGCCAATGGCATCATAGTTCCAGCCTTCAGCTTGACCCGTCTCCTGATTGATATACCCGAACGGAATATAGGCATTCTCGGTAGCAACCTTGATGGTACGCCCGCCCAAGTCTGGTAACACATCTTGAGCAAGTGTTCCCGTGAGACTGATTGCCAATACGAGAAAGAATGTCAGGATCAGAGTATGTTTGAATCGCATTATGGCTTCCCTTCTAACTTAAACGTTCAATTTCGAATTCAAATTGTGCATCGAATGGTGCGCGATTTTACCACGCATGTCAGTGATGACAACTCGTAGAGAAACTTTTTAGAAAGTGAGTTCATCAATGAACAGTCCATCGGCAAATGCCTCACGTTGTGAAATCAGTTCCAGCTTTTGAGACCGTGTAAGCTTCTTAAAACGCGCTTCAGCCTTCATAGCAGCGCTGCGATTTGGCATTTGCCAAGCACCGATCAATACAACAGGTCTGCGAGTAGATGTGTACGCCGCACCTTTTCCAGCATTATGTCGATTGACGCGCTCCTGTATATCCGTGGCAATGCCAGTATAAAGGGTGTCATCCTGGCAGCGAACCACATACAGATACCATTGCTCTGGTGCAGTCAGGACGTAGGCATAACGTCCCTGACTCTCGACCACATCGGTCGCAACATATCCTCGCGAAAATGCAGCCTGTAAGGCACTTCGTACTGCCAATCTCCATTGGAGTGCCAGTTCCGGTTGTGTCTGCTTAATAAACTTCAGATTACCAGGTAGCTCAACGTAGTAAGTTCGATGGCCCCATGACTCTGGAAGGTCTAAGGTAAGCCCATGTCCTTGTCGGAAGCGTACTATTGTTATTTCCGGTTCGAGAGAAGTTACTGTAGGAGGAGTCAGGAAAATTGTGTCACGAGATGAACGGGCTAGTTGTTTTACTCGTGGATTGCGTAACAGCCAGGAGACTTCTACGCGATCAGACGGTAAGCCGGCGTTAATGCCGCCCATGTCGCCATAGAAATGGACATAGTAAATGTTGGTGGTTGCGCCCAAACAGTGGAGATTGAAGTTGGCGTTTCCTCGCTGAAGGGGATCAAATGTCCAGCGTATTTCACTGATGCCGTGTTCCAACGCCCAAGTTCTCTGATACTGCTTAAGTGCAAACCCAACTCCCTGTCCTTGATGATCGGGATGAACACCAGTCATATGAGACCAAAGTATTCGTTTACCGGACTTGAATATCGGAAAGGCAAATGCCATGCCAATCAAATCATCCGAATTGTAAGCACCGACGATGAGGCTTCCGGTATTGGCCATTGCATGCAAAAGATTACTGGGGACTGCATCACGAGGATCCAAGTCCCACACTCTGATTTCAAGATCAACAATGTCCTCTAGTTCTTCAACTGTATTTAGTGGACGTAATTCCCAATTCACGGATCACTTGCCCAGTGCCTCTGAAACTAAAAAGCCAATCAGAGCAAAAAGGATGCCGAGATACATCAAGATGATCCCAGCAAGCGCTAATCCCTGCGATGGTGCATAAACATGAATGACCTGTAGTACGCAGCTTATTATAAGAATGAAGATACCCAATACAACGGGTATGCCGCGTCGCTTTGCCAGATATTCTGAAAGTGCTGCAATCCTCCGCGCCAGCCAGGTGGATTCGTCGATGCGCTTAAACATAGTTCATTATCCTGTAACTTCGTACTCTTTGAATCTGTCTTTCATTTCTGGCGGTAGCTGTACCGTCAGCATGATTCCCTCTTCGACGTGTTCCTGAGTGTCTACATTGGCATGGTCAAAGAGCAGTGATACCAGGTCACCCCGGTGATAGGGTATAAGGAGCTGCACTTGTGATAACTGGGAAGCGATAACTGTTTCAATAGTGTCGAGTAGTTCAGGAATTCCCGTTCCCTGCAGGGCCGAAACTTGAACTTCTGCAGCGTACACTTCCCGGCCGATACGGTTGGGTAGGGTGGCGGTAACCCATCGATCAATTTTGTTCCATACCAGAATTCGCGGGATATTCGGAACATCAATTTCAGCGAGTGTATCTTCAACCGCTTCGATTTGTTGGGTCGCATTGGCGTGAGAGGCATCTACCACATGCAGCAGCACGTCCGCTTCCGCAACCTCTTCGAGAGTTGCCCGAAATGCGGCGACAAGTGTTGTCGGCAGCTTTTGAATGAATCCCACAGTATCAGTAAGCAATATCTGCCTTCCTGAAGGCAGGTCTACACGCCGGGTTAGTGGGTCGAGGGTAGCAAAAAGCTGGTCAGCAACGTAGACATCAGCTCCTGTGATTGCGCGCAGTAGGGTTGACTTACCCGCGTTGGTATATCCCACAAGAGCAATAACTGGGATTCCTGCACGATGACGCTGCTGCCTATACTGCCGCCGCTGCATCCGGACATGTTCCAGTTCTTCTTTAAGTTTACTGATCTTGCGGCTGATCTCACGGCGGTCTACCTCCAACTGCGTTTCACCTGGACCACGCAGTCCAACGCCGCCAACTCCACCTCGCGCTCCTCCACCTCCAGCTTGCCGCGCAAGATGAGTCCATAACCGCGTCAATCGCGGTAGGCGATATTCGTATTGAGCCAGCTCGACTTGTAGTGCTCCTTCGCGTGTTCTGGCATGCTGGGCAAAAATATCGAGGATTAGGGCGGAGCGATCCAGAACCTTTACGTTCTCACCGAGTTCCTTCTCGAGCTGGCGCTGGTGTCGGGGAGAAAGCTCATCGTCAAATATGATGACGTTTATATCCTGGTCAATGACTGTCTGCTTAATCTCTTCGATTTTTCCTGAACCAACAAAGGTATTGGGGTCAATTTGCTGCAATCGCTGAGTTGTTTGTCCTGCGACCTCCATGCCCGCCGTAGCTGTAAGAAGATGCAATTCTTTAAGCGAGTCATAAAGGTTGAGCAGAGGGCGACTGCCGCGCACTTCTACGCCTACTAATAATACCCGTTCTCGGTGAACGGATGTTTCATGGATCATCTGCATACTGTGAGACCTTACAGTTTCAACACTGGCCTACGAGGACACTGGGCGCGAAGCGTACCAGATTTTCAGCCGATCAAGCGCTAAGTCGAGCCGGTCATCGGGCACTCCAAGGCTAATACGAACGTACTGCTTTCCTCCTGGGCCATAAGCATCACCAGGAGCCAACGCAACATGCGCCTTGGTGAGTGCCTCTTCTACATATTCTCCGCCTGTTCCGTCTTGAACTCGCCCCCAAACATACATCGAGCCGGCTGTCTTGCGCCCTTCGAGGCCGATAAGCGGAAGTGCTGCGAGGATTCTGTCCCGACGCTGCTGATAAATAATGTTTCGCTGGTCGATCCAGGACTGCGGTGTTGTGTCTAGCGCAACGATGCCTGCATCGTAGACTGCGCGAAAGTGACCGCTATCGACATTACTCTTAACCTGAAGAAGGGTCTTGAGAATGTTTTCATTACCCACAGCAGCGCCTAGCCGCCATCCTCCCATATTGAAGGTTTTAGAAAAGGACATAAATTCAACCGTACAGTCTTTTGCTCGATCAGCTTCGAGAACACTCATTGCCCTGTAGCCGTCAAAGGTAACATCTACATAGGGATTGTCGAATGCAAGGATAATATTGTGATCCAGGCAGTATCGAACAGCTTGTTCATAGAAATCAGCATCGGCGGTTGCACCAGTTGGGTTGTTTGGATAATTCAGCCAGAGCAGCTTGGCCTTCGCGCTGATATCTGAAGGGATGGAGGTGAAATTCGGGAAAAATGCTGATGACTCTCTAATTGGCAGCCAATATACATCTCCCCCAGCAAGCCGTGCCCCCATCGAATAAGACGGGTATCCAATATCAGGTACTAAAGCCAGATCATCACGATCAATGTAAGCCAGACTTAAATTGACAATTCCCTCCTTGCTTCCAAGAAGTGGTAGCACTTCAGAGTCTGGATTCAGAATGACCCCGAAACGCTTCGCATAGTATCGAGTAATTGCCTCGCGGAAAGCAGGTATGCCCCGGTAACCTGAATAGCCGTGATGGTTGGGGTGCCGAGCTGATTTTGCAAGTGCCTCGATTACTTCTGGAGGAGGTGGCATATCAGGGCTGCCAATATCCAGGCTAATTACATCGATTCCCATAGCCTGAAGCGCTTGTATTTTTTGCCCCAGAACAGCGAAAAAATAGGTAGGAAGGGCGTTCAAGCGGTGAGCTGGCCGTGGCAGTGGATTAGACACGTTTCTCTCCAGAGGTCAACCATTCTTCGTTTGAGCGCCATGCCGGTATTTCTGGAAGAGTCGTGTGCATTGGCATCATGATGTGGAAAGTACTCCCAGGGAGCTTAACCTCATCATGACCTTCGCTTTCAGCCCAAATAGTACCGCCATGCGCTTCAATAATCCCTCGCGCAATTGGAAGCCCTAGTCCAGGTCCGCCTCCTTTGAACTTTGTCTTTCCACTGGAGTGTAGTGACGAATCCCCCAGAGCTGAGAAAGTATCAAAGATGTGCGGCAGATGTGCAGCTGAAATGCCAATACCCGTGTCTCTTACCATCACATCGGTGAATCCCGGAAGCGAACGCGCCCTGATCTCGATTTTTCCGCCATCGGGTGTATATTTCACCGCGTTCATTAATATTTTCTGGAAGGCCTGCAGCAACCGATCTGGATCGGCATAGGTTGGTTCGTTGGTGATGGTGTCCTGATCAACGACAATTTCAACCTGGCGATCTGCAAATGCCTTCTTCACGCTGCGTTCGGCTGCGTTAATGACGTGTGCAAGCCAGATGGGTTGGAAATGAAATTCCATAAGCCTTAAATCTAATAGGGAAACATCAATAATATCGTCAATGATGTCGCGAAGACGCTTTGCACCACTCTTAATTCCAGTGAGTAACATTGAACTTTGCGCATCATTTGTCTGTGACAAAGAAATCATCATATCGGCATAGCCCTCGACTAGAGTGAGGGGTGTTCTTAACTCGTGAGCCGCAACAGCTATAAAGTTCGATTTACTTTTGTCTAGATGCCAGATACGAGCTTCGGCTTTTTGGAGCTTGAGTCGCATTTCATGCAGTAGAGATTGACTTTCGAGTGAAGCTAATCGAATCATGGATTGTGTAAAAAGCTCATCGCATTCTAAAAGTAATCGAACGATTTTATCGGCCTCTGTAGTGCGAACAATCTGGTCGTATACAACCTCTTTTAATACACCAAGTACTGGGAGTAGGCTGGGCTGCTCTAGTCCACTAGTCGCGCTTCGTGATCCTACCCAGTCAGCAAAGATTTCACTCAGGGGATCGAATGATCCAGTGCTTACGGCATCTATCACTGCCGCAAAAAAGACTTGCACGGTTTCAATTGTCTGAGATTTCAGAGTGTCACTGTGTGCAAGTTTTGCTACAGCAGCCTCAACCACCGGATCATAGTTGTGTGTGAGCCAATCATGAAGAAGCATGTCGTTGGCAAGTTCGCTTTCGATGAGCGCAAAACATCATTCATTATGGCCGGATTGTCATGCTTTGCAAACCTTCATTGCTTAATTGAACTATGAGCTGTTGAAGATCTTGTACAGCGCGTTCCGCATATGCTGCAGCACGCTGTCGCTTATCTTGAATAGGTTTGGGAAGTTCAGGAAGAATACCGAAGTTAGCTTTCATCGGCTGGAAAGTTTTGGGGTCTGCATGAGTCACATAATGGCATAGGGCGCCGAGCATCGTCGTTTCTGGAAGTTCGATTATTTCTAGACCACTCAAATAACGACACATATTGATACCAGCTAGTAGACCAGTTGCTATATTTCCAACGTATCCCTCTATACCGGTAATCTGCCCTGCGAAGAACAAATCATCCCGCTGGCGGGATTGCATCGTTGGCTTGAGCAGAGCGGGTGAATTAATGAATGTGTTTCGGTGCATTTGTCCCAAACGAACGAATTCAGCATCTTTTAGCCCAGGAATCAGCCGTAGAATTCGCTCTTGATCGCCCCATCTAAGATTAGTCTGAAAGCCAACTATGTTGTAAAGACTTCCGGCGAGATTGTCTTTGCGGAGTTGGACAACCGCATACGGTCTACGATCTGTTCTAGGATCACGCAATCCAATAGGCCGCATGGGGCCAAATGCCAGAGTATTAATGCCACGACGTGCCAGTTGCTCAATAGGGAGACATCCTTCGAAAAAATGAGGATCTTCTCTCTCAAAATCTCGTAAAGCAACTTGTTCAGCATTGATAAGGGCATGAACGAAACTGTCGTATTCTTCTTTTGTCATTGGGCAGTTGATGTAATCGCCTTCTTGCTCCTGTCCTCGCCCATACCGACTTCCGGTGAAAGCGATGCTCATATCGATTGTCTCGGCCAACACAATCGGTGAAATCGCATCGTAGAAATACAGATACTCTTGTCCTGTAAAACGCCCGATGTCGCTTGCTAGAATGTTGGATGTGAGAGGCCCTGTCGCAAGGATTGTTGGCTCTGTTGGTATGGATTGCACTTCCTCTCGCCGCACTTGGATTCTCGGATGAGACTGTATCTTCTCAGTAACCATGGTGGCGAATGCCTCGCGATCTACCGCAAGCGCTCCTCCTGCTGGAACCGCACAGTCTTCGGCGCACCAAATTAGCAAAGACCCAAGCATCTTGAGTTCTTTTTGCAGCAGACCGGATGCGCGATCAGGCAGTGATGATCCCATAGAATTGCTGCAAACGAGTTCTGCTAGGCGATCGGAAACATGTGCCCCCGTGGTTTTACCTGGGCGCATTTCGTACAGTGTGACCTCATATCCATTTTCAGCGATCTGCCAAGCGGCCTCTGAGCCAGCCAAGCCACCACCTACAACCGTGACTTTCCCTATATAGTTAGCCATTTTGTCTTTCCTTGATGATGTTTTGGTGTGGCGAGCCATACCGTTTCAATATCTCTCACAAGTAACTGGCTGCAAGTGCCCGATATCGCTGAATGGAATTGATTGCGTCCTCAGTTGAGGCATGCTCCAATGCGGTGTCGTAGGCTTCAATGGAAGCTGAGTACTCGCGCAGCGCAAAATATGCGTTGCCAAGTAATTCATATATCCGAAAATCGGGACTACTGAGAGAATCTGTAATCTGGTTGAGTATCTTGATCACTCTTCGATAATCCTTGAGTTGATATGCAGCGCGCGCAATCTGCAAATAAACTGAAGTTGCCCAGGGGTGGTCCGGGTTGAACCGAAGAGCGGCTTCTAATGAAGCTATTCCTTCTTCTGTGTTTCCAAGTCGGAAATAGATGTTTCCCATCATTTCACTGACTCTGGACCATGTCACATCGATACCAACTGGTTTTTTGGAAATTTGGGTGAACTGCTGGAGATAGTACAGGATGTCTTTTTCGTTTCCGCCAAAGTGGTTCAAGATTTCTGCTTTTGCTAACAGTACTTCCGCTAGAGCAGTGCGGTCAGTTTCAGCGTTTTCTGAAGCTATAGCCAAAGCAATATCAAGGGCCTGTATAGCAGCGTTAAAATCATCAAGATGTTTGAAAATCCTGCTCTGGAGTATATAAACTTGCACTAACCAGCAATACGGTGCCGTTCTAGGATAAGTATCTACTGCCTGACGCAAATAAGCCAATGCTTCGTCACTCAGTTTTTTTTCATAGAACGCAATGAACCCCAATCTTTCGTAGCAGAATGCAGTGACTGAACTGATTGTGTTTGGACTTAATAGAGCCTGACGGAATAAATTCTCAGCAATATGAATCTCATCCAAAGCAATAGCTATTCGTCCTAACTGGTAATAAACCCATCCCCTGTTAAGATAACTTGGCATCTGCTGAAGCAGCGTCTCGTAGATGTCCCGTGCGCGCAACATATCATTCCGGTCAGCGAAGCCAATGCTAGCTTGCTCAAAGTGAGCAAAGTAGCAATCTCCCATCAATTCCTGAAATGACGAGGACTGTACTAGTTCAGGATTGTGTTCAGTAGCTTGTTTCAACGCTTCAATTGCTTCATCTGCGTGTTCCCCAAGAAGTTTAGCTCGTGCTCTGAGCAGAAGTACCTGAGATCTTTCAGAGTCGCTCATCTCTACACGCATAAGCTGGGCGAGTCGAATTTCAGCTTTCTTGACCTCGCCATTGGACAAGAGTTGTTCAATTTCAGTTATGGCGCTCTGCATGGCAAATCCAACACTCGATAAAAATGGACTGTCCATGATTATTATAGCGGTTGGGTCAAAACAAAACGCGCAGTGATGCACGAACTGCGCGTTCTGCGGCTAGTATCTCAAGACTTCAAGAAGGGTTAGGGGGGTGCACCTAGTACAATGCTGGCATTTTGGCCACCTAAACCGAAGCTATTCGAAAGGATACATCGCAGTCCTTTCATATCACGTGCTTGGTTAGGGACGTAGTCCAGATCACATTCGGGATCAGGTGTCTCATAGTTGATTGTTGGGTGAATAACCTGTTCCAACAGTGACATCGCGCATGCGATGATTTCGATAGCTCCTGAGCCGGCCAATGCATGACCGATCATGCTCTTCGTCGAGCTGATCGGGATGTTATAAGCATGTTCCCCGAAAATCCGCTTGATTGCCAATGTCTCCATAGCATCATTCGCTTTGGTAGATGTACCATGTGCATTGATGTAATCGATGTCTTCGGGGTTGACATGCGCGTCCTCCAATGCCCAGCGCATTGAGCGGATTGCTCCACCACCGTCAGGGTCAAGTGCTGCTACATGAAAAGCATCTGATGACGAAGCATGGCCGAGTACTTCAGCGTAAATTCGAGCTCCTCGCTTCAGCGCATGTGCTAAGCTCTCAATAATAACGACTCCGCATCCTTCACTGAATACAAATCCTGACCGATTAAGGTCAAATGGGCGACTTGCTTTTTCAGGCGCATCATTGTACTCATTCGCAAGAGCTTGCATGGCATCGAAGCCCGCAATTGCGTAATCCTGCAGAACCGACTCGACACCTCCAGTAATGACCATATCAGATCGACCATTTCGAATAAGTTCGGAAGCTTCACCTACCGACTGGGTACCAGCCGCACAGGCAGTTGATGGCGCGTTTAGCGGTCCGAGTGCGCGCAAGAAACGACTGACATAGTGTGCGGGCATGTTTGGCAGCGAATTGATCAGAGACAGTGGGTTAGGTTTGTTATATCCCGATGTCTTATATTTGAATGTGCTTTGTTCCGCCATCTCATGTGCGCCAAGCGAAGAGCCAATTACAACACCAACTCTTTCACCCTCACGTTCAATGTCCTCGACTTTTAGCCCCGCATCTTCCAGTGCCATGCTTGCAGCAGCAACAGCAAATTGAGAAGCGCGCCCCATTCGCCGAGCCTCTTTGCGGTCAATGTAAACGGTGGGATCGAAGTCACGGACTTCACCTGCAATCTTGACAGGAACGTGCTCGATTGGAATTGTCTCAATGCGCCGTACTCCGGAGCGACCCGCTTTCAATCCTTCCCACAGACTTTTCACTGAACCTAGGGCTGTCACGCCGCCTAGACCCGTGATTACGACCCGTGGTCGTCCGTTACGAAGCAACTCCATTATGAACTTCTCCCAGCTTGAGAACCTATCGCATTTTCGTCTTGTACAATGCCTTGCGCAATAGCCTGAATAACCTGGCCGTTCACTGCGAGCCGTGCCTGACGGATGGCATTCTTAATCGCCTTCGCATTTGAGCGCCCATGGCCAACAATAACAACACCGTTTACACCTAAAAGAGGCGCTCCTCCAATCTCAAAGGGATCGACTTGCCGATAAACACGGCGAAACGCTCTTTGTGACAAAAAAGCTCCCACCATTGCAAAGATATCTTTCTTGATTTCTGTCCGCAGCGCCTTGAATAATGCGGCTCCCATCGCTTCAAGTGATTTGATTGCAATGTTACCTACAAATCCATCAGTCACAATAACGTCAGCGTGCCCCTCAATCATGTCCTTTGGCTCAATGTTGCCAATGAAATTCATTTGGGTGTGTTTTAGCAATTCTGTTGTCTCTCGAATCTGCTGATTTCCCTTCGTCTCCTCCTCACCATTAGATAATACTGCAACGCGGGGATTGGTTAGGCCGAGCGCTCGTTGAGCATATACGCGGCCCATGATTGCAAACTGCATCATCCACTCAGGTTTGGAGTCAGCATTTGCCCCGATATCTAGCAATATGATCATTCGGTTATTTGCGACTCGGATAATTGAACTTAATGCAGGCCGTTTGACGCCGGGTATTCGTCCTAAGGTGTTGAGAGTAGCAATCGCCATTGCAGCACCCGTGTTGCCTGCGGTCACAAACGCATCAGCACGACCATCACGTACTAAACGCATTCCGACATGCATAGATGACTCCGGTTTTCCCTTCCCAACAAAACCGGGTTTGTCGTCCATAGTAATAACATGTTGAGCATGTTCTACTTCGATTGGCAAACCCGTAGTATTATGCTTGGCGAGTTCTTCTTCGATTTGTTTTTCGTCACCAATCAAGACGATTTTTTCGTTGTACTCGCGTGCTGCTAGTACTGCACCTTCCACATCTGGAATGGGTCGTGCGTCGCTTCCCATTGCGTCAACTGCAATTCGCATTAGTCTTTATATCTCTTCTGTTTCATGACGTTGAAAAACAGTGACCAAGAATACCAGAAGATTGAGCTTGAATCTACTTAGTGACATCTGGACAATATGTCGAATCAGAGGAAATGGAAAAGGGACATAAAACCACACTACACCATGATTTAAGGATAAAGACAAGTACACAGGATTGCAACAGCTTCCTAGCGGAACCCAAGAACCCAATTTGATGTTTGCCAAACCTTCAAAAGATTGATAAAGTTTTGAATGTTACAGGATTCACAAATCCTCGCACTTACAGTAGTGTTGTTTCATAGTGATTACCTCCTTCCGGAGAATTGATCGCAGCAATTGAAGGGAGCCATTCAATGGCTGACTTGTTCGATAAGATTTACCACGATGAGACGATCCGTCGTGCTAAAGATGCGACGGAAATTGGAATGTATCCATATTTCCGGGCGCTAAGCGACTCCGAGGGCGTGACAGCAACATTTGAAGGTAAAAATGTTGTGATGCTTGGGTCGAATAACTATCTTGGACTGACCACAGACCCGCGGGTTCGTCAGGCTGCTATTGATGCAATCAATCGCTATGGGACAAGCGTAACAGGTTCGCGATTTCTGAATGGAACACTAGAGCTCCATCTTGAGCTAGAACGCCGACTAGCGAAATTCGTTGGTATGGAAGCAGCCGTTGTGTTCTCTACCGGTTACCAGAGCAATGTTGGAGCTATTTCGGCTGTTGTGGCGCCGGGCGATTATGTAATCCTCGACAAGGATGATCATGCCAGTATTGTTGATGGCTGCACAATGTCTCAAGGTGAAATGAAACGGTTTCGCCATAACAGCATCGAAAGTCTGGAAAGTGTGCTAAGCAAGCTTCCTGATGAAGGCGGCAAGTTAGTCATTGTGGACGGCGTCTACAGCATGGGCGGGGATATTGCCCCGTTACCGGAGATTGTAGCAATCTGCAAGAAGTATGGCGCGCGTATCATGGTCGACGATGCTCACGGAATGGGCGTAACTGGTGAAGGACGCGGCACGCCAGCCCATTTTGGGCTGACGGATCAGGTTGATTTGCTTATGGGTACATTCAGCAAAAGCTTTGCCTCAATCGGTGGGTTTATAGCTGGAAGTGCCGATATCATCTATTACATCCAGCACAAGGCTCGTTCCTTAATCTTTTCCGCTGCGTTGCCCGCACCAAATGCTGCTGCTGTTCTTGCCGCTCTGGACATTATTGAAACAGAGCCACAGCATGTCCGTAATCTGTGGGACAATGCAGAGTATATGCGGAAAGGTTTCAAAGACCTGGGATATAACACTGGACACAGCAATACACCCATCATTCCAGTCATCCTGGGAGAAGATTTCAGAGTAGGATTGGCGTGGAATGCTTTAATTGAAGAGGGTGTATATACCAATCCTGTTGTTCCTCCGGCTACGCCACCGAAAGGTGGTTTGTTGAGGACAAGTTACACAGCGACACATCGGCGTGAACATCTTGACCGTGCCCTCCATGCTTTCAAGGTGGTTGGTGAGCGGCTGGACTTTATTCCTGTCCGTGCTGAAGTCTAGTTCCATTAATTTGGGTGGGGCGCATATCACTGTGCGCCCCGACTCATATTCTCACTCTGGTCGCCCCAAGATCGCCATCACTCTTTTGTGAACCGGTGCAAGTAGGCTATACATCACTGGTACAACAATCAGAGTAAGCACTGTGCTGCTGACAAGTCCGCCAATGACAACAGTGCCCAATTCCGCTGCAATGATTGCGCCCTTGGATAACCCAAAAGCAAGCGGCATCAAAGCAAAGATTGTTGCCAATGCGGTCATGAGAATTGGCCGCAGACGTCTTCCGCCGGCTTCAACCAGGGCATCATAGACGTTCATGTGTCGCTCTCGGCGATTGGCTTGAACGCGGTCAATGAGAACAACGGCGTTCGTGACCACAATACCGATTAGCATTAGCAGTCCAATCATGGCTGAAATTCCTAGAACGCGATCAGTTAGTGTGAGGAGGACTGCTGCGCCTACAGGTGCGACCACGATACTTAAGATGATATCGAACCAGTGAACAACCGAACCGAATGTAATCATCAGCACGGCAATAACGATCACAATGGCAATTGCCATTGCGACAAAGAGACTCTGAAAACCTTGTGTCTGGAGTTCGCTGTCAAAACCCTGACTTACGGTTATAGACGCAGGCAAACCTTCTAGCTGCCGAATCTTTGATATCGCTTGCTGTGTTACACCGAGGGTATCATTTGTCTCAAGCTCGGCACTGAAGCTGACCGCAGTTCGGCCATCAATGCGAATGAATGTGCTTGGGCCATTCGCACTTCCCCCTCCTACTTGCTCCAGATCGCTTGTTGCATTTGTAATGCCGGGTATGCTGTTCAAGGTATCAATCACAAGCTGATTTACTGCTCTGATGTCTTCTTCAGGGCCAGCGAGCACTACTTCGAAACCACCGAACCCTTGATCGCTAATCGTGGCTGCTGAAACGACCACATTATCTTCACCGAA
The DNA here is from genome assembly GCA_034431625.1 of Anaerolineae bacterium. GTDB lineage: Bacteria > Chloroflexota > Anaerolineae > Aggregatilineales > Phototrophicaceae > CFX2. The sequence continues at coordinate 53,821 of DAOUCY010000184.1, read as the reverse complement.
TATCTGTTCTGCTTCCGTGCGAATGCGCTGCACCCAATTATCTAGCCGCTGCTGGTTTTTTATACCAATAGTAATACTGGCGACATTTTCTGAAACTCCGCTACCAACTCCCAGCAAGGACTGAAGACTGGCTCCTCCACCCCCGACAATGCTTTGAACAGTTCCGAGATCACCACCTGTATTGATGGTTCGAACGAATTTCTCCATAGCGAGAACCTTGGCATTCGTATCGAGTATCTTCGTGCCTGCTGGAAGATTTATGTTCACTGAAATCTGCGGTTCACCAAGACTAGGGATAAATGTTCTTGGCCGGGTTCCGAATAGAATTCCGCCAATTACTAGGCTGATAAGAGCAATACCAAGTACTAACATACGGTTTAGATTGCTGTTGAGCGACCACTTCAGGGCAGGTAGATACAATCGCTCAAATAATCCATGCTCGGAGTTTTCCTCCTCCGCCTCTTTGGTACTAATGAATAGATAGGCTAGAAGGGGAACTACTGTAATTGCAACAACAAACGAGGACAGCAATGCGTAGGTGACTGCAAGCCCGAACGGCAAGAAGAACTCACTAATGATCCCTCCTGTCAATCCAAGTGGCAGAAAGACAACCACTGTGATGATCGTTGCAGCAAAAATCGCGACTGAGACATCACGTGTTCCTGTAATTATGGCTTGTTTCTTGTCACCACCCTCTTGGATCTGGCGAAAAATGTTCTCAAGTACTACAATTGAATCGTCAACAACACGGCCAATTGCTACAGTCAGACCCGAAAGAGTCATGATATTGATGGTGATGCTTGCTGGAAATAAGCGAAGAAAGAACGCGATAAGAGGTGACGATTCCGATGCTGGGGAAAGCGCCGAGTTAACGGCTGGTGGAAGCCAGTACATCAGAGTGAGTGCCATCAGAAGAGATAGAGGGATGCTAACGCCTACAACTAACGTGCTGCGCCAAGCAGGATAGGGCACTGCGCTTGGCCAAAGATAGACCAGCAGGCCGGCGATGATGCCCAGAATTAAGACAAGTCTCACTACAGGATCAATAGCTGAAAATGCAGATCCGATGTCACCACCGACAGAAGCAATTTCACTTCCTAGTATGAGCCCCAACCCGATAAAAGATAGGGCAAATAGGACTAGCCCTGTGATGCGGCGTGGCGACCGATCCCATACTCCTTTGCTCAGGAATAGCAGGATGACGACTACTGCAAATAGCCCTCCCAAGCCGCCTTCCTTGACAACGCCATTTATCGATTCTTCGATGAAGCTGGCTTGCTCAAATCCAATACTGGTGCTGATGAGCGGCTCTGCGTCATCGATCTGCTTCAGAGCGCTTTCAACCTTGTGAAAGGCCTCAACTGTATTAGCTCCGCTCGATTTGTAAACGACAAGCAGAAAACTGCTGTTACCATTGGTTCGCGTCACTGTGGCGGTAGGCTTGAATGGTTCTCCGCCGGAAGCAATAATGTCCTGGGTGTCCTGTGGCAATGTTTGAATGATACCTGCTGGAAGCAGCTGTAGCGCTTCCACCCGGAGTTTGTTTATAAACGCCGAATCGCGTTGTGCCATGTAGCCGAAGGCATCAGCGGAGAGATTCCCTAACAGGTTCGGGGCAAAGGCTGTGCCCTGTGCGCTGTCAAAGAAGCTATTGATGAATTCGGCTGCATCTGGGAAGAAGCGGAATAGATCATCAGCAGTGTCTAGTTCAACTCCTAAGAAATTGCCAATAGTTGCCCATTCTGCATTCAACACGGGAGCGCTAGGATCTGCATCTGGGATACTGCTTACATAGAGGGATGCAAGCCGCTGAGCTGCTGAATCTTGTTGTCCATTGGCGATTGCCTGAATAGTGCTTGCGGTTTCTGAGTCGAGGTTATCAATTACCAACGTCGGGATGAGCTTCAATGCGGCTGGAGATAACTTCAACAATACCTGCGGGCTGAGTTTTTCAAAGAAACCAGGTTCCTGAAGAGCCAGATAACGAATCGTGCCTGATGAGAGGCTGTCAAACAGACGGACATCATAACCCGCAAACTGCTCAGGAATGCCATCATTGATCAGATTCAAGACGGCCGAGGCTTCACCCTTTCCCAATTTGATTAGATCTTTGGCAGTTCTAAGTTCTTGATTTTTGAACTGAGGCTGCCGAGCTAAAGTATCCCAAACGGAAGACAACGGCGGCGTAACAGCGGGTAGTGCCAAGACTGCATCGCTGAAATAGTCGAATACGCTGGTTTGCAAGTTGGGAAGGAATGTTGGGTCATTATCAACCAGGAACTGTACTGCCTCGGGGCTGAGACCACCCAAGATAAGCTGCGGGTTAATTGGTATTGGCGGTGATGTGATCCCTGGGGGCAGTTGGTCTGGGTTCCCTAACACAACAATGAAATTCAATAGATCGGCGGCGCGAAGCGTTGCGGTACCGAACTGTTGGGCAAAGCTATCTGGAAGTTGTATATCAATCAGATCATCTGCTGTATTGATCTCGATACCGAACTGCATTCCTAGTAGTGCGAAGATTGGAGGTAGAGACGGGCCTTCAGGTATTACGCGGTCTGAATTGACAGGCTCTGATTCGGGGGATGCGGGTACTACCGGAGCACTCTCTGTCGAGGAGGCAACTTCTAGATTATTTGTTGGTGGTATTGTCTCGTTACTGAAGACACTGAATGATGCTAATGGAATATCATCGAAGCTGAAACTGATAAGCTGAGGAGGAGAAATTCGCCAGGCATTAGGCAGATCAACCGGTGCGGAGGCCGCGTCAATTCCAGTGATCGACTGGGCCAGCGCTTTTGCAGCTAACTCATCTCGCGTAAAACCGTCTAGCCCAATGATGAACTCATCTGGAAGAGCAGCAAAGGCCTCTGGCGACATCGAAGCAAGGTGTTCAGCTTTGAAGTACTCCACAATCGTTGGGTCAATCAGTATCATTTGAGTGATATCGTCTGGTGTCAGATCGTCTGTTTGACCCAGTGCGCCAACAATTTTGCCACTAGTGACGAATGTGTTGAAGATGGTTCCAAGTGAGCGTGTTAGGGTGCGAAGCTCCCATAGATCACTGGCATCACTGAAGTGCGCAGCTTGCCAGCTTGCTGGAAGTTTAGGTGCTGATGTTGGAATCGTGTAGTTTGTTGAGTTAAGCTCCTTAATCGCTTCTGTCCGGTCACTGCTAAGATTGAGTTGTGCTGCGACTACTGCCCATACATCTGCAGAGAGTTTATTGATTAACTTAGCAGTATTTGTTCCTGATCTTGATGTATCGAAAACGCCGTTGGCTTGTTCACCTGGCAGTGCCTGGCCACCACTAACTGAGATGCGACCGACGACGTCTAGAGCTTCAAGCTGAGGAATGATTTCCTGGTCAATGAGCTGTCTTAGTTGGTTTTGGTCAGTCGTTGATGTCTGTTCCTGTGAAGCCAAGTATGCTAGTGTAGTGCGGACAGTCTCTGGTGAGAATGCTGCCCACACTTCAGGCGCGAGTTGAAATAAGAAGTTCGGGTCTTTCCCCTGCAAATAGATAAGCATTTCTGGGGTGACATCTGCAAGTAACTTGCGTGCAAATTCTTGCGGGTTCTGGCCTTTATCCGGTTCAATTCGGCGAGACGGAAACCAGACAGAGTCGAGTGCGGATTGTATCTGCTCCTGCACACGAGCTTGATTCAGGCCAAAGTTATTCCGCGCAATAATGACACTACCAAATGCGCCGGTTGTCGTGGATTCGATGTTTACAATGGGGTCCAAGTTGTCTAGTACTGTTTCCAGACGCTTAGTGACTACCTGAAGTACCTGGTCACTTGTCATACCAGAAACCTGGACAAGAATCACAGTCTGGGGAAATTCCACAGCAGGCAGTAGTTCTTGTTTGAGACGCGAAGCGGCAGCTATCCCAAGGCCCGTGATGATGATGACAAGCCCCAAAGTAAGTATTCGGAAACGCAGTGAGAGGTTAGTCAGCAGGGCGAAGAAAGCCTTCATTGGTGCTCCTCAATACAAGTTGGGTATGACTCGAGTCGTAGGGTGAAGAAGCTTGCGCCCCCCTGTGTGATTACCTATTAGGGCCGCAAGGTATGCTAGTTTCATGAATTAGGTAGTATTCGGCGAAACCCAATGAATTCTATACAATATGTCTAGTATAGGCAATACAGTCTCTGAATTTTAACCCCTATTGGTGCACAATGAGCACATAGATTTTCACCAGAAGAATAAGGCAAAGTGGGTTCGTGGTTTTACGCTTCTTATTTGACACTTATTGCATAATTAGGTAATATTCGTTCTGCCTGCAACATTAGCTGTTTCGAATACTTGATTCATTTTGATCTTTACAACAATGTCAAGATTACCAGAAGAAGTAAGAGCTATTCGCCGGATTTATAGGCTCATTCATGATATTTATGTCTTGCTTGATGCTACTGATCACTATCTGATTGAGCAGTACGATATAACTGTATCGCAATTCCACCTGCTCAATGTTTTGCTCCGAAAAGCCCCTTGTCGTTTGATCCAACTGAGTGAACATCTACTGGTTGCTCGCAGTACGGTAACACGTCTGATTGATCAACTTGAACAGAAAGAAATGGTACGCCGCTTGCCAGATAAGAATGACCGTCGAGCATTTCGTGTAACCCTAACTAAATATGGGCGCAAGATGATGTCGGAAATAGTTGCAACTCATGCCTGTTCCCTACAGGAATCTTTAATCGCCTTTTCGCTGGATGATATCGCTTCATTAGAAAACTTGTTGTCGCGTATGCGTGTGGATTTAGATATGAAGTTGAAGTTAATCTCTCATAGGATTGAAAGGAGGGAACATCCGAGAACCAATCAAAATGATGAATTTATCCAGCACTGAGGGTATAAAAACTCAGAGAGTTGAGGAGGAATTCTCATGCGTAAGGCTGTTGTTTTATGTGTAATGATGCTCTTGATGAGCATTAGCGTTGCTGTGCCGGTATTTGCCCAAAGTGGCCCAGATCTGTTGATTTGGGCAGATAATACACGTGCTCCTGCGCTTGCTCCGCTAGCGGAGCAGTTTGCTGCAGACTTTGGGGTTACGGTTGAAGTTCAGGAAATTGGCATGGGTGATATCCGCTCAAATCTACCTGTAGCGGGACCCGCAGGAGAAGGGCCAGACATTCTTATTGCAGCCCATGACTGGATCGGTGAATTGGTTCTGAATGGATCTGTCATACCGATCAGTCTACCGAGCGATATTGCTGCAGATTTTTCCGAAGCATCACTACGCCTTTTCACCTACAACGGCGAGTTGTATGGAATGCCCTATGCGGTTGAGAATGTCGCGTTCTTCCGTAATCCTGATCTTGTGCCAGAAGCCCCTGTAACCTGGGATGAGGTAAAGGCGATCACAGAGCAATTAGTTGCGGACGGCAAGTCCCAATTCGGTTTTTTGCCTCAGGGCGGGGATCCATACCACTTCTTTCCGATCATGAGCGCTTTCGGTGGTTATGTGTTCGGCCTGGACAAAGACGGTAACTATAATCCTAATGACATTGGGATTGACAGCCCTGGTGCGATAGCTTCGGGTGAGTGGTTGGACAGCATGGTTAAAGGCGGCTTCATTCCGGCCTCTTTGGACTATGATACCATGCTGTCTAATTTCGAGACAGGTAAGGCCGCGATGATTATCACTGGACCTTGGGCGCTTCCACGGCTGAAGCAGAATGGGGCAAAATACGCCATTAGCCCTATTCCCTCCGGTCCGGCTGGGCCAGGTCGTCCGTTCATTGGTGGGCAGGGCTTTATGATCAGTGCCTATATTGATGACAATGCCCGACTGCTCGCTGAGTCCTTCCTCATTGACTTCATGGCGGCTGAAGAGCCTATGCGGATGCTCTATAATGCTGATCCCCGACCTCCAGCGTTCTTGCCACTGCGTGAATCACTAGACGATGCAGATTTGAGTGCGTTTGGCGAGGCTGGTGCAACTGGTGTTCCGCAGCCATCAATTCCACAAATGACCCAGGTCTGGGGCCAGTGGGGCGGGGCGATTGGTTTTATTATTGATCAGACTTTGCCTCCAGCCGAAGCAATGAAAAGTGCAGCGAATAACATCCGGACACTGATTGCCGGTGGTGAAGTTGCGGTCGCGCCAGTCATTGTGGTCGGTGATACTCCTCCTGAAGATGGGCCGCAGGCGGTATCAATACCTGGAACTGTTCAAAAAGCTGCGGGTTGTAAGTCGGATTGGTCTCCGGATTGTGCCAACACACAGTTGGCTTACACCGCCGAAAGTGATGTGTGGATCGGTTCGTTTGCGCTGCCAGCTGGTGAGTATGAGTACAAGGTCGCCCTCAACAATAGTTGGGATGAGAATTATGGCGGCATGGCTGACCGCGATGGCCCAAATGTGAAGCTGTCATTGACTGAGGACACTACTGTAACTTTCGTGTTCGACAACAAGACTAAATGGGTTGCGGATAGTGTGAACCATGTGATTGCTAGTGTTCCCGGAAGTTACCAGAAGGCTATTGGCTGTTCAGCAGACTGGGCGCCAGACTGTCTGCGCTCATGGCTGCAAGACCCTGATGGGGATGGTGTGTACGTCTTCAGCACTACTTCTATTCCCGCTGGTGACTACGAAGCGAAAGTTGCTCTAAACCTTTCCTGGGATGTGAACTACGGAGCAGAAGGTGTTCGCGACGGCGCAAATATCGCCTTTAATGTTCCATCTGATGGGACTGAGGTGATTTTCTCCTTCGACTCATCGACGAACATTCTGACGATCACTACGGGCTAAGCGAGACGAAAATTTATTACGAGGTTAGGGATTCACATGATCCCTGACCTCATTTCCTATTTCTAAGAAGAGTATGGTCAGGAGAACATTGTATGGCGGCCGTACAAATGCCGAGCAGTCCTCAGCGGTCTGCTGCTTCAAGTCCATCAGCTACAGTAGTTTCACTGGTTGTACGTCTTGCTGCCTTGGCGATAATCAACATATTTGCTTTCTGGTTAGCATTGAATCTTGGTCATGACGGAAATTGGTCATTAGCTGCTGTTTTGATTGTAATGGCTCTAGTAGTTAATGTTATTAACTTGTCTCCAAATCTGTGGCCTCTGCGTTGGATTGCCCCTGGATTGGTGCTTCTAGTGCTTCTGGCTATCTATCCAATTTTTTATACTGTTTATGTGGCTTTCACGAACTTCAGCGATGGCCATCGTTATTCAAAAACAGAGGCAATTGAACTCATTCAGCAAGCGAAGTTCCTTCCAGAAGGGGGAACGAGCTATGAATGGGAACTCTATCGCAATGAGGCTGGGGAATATGCTTTATGGCTTACAGCAGCGGATGGAACAGCGCTATTTGCTGTTCCTGGGCAGGCTCCGGTTGCAGTAAAACCAAATGAGTCGGGAGAGGGTCCGTTTAATGATGACGGACTCCCGACAACTATCAATGGCTATGTTCTTCAGGGTCGCCGAGAACGCTCGCAGGCGATCACTAGAGACAATATTCAGATTATTCAATTTGGCGATGCTAATAATCCTATCGGGATCAAAGGGCGCAGCCAAGCGGGTGCATTCGAGAAAAAGTGGGAGTTTGATGCTGCACGTAATGCGCTCATTGACCGCGAAACAGGCACCATCTATACGGCAAACGATACGACTGGAGACTTCATAGCGCCGGATGGAAAAACGGCACCAGTGGGTTACTGGGTTCCAGTCGGGTTTGAAAACTTTTTGCGGGTGTTCAACGATATCTCAGTGAGCGTTCCATTGATCCGAGTATTTCTCTGGACCGTTGGATTTGCGTTTTTCTCGGTAATCACTTCGTTCGCGCTGGGGCTGCTGATGGCTCTGGTGATGAATAAGCCGTTTCTTGGATCGCGCTTCATCAAGTCGCTCCTGATTATTCCCTATGCTGTTCCAGGGATGATCAGCATTTTGGTGTGGCGAGGAATGTTGAATCCGAATGGTGGGATTATCACAGGTACGATGCAGAGCCTATTCGGATGGGCGCCTCCCTGGCAGCAAGACCCAGGTTGGGCAAAAGTTGCGATCATCCTTGTGAATCTGTGGTTGAGCTTCCCATACTTCATGTTGATTTGCAGTGGCGCGCTTCAATCGATTTCTACGTCGATTTACGAGGCTGCTGAGGTTGATGGAGCCAATGCATGGCAGAAGTTCTGGAAACTGACACTGCCTTTGCTGTTAGTGGCTGTTGGTCCGCTGTTGATTGCATCTTTCATCTTTAACTTCAACAATTATCTGTTGATCGAAGCTTTGTTCCAGGGTGGCCCACGCATGGTAGACAGTGGTGTTGTGCCTGTGGGGCACACTGATAACTTGATTAGCTACACTTTCCGTTACGCTTTTGCGTCAGGTGGAACCCGTGACTTCGGGTTTGCTTCTGCTATTGCAATTGTCATCTTCTTCATTGTTGGTTTCTTGACACTCGTCCAATCGCGCATCAGCCGCCGTTGGGAGGAGGTTGGTGAAAATGTCTAGCGCTGTCAATACTTCGATTATACGACGACAGCTTAGCTCATCTGGGCCAAACTATACAACAACATTGAGTCTGGTAGTGAGAGGGCTACTGATTCTAGTCGCATTGATGTTTACTTTGTTTCCAGTGATTTGGATCATCTCAGCGGCTTTCAATCCTAGCGGCTCGATGGTCAGCCAAACATTGATTCCCTCTAATGTAAAGAACGTGGACGAATTGTTCGTCAATTTCCGGCGTCTGTTGAGTGATCCGCAAGTGCCGTTTGGCCGGTGGATTTTCAACTCGTTGTTCGTTTCGATTACGAGCACAATCCTCTCGCTGATGATCACTGTCCTTGCTGCCTATTCGTTTTCGCGTTTTCGTTTTAGAGGGCGTCGCAGTCTGATGACTTTGATCCTGCTAGTGCAGGTTTTCCCTAACATCCTTGCCATGGTTGCGATCTATTTAATGCTCATTCAGATTGGACGGTACATTCCAATTCTGGGGCTGAACCAGTATGGTGGCCTAATTATGGTCTATCTGGGTGGGGCGATGGGAGTGAACACGCTGCTAGTTAAGGGTTTCTTCGACACGATTCCAAAAGATATCGACGAGTCAGCATTAGTCGATGGGGCAACGCATTGGCAAACCTTCTGGTACCTTGTGTTCCCGCTCATCCGACCTATTCTCGCGGTTGTAGCGCTATTAGCTTTTGTTGGGACCTTCAATGAGTTTATTCTGGCGCGCATCATTCTGACCGACCGGAATAATTGGACGCTGATGGTGGGATTATTCAATTTCGTCTCGGCTGCCTTTACGGATGATTGGGGGGTTTTTGCGGCTGGTTCTTTGTTGGCCGCGACGCCTATCGTGATTGTCTACATCGCCCTGCAAAAGTATATTGTGGGCGGTTTGACGCAGGGCGCTGTCAAGGAATAACTTCTACGGCAATTTGGTGTTGTCATTCGTCAAGTGGATGGAACTCCTGTCCACTCGATGCTTTTATGAGGTCTTTTATGGATGATGTCATTTTTGGCACTTTGCTGACGGATGCATTGAAGCTGATGCATCACCGGTTGTCCTGGAGTGGGTTGCAGCATCAACATTGCGTGCATCCGCGCGATCCAAAACCTGGTGAACCTGTTTACCTCACTGTTTTCGTTGGGCCAGACTGCCCAGTGACCAAAGTGACCGGCTACTGCACCTTTGATGGAAGTGAGCCGAGCGAAAGTGAAGGGCAATCTCTCCAAGGTAGTGTGGTTCAATTTGTTCGAGTTGGGGTGGAGTGGGATTCAATATCCTGGGGCTATCGCGTTCGGTGGGAAGCGGTGCTGCCGCCTCAGCCGGAGACCACATCAATTCGTTACCAGATCAATGGTTGGACGGAAGATGGCACGGAATACTATGCAGACTGGCCGCTGGTTAAGCGCAGCTCGGAGGCGGCTACATCGGCTTATTTCCGAGGTGAACCAATAGAGGGAATCAAGCCAGTTGGCAATCCTCAAAAACCTTACACTTTTGTTCTCAGCGTGGATCATCTGAAACCACCGAAGTGGGCGAGAGAAGCTGTGATCTATCATGTGTTTGTGGATCGTTTCTTCCCGGGGATGGGGCGTGATTGGCTTCAGGTCAAGGATCTGAACGGATTCTGCGGCGGGACGCTTTGGGGCGTGAAGGAGAAGCTTGACTACATCGAGGAACTCGGTGCGGATTGTATCTGGCTTAGCCCTGTGTTTTGCAGCGGCACTCATCATGGCTATGATGTCACCGATTATGATCATGTAGAGCCACGTTTGGGCGGAGATGAAGCTCTGCGCGCACTAGTCGAAGCTGCCCACCAGCGTGGAATTCGGGTCATTCTGGACATTGCACTTAACCATGTGTCAGTGAACCACCCTATCTTTCAGGATGCACTGCATCATCCCAACAGCTTGTACCGCGAGTGGTTCACGTTTGATGATTCTGAGGTTGGCTATGAAACCTATTTCGGAATCGCAAGTATGCCCAAAGTGAATGCGGCTTATCCTCCAGCGCGGCAATGGCTCATCAATGTGGGTCTTTACTGGTTGACGGAGTTTAAGGTCGATGGGTTTCGATTGGATGTGGCGGATGGGCCGGGGCCGGATTTCTGGGTGGACTTCTGGACAGCGTGTAAGGCGGTCAAGCCAGATTGCTTTTGTTTTGGCGAAGTGGTGGACGCGCCTGAGATCCAACAGCAGTACATAGGGCGGCTGGATGGTCTGCTGGATTTTGCGCTGTGCGATGGGTTCCGGAGAACTTTTGCACGAAAGCTGATGAGCCGGGAGGAATTGGCGCGCTTTCAGGCTCGGCACCAGCAAGCGTTTCCTGACGATTTCCTGATGTTGAGTTTCATCGACAACCATGATATGAACCGGTTTCTGCTCCTGGCGGGAGGAGACCGGTCGGCCATCCAGGCGGCGGCGGAGTACCAGTTCAGTTTGCCGAATCCACCGGTAATCTATTACGGGACGGAGATTGGCTTGACGCAGTCTGTCAAAGCGGATACGGGATGGGGACTGCACCTCAACCGCGTTCCAATGCAGTGGGATTCCAGTGCTGATGACAGATTGTATGCGTTCTACAAGCGGCTGATCGCGGAACGAAGGCGGCGATCAGGTAGCTAGAAACTGCTGACGCAGAGCTGGTCAAGCTAATAAGCAGAATGGTCAATGCATTCTTATATTTTACGGTTTATGGAAAAACGCAATGATATGTGCGAAATGATAAGAGTAATAAGAATGAGAATCGCTTGTGAGATGAGAATCTTGGAAGTGGTCGGATGTCAAGAGCGGACTCTCTATTTGTTGGGCGCATCCCTACGATAGCATAAAATGCGGCAGAAAGGGTGACATTTTGGTCACTCTTTGGGTTTGAAGAAAATGAGAGAATTCTAATAAAGACAGCCTGAAGCAATAGGTGTTGGATTGAAGCGACTTAGAACCTTAGGATTAGAAGGGTGACCGGGTTGTTTTTCGGACGATTACTTCTAAAGGCGGTAGAGTAGGGGGGTGTGGATTACATCTATGAATTAATCCTAGGAGCATCTCAACGGCCAGTTTGCCGCATAATTCGAAATGCTGGCGTACAGTGGTCAGGCCAGTGTAGTAGCTAATCTGGAGGTCATCGAATCCAATGATTGAGAGATCTTCAGGGACACGAATGCCGAGGTCGCGGGCTGTGTCCAGGCAGGCGAGTGCCTGGATATCGCTCATAGCGAAAATGGCTGTTGGGGGATTAGACAATTGAAGTAGTTTTCTCGTCATCGACCTAGTGACTTCATCATCATGGCGGCCGAGGCAGATGTAGGTATCTGGCAGCGGGATGTCATGCTGTTCAAGGATGCTTTTGAGTCCCTCAAGACGCTGCTGGCTGGTCTTGAAGTGAAATGGATCATCGAATTCATCCCCTAAGTAAGCAATGCGCCGGTGTCCCAGTTCAACCAAATAGCGAGCGGCAATCTGCCCGCCGATAACATTGTCCGCACCGATGCAGGGCCAGTCATAACCCTGGAAGTTGTTAATGCCGACGAAAGGTAAATGAGCGTCGATAAGCATTTGCTTCTGGTCGTTGGTGAGGTCGAGATCGATGATGATTAAGCCATCGACGAGTCCATTCTGGACAATATAAGTGAGCTGTTCTTCGTAGTGCAAAAGCGAACTTACACTGTAGAGGACAAGCTCGTATTTCTGCTCGATCTCAGAAAGACCGATCTGGACGCCGCGCATGCGTTCGGCAAAAGCCAGGTAATGGATGAATGGTTGAGTGATGACACCGATGTTTTGGATACGGGTTTTGCGGGGAAGCTGACGGGCTACCGAGTTGGGGCGAAAGCCAAGTTCAGCGATGGCATCGAGAACGCGCTGACGGGTTTCCGATGTGACGAGCGGGCTATTGTTTAATACGCGAGAGACTGTTCCAATGCTTACCCCCGCGCGCAGGGCGACATCACGAATGGTTGAAGGGGGCATGGCTGCTGCTCATGTTGGGCACTTTTTGGAATCGGTTCCAGAATGAATAGGGAGTATAAGTTCCCCAGCAGCGACTGTCAAACAAGTGGCAGCAAAGAGCGGCGAAAACCCCTTGGTTCGCGTAGTCAAAAAAGGATGAAATCCGATGGGATACTATTTTAGATACCTCTTACAAACAGAACATAACCTACAACTAAGCGACATTGAAAAGGGACTTAAAAGACATAACAACAACTACAATATCCAACAAAGCGAGGTCAAAGACCAAGGAGACTTATTATACGATGACAAAGTAATTGCCCACATTGAAATCAACCACCCTACGGAAGACATCTTCAAGGAAGACATCGAAGAACTCAGCGACACTATCGGAACACCACAAACCACAATAGAACACAAAATCCTAGATCAAATCCACTCCACAAACCTCCTAATCGCCATAGAGGCTATCTGGAGCAGAACACAACGCAATGCAACACTCGACAAACTCGACCCGCTTTGGACATGGCTTTTCGAAAACCATCCCGGCATCTTACAAGCCGACGGTGAAGGTTTCTACATTCGTGAAGGTCTCATATTAGCAAGAAATTTCACCTTATGAAACCTATGCCAGGAACTTCGACAAACATCACAAGTACCTATAAAATACCCTCATCGACAGCAAGATTTCAGTAGTAAGCACATTTCTAGACAAAGGAAAAATATGATAACCATTCTCAACAGGCGGCTTTCCATACTCGTAAGCTGCCTACTCATACTGCTACTCTGTGCAGCATCAGTAACCAATGCACAAGAGACTACCCCCACGCCAAACCAGGTTACCATTGCTGGAACTATTCAAACCAAACTTGGATGTTCAGAGGACTGGCAACCAGACTGTAACGCTACCGCACTTCGCTATGACGCCGAGGACGATGTGTGGCAGGGCACCTTTGAATTACCAGCAGGCACTTATGAATATAAAGCCGCACTAAATGGGACGTGGGATGAGAACTACGGTTTGAACGCCGAATCTAGCGGGGCCAATATCCAACTTGTCCTACCAGAAGCAGCAACCGTTCAATTCTTCTACGATCACAAGACACATTGGGTCACAGACAACATTAATTCACTGATTGCCGTAGCAATCGGGACATTCCAAAGCGAATTGGGGTGCAGCTCAGACAACCAACCAGACTGTTTGCGATCATGGATGCAAGATGAGGATGGCAACGGGATTTACAGCTTTTCCACCACTGCAATTCCAGTAGGGGACTACGAAACAAGAGTTGCGCTCAACCAAAGCCCTGATGAAATCTATGGCTCAAAAGGGCAGCAAAACGGAGAGCCAATTACATTCAGTGTACCCACAGATGGATTCCGAACCACGATCGGACTCAGCCCTGCGCGCAAGCTCATCAATGTACGAGTCATCGATCCGACTGCCACTGCCGAACCCACCATCAAGCCCACTCCTGTGGGAACCATGGTCACAGGACTGCTCGTCACCGCTCCAGGTAATTATCAGAGTGAAATTGGCTGCTCGGATGATCTTGGGGTAGATGGTGACTGGGCACCAGACTGCTTCCTCTCACAAATGAATGATCCTGACGAAGATGGTATCTACACTTTCGTAACCTCTTCGATCCCAGCAGGAAATTACGAAGTCAAAGTCGCTATTGGAGGATCGTGGTCAGAAAACTACGGGGCCAATGGTGCTCGTGACGGCGCGAATATCCCCTTTAAGGTTGAAGTGGACTATGCCCAAGTCACTTTCACATTCGACTCCAGCACCAAACTCCTGACAATTATTATCGATTCCTCAATTATTGGCGGGCCAGCACAAGCCGGCGCACAGCCGATTATCGTGCTTCCGCCAGCGGCAACACAGCCAGATTTGGTGGTCATCCCTGGAACTATCCAGAGTGTGTTGGGCTGCTCAGGTGACTGGCAACCAGACTGCCAAAATACCGCGCTCACATTCGATGCGACGGACGGAATCTGGCAGGCAGCATTCGACATCCCAGCGGGACAGTATGAATATAAGGTGGCAATCAACGGCACATGGAGCGAGAACTACGGCGGCAGCGCGGATCCAGGAGGGCCGAACGTTCCACTGTCCTTGACAGAAGCTACCAGCGTAAAGTTCTACTACGATCACAGTACACACTGGGTGGCTGACAGCGTAAGAAATGTAATTGCAGTCGCTCCAGGGAGCTTCCAGAGCGAGCTGGGCTGTTCGGAGGACTGGCAACCAGACTGCTTCCGTTCGTGGCTGCAAGACCCTGACGGAGATGGCCTGTACATCTTTACTACCAACTCGATCCCAGCAGGAGACTATGAAGTTAAGGTTGCGCTGAACGAAAGCTGGGCGACCAATTACGGGGCTGATGGGGTAAAAGACGGGCCGAATATTCCGTTCACTGTGCCAGAAGATGGGACAGCGGTGGCGTTTGTCTACAATTCATCCACCAATGTTCTTCTGGTTGGGATAGGCGTGATGCCAGACACAGGGCCAGTTGCGGCGACACCAGACCTCAGCACGCAAAAGGCTCATTGGGTCTCGGCGGATACCATTGCTTGGGATGTGGCCGACATTGCCGAGGATGCTACCTTCAAGCTGTATTATGCGGCTGATGCAGGCATGAAAGGCACAAGCGCCGGGTTCGATAAAGGGCTTTCTATCAATCTGACCTACGATCCAGCAGGACTTAGCCCAGACATCTTGGCACGGTTCCCGCATCTGGATGGATTTGCAGCACTCAAGATTGCACCTGAAGATATTGAAAAGGTTCGAGGTATTGTCCGCCAGCAGGTAGGCGTGGTGGCATTCGACAGCGCTGGCAAGGCTCTGGATGGAACCGGACTACAGATCCCCGGCGTGCTGGACGACCTTTTCTACTATGACGGGCCGCTAGGGGTTACGTTTGAGGCAGGCGCGCCGACGATTCGCGTATGGGCACCGACGGCACAGCGGGTTCGTTTACACTTGTTTGCGGACGGGAATCCAGAGACCAAGAGCACTATCTATAACATGGACTATGACCGTGAGACGGGTGTCTGGACGGTTCAAGGCGATGTCTCGTGGATAGGGCAGTACTATCTGTATGAAGTGACGGTCTACGCGCCCAGCGTGCAACGGGTAGTCAAGAACCTTGTAACTGATCCGTATTCAGTCAGTCTGGCAATGAACAGCACACGCAGCCAGATCATCGACCTGAATGACCCAGCGCTGATGCCGAATGGTTGGACCGACCTGGTGAAGCCGCCGCTGGAAGCTCCTGAAGACATTGTCATCTATGAACTGCATATTCGGGACTTTAGCATCTTCGACGAGACGGTTCCAGCAGAAGCGCGAGGAACTTACAAGGCTTTCACCTATTCCGAATCGAACGGTATGCAGCATCTGATCAGCCTGGCGCAAGCCGGATTGACGCACATCCATCTACTGCCGTCGTTTGATATTGCAACGATCAACGAAAACGCCGCAGAGCGTGTTGAGTCGGATGCGGCACTCATGGCGACATACCCACCGGATTCAGACCAGCAGCAGGCTCTCGTCAATGCAGTGCGCGATCAGGATGGGTTCAATTGGGGGTATGATCCGTACCACTTCAACGTACCTGAAGGCAGCTATTCGACTAATCCAGAGGGGCCAACACGCATTATAGAGTTCCGTGAGATGGTACAGGCGCTCAATCAGAACGGGCTGCGGGTGGTCATTGATGTGGTGTACAACCATACGAATGCATCAGGGCAGGGTGACAAATCCGTGTTCGATAAGATTGTACCGGGCTACTACTACCGGCTGAATGGACGCGGCTTGGTAGAGACAAGCACCTGCTGTCAGAATACAGCGACCGAACATCGCATGATGGAAAAGTTCATGGTCGATTCGGTGATTCTGTGGGCGACCGCCTACAAAGTGGATGCCTTCCGCTTCGACCTGATGGGACATCACATGAAGGCGAACATGGAAAATGTTCGCTCAGCGCTAGATGGCCTCACGATTGAAGCTGATGGGGTGGACGGATCGCAGATTTACGTCTACGGCGAGGGCTGGAACTTCGGCGAGGTCAAGGATAATGCCCGCGGCGTGAATGCAACGCAGCTCAACATGGGCGGTGTAGGTATTGGGACGTTCAATGACCGGCTGCGGGATGCAGTTCGTGGCGGCAGCCCGTTCGGTGACCGGACATTCCAAGGGTTTATCAGTGGACTGGGGATTGCTCCGAATGGTCTGACAGGAGGAACAGAAGCGGAGCAGCGCGCCCGTTTGCTGCTATTCACCGACCAAATTCGGATTGGGATGGCCGGCAACTTGCGGGATTACACTTTTATCAATTCAGCGGGCGAGACTGTGACCGGGGCGGATGTGCTGTACAACGGTTCGCCGACCGGTTACACGCTCGACCCACAGGAACAGATCGTTTATGTCTCTAAGCATGACAATGAGACTCTGTGGGATATTCTGCTGTACAAACAGCTACCAGGCGTAACGGTAGACGATCTTGTCCGCATCCAGAATATGGGGAACAGCATCGTCCTGTTGAGTCAGGGTGTACCCTTCTTCCAAGCTGGCGATGATTTGCTGCGTTCGAAGTCATTGGATCGCAACAGCTACAACTCCGGTGATTGGTTCAACCGGTTGGATTTCGGCTATTCGACCAATAACTTTGGCGTTGGACTGCCGATGCAGGGTGATAACGGGGATCGTTGGGAGGAGATGAAGCCCATTCTAGCAAATCCTGACCTCCGAGTTTCTGAAAGCCAGATCACAGCAGCAGCGACCCATTTCCGTGAAATGCTGCAAATTCGCAAGAGTTCACCGCTTTTCCGGCTGCGGACGGGCGAGGACATACAGGCTCGGCTGTCTTTCCAGAACACCGGCCCGGAACAAACTCCTGGCGTGTTAGCGATGACCCTGGCTGATGGTGGCTCGTTAGAGGATATCGACCCTAACTATGATCTGATCGTCGTGATTGTCAACGCAACGCCAGAGGCTCAAACACTTGTTTACGACTCGCTGATCGGGGCAGCGATGGAACTCCATCCGGTTCTGGCAAACTCTGCGGATGCGATTGTGAAAACATCTGCCTTTGACAGCCAAACAGGGGCATTCTCTGTGCCAGCACGAACCACGGCTGTATTTGTGCTGAAACAGGGCAGATAAGGTTTTTCGTTCGATTGAGATTCACGGCAGGGGTACTTCTAATGAAGCACCCCTGCTGTATGTTTATGACTTGAGCAGAGGACAGCGAAACAATGGGGCATCAAGCCGATATTGTGGTCAGCGGACATCTATGCGTCGATCTCCTACCGGACATGAAGCATGTCACTATTGAGCAAATGCTTACTCCCGGACGGCTGTATGAGATCGTGCCAATCCAGGTTTCAACCGGGGGGTGTGTCTCAAACACTGGATTGGCGCTCCACAAGCTAGGAGTACATGTCCGGCTGATGTCCGCTGTAGGTGATGATTATATGGGGCAGATCATCCGCTCACACCTGAGCAGCTACAGCCCTCACCTGGGTGAGTCGATTCATGTTCGCGAAGGACATGCTAGTTCCAGTACTATTGTGCTTGCGCCAGAAAACGCTGACCGGACATTTCTACACTGTACAGGAACAAACGACACTTTCGGAATCAACGATATTGATTTTGACGTAGTTGCTAAAGCTCGCGTTTTTCATCTCGGTTATCCTCCGCTCTTACCGATGCTAGTGGCAGATGATGGGGCAGAACTTGCCGCCATCTTCAAACAAGCTCACGCTGTAGGGGCTGTAACTTCAATGGATATGGTTATGTCTAACCCGAACGGCCCTATCGCCAATGCAAACTGGAGGTTGATCCTTCAGCGAACGCTCCCTTATGTAGACATCTACCTGCCGAGCATCGAAGAAATGTTGGTCTATCTGCGGCGGGATGATTATTTGGCGTGGGGCGGGGCAATTTTCGAGCATATCACGCGAGATTATCTGCGAGGGTTTGCTGATGAACTGATCGAGATGGGCAGCGCAATAGTGGGTTTCAAGCTGGGTGAAATGGGACTATATCTACGGACAGCCAGTGCAGCCAGGCTGTCCGAGTTGAAGAAGCTGTCTTTAGACGTGGCGCAATGGGCTGATGGGGAATGGTATATGCCCGCGTTTGAGGTCGAAGTGGCTGGCACTACTGGCGCAGGAGACTCGGCTTACGCTGCCTTTCTCATGGCACTTGTGCGGGGAATGCCCCCCAGTGAGGTGCTGCGATGGGCGTGTGCAGTTGGGGCATGCAATGTTGAAGCGATGGATGCGACCAGCGGGGTACGGTCATTTGAAGCGACTCAACAGCGGCTCATGCAGAATTGGCCGGCGCGATCTATACGTTTACGCGGAACCGAATCAATCACAGTGAAGTCCTACTAACGGGTCAGCAGCCAGAATCAGTATAATATCCTCACGTTGGCTCGGTGATGGACGATAGGTAAGGTACTTGGCGCAGACATTCAAAACATGCCCCATCTGTGATACACCTAACCCGCGCAATGCAACTATCTGCATCACATGCGGGGCGACATTGATGCAAGCTGGCGAGACAGAAACAGATGCAGCTAGGCCTCGTACACTTGCAACCTATGATCCAAGCTTTGGGGAAACCGATCTCTCCGAGAGCCGACTCCGCTGGGCAGGGGGGAATACCTTCCTGGCTGGCACTGCGGTTATTGTATTAGCTGTTTGTAGTATCGTTTTGTTCGCTGCGATTACGCCTATATTCGGTTTGCGCCCGAATGCTGCGCCCACGCTCGCCGCTGCGCCAGTCACGCTTACAGCGACACAGCTTTCACCGGCGATTTTTACGAATACCGCACGTCCGACAGTGTTTCTTGCCACAGTTACACCGGGTACTCCAACCGCGATACCAACTCCTATTCCCTCTGAAACACCAACACAGGGGCCATGCAGCCAACAGGTGCAGCCAAACGACAGTTTGATCGCAATTGTAGCCCGCTGTGGACACCGGGACTATTCGACTCTGCTTCAGGTTGTACTCGACCTTAATAATCTAAGTAATCCCAACCAGCTTCAAATCGGACAAACGATTCTTGTGCCGTGGCCGACTCCCACATTTGACCCGAATGCCACGGGACCTCCAAGCCCTGAAGGCCAAAGTGAAACCACCAGCAGTGAAATTGTCTCGGCTGATCTCTCGGCAAGATCGTCACTCCGGATCCCACCTACTGAAACACTGCTGCCGGGTGTGATGTGGCACCGTGTTCAGCCAAATGAAAATATCATCATCATTGCCTATAACTACGGTGCCAATCTGCGAACACTTTCAGAACTCAACCCAGAAGTTACATTCTCACAATGTGATTTCGGGTTGGGTTCCGGTGGTCCAAACTGCATTGTCCAGCTTTACGAAGGTCAGCTCATTCGCGTGCCTGCACCAACTCCCACACCAACCATTCAACCAACACCATCAGGCAGCGAAACTCCAACCCCCAGTCCTACGCCAACCTTCAACCTGCCTACCGCACTCAGTCCAAGTGACCGCGCGTTTTTCGCCAAAACTGAGATTATCACGCTGCGATGGGTTGGTACGGGGTCATTAGGCGACGGCGAAGCGTATCTGGTCACAATGACTGATCTGGCAGCGAACATCACCTATACGGCTACGACGACTGATCTCTTCTTTATTGTGCCGGAGGGGTGGCACAATCCAGGTAATGGCCGACATGACTATCGATGGACGATCAGTGTTGTCCGGGTAGATCAACCCGACCGGCCTTATTCCATCACTGAACCCCGCCAGTTTACTTGGCAGGGAAGGGGAAACAGCTAAATGCGTCGACTAATTCTTGTGGGTCTTGTGCTGTTAGCAGCGGCCGTGTCTGCTGCGTGCGGTCTTCCCAGCGGTGAGGTTACACCAACCATTGAGGCACTCCTCCCAACCGAGACAAGTGTGCCAACGATTACCCTTACGCCTTCACCCACTGTCACAGCGGCCGAGGTCGTTCAAGTTCCGACGAACACATTGACTCCGACACTCGCTCCGCCGACAGAGACACCGTTACCCACGGCAACACTCGGGCCTTACGAACACACCGTAGCCAAAGGCGATTCGCTCATCACGATTGTGCAGCAGTATGGATACACTGATCTGCGAACTGCGCCTGGCAGCATCATCGACCAGATTGTGCAGATCAATGATAACATTATCAGTGCTGATATTTTACCTCCGCCTGGTAGTATCATCTTGATTCCTCGTCAGACAGCAACACCAACACCAGAAAACCCGGCGACACTCGTCAGCATGAACGCTACCAATACAGCTTCAGCGCCTAATGTAGTCATTTCAGCGAATGCTGGGACATTTGACTATACGGTTCAGGAGAACGACACCATCATCCAGATTGCAGCCGAGAACAGCCTGACACTGGAACAAATCTGGGTTTTGAATCCTGAACTGAATTTCTTCGGATGTAATTTCGAGATTCCCAGCGGCGGCCCAGACTGCATTGTGTCACTGCGAGTTGGACAGATTATTAAACTGCCTGCGCCTACACCGACGCCGACGCTATCGCCAACACCATCAGGCAATGAGACTTTGACGCCGACGCCGACACGATCCGCGCCGATGCTGGTGTATCCGCCAGATGGTGCGGTAGCTCAGCCAGGTGTTTTCAGTCTGCGATGGGTAAGTGTGGGCATTCTAGAACCCCAAGAATTTTATCTGGTCGAAGTCACAGATCACACACTGGGCGCGGTAGTGTTCCGAACGGTCACAAAAGATACCAGCGTAATGCTGCCGGAGTCGATTATTCCAAACAGCGAACAGCCCCATGATTTCACTTGGAAAGTCTGGATCGCTACACCCAACCCAGAAGGGGTGTATCTTCCCAGTGGTGGGACATCAATGGAGTGGCGTTTTCGTTGGTTGAGCCGTTGAAGGCCTAACCGAGGCGTCCAAACTCGCGGGCAAGCTGTTCACTGGTCATGTGCAGCATAGTCGGGCGACCATGTGGGCAGGTGTGTGGCGACTGACAGCGCTCAAGCTGACGGATCAAGGACTGCATCTCATCTTGGCTGAGAATCTGGCCGGCTTTGATGGCGGCCTGCTTGCAAATACGCTTGACGAGCCGCTCTTCGAGAATGGTTTGACCAGGACGATCACCCGTATCGAGGTCAGGGAGAATACTGTAGAGGGCTTCCTCTGGGTGGCTGTTTGCAAGGAGAGCAGGGACACTCCGCACTACAAAGATATTGGGGCCAAAAGGCTCTAGTTCAAAGCCAACTACCTGCAGCATTTCCAAGTTCGTTTCAATCAGGTGCGCGTCAGTGGGGGAAAAGATGACAGCCTGAGCTTCTAGAGTGTACTGAGAGGGAGACTCTTGCCTGGCGTGCTGTTCCATCCACTGTTCATACAGAATACGCTCATGAGCCGCATGCTGGTCGATCAGGTAGAGGCCAGATGGCCCTTCCGCAACAATGTAGGTGGCTCCGACCTGCCCTAACACGCGGAGGATGGGCAGGGTGCGAGGTTTCTGCGGTCGGCCGAGACCCTCTGGTATTGCAGTGGGGTCATCTTTTGGCAGCGATGGAAGAGGCAGGTGTGAGCGACTCCCGGCAGTTATAGTATCCAGATCAAGATCGAGTTGAGCGGGTTTGCTGGAAGTCGTGGGCAGCCATTCGTGCCAATTTGATCTGGATGGGGTATATGCTCCCAGACCAGAAGCCCGCCGCATCGCAGGCGTTTGGGCAAGATCAACAACGGCGCGCCGCACCGCCCGCTGTACTAGCGAAAAAACCGCATCAAGGTTGCGAAAACGCACTTCAGCCTTCGTCGGATGGACGTTGACATCAACATCATACGGCGGAATTTGCAGCATGAGGACTGCGACAGGGTAACGACCGGTCATCAAGAAGGTGTGATAAGCTTGGGTGACGGCATAACTCAAGCGGGTATCCTGAATCCAGCGGCCGTTCGCAAATAGGGTAATGTGCTGACGATCGGCACGGTACAAGCTGGGAACGGATGTATAACCGTAAATTTCCGTGGAGAGTGTGATACCCGTATCTGTTTCGGATGCGCGGGCGGAGACTTCAACCATGTTTCTGAAGCTGTCCAGGCCGAGGGCGGCCACCAGCACATCAGCAAGCTGGCCGCTGCCCGTGGTGCGAAACACTTCCCGGCCATCTTGCTCCAGTACGAAGCGAATGCTTGGATAAGCCATCGCGTAGCGGGTTACGAAAAGTGCAATCTGCCGCTTCTCAGTAGCGTCCTTTTTCATAAACTTCAAGCGAGCCGGTGTGTTATAGAAGAGATTCTCGACAGTAATGACTGTTCCAACAGGAGCGCCGACAGATTGATGGCGCATTATCTGGCCGCCGTGGATTTGCAGCAGCACTCCAGTTGGATGTTCCGCCTGGCGAGTGATCATAGTGACATGACTGACCGAGGCAATGCTCGCCAGCGCTTCGCCACGAAAGCCGAGGGTTGTCACTCCCAGAAGGTCATCGGCTGAACGAAGCTTGCTGGTTGCGTGTCGGTGAAAGGCGAGTTGAACCTCGTCAGGAGCAATGCCACTACCATCATCGCTGATGCGAATACTCTGCCGTCCGCCGCCGATAACTTCAATCCGTATACTGTGCGCACCTGCATCGATGGCGTTTTCAACCAACTCCTTGACAACCGAAGCGGGGCGTTCAACGACCTCTCCGGCAGCAATCTGTGCGACCACCTGTTCAGGCAGGATCAGGATCGACATGTGTTATGACTCACAAAGCAATCACCCCGCTAGTGGGGTGATTGAATAACTATAATCGGATACCTCTGCACGGATACTATTGTTAGTATCGAATAGTATTAGCGTCATTGAGTGGTATGCTGAAAAAGAAAGTGCTGCCTTGACCTTCCTGACTTTCGACCCAGGCATTGCCGCCGTGGCGCTGGGCCACGCTGCGGACAATAAACAGCCCAAGGCCTGTACCTTTAATCAGTTTGAACTCTTTACGGGGAATGCGGACATGGCGCTCAAACAGTTTGGCCTGATTCTCCGGACTGATCCCTAAACCAGTGTCTTGAACTTTAATGACAACACTGTCAGTGTCACGGAAAGCACCAACGGTGATTGTACCACCGGAAGGCGTGTACTTTATCGCGTTGTCTACAAGGTTGTTGACTGCACGTTCGATCATATTGGCGTCTACATTGAGGATAGGAATATCACTGGCAACCTGCACACGAATGTCGAGGGTCTTTTCCGCTGGGATAAGGTGGTTTTCAACCACGCGGCGTACAATGTCTGCCACATCACAACGACTTCGGGTGACTTCATAGAAGCCAGACTCAGGATCGTAACGTCCCGCATCTTGAATGTTCTCTACCAGCGCCGTGATCTGACTGATACCTGAAAGTATCTTGCTCACAAAATGTTTCTGACGCTCATTCAGCTCTCCGACCATCTCTAACATGGTCGCGAACCCCTGCATTGAGGTCAACGGAGAACGTACATCATGTGAAACGATGCGGATGAACTCTCCTTGGCTGCGATTCAGCTTCTTATAATGGCTGATGTCACGCAGTACCAGAACATAGCCGCACGAATCGCCCACCGAGCTGCTGACTGTTTGCACACGAGGCGCAAAGGTGCGTTCGTGGATAGTCAGTTCTGAGATCGTGCTTACAGGTGCAGTCAAAAGACGTTCAACATCGATTTCTTCGATGAGTGATTTAATTGTGCTGCCCTGAATGACATCATCTCCAAAATGGAAGAGCTGCTGGGCAGGAGTATTGAACACCAGAATACGAAGCTCGGTATCTAGAATGAAGACGGGATCGGAAAAACTGTCGAGGAACGCGGAGGGTCGTTGGACAATCGCCTGGATAACCAGATCAAGTGATTCCTGCACTGCGACCCGTGATAGTTGAGTCATAGGATTTACACACCCATCATCTACAGGGCTAAGATAGTCTGATTATATACCTCTTTTGAGAACCTGCTGACAACTTAGGAAGACGCCCGATTAGCCATTTGGGACCGAAGCATACTTCGGATACGGTCTGCCACCATATCAATTGCTACGGTGTTAAACCCACCCTCTGGAATAATGACATCCGCATAGCGCCGGCTAGGTTCAACAAACTGGAGGTGCATGGGGCGGACAGTGGACAGGTATTGGTGTATGACGGATTCGATAGTACGTCCACGTTCGGCGATATCACGCTGCAAACGCCGAATGAATCGAATGTCAGCGTCAATATCAACGAATATCTTAATATCGAAAAGCTCACGCAAGGCAGGCTCAGAGAGACTAAGAATACCTTCAATCAGGATAATGGGCTGCGGGGCGACATACTGTGTCCGCTCCGTGCGCCGGTAGTTCTTGAAGTCATATACGGGAATTTCGGCAGGCTGGCTGTTCTGCAGGAGTTTTAGGTGTTCAATCATCAGACCTGTTTCGAGCGCATCGGGATGGTCGAAATTGAGGAGATCTGGGGGAACAACGGGAATATCTTTGAGGTCGCGATAATAGGCATCATGTGGAATATAGGCGATGTTATGGCTGCCGACTCGATCCAAAATCGCGTTGGAGATGGTGGTTTTGCCGGCCCCAGTTCCGCCGACAACTGCGATTGTCACCGGTCGCTGAAACGTGGTCATAAGCGAATCTCCCACACACAAAAGAAATGCCCGTTCACGAGAGTCATGCAACGGGCATCAGTGAGCCACCTGTGGGACTTGAACCCACAACCTAACGCTTACGAAGCGTTTGCTCTGCCATTGAGCTAAGGTGGCACTTTTGGGATTATATCAGAGTGGTTCGAGTCTTCAAGACTAGAGTTGATATGGTTTATCTCAATGCCGGAAATGCCTGACCCCCGTAAAGATCATGGAGAGATTGGCGGCGTCAGCAGCATCGATTACTTCACGATCTCGGATCGACCCGCCAGGCTGTATGACTGCGGTTATGCCGGCCTGAACAGCGACTTCCAAACCATCTGCAAACGGGAAAAAAGCATCAGAAGCCATAACCGCACCACGGGCACGATCACCGGCTTTGGAGACTGCCAGACGAGCCGCATCAAGGCGACTTGGAAGACCACCACCAATTCCAATTGTGGATGATCCGCTCGCCAGCACTATTGCATTGGACTTGACATGCTGGACAGCTTTCCAGGCAAACTGGAGCGATGCCAGTTCTGAGGGGGTAGGGGGGCGTTGGGTAACGACACGGTAGGCTGTACCGTCCGGGTCACCCATGTCAGGACTTTGGGCGAGGATGCCGCCTAACACCGAACGCAGTTCTAAATCACTTCCCGTGAAGAACTGGGGAAGCTGTACAAGGCGACAGCTCTTGCGGGCCGCGATGAGCGCTGCTTGGGCTGTAGGGGTGAAAGATGGCGCGGCGATAGCCTCAATGAACAAAGAGCCCAATGCGGTAACAAAGGCATCATCAATGGGCCGGTTCACTGCAATTACACCACCAAAGGCTGACACAGCATCTGATTGCAAGGCTAACGGAAAGGCTGCTGTGATTGTTTCCGCAGTAGCAATCCCACAGGGATTAAGGTGCTTGACAATCACGGCGGTAGGATCGGAGAAGCTGCTGACTGCACGCCATGCGGCGTCAAGGTCAAGAATATTATTGTAGGAAAGCTCTTTGCCGCTGAGAAGCGTGCCCCCCAACGGGCCGGTTTTGGTTTGGCGGCTATAGTAGGCGGCGACTTGGTGAGGGTTTTCTCCATACCGCAGGGTTTCAACCCGCTGCATTCCAATCGCGAGGTGTTGTGGCAGGTCGCTGCTAACCAGACTGGGAACTGCATCCTGAGAGAGATAGGCATGAATGGCAGTGTCGTAATCCCGCGTATGAGCGAACGCCTTAACAGCCAATTTACGACGGGTTGCAAGATCAACCTGCCCAGATGCCTTCAACTCGGCTGAGACTTTGGCATAGTCGCTAGGATCGCATAACGTAATCACACGGAAGAAGTTCTTGGCTCCGGCTCGCAGCAGTGTCACTCCTCCGATATCGATTTGCTCGATAGCATCCTGAAGCGAGACTCCAATCTGAGCGACTGTCTCTTGGAAGGGATAGAGGTTGCAGACAACCATGCTGATTGGTGCATAACCGAACTGTGCCAAGCTGCTTATATCTTCTTCCTTGTCGCGCGCAAGGATGCCAGCGTGGATGGCAGGATGGAGTGTCTTTACACGGCCTTCAAGCATCTCAGGGAGGCCGGTTAACTGCCCAACCGGGATAACTGGCAAGCCTGCAGTCCGCAAGGTCGTTTCGGTTCCACCACTGGCGACGAGATCCCAACCTAACTCAATCAATGCTGATGCGAACTTAACGAGGTTGGTTTTGTCATAGACACTCAGAATGGCGCGCGGCATATGAGTGCACCTTAAAGGAATACAGAAGCTGTGAAGTTGTAGTATCTACAGACAATAGAAGATTACAGGCCTGACGTTCTTGCATCCTGTTCTGTCCAGCCGCGATCTTCGAATTTAGGCTGCGCGGCACGGGCCGGTTTCTCAAACACTGCGTACAAGAATAACGCAGCTATTCCTAGACCCAGATAGAGAAAAGCCAGCGGGATGCCAAGTTCTAGCGGCCCTACTAGAATACTGCCGATCAGGGCAGCAGGTACGACACCAAGATAGGCGGCTACACCGATGTGATGAAATACCTCGGCCATGAAGCCGCCGATGATCTTGTCCTTACGTTTGGAGATTCTGGCTGCCGGGATGGATGCAATCATGGCGAAGGCCAGGGTGAAGAGAATGACGAACTGTGATCGATCCATGTTCACTCGTCTAGAAAAGAGTATAGATGAACGGTTGGGTAGCGGGATTGCTGCCCAGGATAATCAGAATAGCGAAGATAATAAGGGTGACAACCATCGGAATCAACCAATAAAGTTTGCGGCGCCAAAGAAACATGAACAATTCGCCGACAATGCCCATTCGCGCCAACATATCACGCATGTGATGCCTCCCCTAATCGCTACTTAGGCTTCCTAACCAGGAATGAGTTGAGAACGAGATAGTCGATGTCGCTGTTTTGGAAGGTGTTCCAGGCATCTCGCGGTGACGAGACGATTGGTTCACCACGCAGATTGAAGGACGTGTTCAGAACAACAGGCACACCTGTGATCTGTCCAAATCGCTCAATGACCCCATAGTAACGCGGATTGGTTTCGCGCTCGATAGTCTGGAGCCGGCCAGTTCCTTCATGACAGACAGCTTGGATCTTATCCTGTTTATCGGATTTGATGGGCGCTACCATCAACATATATCGTGGCGCTTCGTGTTCGGCAACACCCGCATAGTCAAAGTACTCAGCCGCGCGATCCCGCAGGATGACGGGTGCGAATGGGCGGAAGGGTTCTCGAAACTTGATCTTGGTGTTGACGACTTCTTTCATGTCGTCAGTACGAGGGTCGGCCAAAATGCTGCGGTTGCCCAATGCGCGAGGTCCCCACTCAAAACGCCCTTGGAAAAAACCGATTACCTTCTTGTGAGTCAAGGCTTCCGCGACAACATCAATGAGCCGGTCATCATCTTCGAAGGACTCGTACTTTGCTCCCTTGCTTTCCAGAAAAGCTCGGCACTCCGCATCTGTATAACCTTCTCCCCAATAGGCGTGGGGCATAACCCAGTCGCGGGGTTTGCCGAGCACGATGTGGTAGGCCCACAGAGCAGCCCCCAATGCGCCACCATCATCGCCGGCGGCTGGCTGAATGTAGATTTCGTCGAAGGGGGTCTCGTTCAGGATACGATAGTTGGCTTTGGTGTTGAGGGCCACGCCACCGGCCATGACTAGTTTGCTCAAGCCTGTTTTGGCGTGTAGATAATTGGCAATGTTGACGAGCGCTTCTTCGGTAACAGTTTGGATGCTGGCCGCAATGTCAGCGTAGCGCTGATTCTCATCCATGGCGCTGCGCTCGGCTGATCTCTCCGGGTTGGTTTTCATGGTGAAGAAGTCCGCCTCAGGGGGACGCGGAGACCCAAAAAGCTCAACGAACCGATTGTTGAAGCTCTTGTCGGCTGAATGATGGTAACTGAAATAGTCCATATTCAACCGGAAACTGCCGTCTTCCGGTTTTTGCTCAAAGAGCTTGTACACTTTGTCGATATAGCGCGGTTGGCCATAGGGGGCCATTCCCATGACTTTGTATTCGCCATTGTTGACTCGGAAGCCTAGGTAAGCAGTGAAGGCCGAATAGAGCAAGCCGAGGGAATGCGGGAAACGCTGTTCTTGGAAGAGTTCAATGCT
This sequence comes from Anaerolineae bacterium, assembly GCA_034431625.1. GTDB lineage: Bacteria > Chloroflexota > Anaerolineae > Aggregatilineales > Phototrophicaceae > CFX2. The sequence goes on along the minus strand of DAOUCY010000184.1, from coordinate 25,141 downwards.
GTTTTGCCCAGATGCATCACCAGCCCACACACTACTAGCGCGGCCCAATGTAGTCGTTGTCCATTCGCCAACGCCATCAATTGTTAGGACAGCCGCCTCTCGGAAGGGACTGGCAAAGAAGGCGCTGGCAGCATGGCTCATATGGTGATCGCAGAAAAGAACCCGATCATACCGGACGCCGACTTCCCGCTGAATAATATTCTTGATCCAGAGTTTTTCCTTCAGCCATGTGACCATTGCATCCCGCCAAACATCTGCTGAGCGGGGAAAGGTCTTGAGTGTAGAGAGAATGATACGCTCAAATTTGACCAGCGGCTTTTCATAGAAAACGACATATTCGAGGTCTTGACCGGTAATACCGGCCTGACGAAGGCAGAATTCGACTGCTTTCGATGGAAAGCCATTGTCGTGTTTCTTGCGCGAGAAACGCTCTTCCATTGCTGCGGCAACAAGCCGTCCATCCTGGAGCAGTGCCACAGCCGAATCATGGTAGAAGCAAGATATACCCAATATGTACATGATTAGCCTTGCCGCTGTGCGGACTCAAGATCAGCAGGAACAGGTTCGCGCTTGATCCAATGGCTTGATTCAGGTGTTGGCGCGATGCGAAGCGGATCAGTGCCGAGGTGAGAGATCAAACCAAATGGAACAAGTACCGTGAAATAGAAAACCGTTACGATTACGCGAGCCTCGATGTCACCCACGATAGCGGCAATAATCTTGAGACGATCCCAGGCGATAGCTACAATTTCCCGCAAGGCATTCCTCCCTGGACAGTTTGAGGATTGCGATGATCTTATCATACGTAAGGGGTATCTTCCAGAATAGGTGTTGCTCATTCAAAAGGTGGTGATTTGCGGTTGTCGAAATGAAGACTCACCCGGTAGAATTGCTGTCACGACCAGTTAGAGTCACATCAGAGAAGGTCAACCAACGATGATGGATCAGAATACACTGCGCCTAAAGCGCGATGCAAAAGCGATTCCGCATCTTGAACAATATGCGCCTGTATGGGTCATTGGGGAACACTACCTCCTAGATGAAGATGCAGTACAGTTCGAGGCTGTATTCCAGCATGCTGAATATGGATGGGTCAGCCGTCGTTACCGTTATGATGGATTCAACAACGTCCTCTACCATAAGGGGCAGGTGCGTCTGTCTGATGAGCGTGCGCTTGAAATCCAGGAAAAAGAACCCTATGTGGCGGTCACAGTTAGTAATATCCCGAATGCTTATGGGGGGTGACGCCGCGCTGCGCCGAAGACAATTTGTTCAAAGATGGCTTCAAGCCGTTCAGCAATTGCCGACCACGTGTAGTTCTTGGCAGTTAAGGCTGCGGTAATCCGCATTCCTGAGAGCGATTCGGGATCGGTGAGTATCCGAAACAGTTTTTCGGATAAGGCATTGGGTTCGCCAACCGGGATTAAGTACCCGTTCACTCCATCCTGAACCAAAAAAGCTAATCCCCCTACATGAGAAGCAATGACCGGTGTTCCACAAGCCATTGCTTCTAAGGCAACCATGCCAAATGATTCATACTCGGACGGCATGATGACTGCGTGGGAAGCTGCATAATAATCTCGAAGCTGATCCTGGTTCTTGGCTCCAAGGAAATTGACTAGAGAATCAAGTCCCATGTCACGGGTGCGCTGAATAAGTCGCGCCAATTCGGTGTTGGGCTGACTCGGATCACCTCCGATGACGAGGAGTCGTACTTTTGTTAACATGTCAGGCGATTCGCACTTGATCGCAGCGAAGGCTCGCAAAATGGTGTCCACTCCTTTTAGAGGTTCAATTCTGCCCACAAACAAGAAGATCGTCTGATCAGTGTCCAGCCCGAGACGGGCGCGAGCTTTTTCCATGGGCAAAGGGAAGAACTGCTCACTGTTTACACCAGGTGGAGCAATTACGATCTTACGGCGATCTGCACGGTAGAGCCAGAGCAGTTGAGCATGTTCTGCAGGAGTTGCCGCAACGATTCTGTCAGCCAACCGAACAATTCGTGATTCCTGGGTGACACGCACATCGGGCAGCGTTGTCAGATTGGGGTTTAGTGCTATCCTGTTCTTCATATGGCCTAATGTGTGAAACATATGTACGAATGGTGTGCCCCATATTTCCTTTAGCGTGCCGGCAACACAGCCACTCAGCCAATAATGGCTGTAGATTAGGTCATAGTGAAGGTTGTGCAGTGTACTGAAGGCAATTACACCCGCCGCAAATTCCTGAAGGTAAGGATATGTCTCGTCCGGTGAAATGGTTACTAGCGGTCCAGACTGGATGGTAATGACACGTACGTTGCGTCCGAGGCTGGTATCGATGTAGAGATCATCAGGACTTGACTGACGGGTGAACACATCGACATGGATACCGCGCTGGCCGAGTTCGCGTGCTAGTTCCCGCACATAGACATTCATTCCACCGGTTTTTTCGCCCCCCAGCTCAGCGAGGGGGCTGGTATGAACGCTAAGTATCGCAAGATAATTGATTTTCATCGAATCACTCCTAATTCCGGTGAATTCTTTTGTGTCATCAGCATGAAAATTCGTGTATCCTGCCCACCCATCCGATATTTGTACACTTCATTTCCTCGGAGGAAATCAAAGACCCGGTAGCCTTGTTCAACGGCCAACCTGATGTTGTGTGCAAGTAATACGATACCTGGACTGAGATGTCCGTAGGTGTCGATCTTCAACCCAGAGTTGTATACCAGGACGTGATCCCGATAAATGAAGTTCAAATAAGCTGCTGCGGCCACACCATCGATAGTCAAGAAGCTCAATTGAAGCCAACCATTCTGAAAAACGGCATGGCTCATACGACGGAAAAAATCCACATTGTGTGGGTCGGTCAAGAATTCGGCTTTAGAGGGGTGGCTCGCAGCCATGAGATCGAGAAATCGATTGAGTTCTGTGTCAAGATCATGTTCTGTTCCAACCAAATACCAGTTGATTTTCTCGACGGCGCTTTCTGCTCGGCGGAGCTTACGCTTGAGTTCGTGACGCTGTTTCTTATCCAAGAGTTCAAGATACTCATCCCATGTGGGAGGCAGCAGGATAATCGGACAGACTTCCTGTTGAATCAAGTCCAGCGCAAACCCGTGTGCTTGGAGGGCTGGGGCAAGCTGGGTGTAGGCAATAGAATTCTCCGGCAAGTTGCATAGATCGATATTATTGAACTCATCACGATGCTCTGACACATAACGGGCCATACAATCGATTACTGCTTGTTGACAAGATGAATCGACGATGACATCAAGGTAATCGGTCACATCGACGCAGCCAATGCCTCGCACAACACGGCCGTGGAGCGGCTGTTCTTGGATGAACCAAGGAGCTAATCCAACAAGCTGATTAGAGTCATCACGACATTCCAGCACCCATAACTTCCCCGGTTGGTAGACAGACCACCAGATCGACTGCCATTCCCATGTGCTAAAAATTTTGTCGGATTGGCTACGGTGGAGCAGGGCATTCCATTCTGGTCGAAGTTTGTCAAATAGGTCGGGCTGGCGCAGCGCTGCGACTTTCACAGTGAAGTTGTTTCCTTACAGAATTGCCGCGGAATTCTACGTTGATGGGTTGCAATCGCGTGGATAGCATAACACAGCTTGGGTATGAAAATTAAGAGAGCCATCCAGAGCGGATGACTCTCTTAGCGATCACTCAGATAAGATATGAGGCTTAGCGGGCTTTAGCAGCTTCTGCCAGCTTGTGTTCATACGAGAGAGAGAGTTTCGAGTCCACATCAAATAGATGCATGTTCTCCATATTGAAAACAACACCCATCCGATTGCCAACGCGGGCACGGGTACGCGGATCCATTCGGGAAATGAAATTGCTGCCTCGATCCGCTAGATAGACAACCATTTCGTTGCCCATCTGTTCAACGACATCGACATCAGCTTCGACGAGCGCCGGAACGATCCCTGGAGGCTGGAAGTCGGCATCATGAATATCCTCTGGGCGGATGCCGAATACTACTTTCTTTCCAGCATGATCGCGGAAGGCTTCGACCTTGTCCGCTGGGACAGCTAACTTCATATTGCCGGTGTCGACGAAATAATTCCCACCTTCAACCTTCAAAGTGGCGTCAAAGAAGTTCATGGACGGACTGCCGATGAAACCCGCAACAAACAGATTGCGAGGGTTGTGGTAGAGGTTATAGGGGCTGTCGATCTGCTGCAGCTCACCTGCATTGAGTACGCAAATACGAGTTCCCATCGTCATCGCTTCGACCTGGTCGTGGGTCACATAGATAAAGGTTGTGCCGAGGCGCTGATGCAGCTTACTAATGAAAGAACGGGCTTCCACACGCAGCTTAGCGTCGAGATTTGAAAGCGGCTCGTCCATCAAGAAGACGGCAGGTTCACGGACGATAGCGCGGCCAACAGCGACACGCTGGCGCTGACCACCGGATAACTGGCGTGGACGACGGTCAAGAAGCTGCTCGATACCAAGGCTCTTGGCGGCTTCGTGAACACGCTGGTCGATGATCTGCTTGGGGGTCTTACGGAGCTTTAGACCAAAGGCCATGTTGTCGTAGACAGTCATGTGAGGATAAAGTGCGTAGCTCTGGAAAACCATCGCTACATCGCGATCTTTGGGTGCGACGTTGTTGACGACACGATCTCCAATCAGGATCTCGCCTTCACTAATTTCTTCGAGTCCGGCCAGCATACGCAAGCTGGTCGATTTGCCGCAGCCAGAGGGACCGACGAAGACAAGAAATTCCTTGTCAGCAATTTGGATGTGCAGATCGCGCACAGCTACAGTCCCACCGGTATACTTCTTCCAGACATGGTTAAACGTTACGCCGGCCACAGACTATCCTCCGTCCAATGTTGTTGTGAAAAGGTTTCGAGTAAATGTATTGGTGAATTTGCACAAATATTTTGCTTTGTAGCAAATTCCACTTCTGCCCAGTGATTATAACCAGTGGTTTCGATTTTGCAAAACGAAATCCTAGACTTTAAGCTGATCTTTGCATGGCGATTATAGGCTATTCGTCACTTGAACGCTGATAGGATACCATCAAATTGGTGTCTCTTGAAAATCAGGATAAAGCAGCAATATGTCCTCAAATGCGAATGCAGAAATTATCGCTATTGGAACTGAGATTCTGCTTGGCGAAATCACCGATACGAACTCCGTGCATATTGCGCGATCTCTGCGCGACATTGGGGTGAACGTTTATTTCATGACTTCAGTCGGGGACAATGAGAGTCGAATCGCGGATGCAATCCGGATTGCACTCAAACGTTCCAATGTAGTGATTACATGCGGGGGACTTGGCCCCACTGTCGACGATATGACGCGGCAAGCTGTAGCAGCAGCAACAGAGCGTGGATTGACCTTCCACCAATCTCTGTTGGATATGATCGCTGCGCGCTTCGCCAGCTTTCGCGTCCCTATGTCGGAAAATAACTACCGGCAGGCTTATCTGCCGGACAATGCAATTCCTATCGAGAATCCGGTTGGGACTGCGCCATCGTTCATCGTGGAATATAGGGATAGCGTGGTGATAAGTCTGCCAGGTGTTCCACGTGAGATGAAGTATCTCTTGGCGGAACGGGTCATTCCCTTTCTCAAAGAGAGATTCTCATTGGGGACAGAAGTCATTAAGGCGCGTGTGCTAAAGACGGCAGGGTTGGGTGAAAGTTTACTCGATGACCGGCTCGGTAAGGATTTACTGGAAGCCGCTAATCCAACTGTTGGATTAGCAGCACATGCAGGACAAGTGGATATACGGATCACCGCAAAAGCTGAAAGCATCGAAATCGCAAACCAGATGATCGACGTGGTTGACAAGCAAATTCGGGAGCGAGTCGGTAGGTATATTTTTGGAACCGATGAAGCGCGGATTGAGCAGGCTGTTCTAGATGCATTGAAAGGTTGGGACTATAGGTTAGCCGTCTTGGAGGTTGGGATTGGCAATCCGGTCTCCAGTTTGCTGCACGAAGTTGATCCGGACCGTCGTGTGCTTATCAGTGAGGTGGCAGAGGCTGATCCACAAAAGCTCGCACAGCTCCTTTCGCTTCCTTCCGCGGTGCCAATCCGCGAGTTAGCGGAGAAAGCGGCTGAGAGTTTGATTGTGTCAAGCGGAGCGAATGCAACTATTGCTATCGTTTCCTATCCGAATATGGGAGAAATCCATGCCGACTCAGATGCCGGCACTGCAATTGCTGTGCGTGTAGGCGAACAGATGCGATCGCGAGTGTATGGATTTGGCGGCCAATCTGAGACTGCGCCGCGATGGACAACCACGTGGAGCCTTTCTATGTTGTGGCAGATGCTCCATGAAACTCAGAAAGCCTGAAAGCCAGAAGTGAAGCGCAATATGAGAAAAGTTCCCTCTTAAGTGGGGTGCACCGGAGGAAAACAGATTACTGCGTCTATTCTTCATCCAGGCGGAGAAGGGCCATAAATGCTTCCTGGGGCACTTCGACCGATCCCACCATCTTCATTCGTTTCTTGCCCTTTTTCTGCTTTTCGAGCAGCTTTTTCTTACGTGTAATGTCGCCTCCATAGCATTTTGCCAGTACATCTTTTCGCACCGCGCTGACGTTGGCGCGTGAGATGATGCGTTTGCCAGTAGCTGCCTGAATGGGAATGGTAAAGAGCTGCCGCGGGATAAGTTCTTTCAACCGTGTAATCAATCGCTGGCCCTTCGTGTAGGCCTGGTCGCGATGCACAATCATCGCGAGTGCATCAACTGGTTCATTGTTCACCAGAACATCCAGTTTGACGAGGTCACCTGCCCGGTAGCCGTCAAACTGATAATCCATACTGGCATAGCCTTTAGAGATGCTCTTGAGGCGGTCAAAAAAATCGACAATCACCTCAGATAGCGGCATGTTGTAGTGGAGCATCACACGAGTTGTATCAAGATACTCGGTGGTGACGTATTCTCCACGCTTCTTGATAACCAAATCCATGATTGGGCCGATGAATTCCTGGGGTGTATAGATCTGGATTTTCATCCACGGTTCCCGAATTTCACGAATCAGGTTTTCATCAGGCAACTGAGCTGGACTATCAATGGTGATTTCGCTGCCATCGGTGAGGGTAACACTGTACTCGACACTTGGTGCTGTGGCCAAAATATCCAGATCGTACTCGCGCTCAAGACGTTCTTGGATAATCTCCATATGAAACAATCCCAGGAACCCTACCCGAAACCCGAAATTGAGTGCCTGGGAAGTCTCTGGCTCAAAAACTAAGGAGGCATCGTTTAATTGGAGCTTTTCCAGAGCATCACGCAGTTCTGGATAATCATCATTGTTGGTGGGGTAGAATCCTGCAAAGACCATCGGTTTCACTTTGGCGTAGCCAGGAAGCGGCTCAAGTGCGCCACCAGTATGGAGTGTGATGGTATCGCCCACTCGGCATTCGCGAACCGTCTTGAATCCGGTTGCCACATAGCCGACTTCTCCCGCTTCGAGTACATCAGTGACCTGCATCGTTGGGCTAAATACGCCGATTTCCACTGGTTCAAAGCGCGCTCCAGTCGCCATTAATTGAAACTGGCTGCGTTGGGTCAAACGGCCATCGACAATGCGAACATAGGCTACTACACCCTTATAGGAGTCGTAGTGTGAATCGAAGACCAATGCTCGCAGCGGATCGTCTGGAACACCCTTAGGAGCAGGAACCCGTTCGATGACAGCTTCCAGAATTTCCTGGATGTTCGTGCCTAGTTTGGCAGAGATCGGGATCATATCATCCGCAGGGATGCCCAGCAAATCTTCAAGTTCTTTGGCGACCTCTTTGGGTCGTGCTGATGGCAAGTCAATCTTGTTGATAACGGGGATGATCTCCAAATTTTGATCGAGAGCCAAGTAAAGGTTCGCTAGGGTTTGTGCTTCAATGCCTTGGCTGGCGTCCACCACCAAGATTGCTCCCTCGCAAGCTTGCAGAGCGCGGCTCACTTCGTAGTTGAAGTCAACATGGCCGGGAGTGTCGATAAGATTCATTACATAGGTTTGACCATTGCGAGCAAGGTAAGTCATCCGAACTGCCGAGGCTTTAATGGTAACGCCACGTTCACGTTCCAAATCCATGCTATCTAGAAGCTGCTCTTGCATCTCTCTGTCCGAGACCGTGTGCGTTAGCTGGAGCAGCCGATCTGCAAGAGTGCTCTTGCCATGATCAATATGAGCGATGATACAGAAATTGCGGAGATTCTCACGGTTCATTGTCTACCACTTCATTCCACAATGGGACTGGGTCAAAGGGATTATACAGTGAACCAGACAATGAAGCGTAGGGTGTGCGGAAGATCAGAGCACAACTTGAGCGATGAGACGATCCAGGGATATCGACGAACCTTCTTCAACCAACTGCAGCCAAGCTAAGAATTCGATGTTGCCAGCAGGTCCCCTGATCGGTGAAGTGGTCAGTCCGCGTGGTGATAAGCCAATCTGCTGGGCGAACGAAAGAACCTCTTGAAGCACATTGCGATGAACAGCCGAATCCCGAACGACTCCGCCTTTGCCAACTGATTCTCTTCCTGCTTCAAACTGCGGTTTAATTAGGGCAATGACGCTGGCATTTGGTCTCAACCATCTATGGATTGCTGGCAACAACAGCTTCAGAGATATGAAAGAGGCATCAACGGTAACTAACTGAACTCGCTCAGGTAACGATTCCAGATAACGCGCATTGGTTCTCTCCATGAGAATTACTCGGTCATCCTGCCGAAGCCGATAGTCGATTTGACCATAGCCCACATCGATGGCATACACACGCTCAGCACCATGTTGGAGTAAACAGTCAGTGAATCCGCCCGTGCTTGCACCAACATCGGCACAAACCCATCCTTGAATTTCCAACCGAAATTCTGCCAATGCGTAATGAAGTTTTTCACCACCTCGACTGGCATAACGTGTTTTGGATTTTACAGCGATCTGAGACTCGATGTCGACTTGCGAACCTGGTTTGTCAACAAGATTGCCGTTCACGCTGACTTCACCGGCCATTATCATCGCGCGTGCTTTTTCCCGACTAGGGGCTAAGCCACGATCACAGAGCAGGATATCGAGTCGCTTCTTCATGATCCATGTACAAATGGTCTGCACTAGTCGCGATACAGGTAGATCGTCAGCTCAAGTGGGTTGGGTGTTTCAAGTGTGACTTCAATACCGTCAGCACTGATTGGTACATAACCTTTTGCTGCGATGATAACGCTGTATGCAACTGTGTTGTTTTCTGTAGAGTATTGGAGAGGACGGGTTATTTCAAACACGCCATTCTGATCAGTAGTGGCAATGGCGTAAACCTGAGACTGACTCCAAGTAAACTCAGCTACCGAAAAATCGGCGCTAATGAGAATAAAACTGACACCAGGAATACCCTGACCCGTATCGGCGTCCAAGATCCGACCACGCAATAATACGCCGCTTGCCTGGGCAAATTGGTCAATCGAGAGCTGGCCGATACCGACTTGTGCTTCGGCTCGGCCAAGAAGGATGTTGTTTAGTCGTATTTCTACGACATAGGTCGCATCGGGGATACCTTCCGGGGCAGAAAGGCGCAATAGGTAGTTCTGTCCGTTTGCAACACCTGTCCACAGCAGCGTCTGTTCGAAAAAGACCTCACGATCCACATACCATGTCAGCGTCCACGGTGTCCCTGCTGCAATCTGCTGCCAATCAAAGAGTGCATAAAGCGCGCTGATTCGATCAGAGAAATTGCTGATAGGCGCAGCCGTCAATGCTTCTTGGTCATTAGCGGCAGTAGTGAAATGTAGATTGGTGACTACTTGGGGGAGGGCACCCTGCTGTGCACCAGCAATTATAAAATCGGATGTTGCGGATAAGCGGGTCTCGATGTACAACTCAATTCGATACAGACCAGGGGGAACACCTTGTGGCGATTCAATATTAGTAATGTTGGTGCCAGAAGCCCCTGCATTCCAAGTGTTGGTTGTTCGGTTGACCTCGGCTCCATTCAAGTACCAAATAGCGCTCCAGGTGACACCGTCTTGCATGTTACGGAAAACAAATCGCGCACTGGCGGTGGCGCCAGTAGGTAAAATGAAACCATTGCCGAGTGGATTACCCCGTGGATCAAGAATCCCAAATACAATGTCGCTAAATGCCGGCACATTGGCCGGCGCTTCGCCAACCACCAATCTGGTCGATGGTGCGGCAACTCCATCAGCAAACAGCGTGAATTCATAGACTCCATTCGGCCAGGCCTGTCCACTACTACCCACATACCACATCCCGCGTTCGCCACCGCTCCAGCGAACGGGTGAGAGGCTAAAGACTGGATTAGGTATGCCGTTCAATGTCACCCGCAACTCATAGACTGTTTCCGGCGTCATATTTTCATAATCGAAGAAGAGAAACAGGCTTGTGCTTCCAGCGGGAAGGCTGCGGATGACGGTCGTGGGCATGCCGGCATCATTTACCGACGGTGAGAAGAATAACCGAGTAAAGCGTGGTATCCCCTGCCGCGACAGAGAAGATTTTACACTCTGAGCAGCAATTTCGAGCGAGAGCTGTAATGATGCTGCGCGCAAGAGAGGCTTTGCGAAATTTGATGGTCGGAGCACATTAATAAAGCCGCCTACTGCAATACATCTGTCACTGGTATTGACTAAACCGTCTAGATTAGTGTCTTGAATTGGAATACAAGTTCCCAGGGCACCACTCACATTGGAAAGCGGTGCTGTTGTTGGAATGCCAACAAGACGCCCCGCGCGGTCATATGCCCCCCCGCCAGACATGGTTCCAGGAATTTCGGCACTTGTCTTGATCCATGCTGTTCCAGATCGACTGCGCGGCTCCAGCACGAATCCATTCACTGTTCCACGAACCACGCGTACTGGGTCATCGCCGATCCCGGGGAAGCCAATAACTACGATTGTGTCATCCAGCGCAATAGAACCAGAGTCGGCTATTTCTACAAAGGGCAGGCTGAGCGCGTTCCGATCGACAAGGCGCCCATCTAATTCGCGCGTGATGCGAAGCAGTGCCAAATCAAGGCCAGAATCGGCCTGAGCTATTTCGGCACGGTACTGAGTAATTGGTGGTTCATTTAGGTGAATGCTCAACCCAATCAGAATTGTATTTCCGGGACATGTAGAGCTGGGAACCGTATTATGCGCATTGGTGAGGATCAAGCCATCGCGGCTTACGATTGTGCCGGAGCTAATACAGGTCACGTTGAGATTATTACCAATGTTCTGGGCCTGCATCACGAAGACTGTGGCACGTTGTAAGCGATCAATATCAAGTGACTCCTGTGCACTGAGTGAGTGCCATGACAGCGCTGCCATAGCAACACAAATCCATACTCCTAAGAAGCTAAGCTTGCTCATTGGAAGTCCAAACTCCGCAGGAAGCGTCCAAAATAGGACAGGTTGTCTTGATAGGTTGATGCATCGGCCAGAAAAGTAATAATAATGGCCTGGCCGCGGCGGATCACAACTACATCAGTGCCGATTACAACAGAAGGAACAGCCTGTTGAAATGGGTTATTTTGCAGATCAGCGTAAGTGTAGGTCATGCTGGCAGCGATCACGTCATTGGGCAATCTGAATTCGTTATCTCTAGAAAGCTCGCGGTATGCAGCAAGGACTTGCGACCGATTCAAGGTGAGCCCGTCAAGAATAGTTCTATAGGACGTTTCTGCCCCTACCGGCTGGAGCGAAATCTGTAATGTCGTCTTGAATCCTATACGTGAAAGATCGCGCACTCGCAAAATATAGCGGTCACTACTGTCAATCAACCAGTTACGTGGATATTCGAGACGAATACCTGCCTCAAGGTTGCTATATGAGGTTGAAGCGTAGATAGCACTGTCTCGCAGATTTACCCCAATAGTAAAGAGAACGCAAGCGGTAATTATCGCAAGGAGGTGATTCCAACGCTCGCGATTATTGGGACTATCGGGATTAGTCTCGACCACAGCCTTGCTCGCTATATCTCTACTTGTGCTTCTGCCTCACGACGTTCAGCACTACGAATGAGAAAATAGAGGATTAGGCATGGAATGATTAGGATCAGTATCGAGAATACTAATCCAAACAGTGGACGGGGCGCACTTACAAGACTTTGTCCAAAGTCTAAGTTAAACACAGGATTCACGAGTCCAGCTCGGATTGGGATAGCAACACCCGCAAGAATGCTGGACAGCACGAGAAAGAAAGACATATTGAGGATAAGTGGTCGCTCAATGTAGATAGTAGACACACCGTAACCTATCAGCAGCCCCATTGCAATATGGAGCGCATAGTTCCCAAATACTCGCAAGACAAAACTATCCAATAGTAACGTACCTGCGGATTCTAACAGCTGTAAGTTGTTCACCGTCACGTATCCAACTGCCGCCGCAATTCCATAAGCTAAACCATCATCCCTAATCCGAAACAGCTTGCGGGGAAGCATAAAACGGATAGTCAGATAGATTAAGGTCGATTGGACAATCCCAACGGTGACGGTATAGCCTATGATCCGTTCCACAGCCGATGAAAGAGGGAGCCATTCTTCAACTCTAAGAAATTGTGTTACCAGCGGATCTCCAATTGATCTGGCAACCAAGGCGGTTATGAACACAATCCCTAGCATTCCAGTGCGAGGTTCTCGCACTGCGCTTTCTGCGCGCCATGAGAATACTATCCACAGGAGAAGAGGAGCGGCAGCAATGCCTATTGTAAGAGTCACAAGCCCTGAAGATGGGAGACTCTGGCTCAGACCCTGACCAGCGAATAAGAACGCTACAGACAAAATCAGCAACAAGGTTGATTCAATGATGAGACTGCGCCAGACGGGACGATAACCATAGATTTCTTCTTCTTCTCGGGGAGGGGTGAGCAATGGGGAGCGGTAGGTTGTCACAATAGCATTCGACCTGTTAAAGTCATTCCGATTTTAGATCGCAGAAGTGATTTGCTGCCAACTACTGTGTTTGTCCAATCGCGTTTGACCATTCCCTTCACGCTCATTGCGGTAATTTTGCTAACCAGTTGTCAGGGAATGCAAACACTCAGTGAGCGAACCCAGTCGCAGGGCATTGTATTTGCTTTGAGTAACCAGCCGGGCCATCTTGATCCTCACCTCACTTCAGATGAGGAGGTAGGGATCGTACTACGCCAGATATATGATACGCTGATCTACCGTGACCCAACAAGCCGCACCCTTGTGCCGGGACTGGCAGTCAGTTGGACCATTGGCGATGGGGGATTGGCATATACGTTTAATCTCAGACAGGATGTGTGGTTTCACGATGGAACCCCGTTTGATGCGGCTGCTGTTGCTGCTAACCTTGATCGCATCATGGCACAGAGGCCAGATACTTTTGCCCGCCAGCTATTAGGGCCATACAGCAGTTACGAGCTGATTGGAACATATAGCATCCGACTGTATTTGACTAAACCCTTTGCCCCATTTCTAGATAGTCTCTCTCAACCGTACATTGGCATTGCAAGTCCATCGGCATTTAGGACTTATTCTATAAATCGCTATCAATACCATCAAATTGGAACCGGTCCGTTCATACTTGAAGAGTATTTGCCGGGACGTCGCATCGTCATTAATCGTAATCCGGATTATCAGTGGGGACCACCTTTTTTAAGAAGCGACATCGATACTAATGCGTTGGATCGGATCACATTTATCTTTATCGTGTCGGACGCAGAACGTTCGCAAGCGGTTCAGAATGGAGAAGTCCAGATTAGCGACCGGATCCCGCCATCCCTAGCTCGTTCACTAAGCGCAAATACTGCATTACAGATTCTGCCGGCGATTCTGCCAGGCCAACCCGTGCAACTTCTATTTAACATTCGTCGTTTCCCTACGGACTCATTATCGGTACGCCAGGCCTTGATCTTTTCGTCAAGACGAAACCGAATTGCTGATGGCATTTACCAGCGTTTTGCGCCAATTGCTACTGGAGCAATTAGTTCAATGACGCTGTTGTTCAATCGTGGTCGTTTTGCCGCCTATCCTGAAGATACTGCCAAGGCCCAAGAATTGTTAACTTCAGAAGGATATGCTGATACCAACCAAGATGGTACGTTAGATCGAAATGGAGCAGAGCTTCGGCTCTTCATACTGACGCCAACGAGTGATCTGATTCCCAACGTTGTGAACTCTCTGACTGAGGATTGGGTAGCGCTTGGGATTAGGGCCGAAGTCATTCCTGTACCAAGTAGGGCAAGCCTTGTTGAGACGATTCAGGCTGGGGAATACAATCTCATTGCATATAACCAAGCATTTACTGATCCCGCATTTTTGAACGATTTCTTTACCACCAACGGGCTAACAAATTGGGGAAACTACAGCAACCCAAGCCTTGATGCCGTGCTCGCTCAGGCAAGCGCGGATCTAAACGATGATACTCGGCGGTCATTATATTTGCAGGCTATCGCTTACATTGGTGAGCAAGCTTGGACGCTTCCAATCGTCGATGATATCAGTATCTATGTGGCAGATGCGAAGTTAGAAGGATTCTTGGTGGATCTATCGGGTATACCCATTCTACACAGCGCAACTTTCCGTCAAACTCCTTGATGTGAAATCAAAGTTCCCGGAGCTGCACTGGATATGAGTGTGTGATAGACCAGATCATCCTGGAGACCAGACATAATCCTAATGGTCAGATTCGGATGTTGTTGGGCCAACTCTAACATATCTTGCACTTTAGTTTCCATCCCACCAGTCACATCGACACCGGAAGATCCCGCCAAGACATCCAAAATATGATCGATATTCTCGGGTGTTATCTTTGGGATCACTTGATGATCTATACCTAGAACGCCTTCCACTTCGCCGAGAAGGATAATACGGTCTACAGGCAATTTACCAGCTAGAAAAAAGAATATTTTCTCCGTAGAAGTAATGGTTCCTCCTCGGATTTCATCTAGACAAACGTCTCCATATACGAGTGGTACAAGGTTATTCTCCAGCGCACGCTGAATTGGTAATACGCTCATCTCGATCAGATCTCCGTTTCGACTGATCGCCGATGCAGACGGTTGGATTTGCCACACAGGGATACCAGCTCTGTAAAGCGTATCCGCAACCAGGTAATTCAATTCAGCGGCGACGGTAGCAACCTCAGCAAAGGCGCGCCACTCCTTCTGTGAGTGCACGCCTTCAATCGTCCTGTGTCGGCTTGCAGCGAAATGACCAAAGGAACCACTTCCGTGACCAATCAACAGGCGTAGGTCCGGCTTTTCTTGTAAGGCAGATGCGATTTCGGCTGCTAAGCGCATCATAATCTCACGGCGGAAACCTCGTTCCACTCTTTTATCCGTGATCAACGATCCGCCTAACTTGAGAAATGTGAGCATGTCTTTCCCTAGACCGTGGCAAAATACCTCAGGTGACTGTTGTTTCGATGACTCTAACAGCTCCTGCACTGAGTAGAGATTCTGAAACAGCCTGCCTCGTATCTGGTTGTACCAGAGCAATCATATTCCCGCCACGTCCACCACCGGAAAGTTTGGCTCCAAACGCGCCTGCAGCACAGGCCGCATTTACTAACCGGTCAAGAGATGGAGATGACACTGTAAGCTCTTGAAGGAGACGATGATTGTCATTCATATTTTCCCCTAAATGTAGCAAATCACCAGACTCAATGAGTCTCCGGCTCGATTCAGCGATCCGGCCGATTCGATTCAGAATTGGCTCAATTTGTGATGGGTTTTTCTCGTATAGACGGCGAACATCGGCAACTGATTCTTTGGTAGGGGCTGGAGTGCCTGTGTCTCCGATTAGGAATGTCAAAGGCCTTGCTGAATGTATTGGTTCAATATCATGCCCTTTACGGAAATAGACCGGCTTTTCATATACGATTACTGAGTTGTCAATCCCACTGGGAGTCCCATGGTGTATGCGTTCCGTTTCATAAACAATGGCGTTCAACGTCTCGGTGCTCATGGAACGACTGTTTGCTAGAGAAACGGCACGCACAAAAGCAGTTATAACGGCAGCTCCGCTTCCGAGGCCGCTCGCCAATGGGATATCCGAGCGGATCATGGCAGATGTCCACACTGGCTCAAATTCTAGGAGAGAAACAGCGCGATGAATGGAGGCACTCAACGCATTTTCTTGTGAAGGATGTGAAGAATTATCTATACTGACCCATTGATTGATATCCTGAGCAAAAACTTGAAGTTGCGAAGTCTGGTGGGAGGAAAGAGTAATTTCGACTGAGGTCACTGCTCGTATCGCACTGACAGGGACAGCCAAGGCGGGATGTCCATATACCACCGCATGTTCACCAAATAAGATAATCTTGGCGGCGGCCGTACCGAAAACCTTCATCATTCTACCAGCACCCTAGCCAAGCGAGGGGATTAAATAGAGGATAATGACAAATGAAATTCCCCACAGCAAGATGGCTGCTTGTAATGGCCGATCCTGAAGGAGTACCTCATCAGGAGCACTGCCTTCACCTTTCACATAAATCAAGTGCAAGTAACGGAAAAGAGCATATAGAACGAATGGCACTGTCGTGAGAGCAAGGTTCGTACCAGCAAGTTGAGGAGAAGGGGATTCAATGCAGTAAAGAATATAGGCAATCAGAGTACTTGTTGTAACCATTCGAAGCATCTCGTCAAGGAGAGGCATGTTGTACTGTTTGAAAATCGGTCTCACTGCGGCAGCAGAGTCTCCAAGAGTGACCAATTCTTGGCGGCGTTTACTAATTGCGAGGAAGAGGGCAAGAAGGCCAATTACCGCATAAAGCCATGGTGAGAAACGGGCGACTGTAATAACGAATGCACCGGCCGCAACACGGAGGATGTAACCTGCTGTGATAACCATTACATCGATTATTGCAACATGTTTCAGGTAAAACGAGTAGAGAACATTCAATACGAAATACATAGCGATTATGACGACCAGACGCCAGTTCAACAACGCGGCTGTGATCAAACATCCAATTGGGAGAACAACGGCTGCCACAATCGCCATAAGCACAGGTAGCTGACCCGATGGAAGAGGGCGGTTTTTCTTTTTGGGGTGCTGACGATCTCGTTCAATGTCAGCAAGGTCGTTGATGATATAGATCGTACTCGCGGATAAGCATAACAGTAGGAAGCAAATAGTCACGCGGAGAAAAGAGTCAAATACGAATAGTTGACCATCAAAAACTATGCCTGCATACACAATAAGATTCTTGGTCCATTGCTTGGGTCGCATTGTGCGAAACAGACCAACGAGGGGGCGCAAGATTTTCTCCTGAAACTGGGGATAGATAGAGTTTCGATTACGAGATTATATCACGGTGATTGGTTACAACAATTCAACTGACCCTGTTAGTCCATCAAACTCAATGGCATCATGCATGCGATTTAGCTAGGAATAGGCATCACAATGAAAGCAACCGCACGAGCACATCCGAACATCGCATTCATCAAGTATTGGGGAAATCAGGATGAGAATCTCCGACTTCCAGCTAATTCCTCACTCAGCATGAATCTTGCTGAGCTTTACACGGAAACTACAGTAGAGTGGGATGATAATCTCACGGTAGATCATCTAACCTTGAACGGTGTGCCTCAGACTGGTTCAGCGCTAGAACGAGTTCAAAGGCATTTGGATGTGCTGCGGCGAAGACTAAATCTCACAATTTATGCACAGATCAAATCGGCGAACAATTTCCCAATGGGTGCAGGTATTGCCTCATCGGCTTCTTCTTTCGCTGCCTTAACAATTGCGGGTGTAGCGGCAACCGGACGAAGTGATATCACCGAGCGTGAACTGACCACGCTGGCACGACTTGGGTCAGGCTCGGCTTCGCGTTCTGTACCAGGTGGATATGTTGAATGGCATGCAGGGGACTCGCATGAGGAGTCATATGCTGAAAGTATTGCGGCGGAAAATCATTGGATGCTGGTTGATGTCATCGCAGTGATTAGCACAGTACACAAAGCTGTTGGTTCTACAGAAGGACATAAGAGTGCATCAACCAGTGTTCTACAAGCTGCTCGAGTGGCTGATGCTCCGCTGCGACTTGAGCAGTGTAAACAAGCTATTCTTGACCGGGACTTCATGAGTTTCGCAGAAGTTGTTGAGCGTGACAGTAATTTGATGCATGCGATAATGATAACCAGTAAGCCACCCTTGTTCTACTGGCTTCCAGGCAGCCTTCAGCTGATGGAAGCAGTGCGCTCATGGCGTGCTGAAGGAGTTTCTGTGTGTTATACGATGGATGCTGGGCCGAATGTTCATTGTATCTGCACCCAGGAACATGCGGCGGAAGTCGAGAGACGATTGAGGCAAATGGCGAATGTGCAGGATGTAAGAACGGCAGGAGTAGGCGGTCCGGCATCCGTACTCAGTGTAAGTAAACGCTGAGTATCTTTGATTGTTGCCATCGGATCGCCTTATAATGCCAATGGGGACCGTTTGCATGTTTTAAGGTCACTCAAGCAGTAAGGGAAATATCCAATGGGTTCTGATCTGACCAGCAGTCCGATTCTCGCCGTCATTGCGTTTTTCGTGGTGTTGATCCCGCTTATTCTAGTGCACGAGTTAGGCCATTTTCTGGCTGCAAAGATGGCTGGCATTACCATATTGGAGTTCGGAATTGGCTTCCCTCCACGCATCCGGAAACTGTTTACCTGGCGCGAGACTGAGTTCACGCTGAATGCAATTCCACTGGGCGGATTCGTTCGTCCGCTTGGCGAAGATATGGTTCGCCCTGTCAATCAAGAGACGCTAGAAAAGGATCGCCAATCACTTCAGGAACGTCAAAATGAGTTCAATGGTTTCTCTGGAAGATCGGTCAGTGAAGCGCGTCCCTTGGGACGAATCTGGTTCATGGCTGCCGGGGCATTGGCGAACTTTGTCTTAGCGATTGTGCTCTATGCGATTGTTGCTCTGACAGGAATCCCGCAGGTTGTTGGACTTGGTCTTGGAGTCATCAATGTGCAATCAGGATCACCTCTTGCAAGGGCGGGTTTGACAGCGGGTGATGCAATCACAGACCTAAATGGAAATAAGTTCTCCAGCATACAAGAGTTTATCGACAAGATTCAACAAAATCCGTCTAGTTCTACGATTACCATTCAGAGGTTTCAGGATTCAGACCAATCTGTGATCAGTGTTGACCTTGAAGTTCCTGCAGAAGAACTGAACACCACCTCGTTGAATGTACTGAATTATGTTCGCATACTAGGTACTGCAGAGGGTTCACCAGCGGCACAAGCAGGCGTACGGGTTGGTGACATCGTCATAGAGTTCAATGGCAGCCCTATCGAGAGTGTAAAAAACTTCCAGAGTTTCACTCGTGAGAGCCTAGGTCAGGAAATTCGGCTCACGCTAATGCGAGACGAACAACGCATTGTAGTATCACTTATTCCTCGTACCAATCCACCAGAGGGGCAGGGGGCCATGGGCATCATCATAGGGGATGTCTTCGCCATCGATGGTCTCGGCCTGTTGTACAGTCCTTATGACCAACAAGTCATTGCTCCTCAATCGTTGGGAACCTCTATTGGTTATGGATTTTCCAGCGTAACGGAAGTAATTAACATGACAATCCGTGTTCCTGCGGAACTCATCAGCGGCGCTCTCCGACCAGAGGAAGCCCGTCCGGTCAGTGTTGTTGGTATGAGCCAGATCGGCGGGCTTGTCATCCAGCAGAGTCTTGATCAAGGGCGACTATCTCCCATTCTAGGGTTTATCGCTACAATCAGTGTAGCTCTGGGATTTTTTAATCTTCTGCCGATTCCCGCTTTGGATGGTGGTCGCATCCTGTTTGTACTGATCGAGATTATTCGTGGACGTCCGATTTCACCGGAGCGCGAGGGGATGGTCCATCTGGTAGGACTCGTTCTGCTGCTTTCACTTTCAGTACTGATTATTTTGTACGACGTTATTAATCCCGTGACGAATCTGCTTCGCTGATACGGAGTACACGCACTGTGACTAAAGAATATCCCTATTTCGAAGAGGACGATCTTAATTCGCCCTCTCGTAAAAAACCAACGATTGAGGATACAATCCGCGCAATCCAGGGTATGCAGTCGGATGTTGTACCGAGCCGCGTATACTACGGGTTGTCCAATTTGTCAGATCAAGATGTTCGTCAACTTGATACAATCTGGCCCACTGTAGATGAAAATCGGCGCCGCCTAATCGCTACACAACTGACTGAGGCTAGTGAAACGAGCTTCGACCTGGACTATCAGGTTCTAGGGCATTATGTATTAAGTGACGAAAGCAGTCTTGTTCGTGCTGCTGCAATTGGTTTGCTCTGGATTGATGCGTCCATCACGTATCTAGATCGTTTGATCCAATTGGCACAGAATGACACTTCAACCATTGTTCGCGCAGCAGCAGTTAGTGAGATTGGCCGGTTCATCTTGCTAGGAGAATATGAGGAAATAGCACAGTCTGATGCAGAGCGAGCACGGGAGTGCGCGATTGCACTCTGGCTGAACCACAACGAAGACATTGAAGTCCGACGCCGTGCTCTTGAAGCGATTTCAAATAGCAGCCATGAGATCGTACCGAGTGCCATTCGGGAAGCGTATGAGTCAGGTAGTCATTTGATGAAGGTCAGCGCTGTTTTCGCAATGGGTCGGAGCTACGATGATGCTTGGGAAGATATCGTACTGCGGGAACTGCATAACCCTGATCCGGAAATTCGATTTGAAGCAGCCAGAGCAGCAGGAGAACTTGATCTTGCAGCGGCTATTGACCCACTCACACAGCTTGCACAAGAGGATGACCAAGATATTCGAGAAGTTTCAATCTGGGCACTGGGCGAAATTGGTGGAAACAAAGCACTCACGGCGCTAATGGCATTAGCTGAGGCTGCTGAAGAGAGGGAAGATGAGGAGGCGATGGAAGCTATCGATGAAGCTATTGCCTATGCCAGCCTGTTTGATGACATTGATGTCGATTTCGAAGATTATCGTGACACCAATGATCATGATCTTTGAAAACAACAAAAAAGAGGCGTATTCCCCACGCGGAGAAACGCCTCTTCTCGGTTGACAGCATAGCTATGGGTTGGCAAACATCGTCTGAAGTTTCATTGCGATGCCCATGTCACCTTCGATTTTCAGCTTGCCACTCATGAAAGCCTGCATTGCATTCATCTTGCCGGTAGAGACTGCATGCCAGTCATCTGCAGCTGCTTTGAGGGTCATTTTTGGGGCTTCCGCCTGGCCTTCACCGCTCTCGCATTTGCCGTCGGCGATCTTCAGCCAGAACAAACCACCATTATCACCACTTAAGTTAAACTGAATGACTGCATTGACCCCCTCAGCTTTCGCAGGAATAAAGCGAGAAGCCATTTCCGTAAAGATGCCGGCAATCTCTTGACTCGTAGGCATCGCAGAGAACTCCTCTACTGAACAGTAGCTATCACATTCGTTTTCCGATAGTGTAATCTTACCATGATATGGGGAGAGTTCAAGTAAGGCGGATCATGAAGTGGATACTTCTGATGATGGGACTTGTGTCTGGGATCAGCGGCTGTGTGCGCACACAGCCACAGGTCATCGTTGTGACTTCTACACCACCAGTGTTAGCGACTGCATCTCCTTTGGGTTCAGTCCCGAATGAAATACCCCTTACTGCTGCCGCTCCATTAGTCACCGCCACTATACAACTGCCGGAAGTAACAGCTACTTCAGAAATCTATGTTGTTCAATCTGGAGATACGTTGACGGGAATCGCTGCTGCACATAATGTCAGTCTGGAGCAGCTTCTGGTCCTAAATTCGATCAGTGATCCAAACCTTATTTCAGTTGGGCAAATTATTCTGCTTCCACCCACGATTTCTTCAGTGACATCATCTGTGGTTCTCTTACCGGATTCACGTATTGTCCGCAGCCCTGGAAGCGATCAGTTCGATGTGACTAGATTTGTGGACGGTCAGCCCGGATTCATTTCTAAAGCAACTGATTTGATTGGTGACCAAGTCTTTACGTCGTCGGAGATTATCGAGAGGGTATCGCGTGAGTTTAGCGTGGATCCGCGAATTCTAATTGCCTTCCTTGAGTTCCGTTCTGGATGGTGTTCGCAGCAGATCATCAAGACTGAAACATTCAAGGACTATCCCTTAGGAATAACTCCTGATTTCGATGGTATTGATCGACGCGGATTGTATCGCCAGCTCGCATGGGCAGCCAACCAGCTTAATAAGGGATATTATGGCTGGAAGTACACCGGGTTGAGCACACTGGAATTTTCTGATGGGAAACGGATTCGAATCGCAGATAGTCTAAATGCAGGTACAGTTGCGCTCCTATATTTGCTCAGCCGAGGTACTGATGTTACTCAATGGGAGAACGACTCAGGCCAAGATGGTTTCATGCGCGTCTACAGAGCTTACTTTGATGTTCCCGACGCCTATCCTCCAGACTTGATGCCTATTGATCTTGTTCAGCCTGATTTCATTTTACCCTTCGAACCCAATCAGGTTTGGTATTTCACCGGAGGCCCACATGGTGGTTGGGGGAGTGGAAGTGCCTGGTCTGCAGTTGACTTCGCTCCTCCAGATGACCGAACTGATGCTGATCCGCTGTGCTATCTGTCTGAGCATTGGGTGACCGCTGTTGCTCCGGGGGTTATCGCGCGATCTGAGGATGGCGTGGTAGTTCTCGATCTCGATTTCGATAGAGATGAGACAACAGGTTGGAGTGTGTTATATCTGCACATTGGTTCAGAGGGGCGCGTCACGCCCGGGCAACAAGTTCAAGCTGGAGACCGTATTGGAAGAGCGTCATGTGAGGGCGGATTTTCTAACGCAACCCATGTCCATCTTGCGCGGCGCTATAACGGAGAATGGATTCCTGCCGAATGTGATGGATGCACAATGCGTTTCCCTACTGTTCCGTTCTTGCTGAGTGAGTGGAGAGTCTATGGAATTGCTAATCAGGAATATCAGGGTTACTTGTTGAAGGATGGTGAGCAGCGGGTAGCCAATCAAGGTCGCCAAAACCCGTCCAATCACATCAGCCGTTAACTAGAGAGAGCAAGATCGGAAAGGTGTTATGCAAGTACAAGTCAAGCGGGCAAGTATCTACTTGTTGATGATCCTGATTGGTTCTTTCGTTGTTACCGCAGATTCAATAAGCGGTGACGAAATTCAACAAATTGTTGTAAGCCCAACACCTTTGCAGTTTAACTTGCCCACATCCTTGCCACTGCCAAGCACTCAGCAACCAGAATTCCTCCTTGCCACGGCTACTGCTACACCGCTCAGTCAAGTACTTCTGGAAGCGTTATCGGAAGCTAATGTTAGAGCACAACCTGATACCGAGTCGGAGCGACTTGGGACAATCCGACCCGGGGATACATACCCTGTGCTTGGGCGTTACTTTCGGTGGTTTCAGTTTCAGTACAACCAATCTCCAACAGGAGTTGGCTGGGTATTTGACGAGTTGGTTCGTATCATTGGAGATGAATCTACAATACTAGACCTAACAGAAGCTACACCGCAGTCCCCACGTGAAGAAATTTCACTCACACCTGACCCTAATCAGATAGCACTGCCAGTGTTTTCGGCAGCTACCACGTCCTTCCTGCCCACGCAGATTTCGACCGTGAGTGTGCTGCCAACTTACACTTTTCCTCCGAATCTTGGTGCAATAGGATCATCTCCTGTAAACAGCCAGTTGCTTCTTACTCCAGAAGATGAGGTGACTGAAATCCAGATTACGAGTAGAAATAACCCCCTTCCACCTATTTTACCTATTCTGGTCCTGGGAGGATTGGGGATTGTGGGGTTATTGATCAGCACGCGGCGAGGATAAGCACAGAAAAAAACAGCCCGGTTGCTTACCGGACTGTTTTCATATCTCCAACATTGAGCTAATGGCTGCAACTTCCGCAGCTGCCGCCGTACTCGTCAGTACTGTCTTTTGTACGGAAGGAATGCCCGCAGCCACAGCTTGATACTGCATTGGGGTTATCGATGCGGAAACCACCACCCATTAGGCTGTCAACGAAGTCAATCACTGCACCTTGAAGATACATGAGGCTGGTAGGATCAATAATCAGCCGCACGCCGTCAACTTCAACAACTTTGTCGAAATCACGCGCTGACTCTTCAAAAGCCATGCCATACTGAAGGCCAGAACAACCACCACCGGACACGAACACGCGCAGTGCATGATTCGGAATATTACGCTGCACAAGCAACGAGCGAATCACCCCAACTGCAGCAGGTGTAACTGACAGAATGGGTGTTTCTTCTGCTGCTGTTTTGAGGTTTTCATGTTCGATGGTCACCATGTTCGGAAGCTCCTATGGAAGCTGTGCATTTGCTTGAGAAGCAAGTATAACATTGTCGAGAATGCGAGTCAATTAAAACAATGCATATCAGCATTATTCCACAGATTGCTCATTTGAAGACGCGGGAACCAGATATGAACAACTCAAGTCACCCTGTGACATGCGTGACAGCAGACGTGGGACAACACCTAACATGGAAGCAATCAAGCGCATATCCATCTCACAAAGGCGTTGATCAGATTGGGAGAGTTGATGATATGGGCAATTGGCCGTCCTAAGAATGTAGCCATCCACATGCTCTTCCCAAGTTGCACTGTACCCATGTTCATTCAGATAGGCAATGACTCGCTCAAGGCGTTCTTCAAAGGGTAGGTGAGTGATGTTCACTTGAGCAGCCATCCTATCCGCTACGCCTTCCAAGATAACATTGACTTGCTCTTGGGGAAGCTGTTCGGTGATTTGAGAGAGCAAGTTTGAAGCAAGCGCGTGGTAGTTATTCGGGAATTGATTGCGTGCTTGAACGGTCAAAGTATATATGTGCTGAGGACGACCAGGAGAGCCGCGATGCCTTAGCTGGGGATGTGTAATCAGGTTCTCTTTGAGCAGCTCTGCCAAATGGTGGCGTACTGTAACTGCGGTAATATTATCACCTCGTCGTTTTCGAAGTTCAGTGACTAGATCATCGACTGTGGATTCTCCGCGTTCGCGAAGGACTTCCAGGATATGTCGTCGCGTTTCCTGCATACCTCGATTGCCCTCACCACGAATAATTACAATCAACATCATAAAAAGTCTATCATTGACACTTCTTCACTGTCAAACGATGCGACCTGAATGGGTGCATTTCAAGTTCGTGCGTTAAGCGGCGTTCCAAAGGTCGTAGAAGGTGTTGCTGAGAGCAGCAGCGCGAATAGTCAGCATACAGTC
>DAOUCY010000183.1:0-39606 GCA_034431625.1 Anaerolineae bacterium | reverse complement strand
TCATCGGCTTCGACGCCCTGCCGGAAGCTCTGCTCTCCATCCAGAACGGCGAACTGACGGCTACCGTCGAGCAGTTCCCCGGCGGTCAGGCACGAACCGCGCTTCAGATCACGGTGGACTTCCTGCGGAACGGCGTCGAACCTGCCTCGAAGCTGAACTTCCTGACGCCAATCACCATCACTCTCGAAAACCTCAACGAAGCCGAACGCATCGGCGAAATCGGCAGCTAACCTAGTACTTTGCGGGGGCGTGCAAATGCACGCCCCCCAATGAGAGGTTCAGTCCTTATGAATGACCAACAGATCAAGCAGCTTGCGGCGCAGGCGTTCGAAAGCGGCGGCGGAGTCGTCCGGCTGATGCCGAACTGGGTTCCGCGTTCCTTCTGTGTGCCAGGACGGCGGCTGCGGCTGCATCCCGCCGACCTTTACGCCCTGGGAGCGCATCGCGGCGGGATCGATGAACGCTGGTTCTCTTCGACCACTGCGGCGGATAACGGCCCCGGCACGCCGCCCGATGAAGGTCTCAGCTACATCTATGTAGATGACCGGAACAAGATCACGCTGCGAGACGCGCTGGCAGAGATGGGCATCGATATCCTGGGACACGAGGCCATCGAGAAGTACGGCGGCTGGGTGATGTACAGCAAGTTTTTCGACAACATGTACCCCCTGCCCCATCACCTGCACCAGAATGACGAGTTCGCGGCCAATGTGGGCAAGCTGGGCAAGCCAGAGGCCTACTACTACCCGCCGCAGTACAACTTCGCCAACGACACCTTCCCCTATACGTTTTTCGGCTTCGAGCCAGGTACAACTAAAGATCAGGTCGTGGACTGCCTGAAGCGGTGGAGCGAAGGCGACAACGGCATCCTGCGGCTCTCCAAAGCCTACCGGCTCACGCCGGGCACGGGTTGGGATGTTCCGCCGGGCATTCTTCACGCACCGGGTACACTCTGCACCTATGAGCCACAGCGAGCCAGTGATGTGTTCTCGATGTGGCAGTCGCTCATCGCGGATTACCAGGTAGTGGATTGGTCACTGGTGGTGAAGGATGTACCCCCCGACAAACACCACGACTTCGACTATCTGATGGCAATGCTCGACTGGGAAGCCAACGTCGATCCTCACTTCAAGGCCAACCACTATACCGAGCCAATGCCCGCGGGCAATCCAGAAACCATGCACGACGCAGGATACCACGAAAACTGGATCGTCTACGGCAGCGATTACTACAGCGCCAAAGAACTCACAGTCTTCCCCGGCCGCACGGTGACGATCAAAGATGCGGGCGCTTATGGCGCGATCACCATGCAGGGGTACGGGCGTTTCGGCAAGCACCCGATCTCAGCCCCATCGATGATCCGCTTCGGCGAGATGACCGAGGATGAGTTCTTCGTGACTTACGAGGCTGCCAAAGCAGGCGTCCAGATCACCAATGCCAGCAGCACCGAGCCGCTGGTCATCCTCAAGCACTTCAATCCGGGCAACCCGGAGATGCCGCGCCGCAAAGGTGCGCAGCACTAGGAATCATGGGTTGGGGATTAGGGAAGAGAAATTCGCTTCGGCCTGATTCCCCCAGCCCCTTCTGTTCCCCAGATCATTCTCAGAAGTAGCGCTGACCGCGGCGGGCGCTGATGATTTCGGTGTTCATGCCAACCCAGTGCAGCGAGCCGCTGTAGCGGCCATGCTCAATCTTCACACAGCGATCCATGACGACATTGAGACCAGCCTCGCGGGCAAGCTGCGCGGCTTCCAGATTGACGACGCGCAGTTGAAGCCAAAGCGTCTTCGCGCCGATCTGAACAGCCTGCTGAGCGATTTCCAGGCATTCCTCCGGCTGACGGAACACCACGACCATATCAACAGACTCCGGGATACTGAGCAGGTCGGGATAGCACTTCTCGCCCAGAATCTCGGTCGCACGGGGGTTAACCGGGATGATCTGGTAGCCTTCATACTTGAGGTACGATCCCACGAAGTAGCTGGGACGCTCGCTCTTGGGCGAGAGGCCGACGATGGCGATGGTGCGGGTCGTACTCAGGATAGTGCGGATCGTGCCGGGGTCCTGATATTTCAGGCGCTCTTCTTCCAGCAGGATCGTATTCATGCTGACGTCGACTGCAAGGCTTGATCCAGATCCCATAGCAAATCCTCAGTAGTCTCTAAACCGATGGACAGACGAATCATTCCAGCATCGACGCCCGCAGCCTGAAGTTCGGCATCGGAAAGCTGCTGGTGCGTGGTTGAGGCCGGGTGAATGACGAGGCTGCGGGCATCGCCGACGTTGGCGAGGTGCGAGAAGAGGTGCAGCGACTCGATGAATTCCTTACCCGCGAGACGCGGATTACTGGCTTTGATCCCAAAGGTGAAGACTGCGCCGGGACCTTTGGGAGTGTATTTTTGGGCGAGGTCATAGTAGGGGCTGTCCGGCAAGCCAGCATAGGCGACCCAGGCAACTTTCGGATGGTCATGCAGGAAGCGAGCAACGGCATGGGCATTCTGCACATGGCGATCCATGCGGACGGAAAGCGTCTCCAACCCCTGAATGAGGAGGAAAGCGTTGAAGGGCGAAAGCGCTGCGCCGGTATCCCGGACAGTGACAGCGCGGACTTTCATCAGGAAGCCATAGTGTCCGAAGGTTTCATAGAAGCGGAGTTCGTGGTAAGCGGGGTCTGGATCAGCAATGGTCGGGAAGGTGCTGAAATCGAACTTACCCGAATCGACGACTACTCCGGCAATAGAATTGCCATGACCACCGATGAACTTGGTAGCCGAATGCACCACGATGTCAGCACCCCAATCGATGGGACGGCAGAGGTACGGCGTAGCAAAGGTGCTGTCCACGATCAGGGGAATTTTGTGGGCGTGAGCGAGATCGGCCAGCGCGGCGATATCGAGGATGGTGCCGCGCGGGTTGCCGATGGTCTCGCCGTACAGGGCGCGGGTCTTGGGGGTAATGGCTGCGGCCCAGTTGTCGATGTGGGTAGGATCAACAAAGTGGGTTTTGACGCCAAGCTTCTTGAAGGTGTGGGTGAACTGCGTGGTCGTCCCGCCGTAAAGATGCGATGAAGAGACGATCTCGTCACCAGGTTCGAGAAGGGTCATCATCGTGGCAAACTGAGCGGCCATACCGCTGGCCGTGGCAACCGCGCCGGTCGCATTTTCCAGCGAGGCAATCCGCTCCTCGAACGCAGCATTGGTGGGGTTGTTGATGCGGGTGTAGATATTGCCGTACTGCTTGAGTTCGAAAAGCTGCGCGGCTTTATCGGTGTCCTCGAAGACGTAGGATGTGGTCTGGTAGATGGGAACGGCCCGCGCACCAGTGACCGGGTCGGGAATGTGCCCGGCATGGAGCATGCGCGTTTCAAAGCCGAACTTCCGTTTTTGCTGGGTCATGAATCCGAGTCCTCACTGGATGGGATTAGGAACTTGAACGCCGGCCAAATAGTGCTGGGAAAAATTACCGCATGATGAGCTGTTCAACAAATTCTGGCGATCACAAATCCGTTTGTGGCGGAATTGGCGGCAGCGGCGGCAGCGCCGTCAGGGTTGGATGTGACAGAACACAGTATTTGATAGTTTATCGTTGGCAGAAAAATGCAGCGATAGATGAGAAATGATAAGAATGAGAATCATTCAAAATATGAGAATCTTGAGAATCGACACCGGTGGTCACCGCAGCACAGCCCTTACATGCAAAGCAGCGAACGGACAAAGAACCCGCGCATGTTCCGGCCTATATACAGGGTAGCACAAAATGAGGCGCAAAGGGTGACATTTTGGTCACTCTTTGCGCAAGTCGAGGATGCGGGAAAACCGAGAAGCATGTGGAGGGGCGGGAAGGCCGCCCCCTGGTATGCAGATTAGCTGGCTGTGGGCCACATGTTGAGGGGAATATGGACAGCGTGGCTGAAGCGGTTGTCCGGGTCATGCAGCGACTTGAGGCTGCGCAGATGTTCGGCTGACTCGGCGGAAAAAGCCGCTTTCAAACTAGTCGCTTTTTCCGCGCCTTCCAAGAAGTTCAGGTAGACGCCGCCAGAGAGATACGGTTTCAGCGCCGCCTTGAAGACCTGGATGTATTCCGTGACGTGCTGGTGCAGTTCCGGCGTCGGCGTGATTCCGATCATCTGAACCAGGTAGTTTTCGTCACGGTGGCTGTAGGCATTGGCATCAGCAGCTACGTTGGCGATCTGCCCGCCCGCTAGGCGCACTTCGGTCTTGACCAGCGCAGGCGGGCCGCCAGATGGCAGAGCGTACTGCAAGATGGTATCAATGGCTTCATCGGTGAGGGCCGCCAGCCACGCGCCGCTGCTCTTGCCCGGAGACGGGTTCAGAGGATCATTGCTGATGCTGCCAACTTCAGTGAAGGACATGGGACGGAAGCTGTTGGCGATGGGTTCAGCCCATTCTAACCAGGGCTGGACTAACGCTGCGCCATCTTCGACTGCGCCGGCGTAACAGGCATTGACCATTACGACCGACTGGCCACGCAAGAATTCGGGGAGCGCGGGAATCGGCGGGAAGTTCATCACGGCAATCGAGGCAGTGAGATCATCCGGAGCAGCGTTTGTCCAGGCACGGAACATCTGGAAAACGGCTTTGGCCTGGGACGCGGGATAGATCAGCGTTCCACCATAAACGGTCGTCACCGGGAACAGCTTGATCTGCATGGCAGTGATGACAGCCAGGCTGCCGCCGCTGCCGCGCAGCCCCCAGAAGAGATCGCTGTGGTCGGTTTCACTGACGGTAAGCTGCTGCCCATCGGCGGTAACGATTTCGAAAGCGAGAACGCTGTCGACGGCCATGCCGTACTTGCGGGCCAACCAGCCCATGCCACCCCCCAGCGTGTAACCAATCGCGCCGACACCGGGTGATGATCCCAACAGCGGCGCCAGACCATATTCCTGCGCCTTCAGCAGCACCGGCCCCCACTGCGCGCCAGCCTGAATCCAGGCTGTCCGAGTTTCCGGGTCAATGTTGAAATCATTCAGTTCAGCCGTGACAATCAGCACCGCGCCGTCAGCTTGGCGGGCGACACCGTGACCCGTGGACTGCACAGCAACAGGCAGGCTGACTTCTTGAGCGAATCGCACCGCCGCGGTGACATCATCAACAGAACGTGCCTTGACGATGACGGCCGGGTGCTGGTCAACGGATAGATTCCAGGCACGGCGGGCCGAGTCATAGGCCGCATCATCCGGCAGGATCACCTCGCCCTGAGTCTGGGTACGGAGTGCGTTGATGAGGACACTCATTGAGGTCGGGATGATAGTCTTGAGGTACTGCATGGGTACTGCTCCTGATTCTTGAGCGAGCCTCTTTGCCCGCGTGAATTCATGGTCACAAGATACTCTGGAACCGGGGGCAGACTCATCCGGCTAAGACTGGATTGCGGGTAGGACTTCCTAATGAGGAAGTAAATCCGACCAAAGGTGGATGGCGAAATGCGCATTGAATCACCTCCCCTGAGGGGGAGGCAGCGGCTCAACAGAGGCAACGCGCAAAGACTATTTGCGCGACTTAAGGACGTCCCCTACCTCGGTGATCGTACCGCCCATGCCGATGCCGAAAACGAAGAGGCCAATCTGACCATCCGTACCGCGCCAGATGTCCTC
This sequence comes from Anaerolineae bacterium, assembly GCA_034431625.1. Lineage (GTDB taxonomy): Bacteria > Chloroflexota > Anaerolineae > Aggregatilineales > Phototrophicaceae > CFX2. Next base: position 33,992 of record DAOUCY010000183.1, on the reverse strand, counting down.
GGCAGTGGTGCGGTGCGGTGAGTCTCCGGATTGGCAGGATTCTTGAACTGCTGAGGATGAGTTTGCAGCCGCATTAAGCACAGACCACACTGCTGGGGCGATGCCAGTGCTGCGGCTCGCCAGCTCGACAAGGATTTCATTCAAAACAGGATGCCAAAGATCAGGCTTGAAACCAAGAGCGCCAGAAGTGTGTTGAACACAGTCGCTCCGAGATAGACGACTACGGGCTTCCACCCAGCCTGACGGAGAGCTGCCAGCGAGAAATCCAGGCCGATAGAAACAAAGGCGAGCGTAAACGCCCACTGGTAGGCGGTGCTCATCTCGCGGATAAGGGCGGGAGTAAAGGCGTTCAACGAGGTGAGGATGGAAACCAGCACGAAGCCGATGACGAACTTGGGGAAGCGCTGCCAGATGATGCGCGGCGAGGGACGCTCACCCTGATCCTTCTGGACGACGCTGACGAAATAGAGCGCCAGCGCGAAGGCGACAAACCCCATCAGCACGTTTTGGGCAGCTTTGACGATGGTCGCAACGCGCTGGGACTCCTCGCCATAGAGCGTGCCAGCACCGACGACAGCAGCGGTGGTATCAATGTTGCCGCCGAACCAGGCTCCGGCCACGTCTGGCGCGAGGCCGAGGGCGTTAGCAAAGATGGGCATCAAGACCATCAGCGGCAGGGCGGTGACGATGACCAGCGTTGTGACGTAGGTGATCTCCTCTTTGCGCGCTTGCACGGACCCGGCGGCAGCAATGGCAGCGGAGACGCCGCAGATCGATACAGCCGAGGCCATGACTGCTTTGAGCGTCTCCGGGAGTTTGAGTTTGCCGCCCAACCACCAAGTGAAGAAGAAGACTGAGGCCACCATAATGAGCGCCTGAACCAGGCCGCCTGAGCCGATGCCCACCAGATCACCAAGGCTGACGCGGGCCCCGAGGATGACGACGCCGATTTTGAGGTACAGCTCGGTGCGGATGGCCGGGCGGACAAATTCGTAGAGTCCGGTGAGGCGCAGCACGGCGTTGGCAACGAGTCCGATAACGGCAGCGGTCAATGGATATTCGAGAGGGTTCTGGGCGACGCCCTGAGCACGGAAGGCATTGGCAACAGCGCGGTCGAATTCGGCAACGAGCAGGGTCAGGACAACCAGCAGAATCAGGCCCACAATGAAGCCATAGCGTTTCGAGTCAGCGGCTAGGGATACGGTTTTGGTGAGGGCAGTCATGGAGCCTCCGGATCAGCGGTTGAACAGGTTGAAGACCGGCCAGGGAATGGCGGGGTTGGTGCGGTAGGAAACGACTGCATCCGCATCGCACTCGTTCACCAAGACAAGCTGAGCGCGATTAGCAACGGGAGCTTCGACGCCGGACGGAAGCGCGTCAGCAGGCTCGGCGGTGAGAATCCCTTCGCGGCAGGTGATAATGACCGTTGTGCCGGCGGTCAGCGCGGAAACGCTGTTTTCAACCGAGGCGCTGCTTCCGCCGAGGGTGGCGGTCACGCGCCAACCAGAAAGCGGCAGCATCTGCGCGGACTTGGTTTCGCCAGCCCCGGCAGCCAAGTTGACGGTCTGCGGGCCGGGGCCAAGCAGCCCTGCCCCAATGATGAAGACCACGGCCAGACCGATCATGGTTGCCAGCCAGTCCTCGGAAGGCTGCCAGCGAGCCAGCGCCGGCCGTGAGGGTTGAGCGGCTAGTGGAGCAGACATATGGAATTCCCCCTTACAGGTCATGCAAAAAAAAACACCCCGGCTTCATACCGGGGTGTAGGTTCTTCAACAAAGGCTTTCACACCTAGCGATTCTAATCCCGGCTGCGACGCGCCATAAAGCAGACACAACACAGAACCTGGGCAGCAGACTGCATGATCGATCTCGTGGCTAGGAAGACTTGAGCGAGAGAATAAACCCAATCTTGTGCCCTGTCAAGACAGTTCATTCGAGGCAGCCATATCCGCGAACAGCCCTTTCAGGGCAGGATAGGCTGCGCGGAAATGGGCGTACTGGCGATCATAGTGAGCGCGGAGGGATGGATTAGGCCGCAGGGATGCGGTCTGGCGAGTCTCAGTCGCCAGCGTGTAATCCCTCCGTTCGCCGCGGGCGACCTGCGCAGCCAGCACTGCGCCGCGCAGCCCGACGTTGGCCGCATCCGGGGCAATGCTTACCTCAACACCAGTGATGTCGGCAATCATCTGGCACCAGCCGGACGAACGAGTTCCACCGCCTGTCAGCACGAGATGCGCGACGGGCGTGGTCATCAGGCTGTCAAGGGCATGGCGGTAGGCGAAGGCAACCCCTTCCAACACAGCACGGACGAGATCAGACTGGGTATGGCGTGATTCTAATCCGATGAAAGCGCCGCGGGCAAAGGGATCGCTGAAGGGCGAGCGTTCGCCGTTCAGATAAGGCAGGTACAGCAGGCGTGACGGCGGCTGCGCCAGGGCAGAGTCGATCATCGCAGCGTGACTTTCCGCACCAAAGAGACTCCGTACCCAATCGAAGTTGCCGGCGGCAGTCAGCAGCGGCGCGACACAGATAAACCGTCCTGGCTTTGGATGCGCCAAGGTGAACACACCGGTTTCCGGGCTGCCAGGATCTTCTGCGGTAAACGCTACCCAGCCGCTCGTCCCGATATAGGCATACGGGCGGCCAGGGACTCCGCTGCCCGCGCCGAGTGTAGCCGCGCCGGCATCCCCCGGCCCCAAAATAACCGGAATGCCGGGGCGGACGTGCCACTCCGCGGCGGCAGCGGGTGTGACTGTGCCGATTTGAGCGCCGCCAGGATGCAGACTCGCAAACAGCCGCTCCACCGCGGCGATTCCCAAGCGAGACAAATCAGCCGGCGACAGCCAGCGACGTGAGGCGATGTCCATCAGCCCGGTGGTCGAGGCAGTTGTGGTATCCGAGGCCGCGACACCTGTCAGGCCAAAAGCGACGGCATCGGCAGCGCCGATGAGCAGGTGTGCAGCGCGATTGAGGGAGCCTGGTTCGTGAGCGAGGAGCCAGCGCAGTTTGGCGAGGAGACTCCCGGCCTCTTGATCGTTGCAGGTGAGGCGGCGCAGAACGTCCCGACCGGTGGACTCATGCAGGGCAGCCACCTCGGCATGGGCGCGCGAGTCGCTGTAGAGGATGACGGGGCGCACCGGAAGACCTTGAGCATCCAGCAGAATCAGGTTTTGCATCTGGCCGGTCAAGACGATGGCAACAGCCTCCACCGGATTCAGCTCGCGGGCGGCCGCTGCCGCTGCGTTCCACCAATCACGAACATCCTGTTCGACGATACCGCCATCAGCGGTATGCGTAGCATAGTCACGGTAGGCGCTGCGCTGCACCTGCCCATTCGCATCCAGCAGCGCGGCTTTGGTTCCGGTCGTGCCAATATCCAGAGCCAGCCAGAGGGTCATGGTCAGTCCTCCTAGGGTTGGGCAGCAGCAGCGCGCATCTCTTGAAGGTACGCGACCATCGAGTCCTCACCGAGCGCTGCCTGTTCAACCAGGCGCGTGCCGATGACGGCCATATCGACGCCGAGGCGGGCCAAGGCAGCGACCTGTTCCGGCCGCTGAATGCCGATGCCGACGCCAATCGGCATTTCTGGCCTGAGCGCGCGAATGCGGTGAATGACCTGGTCGAGACGGTCGAACAATGCGCCATCCAACGCGGCAGAGGTTCCGGTTGGGCCGGGAGCCGCTTTCAGGTAGATGATGTCGCCCAACCGGACGCTGCGCTCCACAGTGGCTTCGTCAGCCTGAGCATCGACCAGACGAACGACAGCTAGATTCAGCGCCCGCATAATCGTGGCGACGAAGCGCATCTCCTCTTCATCCATATCGGGAGCAAGCATCCCATGCAGGCCGTTGGTCAGGCAGAGACGCAGGAAACCATCCAGTTCGCGCCCAACATAGGAATACGTCATCACGAAACGCGGCTGGCGGATGTCCTGAAGGCCGCCGATGAGCGCCAGCGCCGTCTCCGCCCCCAGCCCGCGCTGGTGAATCACGTCGCTGTGCGCCTGGGCAATGACCCGGCCATCCATGGTGGGGTTGTCCGCTGGAATGCCGTATTCGATCACATCCAGCATCGTTGCTGCGCGAACCAAGCGGTAGAAAGTTTCCGGCGTGGGATAACCAGCCAGGAAGTAACCGCATAGAGCAATCCGGCGGCTGGCGCGGATGTCCCGTAGAGCGCTGAGGAGCGGATTCGTGGTGTGCATCGATCAGCGTCCCCGGCGGCTTAAGCTGCTGGAAGTGACAGCACCGATGATGATGGCGCCGATCAGCACTTCACGCACGTAGCTGTCTACGCGCATCTGGGTCAATCCATTATCCAGCACGCCGAGAATGGCGACGCCCAGCAGCGTCCCAACCACATGGGGTTCGCCCTCCTCGCTCATCGTCATCCCCAGGAAGACAGCCGCAATCGCGTCCAGCATCAGCCCAGCCCCCTGCGTCGGATTAGCTGAGGCGACTCGGCTGGCATAGAGCAGGCCAGCCAGTGCTGCGCCCAAGCCGGTCAGCATAAAAGCGATCAGACGCAGGAGACGCACGCGAACGCCACCCAGCCGGGCAGCTTCGACGTTGCCGCCGATGGCATACAGCCGCCGTCCGAAGGCCGTCTGTTCCAGCACAACCCAGACGATTACGAAGACGATGAGGGCGACGATGGTCAGATTGGGGAACAGCAGCACCCGCTCATTGACCGTGCCAATCGGGATGCCGCCCCGTGCGAATCCACTGAAATCCGCTGGGATATCACGTCCGAAGATGGTTTCGCCTCCGCTGAGCAGGAAAGCGACCCCACTGAAGACCGTCAGCGTGCCCAGCGTCGCTACAAAAGGCGTGATTCCGATGTAGCTGACCAGCAGGCCGTTGAGCAAACCACCAACTAGACCAACCGCCAGTGCTGCAATCACACCAACCAGAACTGGCTGTGAATCGCGGAAGAGCAGCGCCGCAATGATGCCGGAAAGACTCGCCATCGAGCCAACACTCAGGTCGAAGTCACCCATGACCATAACAATCGTCATAGTGAAGGCCACCACCGCCAGCATACTGACCTGCTGGGAAATATTCAGCCAGTTAGGGAGCGTCAAGAAGGTGTTGGGGATGTTGAGCGTAAAGTAGACGATCACGACCAGAAAGCCGATGAGCGTCCCCGAACGGCGCAGCCAGCGGCTCAGGCGTGCTTGGGTGGTCACGTTTGTCGTCTCCATTTCATCCACCGGCTAGGCAGACGCTTCGTAACACAGGGTCAGCAGGTCGTGGGCGGACAATCCAGCAGCTTCAACTAGGGCAGCCTGCCGCCGCTTGCGCATAACCAAAATGCGGTCGCACAGGCCAAGCAGTTCGCCGAGGTCCGACGAGGCCAGCAGAATGGCCGCACCGCGCGCGCTGAAATCCCGGATCAGGGAATAGATGTCGAACTTCGCCCCCACATCGACGCCGCGTGTAGGTTCATCCAGCAGCAGCACGCGCGGCGTCTGCACCATCGCGCGGGCGAACAGTACTTTCTGCTGGTTACCGCCGCTGAGCTGTCGTGTAATCTGTTCTGTGCCAGTCGCCCTCAACTGGACGGATTGGCCCACCGCTGATGATGCAGCTCGCTCAGCGGCTCGGTTCAGAAAGACTCCGCCCCGGCTGAGCCGCTGAAGGTGCGGCAGGGTGATGTTATCGCGGATGGTGCGCGAGAGCATCAATCCCTGCGCGCGGCGCTCCTCCGGCACATACGCAAAACCGGCTTCCCAGGCGCGGGCGGGGCTGAGCAGCGGCAGCGGGCGGCCATCTAGCAGGACATCATGAGTCAGGCATCGTTCCGCGCCGATGAGCGCTGCCAGCAGTTCGCTGCGGCCAGCTCCCGTGAGGCCAGCCACACCAAGGATTTCCCCAGCACGGAGCTGAAAGCGAATGCCGCTGATCTGGCGCGTGGAGAGGTCACGCACATCAAGCACAACCGCCTGCCCGATGGGTGCAAGCCGCGAGGGATAGGTCTGTTCAAGCTGGCGACCGGTCATCAAGCGGATAAGATCGCTGGAAGTTGTCCCCTGGATCAGGCGAGTTTCGACCACGCGGCCATCACGCATGACCGTGACGGTGTCGCAAATCTGGAAGACTTCCTCCATCCGGTGCGTAACATACAGCACTGCGCAGCCCTTCGCCTTGAGTTCGCCAATGACGCGGAACAGGCGGGCAGTCTCGTCACCGGTCAGGGCAGCGGTGGGTTCGTCCATGACATAGACTGAGGCATTCGACTGGTCGGCGCCCACGAAAGCACTGGCGATCTTGACGAGCATCTGGTCGCCAGGGCTGAGCCGGGCGATCTGCTGGCGCGGATCGATGTGCCGGATACCCAACTGTGCCAGCACCTGGGCGGCATCGGCATGCAGCCTCGGCCAATCAACCAAGAATCCGGCACGCCGTGGATAGGGCAGGCTGACGAAGATATTTTCGGCTACGGAAAGCTGCGGAACCACGTTGAGTTCCTGGTGGATGAAGCGCAGCCCCAGAGTGAAGGCATCCTGCGGATTATGGATGCTGACGGTACGATCCTGCAGGCGAATCTCCACGTGGTCGGGCGTCACGACTCCAGCCAGGATTTTGATGAGGGTGCTCTTGCCCGCGCCGTTCTCGCCCATCAGGGCATGAACCTGTCCCGGCAGCAGGTCAAGGCTGGCATCAATCAGGGCAGGGCTGCTGCCGTAGGTTTTGCTGGCGCTGCGAATCGAAAGAAGTGGCGCAGACATGAACGGATAACCAGCCTATCAGGCAGGGAGCGCGGCTGCGCGCTCCCTGCCTGATCCCAAACACCGCAGATTACTCGCTGCCGAGGAAGTCGGCGACATTGGCCGCCGTCACCAACGTAGTCGGGACGTAGATCACACGCTGGTTGATGGTTTCACCGGCCAGATAACGGGCAACGGCGTCGGCTGTGGCCGCGCCGATCCCGGCAAAATCCTGGGCGACGGACGCCTCAAAGTTACCACCAGCAGCAATGGCATCCAGTGCCTGCGGGTTGGCATCGATGCCAACGATGACGATCCCTTCATTCTGACGACCAGCGGCTTCAATGGCCTGAAGTGCGCCCAACGCGGGTTGATCCCAGGCAGCCCAGACAGCCTTGATGCTGCCCGGTTCCGGGTTGGCAGCCAGCACAGCTTCCATCTTGGCGCGTGAGTCGGCGATACCACCGTCGGTCACATCTGGCGTGATGCGGTCAATGATCTGGATGTCAGGGTTGTTGGCGAAGATGGCATCGGCGATGATACCGCGCTTCTGCACGGGCGGATAGGGATCGAAAACGAACATGACGACGCCGCCCGCACCGCCGATGCGGTCCACCACGTAGGTGGCGGTTTCAGCGGCCATCGCATAGCCGTTGCTAGTGACATTGGTGACGAGAAGTGGGTCTGCACCCGCGTCCATACCGAAGACCGGAATGCCCGCATCAGCGGCAACCTGGAGGCCAGCCGTAACCTGCGCCGGATCGACGTTGATGACGATGGCATCCACGCCTTGGTTGACGACATCTTCGATGCGGCTGATAACAGCGGCCACATCACCAGCCGTGTCGATTACATTGACGGCCCACCCCTTCTCGGCAGCAGAAGCTTGGAAGCCTTCCACCAGGAACTGGGTTCCGGGCTGGGCTAGATAGGGGGTGACAACTGCCACCGTGGGCGCGTCTTGAGCAACTACAACCCCGCCTAGGGTAAGCGCGGCGACCACCAGAAAGATTAGGAATAAGACTGCCCGTCGCATTTCGACTGCTCCTTGTTGCGTCTATTGAAATTCACTGTAAGTGTGGATCAAGCAGAGGGATACCCTAACACAAAACAGCGTATCCCGCAAAGGGAACGCACGGCGCGTTATAATCACTATGTTAGCCTGAGATTAGATAAGGAAACAGCACCATGCAGATCAGTACTATCACCATTGAAAAGCCAGATGATCTGAACTTCATTCTGGGACAATCGCATTTCATCAAGACAGTTGAAGACCTGCACGAGGCGCTGGTCACTGCTGTGCCAGGCATTCAGTTCGGCCTGGCCTTCTGTGAAGCCTCCGGCCCGGCCCTGGTTCGGACGAGTGGAACCGCGCCAGATATGGTCGAGCTGGCTGCGCGGAACGCCTACGCGCTCTCTGCTGGGCACAGCTTCATCATCTTTCTGAAGAACTGCTTCCCGATCAACGTCCTGAATGCTGTCAAACAGGTGCCGGAAGTCTGCCGCATTTTCTGTGCTACAGCCAATCCCGTCGAGGTAATTATCGCCGAGAGCGATCAGGGACGCGGCATCTTGGGCGTGATCGACGGAGTACGCTCAAAGGGAATCGAAACTGAGGACGATGCCGCCGCGCGAAAAGCCTTCCTGCGGAAAATTGGCTACAAAGCGTAAGGCCGAAGAGTCATGCCGGCTGATAAGGCAGGCGGATGGTGAAGGTGCTGCCCTCGCCGGGAACGCTCTGCACATCGATACTCCCGTGGTGGGCTTCGACCATTTCTTTGACAATCGCCAGACCTAGTCCAGTGCCGTGAGCATCATAACGCTGTCCGCTCTCGCTGCGGAAGAAACGGTCGAAGATGTGGGGGAAATCCTCAGCAGGAATGCCGATCCCGGTGTCAGAAACGGTTATCATGATAGTGGATTCATCACACTGGCTGGTGACCGTAATACGCGACACGCTGGCTCGTCACCTGATATCTGCCGCGGCGCAGCTCACGCAGGAGCAGCAAAGCGTCGTCTTCCGAATCTTCGACGATCAAAACATGAAGGGGTCTAAGGTTTTCTTCAGCCATAGCTACGACGGCACCTGATTCAGCCCAAGCCAAAGAACACAATCAGTCCATTAAGTTTAAGGCGCAGCATCATCGAGTTTATGCTGCTCAGATGACTGGCCCTCCGAAAGCAACAACATATCCAGCGCGAATGCATCAGATCCAAACCCTGATTAGCCGGGCATCAGTCTTCTTTAGTCATAAATACTACCCAATTGCGCTTTTTTTCACAAATTATGACATTCCTTATCCCTCATCCCTGACCATCCTCATGGGCATTCCACCGCCAATATTCCTATCATGGTACTGAATTCTCACAGCGCACTTTTTTGGCTTCATGTGGATTCTGTTTTGGGAGGACATTTCATGTCTGCGAACGCGCCTGCGGTTCAAGCGCCCTCAGATGACAAACGCTGGCGAATTGTGAACGCCACGATGCGCCGCCACGGCTACCGTCCTGATGCGCTCATCGAAACGCTCCATACCACTCAGGAATCGTTTGGTTACATCGACGACGAGGCCATGCACTTCGTCGCTCGCAGCCTGAGACTGCCCTACAGCAGCGTCTACGGCGTCGCCACCTTCTACAACTTTTTCACACTTAAGCCCCAGGGAGAACACACCTGTGTCATCTGCATGGGGACAGCCTGCTATATCAAGGGAACCCCCAGCGTCCTGGAAGCCATCAAGAAAGCTAAGCGCTTGAATCCCGGCGAGACAACACCTGACCACAAAGTATCTCTGCTTGTAGCGCGCTGCCTAGGAGCCTGCGGTTTGGCTCCGGCGGGCGTCTTTGATGGCGAAGTTGTCGGCAAACTGAGCGCGGACGGCACGCTGAAGCGTATCGAGGAGTGGACTAACCATGCTGAATGAAGAACTCCAACGCATTAGTGACGCCGAGCAAGAACAATATCACCAGTACGCACATCATATCTTTGTGTGCGGCGGCACAGCCTGCCATTCGGCTCAAAGTGACCGCATCAAAGAATCGCTTCAACAAGAAGTCGAACGACGCGGCTGGCAGCAGCGCTGTGCCATCCACACTGGCGGCTGCCGGGGATTGTGCGCTGCCGGGCCAATGGTCAGCGTCGATCCTGGAGATACGCTCTACCAAACGGTAAAACCCGAAGACGCTGGAGCGATCCTTGACCACCTGGATGAAGAGCCTGTCGCAGCGCTGCACTGCTCTACAGATACCCCTTTCTTCACCCGGCAGAAACGCATCGTGTTGGAACTCTCCGGCAAAGTAGACCCGGAGCGCATTGAGGATTACCTCAGCGTCGGTGGATACAGCACCTTGCTCCAAGTCTTGACCGAAATGTCGCCGACCGAAGTCCGCGAACGAATCGCACGCAGTGGGCTGCGTGGGCGCGGCGGCGCAGGCTACCCCACAGGTCTGAAGTGGAACACTGTCGCCAAGTCACCGCAGAAACCCAAATATATCATCTGCAACGGTGACGAAGGTGACCCAGGGGCATTCATGGATCGCAGTATCATGGAAGCCTACCCCCACCGCGTCCTAGAAGGCATGATTATCGCCGGTTATGCCGTCGGCGCCGAACAGGGCTATCTCTATGTCCGCGCTGAGTACCCGCTAGCTGTCAAGCGGTTCCAGGCCGCCATCAAGCAGGCTTTCAAGCACAATCTCCTCGGCAGCAGCATCGCCGGAACGACGTTCAGCTTCAATGTCGATGTACGCCTTGGCGCAGGAGCATTCGTCTGCGGCGAGGAAACCGCCCTGATTGCCTCGATTGAAGGCAAACGCGGTGTGCCGCGCCCGCGCCCCCCTTATCCTGCCGAAGCCGGCCTATGGGGACAGCCGACTCTCATCAACAACGTGGAAACTTTCGCCAATATCGTGCCGATCATGCGAGAAGGCGCGGAATGGTTCAGCCAAATCGGAACAGAGAAGAGCAAAGGCACGAAGGTTTTTGCTCTAACCGGCAGCATCAACCGCACCGGGTTGATCGAAGTGCCCATGGGCATTACCTTACGCGAAATCATCTATGACATCGGCGGCGGCATTCCCAACGGGCGCCGCTTCAAAGCGGTGCAGACCGGCGGGCCATCCGGCGGCTGTATCCCCGAACAGTTCCTCGACATGCCTGTGGACTATGAGTCGCTGAACTCAGTTGGCTCAATCATGGGTTCCGGCGGCATGATCGTCATGGATGACAGTGCCTGCATGGTTGATGTCGCCAAGTACTTCATGGAATTCTGCATGACCGAGTCCTGTGGCAAGTGCATTCCGTGCCGCGTCGGAACCGCCCACATGTACGAACTCCTCGACCGAATCTCGCGGGGCGAAGCCGAACTCGCCGACCTTGATAAGCTCGAAGAGTTGTGCGACGTGGTACGAACCGCCAGCCTGTGCGGGTTGGGCCAGGGCGCTGCCAATCCCATCGAAAGCACGCTGCGCTACTTCCGGCGCGAATACCTGGCGCACATCGTTGACAAAGTCTGCCCAGCCGGAGTCTGCCCAATCCACCATCCCCACGCCGACGAGCGGGAGGCCGTATCATGACGCGCGTTGTCACACTTAAAATCGATGACCAGGATGTCAGCGGGCGCGAGGATGAAACCATCCTCCAGGTTGCCCGCGACCATGGCATCCGCATTCCAACCCTATGTCACCTGGAAGGGTTGTCCACGATTGGCGCCTGCCGTCTGTGTTTGGTCGAAGTCAAAGGCATGTCCAAGCTCGTCCCGGCCTGTGTCGTTACCGTCCAGGAAGGGATGGAGGTGACCACGCACTCTGACCGGCTCCAGCACATTCGCAAGACCATCATTGAGATGCTCTTCACAGAAGGCAACCACATCTGTGCCGTGTGCGTCTCTAACGGGCACTGCGAACTGCAATACCTAGCTCAATGGCTCGGCGTCGACCATATCGACCTGCCTTACCGCAGCCCCCGCCGTGAGGTCGATGCTTCCCACGAACGCTTCGGCATCGATCACAACCGCTGCGTCCTATGTACCCGCTGCGTGCGGGTTTGCGATGAAATCGAGGGCGCGCACACCTGGGACGTGATGGATCGCGGCATTCAATCACGGATCATCAGCGATCTGAACACCCCCTGGGGAGACTCGGAAAGCTGTACACGCTGCGGCAAATGCGTCCATGTCTGCCCCACCGGGGCGCTGTTCGAGAAAGGAAAGTCAGTCACCGAAATGGTCAAACGGCGTGAGTTCCTCCCCTATCTCATGGTCATGCGGGAGAAAACCAAATGAGCAAGATTCGTCTGGCGACCACCTGGTTGGATAGCTGCTCCGGCTGCCACATGTCCTTGCTCGACATCGACGAGCGCCTGCTGGACCTCGCCGGTCAGATCGATCTGGTTTACAGTCCGCTGGTCGATTTCAAAGAATTCCCCGACCAGGTTGATGTCACCCTGGTTGAAGGCGCAGTTAGCAGTGAAGACGACCTAACCAAGATTAGAATGATCCGTGAGCGGACGCGCGTGCTGGTCTCGCTGGGCGACTGTGCTGTCACTGGTAACGTTCCCTCCATGCGCAATCCTTTCAGCACAGAAACCATTTTGGAACGGGTCTATCTCAATGAAAGCCTCTTCCGCCGCGAGATCCCGACCATCCATATTCCCCGCCTGCTGGAACGGGTGCGCCCCGTCCATGCCGTCGTCAAGGTCGATGTCTACGTTCCAGGATGCCCGCCTGCGGCGGACGTGATCTACCACTTACTCGCAGAACTCATTGCCGGCAGCCACCCTGCGCTGACCAGCATGACACGCTTCGGGGCCTAGAGCCGGGAGATACACTACAGCATGACACGCGAAATCATCATCGAACCTGTCACGCGGATCGAAGGCCATGCCCGCATCACCATTCAGCTCAATGACGCTGGCGATGTCGAAGATGCCCATTTCCATGTCACCCAATTCCGGGGATTCGAGCAGTTCTGCATTGGGAGGCCATTCCCAGAAATGCCTGCTCTCATGGCGCGGATCTGCGGCATCTGCCCGGTCAGCCATCTAGTCGCTTCGGCCAAAGCCTGCGACGGCCTCTTGGCCGTGCGAATCCCGCCGACCGCGGCCAATCTGCGCCACATCCTCAACCTGGCCCAGATCATCCAGTCTCACGCGCTGAGTTTCTTCTACCTGACCTCGCCCGATATTCTGCTGGGCATGGATTCTGACCCAGCCAAACGCAATCTCTTCGGCGTAGCCGAGAAGAATCCGCAGATGGCCCGCGATGGCGTCCGCCTCCGCCAGATCGGCCAGCAGATCATCGAGCTGCTCGGTGGCAAACGCATTCATCCGGCCTGGGTAGTTCCCGGCGGCGTCAGCGAGCCGCTGACTGCTGAAAAGCGCGACCGCATTCTCGAAGCTATCCCTGAAGGACTAACGCTGGTACACCGGACGCTGGACTGGTACAAAGAAGCCCTGAAGCCTTTCGAGGCCGAGATCAAGTCCTTCGCCAACTTCCCGACCCTCTTCATGGGTTTGGTCAGCAAGGATTCCACCCTGGCGCTCTACGACGGCAAAATCCGTATTACCGACTCGGACGGAAAAATCGTCGCTGACCATCTGGCCGCCGATGATTACCAGGACTACATCGGCGAAGCTGTCGAGTCGTTTTCGTACCTCAAGTCACCCTACTATCGCCCGATGGGCTATCCCAAAGGCATCTACCGCGTCGGGCCACTAGCGCGGCTGAACATCGTAGACCGGCCTGGAACGCCGCGAGCCGACGCCGAATACGCTGGATTCCGCTGGCTGGACCGGCGCAGTTCTTTCCACTATCACTATGCCCGCTTGATCGAAATCCTGTACTGCTTCGAGAAGATGGAACAGCTCCTTGCTGATCCCGACATCCTCAGCAAGCATGTCCGCGCCCATGCCGGCGCCAACAGCGGTGAGGGCATCGGCATCAGCGAGGCTCCGCGGGGTACGCTCATCCACCACTATACCATCGACCGCGGCGGTCTCATCACCAGCGCCAACCTCATCATCGCCACCGGACACAACAACCTGGCAATGGATCAGGGTGTGCTGCAAGTTGCTCAGCGCTTCGTCAAAGGTGACAAACTGACTGAAGGTATGCTCAACCGCGTCGAAGCGGTCATCCGCACCTTCGACCCCTGCTTAAGCTGCTCGACCCACGCGGTCGGCCACATGCCGCTGCAGATCCAGCTTCTCGCTCCCGACGGTGCCGTCGTCGATGAAGTGAGGCGGTCATGATTCTGGTCGTCGGCTGCGGTAATACGCTGCGCTGCGATGACGGGATCGGGTCGCGGCTCGTCCAGGAACTCCTTGACTCGACCTCCTTTCCGGGGGTCGAGTGCATTATCACCCAACAGCTCACTCCCGAACTGGCCGATCCGATCAGCCAGTCCAACTGTGTCCTCTTCATCGACGCCGACCAGATTCAGCCGCCCGGCGACATCACCATCCAGCGTATCGCCCCCTCAACAACCTCCAGCGCCATGAATCATGATCTTGAACCAGAGAAGCTGCTCGGCTGGTCAGCACGTTTGTATGGCCGCGCCCCGGAAGCTTACCTATGCCGCATCGGAGGCGCATGCTTTGATCTACACGATGGACTCTCGGCAGTGCTGGAAGCGCGGCTCCCGTATTACTGGGAAGTCCTTGCCCAATTCTTGAGTCAGTTCGGCAAATACCGATGAACGCGACTTATTTCCGGTGACAACCATCACTGGTCAATTAAAGGAGATTCCATACATGATGAGTGGAACTCGTTTTCGTGTTACCCGAAGTGTCCTGAAAACAGGATGCTATAACCATTCAAACCTCATCGAAGGAAGAGGGAGAGAGTGATGATATGACCCAGCGGATCTATACCACGATTGATGGGAATGAAGCCGCTGCTCGCATTGCCTATTTATTGAATGAGGTAATCGCCATCTACCCGATTACCCCGGCTTCGCCAATGGGCGAATGGGCAGATGAGTGGGCAGCCGGGAACAAGCCCAACCTTTGGGGAACAGTTCCCCAGGTGATCGAAATGCAAAGCGAAGGCGGCGCAGCCGGGGCCATCCACGGCGCACTCCAAGCCGGCGCGTTGGCGACCACCTTCACCGCCTCACAGGGCTTGCTGTTGATGATCCCCAACATGTTCAAGATCGCCGGCGAACTGACTGCAACGGTCTTCCATATCGCCGCCCGCGCCATCGCCGCCCAGGGACTCTCGATCTACGGCGATCACAGCGATGTCATGGCTGCCCGTTCGACCGGTTGGGCACTGCTGTCGTCCAACTCGGTGCAGGAAGCACAGGACATGGCGCTCATCGCCCACGCCGCCACTTTGGAAGCGCGTGTGCCCTTCCTGCACTTCTTTGATGGTTTCCGTACTTCTCACGAAATCAACAAGATCGAACTCGTCAGCGAAGATGTGCTTCGTGCGATGATGAGCGAAGAACTCATCGCCGCTCATCGTGCCCGGTCGCTTTCGCCCGACCGTCCGTTCATTCGGGGGACGGCACAGAATCCGGACGTCTACTTCCAGGCACGTGAGACGGTCAACCCGTACTACGCCGCCTGCCCCGACATCGTCGAGCGGAAAATGCAGCAGTTCGCCGAACTCACTGGCCGCGCCTACCAACTCTATGAATACGTTGGCGCGCCAGATGCTGAACGTGTAATCGTAGTGATGGGTTCGGGCGCAGAAGTCTGCGAGGAAACCGCCAAGCATCTGAATGCCCAGAGCGAGAAACTCGGCGTCCTCAAGGTGCGGCTCTACCGTCCCTTTGACATGCGCCGCTTTGTGGCAGCCCTGCCTTCGACCGTCAAGCGCATTGCCGTTCTGGATCGCTGCAAGGAACCGGGCAGCGCAGGTGAACCGCTCTATCTGGATACCGTCACCGCTGTCTTTGAAGAATGGATGGGACCCGAAGTGCCCCGCGTTTACGGCGGGCGCTATGGCCTGGCCTCGAAGGAATTCACCCCGGCGATGGCGAAAGCGGTCTTTGACAACCTGGCAGCAGCCACGCCCAAGAATCACTTCACCGTCGGCATCATCGATGACGTTAGCCACACCAGCCTAGATGTAGATTACACCTTTGAGATCGAGCCGGAGAATGTCGTCCGCGCTGTCTTCTACGGACTCGGCGCAGATGGCACGGTCGGCGCGAACAAGAATTCCATCAAGATCATCGGCGAAAGCACCGATAATCACGCGCAGGGCTATTTCTTCTACGACTCGAAGAAATCTGGTTCGATGACCATTTCCTACCTGCGCTTTGGGCCGGACCCGATCCGCGCGCCCTACATGATCACCAGCCCCAACTTTGTCGCCTGCCACCAGCCGACCTTTTTGGAACGCTATGACATGCTCGAAGGCATTGTCGAAGGCGGCACTTTCCTGCTGAGTATGCCCTATCCTCCTGAAGAGGTCTGGGATCGACTGCCACGCCGTGTGCAGGAGCAGATCATCCAGAAGCGCCTCAAGGTCTACACCATCGATGCCTACAGCGTGGCGAACGAAGTCGGCATGAAAGGCCGCATCAACACGGTCATGCAGGTCTGTTTCTTTGCCGTTTCCGGCGTCCTCCCGCGTGAGGAAGCCATCGCAGAAATCAAGCACTCCATCGAGAAAACCTACGGCAAGAAGGGTGAAGAGATCGTCGAGATGAACCTGCGCGCCGTCGATGGTACGCTCGACCGCCTCTACGAAGTCCCCGTCCCGGCTCAGGTCACTTCAACCATCGAACAGCTTCCACCGGTCACCGCTGGAGCACCCGAATTTGTTCGCATGGTCCTCGGTGAGATGATCGCTCGACGCGGAGACATGATCCCGGTCAGTGCCCTGCCCATCGACGGAACCTACCCAAGCGGGACAACCCAGTGGGAAAAGCGCAATCTGGCGCAGGAAATCCCTGTCTGGGATCCCAATGTCTGTATCCAGTGCGGCAAGTGCGCGATGGTCTGCCCCCATGCGGTCATCCGCATCAAGGTCTATGATCCAGCCGAACTGGAGAACGCCCCGCCCACCTTCCTGTCGATGGATGCGAAAGATACCGAATGGCAGGGCATGAAGTACACCATCCAGGTCTCGCCTGAAGACTGCACCGGGTGCAGCTTGTGCGTGGATGTCTGCCCAGCCAAGAACAAATCGGCAGCCAACCTCAAGGCCATCAACATGCGCCCGCAGCCGCCCATCCGCGAGCAGGAGAACATCAACTGGCAGTTCTTCCTCGGCCTGCCTGAAGCGGATCGCCGTCACATCAAGGTCTCAGCCATCCGCCAGCAGCAGATACAGCAGCCGCTCTTTGAGTTCTCCGGTGCCTGCGCTGGCTGCGGTGAAACACCTTACATCAAGCTCATCACCCAACTTTTCGGCGACCGCACCATTGTGGCGAATGCCACTGGCTGCTCGTCGATCTACGGCGGTAACCTGCCAACTACTCCCTGGTCGTTCAACGCTGAGGGCCGCGGCCCGGCCTGGTCGAACTCGCTTTTCGAAGACAATGCCGAATTCGGCCTGGGCATCCGCGTCGCGCTCGACAAGCAGACCGAATACGCCCGCGAACTGCTCCAGAAATTCGGCGCTCAGGTTGGTGACGAGCTGGTCGCCGCCCTCCTCAATGCCGACCAGCACGATGAGGCCGGCATTTACGACCAGCGTGAACGGGTCGCTCAGCTCAAGGAACGCCTCACCGGTCGGAAAGACCCGGAAGCCCAGCGGCTCCTGGCGCTGGCCGATTACCTCGTCCGTAAAGATGTCTGGATCATCGGTGGTGATGGCTGGGCCTATGACATCGGCTTCGGCGGTCTGGATCATGTCCTCGCCTCTGGCCGCAATGTCAACATCCTGGTGATGGACACCGAGGTTTACTCCAACACGGGCGGCCAGATGTCTAAAGCTACTCCCCGCGCGGCTGTCGCCAAGTTCGCAGCAGGTGGCAAACCCGCCGGCAAGAAAGACCTCGGCCTCATTGCCATGAGCTATGGCAGCGCCTATGTTGCCCGCGTGGCGATGGGCGCGAAAGACGAACAAACTTTGCGCGCCTTCCTAGAAGCCGAGGCTTATGATGGCCCGTCGCTCATCGTCGCTTACAGTCACTGTATCGCCCACGGCATCAACATGGGGACGGCCATGCGCAACCAAAAGGCCGCCGTCGAATCTGGTCAGTGGCCGCTCTACCGCTATAACCCGGAACGCGCCCTGCACAACGAGAACCCGCTGATCCTGGACTCGCGCGCGCCGAAGCTGGCGGTCAAGGAATACCTGCGGCTGGAAAACCGCTTCCGCATGCTGGAACTCAGCAAACCGGAAGTTGCCAAAGTCCTCTTCGCCCAGGCGCAAGAAGATGTCAACACCCGTTGGGCGCTCTACGAATATTTGGCATCACGTCCTGTTCAGATCAGCAACGGTAGTCAACACTGAGGGGGAAGCCATGGTGGACATTTCAACGACTTACCTGGGGATGAAGCTGCGATCGCCGCTGGTCGCCTCGGCTTCACCCCTCTCCGAAAAACTGGATAACATCCGCTGGATGGAAGATGCCGGTGCTGGCGCCATTGTGCTGTTCTCCCTGTTCGAAGAACAAATTCAGCGCGAACGGGAGATGATGCACCATTACATGCTTTACGGCACGGAGAGTTACGCCGAGGCGCTGACCTTCTTCCCGGAGCCAGAACAATATCACGCCGGGCCAGATAGCTATCTGGACTTGATCCGCAGAGCCAAGGCTGCCGTCAATATCCCGGTCATCGCCAGCCTCAACGGGTCATCCTTGGGCGGCTGGACGCGCTACGCCAAGCGGTTAGAAGAAGCCGGTGCGGATGCTCTCGAACTCAACATCTACTACATTCCCACCGATCCTAACCTCAGCGGCGAGTCCGTTGAACTCACCTACCTGGACATCCTCCGGGCAATCAAGAAGGTCGTGCAGATTCCAGTAGCAGTCAAGCTCAGCCCCTACTTCAGCAACATGGCAAACATGGCGAAGCGGCTGAGCGAAGCCGGAGCCAACGCCTTAGTCCTCTTCAACCGCTTCTACCAGCCCGACATTGATATCGAGACGCTGGAAGTGCGCCCAAACGTCATCCTTAGCACACCCCAGGCGCTGCGCCTGCCGCTGACCTGGATCGGCATTCTCTACGGGCGCGTCCCAGTCGATTTTGCTGCCACCAGCGGCGTCCACAGCGCCGAGGATGCCATCAAACTGCTCATGGTCGGGGCCAACGTCACCATGATGACCTCGGCGCTGCTCAAGAACGGTATCGATCACCTGCGGGTAGTTAATGACGGCCTAGTGCAGTGGTTGGAATCGCACGAGTACGAGTCAGTCACGCAGATGCGCGGCAGCCTCAGCCAGATCAATGCTGAGGACCCCAGCGCCTTCGAGCGTGCCCAGTACATGCGCGCCCTGATCACGTATCAGCCCGCTATCTAATCGGATCATTGACGACTGACACCGGATCGGAGGCCGGCTGCAATCCCGGCCTCCATCGAGGACATTACACTCATCATCCCAAGACCTGTCAACCGTCATGACAGTTGTCTCCCTGTTTGGTGAGACAATCAGTCCAATTGAACTTTTTATGCTCCACCCTCTAGGGGAGGAATTGATTATGAGTGCAGCCGAAGCCACCGCCAACACCAAGAAAAAGGTGGAACGCCAGCCCGCTGGCAAGAAATGGGTATTCCTGTTTGATGACATCAACGAAGTCGAGAAAGCGATGGGGTCGTGGGATAAAGTCCGCGCCCTGCTCGGCGGCAAAGGTTCCGGCCTGGCCGATATGACCCGCGCCAATGTGCCGGTTCCGCCCGGTTTCACTGTCACCACCGAAGCCTGCAATGCCTACCAGGATGCGGGTGGCAAATTCCCGGCAGGAATGTGGGAGCAGGTGCTGGCCGCGCTGAAGATCGTCGAAGAGAAAACAGGCAAGCAGTTCGGTGGCAAGACCACCCCACTGCTGGTCTCAGTCCGGTCAGGCGCAAAGTTCTCCATGCCCGGCATGATGGACACCGTCCTCAACCTCGGTATGAATGATGAAGTCGCTGCCGCGATGGTCAAGCTGACCGGCGATCCGCGCTTTGTCTTTGACTCGTACCGCCGCCTGGTGCAGATGTTCGGCTCGGTAGTCATGGGCGTCACCGACGAAGAATTCGAAGACTACCTCACCGACTTCAAGCGCGAAAAAGGCTACAAGCAGGATACCGAACTGAATGCTGAAGACTGGCAGCAGGTCACGGCGCAGTTTAAGAAGAGCTATCGCCATGTCGTCGGCGAAGACTTCCCGCAGGACCCCTATCGCCAGCTTGAACTGGCAATTGAAGCGGTCTTCAAGTCCTGGAACGGCAAACGCGCTGTGGACTACCGCAATGCTGCCAACATCCCGCACAACCTCGGCACAGCCGTCAACGTCCAAACAATGGTCTTCGGCAACATGGGGTCCAATTCCGGCACAGGCGTTGCTTTCACGCGCAACCCCTCCACCGGCGAACGCAAGCTCTTCGGCGACTACCTGATGAACGCGCAGGGCGAAGATGTGGTCGCGGGCATCCGTACCCCCGTTCCCATCGCCCAATTGGAGACCGAGAATCCCAAGGTCTTCCAGGAATTCATGGATATCGCCAGCAGGCTGGAAAAGCACTACCGTGAAATGCAGGACGTAGAGTTCACCATCGAGAACGGCAAACTGTGGATGCTCCAAACGCGCGACGGCAAGCGCACTGCCCGCGCTGCCATCCGCATCGCTGTTGAGATGGTTGCTGAAGGTCTCATCACCAAGCGTGAGGCCATTCTTCGCATCACCCCGGATCACGTCCTCCAACTGCTGCACCCGCAGTTTGATATCGCTGCCAAGGAAGATGCCCAGAAATCCGGTCGTTTTGTCGCCAAGGGCGTCAATGCCTCGCCCGGTGCCGCCGTCGGCGTCGCTGCCTTCGACGCGGACATCGCTGAAAAGTGGGGCAAGGCCGGACGCAGTGTCATCATGGTGCGGCCAGAAACCAAGCCAGATGACGTTCACGGTATGCTCGCTTCAAAGGGTATTCTCACCAGTCGCGGTGGCGCGACTAGCCATGCCGCCGTCGTCGCTCGCCAGTTTGGTGTGCCTTGCGTTTGCGGCGCGGAAGCCATCGACATCGATCTCTCCAACCGCAAACTGACCGTCGGTGATGTCATCGTCCATGAAGGCGAGATGCTTTCCATCGACGGCGGTACCGGTGAAGTCTTCATCGGCGAAATCACCCGTGTGGAACCCGATTTCGGTCGTGAACAGTACCTCCGCAAACTGCTTGGCTGGGCTGATGAAGTCCGCCGGCTCGGTGTCTACGCCAATGCCGACTATCCCAAGGATGCCCGCCGCGCCCGCGAGTATGGCGCGGAAGGCGTCGGCCTGTGCCGGACGGAGCACATGTTCTTCCAGGAAGAGCGTCTGCCCATCGTCCAAGCAATGATCCTCTCCGAACCCAACAGCGAAGAAGAAGCCGAGCATCTTGAGAAGCTGCGTGTCTTCCAGCAGGACGATTTCTACGGCATCTTCAAGGCGATGGACGGCCTGCCTGTCATCATCCGCCTGCTCGATCCGCCGCTGCATGAGTTTATGCCCGACCACGAAGGTCTGGCGCTCCGCGCAGCCGGTCTGCGCCTGATCGGGGATCGCCCCAATGAACTCGCCCGCATCCAGGAACTCATGGCTGCCGTCGAAGGCCTGCGGGAATTCAACCCGATGCTCGGTCTGCGCGGTGTCCGCTTGGGCATCACCCGTCCAGCCATCAGCAAGATGCAGGTGCAGGCGCTCTTTGAAGCGGCAGCCCAGCTCGTCCAGGAAGGCGTCGAGGTCCACCCTGAAGTCATGATCGCCGTCACCAGCTCGGCCAGCGAAGTCAAGGTCATGCGTGAATTGATCGAGCGCGTCGCTGCCGAAGTCATGGATAGAACCGGCGTCCACTTCGAATACAAGATCGGCACGATGATCGAGCTGCCGCGCGCAGCCATCACCGCCGACCAGTTCGCCGAATACTCCGAGTTCTTCTCCTTCGGGACGAATGACCTGACGCAGACCACCTTCGGCATCAGCCGCGACGACGCCGAGGGCAAATTCCTGCTCTACTACGTCGAAAATGGCCTCCTGCCCGATAATCCCTTCCAGGTCCTCGATCCAGATGGCGTCGGCTATCTCATCAAGCTGGCCGTCGAAAAAGGTCGCAAGACCCGCCCTGATCTGGAAGTCGGCATCTGCGGTGAACATGGTGGTGACCCGCGCAGCATTCACTTCTGCCACAGCGCCAACCTGAACTACGTGAGCTGCTCGCCCTTCCGCGTCCCGGTGGCGCGTCTGGCCGCGGCCCATGCTGCCCTGCGCGATGAGGGCTTGAAGGCGAAGGAAGACTGAGTCAGGCGAATACCGCCTCATTCATACCCGATCACTGTATCCAGAAGCAGAGAGGGCGTGCCCCCAGAGAGCCGCCCTCTCTTCGTTTGATCTTGATCTCCGCAGCATCTCCGACTTTGGTCGGATGCGAACGGCTGCCGTCCGCGCTTTAATCCAGAGAAGCGCGGCTTGTTATCTGTGAACCGGATGCAAAACGGATCGGCTTATCGGTATACTCTGGCATCGGGCTGGAAAGGGATGGCACAACATGACGGTACGAATTCTGATCGCCGACGATCACAAAGTGGTTCGCCAGGGTTTACGCATGTTCCTCGCGCTCGATCCAGACCTGGAGGTCGTGGGCGAAGCCGAAAACGGCCGGATGGCGCTGGAGATGGCCCGTGCCCTTCAGCCTGATGTCGTCCTCATGGACCTCATCATGCCGGAAATGACCGGTGTCGAAGCCACCGCCGCCATCCGCCAAGAACTCCCCGATACTGAAGTCATTGCCGTCACCAGCGTCCTCGAAGATAACTCCGTCATCGGCGCCATCCGTGCCGGCGCCATCGGCTACCTGCTCAAAGATGTCGAAGCCGACGAACTCGTCCGCGCCATCAAAGCCGCTGGCGCAGGCCAGGTACAGCTTTCGCCCAAAGCCGCCGCCCGCTTGATGAAAGAAGTTCGCGCGCCAGAAAACCCCGAACCTCTCACCGAGCGCGAAACCGAAGTCCTCCGCCTGCTCGCCCAGGGATTCTCCAACAAGGAGATCGCCCAGCAGTTGGTCATCGGCGAAAAAACCGTCAAAACCCACGTGAGCAATATCCTCAGCAAACTCAATGTCGTCAGCCGCACTCAAGCCGCGCTCTATGCCGCTCGCATCGGATTGGTCAAGCTGAATGACTGAAGCCGTTGAGGTGCTGCCATGTCCCTATCTCGGTCTGATGAAATCGACATCATTTTTGCCACCTCAAACCGCCTGACCCAAGTCTCTACGCCCATCGAGTGGATTGAGGCCGTCAGCGGCTATGCCAGAGAGCGCGGCGCGGATGCCGCTATGTTGTACTGGCTCATCTTCGATGCTGACGGCAGTGTCGAGTGGCTTGAAACCGGCGGGATATGGCTCTCATCCGGTGAGACTGTCGAGCCGGTCCCGGAACGTTACAGCGCCTCTGATCACCGAACGTTCATCCAAAACTGGATGTCCACTCCGCGCAGCCCCACCCTCATCGCCGATGTCTCCACCAGCGAACTGCTGGACACTGCCACGCGCGAACTCTATTTCACGAAAGGCATTCGCTCCAGCGCCATCCTGCCCCTGGCAACCAAAGGCCGCTGGATCGGCGTCCTGATCTTCGGCTGGAGCAAACCGCAGCGTTTCAACGATTCCGACCAGCGCATCTATTCCGCCCTCATCCAGCATGCCACACCCGTCATCGATTCGCTCCGCCTCGTTGAGCAGTCCTTGAAGCGCGCCGACGACCTGGAGAATGCCAGCCAGGAAATCGACATCCTCTACACGGTTTCTAGCAAAATCGCCCACGCCGCCAGCCCTCAGGAAGTCCTTGATGTCATTAGCATCTATGCCCGCGAGCATGGCGCGGATCACTGCCGCATGGTCTATTTCTACGGCGATTCCGAACCCTACAAGGGCGTAATTACCGCCGAGTGGACGGCCGATTGGAAATCAGCTTACGGCCATGTGGCCCTCTTCGACGGTTATGGCAGCGAACAGGATGCCGCCGCCCGCCAATGGATGGCTCACCCTGACCACCCCTGGTTGGTCGAAGATGCCGCTGAATCGGCAGCGCTTCCGCAGCCCGTGCGCGAGCGGATGCGCCAGAATGGAGAGCGCGGCTTTGCCCTCCTGCCCCTCAATAACCAGGGACGCTGGATCGGCATCGTCACCTTTTCCTGGAGCCAACCCTACCGTTTCACCGAACGTGACCGTCGCATCTACAGCGCCCTTATCCAGCAGACCGCGCCCGTCGTTGATGCGCTTCGTCTGATCGAGGAAAACCGCACCCGTGCTTACCGCGCTGAACTGCTGCTCAAGATTAACCAGGCCATCTCGAAGGCGAAGGATGAGCCTCAGATCCTCGCCGCCATCGGCCAATACGTCCAGCCGTTGAAGGCTCGGCGGATCATGCTCAACTACATTGACCCTGACGACAAAGAGCCGTTCACTATCCAGCGCTCAGTCGCCATGTGGGAAGACGGTGAAACCGACTTCTTCGATCCTCGCCGGCACAGCATCATCCGCCTCCAGCGCTTTGGCTACTTCGACCTGTGGTACCCCTATCCTGACCGTGTGCTGCTGATCGAAAACCTCGCCGAAGATGAGCGCATTGCGCCAGACATGCGTCAGCAGATGCTGGAAGTCATCCCTTCCCGGGCCATGGCTACTTTTCCACTCTTTACCGGCGGCCGCTGCATCGGCGTGCTGACCATCGGCTGGTTCGAGCCACATGTCTTCTCCGATGAAGAACGCTATATCTACTCCAACCTGCTGCAAACTTTGCCCTCAGTCTTTGCCTCGCGCCGCGCCTACCTTGTTGAAGAAGAAGCCCGCCGTGAAAACGAGTTCCTTTACCAGCTCGGCGAAGAGATCAACGCGGCCCGTACCTTCGACGAAGTCATTCAAGCCGTCTCACGAATCGACGCCTACTCCGAGTCAGTCATCCTGAGCATCTGGGAAGATTACGACTTTGAGGACGCCGCCTACCGAGAAGTCGTCGCAGTCCTCACCCGCGAATCCCAGCATCTCCAATCCATCGGCATGCGCATCCCCATCGAACTCACCCCGGCTGTGCGTCACATGCCGCGCGGCGACATCTGGGTCAGCGAAAATACCCAGATCGACCCTCAGATCGACCCCGTGACCGCTAACTACTGCCGTGATATGGGCATCCTAGCCTTTATCACCATGCCGCTCAACATCAACAACCGCTGGGTTGGGATCATCAGCTTCCAGAGCAGCAGCCCGCGCCGCTTCACCCCGCGCGAAATCCGTCTCGCCAATGGCATCGGCGATCTCGTGGCTGCCGCTGTCGAGCGCATCCGCCTTCAGATGGAAACCGAAGCCTCGCGCCAGCGCGCGGAATGGCTGGCAAAAATCAACGCTGCCCTCTCTCAAGCGCACGATGAGGACAGCATCCTCTCCGCAGTCGCCAGCCTCGCTGAACGCTATGGCGCAGCCCTCTCCATGCTGGCTTACGTCAATGCCGGTGAGGCCGAAACCTTCCACATCGTCGGCTTGCGTTCCAGTGATGGCAGCAGCCCCCTTCCACCCAGTTTGATACCCATCGCCGCCTTCCCCATCGAGAACTACCCCATCCTTCGACTCGCCCTCTCTGGGCAAAGCGGCATTATCCTCATCGAAGACACGGTCGCTGACCAGCGCCTTCAAGATGAGGCCATGCAGAGTTTTCTGCGTGTGGTGGGCTGGGGTGCTTCCATCCTCGTCCCGCTGCTCTCCGCGGAGCAGCTTCAGGGCATTCTGACCTTCGCCTGGAAAGACCCACAGCAGTTCCCGCGTGACATGCGCTACCTCCTGGCAGCCTTGATGCCGACCGCCTCCTCAGTCATTGCCCGACGCCGCGCATATCTGGCCGAGCAGGACGCCCGGCGTGAAAGTGAACTGCTCTACCGCGCCAGTGAGGCCATCAACGCCGCCAACAGCCTGGAAGAAATTGTCGCGGCCATCGCCATCATGAACCTCGGCAACCGCGGTGTGACACTCAACGTCTTCGAAAACTTTGACTACGATACTGCCCACTACGTCGAAATCGTCGCATCCAGCGAGACCGGCCCACGTGGAATGCGCTGGCCAGTCAATGCCTGGCCTGCCCTCAAGACCATGCCACGCCAGGGCTTGTTCTTCCATGAAGACATTGCCAACGAACCCGGCACCGATGAATCCATCCGCCACAGCTATTTGCAGTCTGGGGTGCGTTCCATCCTGGGCATTTCGCTCTCGCTGGACAACCATTGGATGGGAACCATCGGCATCCGCGATAGCAAAGTTCGCAGTTATACGCCCCGTGAAAAGCGTCTCGTCGCCGGAATTGGTGATCTCGCCGTTGCCGCTCTCGACCGTATCCGCCTCAAAATGGCAACAGAGACCGCCCGGCTCCGTGCCGAACAGCTCGTCAAAGTCAATACCGCCCTCTCTCAGGCCGCCAGTGAGGGCGAGATCGTCACCGCCATTGCCCTTTACAGCGCGCAGGAGAAACCGCGCCATATCACGCTCTACTATCTCGAAGTTGATGACCACAATCAGCCTGAAATGGCAGTGCTCCAGGCCTATTGGGAAAACGGCAAGCTGCACCTGGACGAGCCAGATATGCGAACGCCGATCTTGGCCTCGGACTTCAATCTAATGCCCATCTGGCAGGCCAACCCGGATTCGCCAGTTTTTATCGAAGACCTGCTGACTGATGAACGCCTGAGCGCCGAGAAACGCCGTGATATTGCCCGCCTGCCCACCCGCTCCCTCGTTCTGCTGCCGCTGCAAAGCGAAGGTCGCTGGCAGGGAATTCTGCTGGTCGAATGGAGTCAGCACCATCGCTTCAGCGCCGATGAGCGCTACATCTATACCGCGCTGCTTCAGAGCCTCGCCCCCGTCGTCGCCAAAGGCCGCGCCTACCATGCCGAACGCCAGGCCCGCCGCGAAGCCGAACTCCTCTACCGTGCCAGTGAAGCCATCAATGCCAGCCAAACCATCCCTGAAATCGGTACAGCGCTCTCCAAGCTCGAATTTGCCCGCACCCGGATCACATTGGCAATCTTCGAAAACTACGACTACGAAGATGCCGCCGAAATCAACCTGCTCAACCTCCTACCAGATCAAGACTGCACCTATGCCGAACGCCTCCCGCTGGCCAGTACTGCCCTTGCCCGCGTCATCCCGCGCTCAGGACTGTCCGCCATCACCGACGTTCGCCAAGCGCCCGAATTGGATGCGGCCACCCGCGCCAGTCTAATCGACGACGGCATTTACGCCACCTTGAGCGTCAGCCTCGGCATCGGCAGCCGTTGGATGGGCGGTGTCATCTTCACCGAATCACACCCGCGCGGATTCACCCCACACGAAAAGCGCCTTGCTGTCGGCATCGCCGATCTGGTCGCGGCTGCCATCGAGCGCATGCGCCTGGTCGACATCATGGAAGCCGCCCGCCGCCGCGCCGAATCCTATGCCGAGCAGGCCCAGTCGATGGCCTCGCTCGAAGAGCGCAACCGCCTCGCGCGCGAACTTCATGATTCGGTCTCGCAAGCGCTCTACGGCATCGTTCTGGGTGCGCGCACTGCCCGCGCGCTGCTAGATCGTGATCCGTCTCGCCTACAGGAACCGCTCGATTACATCCTCGCCTTGGCCGACGCCGGCCTGACCGAAATGCGTGCCCTCATCTTTGAACTGCGCCCCGAATCCCTGGAAAACGACGGGCTGGTCATCGCCCTACAGAAGCAGGCGACAGCCCTTCAGGCTCGCTACCAACTCAAGGTCATTACCGAGTTCTGCGGCGAACCCACCATCCCCCTGGAAACCAAAGAAAGCATCTACCGGATCGCCCGCGAGGCTCTCCACAACACCGTCAAACACGCCCGCGCCTCCGAAATCCGCCTGGAAATCTTCTGTGAAAACAATCAGCTTATCCTGATCATCGCCGATAACGGCGTAGGCTTTGATACCAGCGGCCGCTTCCCCGGCCATCTGGGCCTGCAATCCATGCGCGAACGCGCCACCCGCCTCAACGGGACTCTCACGCTGGAAAGTGCGCCCAATAAGGGAACCCGAATCCGCGTCGCCGTTCCTGTCACACTAGGCCCACCCGAACCGGTAGCCAAACTCGTCGAACCAGGCTAATATCGCTGTTCTTGTTCTCAACGATTCGCACCCCTTCGGAGCCTGCGCTCGTGCCTGATGCCATCGACAATACACTCATCCAGCATATCCGCCAGTCCGAGCCGGCGCTGGTCGATCTCTGTGTCCGCCTCATCCAGACCCCTTCGGTGAACGGCATCCATCCCGAACGCGATCTAGCCGAGATCATCGCCACCCAGGCCGAACAATGGGGGCTTTGCGCCCAGATCGTTGGCGATCTGCCTGACCGCCCCAACGTCATCGTCAGTACCGCCTCAGAAGGCGAGACCGGACTCCTCCTCCTCGGCCATCTAGATACCGTCCCCCCGGGTGACGAGTCCCTTTGGACTCACCCACCCTATGCGGGTCACATCGCCCAAGACCGCATCTACGGGCGCGGAGCCATTGATACCAAAGGCGGCATGAGCGCCGCCCTGGTCGCCCTGGCCGCGCTGAAAGCCATCCCCAATGCCCTGCACGGCGGTCGCGCCCAGCTCATCTGCGTCCCCGATGAAGAAACCGGTGCGACGGGCACACTCGGCATCAAATACCTGCACACCCACGGCCTGCTCCGCGGCCTGGGCGCCATCTACGCCTACTCCGGCGACCAGATCACCCTGGGGCATCGTGGGCTGGTGCGCTACCGCTTAACCTGCCGCGGCCAGTCTGTCCACACCGGCTCCGAAGAGTGGCAGAACCAGACCGCTGGAGCCAACGCTGTCACCGGTATGGCCCAGCTCCTCGTCGCCCTCGAAACCCTCCACCTCGAAGCATCCCATGCCCCCTATTTCGAGCGCTTCCGCACCGTCATCACCCCCGGCACGCTCATCAGCGGCGGAACTAGCGTCAACATCGTCCCGGATCGCTGTGAAGCCCTTGTTGACATCCGCCTCACCCCGGAATACACCCGCCCTGACCTCGACCGCCTGATCGACAACCTGCAAGCCCACATCGAACAGCAGCGCCCCGGCCTGCGCTTCCAGCGCGACCTTCTCATCGATGCCCCCGCTGCCCTGTGCGATCCGGACGCTGCCGTCGTCACCGCCCTGGAAGAGTCCCTCTACATGGTCAAAAGCAAGTCCGCTGAACGAGTCGTTGCCGGTCCCGCCAACGAAGGCTATCTGCTCATCGAGCGCGGCATCCCCACCATCTGCGGCTTCGGCCCCACCGGGGAAAACGCCCATGCGGTCGATGAATACGTAGACATCACTGGCTTGGTTGATGCCGCTGCCATCTTCAGCTTGACGGCACGCCGCCTTTCGGCGTATCTTGATTAACCGCACCCCCAACCCAAGGAATCCACCATGCGCTTGATTATCGACACCGATGCCGGAATAGACGACGCCCAGGCCATTATGATCGCCTTGCGGCATCCTGGCGTGACCGTGGAAGCCATCACCACCGTCACTGGCAATGTCCATCTCAACAAGGTCGTCCCCAACGTCCTTACCGTCCTGGATGTCATGGGCGCGTCTGTCCCCGTCTATCGCGGTGCGGCCCAACCCCTGATCCCCAACGGCCTGCATGCCGAAGATGTCCACGGCGGCGACGGACTCGGCGACTGGCCCGACCGCCCCGCCCCCTCTGGTCGTCAGCCCGAACCCGAACATGCTGTGGATGCCCTGCTCCGCCTCACCCGCCAGTATCCCGGCGAACTGACCATCGTTGCCCTCGCGCCGCTGACCAACCTCGCCCTGGCTGCCCGCATCGACCCGCAGTTTCCGCTGCGTGTCAAAGAATTCATCTTCATGGGGGGAACCATCGCTGGCCGTGGCAACGCCACCAATCCCACTGCCGAGTTCAACATCCTCGGCGATCCTGAAGCTGCGTACATTACCCTCGAATCTTTTCCCCTCTCAACCATGCTCTCCTGGGAAACTACCCTCTACCACCCGCTGAGCTGGGAGCAGTACGACGCCCTCGCCGCCATTCCCACGTCTGAAGGCCGCTTCTTCCAAGGCATCAGCAGCCGCATCGTCTCGCTGATCCGGGGCTTCTCCGACCGTCTTGGCTACCTCCTGCCCGATCCGCTGGCGATGGCCGTCGCCCTGGATCGCGCCCTCATCCTGGAACAGGAACGCCGTCCAGTCACCGTCGCCCTCGTCGGCGAACATACCCGCGCCCAGACCATCGTCGATTACCGCTTCCGCACCGAAGCAGTCCCCAACGTTGACATCGTCACCCGTGTCGATGTCGACGGCTTCTATCAGCTTCTTCGCCGCACCCTCGGCGGTTGATACGACCGAGACGTCATGGTGGACACCATCACACCCGGTCTAACCGGTGAACACACCCTCACTGTCACCGACTCGCTCACCGCCCTATCGATGGGCAGCGGCAGCCTGCACGTTTTCGCCACTCCTGCCCTCGTCGCCTTGATGGAAGCCGCCGCTGTCGCCGCCCTGGAAGGCCGCCTGCCTGAAGGCCAGACCAGCGTCGGAACGCGCATCGAAGCCAGTCACCTCGCTGCCACCCCCCTCGGCCAGACTGTTCGCGCCCGTGCCGAGGTGCGCGCCGTCGATGGCCGCCAGATTCACTTCACCATTGAAGCTTGGGACGAACACCAGTGCATCGGTGAAGCCACCCACATCCGTGTCATCGTCGAGATCGAACGCTTCCTCAAGCGTCTCAATGCCCCACCCCCTACTTAAACTTGAATACCTCAGAGAGAAAACGATCTATGAACTTTACTTTCACTCCATTCACTCCGTATTTCTCTGCGTCTTTGCGGTTCGTTTTCTCTGCTTTCGCATGACCCTTCAGCGCCTCTTCAACCGCCGTCCGTCAGCGGCCCGCCGCGTCGCCATCATCGGCCTGGACTGCGCCGCTCCCGAACTCGTCTTCGACCGCTGGCCGGATCAACTTCCCACGCTCACCCGCCTCCGCCAGCGTGGACTCTATGGGCCGCTCGAAAGCGTCATCCCGGCCATCACCATCCCCGCCTGGTCCTGCATGATGTCCGGTAAAGACCCCGGCACGCTCGGCGTCTATGGCTTCCGCAACCGCAAAGATCATTCCTACCATGGCCTTGCTGTCGCCAATTCCCTCTCGATCCGTGAACCCCGCCTCTGGGACATCCTCACCGCCGCCGGCAAACACAGCATCGTCCTCGGTGTTCCGCAAACCTATCCTCCCCGCCCCCTCAACGGCCAGATGGTGAGCTGCTTCCTCACGCCGGATACAAGCCACGAGTACACCTATCCGCCCACCCTGCGCGGCTCCATCGCCGCCTGGGCGGACGACTATCAGGTCGATGTCAAAGGCTTTCGCACCACCGACAAAGTCTGGCTCCGCGACCAGATCAGCCGCATGACCCGCGCCCGCTTCGAGGTCGCCCGCCAGTTAGCGTCAAGCTCCGGTTGGGATTTCTTCATCATGGTCGAAATCGGCGTGGATCGGATGCATCACGGCTTCTGGAAAGACCTCGACCCCACCCACCGCCAGCACGATCCGGCCTCGCCCTTCAAAGATGCCATCCTCGACTACTATCGCCTAGTCGATTCCGAGATTGCCAGCCTGCTCCAAACCTTCGATGACGATACCGTGGTCTTCGTCGTCTCCGATCATGGCGCCAAGAAGATGGACGGCGGCATCTGCTTGAACGAATGGCTCATCCAGCAGGGCTATCTGGTACTGGCTGAACCGCCTGATCTCTCCCGCGGCCCCGTCAAATTTGACCAGTTGCAGGTTGATTGGAGCCGCACCCGCGCCTGGGGCGATGGCGGCTACTATGGCCGTGTCTTCATCAATCTCGAAGGCCGCGAACCTCAAGGCATCGTCCCGGCTTCCGCCTACGACACCCTCCGCGACGAACTCGCGGCCAAACTCGAATCCCTCGGCGATGAGCGCGGCCAGCCCATCGGAACCCGCTGTTTCAAGCCAGAGTCGCTCTACCGGCGCGTGCGCGGCGTCCCGCCCGACCTGCTCGTCTACTTCGGTGATCTTTCCTGGCGTTCTATCGGCAGCGTCGGCTGGAATGCTCTGCACGTCTTCGAAAACGACACCGGCCCCGACGACGCCAATCACGCCCAGTTCGGGATGCTCATCTACGCCGACCCCCGCCGTGATCTCGGCGGTCAGCGCCTTGAAGGCCTGCACCTCATGCAGATCGCCCCGACCGTGCTCACCCTGCTCGGCCTGCCTGTCCCCGATGACATGCAGAAACCGTCCATCTCTGCCGTCATGGCCCCCTACCTGCGCTGACACTTCCGCGTCTGCCTCCCACCTTCATCCCAACCTTGAGAGAAGAGTTATGCAAGCATCTATAAGGCACCAAATGTTTTTCCAAATAGTCACCCTAAACCACCCATTTTGTGCTACACTTGTTCTACAATCAGCATGCTCCCTCTCTCAGTAAGCGCAGCGAACGTTCGGGAGAGGGCGAGGGTGAGGGCACCAGATTCTCATATTCTCACATTCTCATTCTTATCATTCTTATCATTTCTCTCATCTATCGTCGCATTTTTCTATAAAAAATAAACTATCAAATGCAAACACCTATGCACCCCACCGCCTGGACGCTCACGGAAACTGCTGCCCACCTCGCCGCCCGGAGCATCTCCCCGCTCGAACTCACCCAGGCCTACCTCAACCGGATCGAGCGCCTCAACCCCCTCCTCAACGCCTTCATCACCGTGACCGCTGACCGTGCCCTGGCGGATGCCCGCGCTGCCACCGAAGAGATCGCCCGTGGAGCCTATCGCGGCCCCCTGCACGGCATCCCCATCGCCGTCAAAGACCTCTACGAAACTGAAGGTATCCCCACGACCGCCGGCTCCAGCTTCCGCCGGGATTTCATTCCCGACCAGGACAGCGCCCCCATGTCCCGCCTCCGCGCTGCCGGAACCGTCCTGCTCGGCAAGCTCAACCTGCACGAATGGGCGCTGGGAGTCATCAACGACAACCCGCACTTCGGCTCCTGCCTCAACCCCTGGGATACCCGCCGCTCGCCTGGCGGCTCCTCCGGCGGATCAGCCGCAGCCCTCGCCGCTGACCTCTGCACGGCCTCGCTCGGCAGCGATACCCGTGGCTCCATCCGCATCCCGGCCGCCCTCTGTGGAGTCGTCGGCCTCAAGCCCACCTACGGCCGCGTCAGCTTGCGCGGCGTCGTTCCCCTCAGTTGGTCGCTCGACCACGCCGGCCCGATGGCCAAATCCGTCGCTGATGCCGCCCTGATTCTCCAGGCCATCGCCGGCCACGATCCCGCCGATCCCAGCTCGGTTGATCTCCCCGTCGAGGACTACTCGGCTGAGCTGAATGCAGGGATTCGACGGCTGCGAATCGGCGTCGCCCAAGATGATTTCTTCCGTGGAGTTGCCCCGGAAATCCTGGCCGCCTTTGAAGCCGCTGCGGTGCTCTTCACTCAGCTCGGAGCCGAGCTGCGCCCCGTTGACCTCAGCTTCGCCCAAGAGACCGTCCAGACCAGCCGCGTGATCGTCTCCTGCGATGCCGCTGCGCTTCATCAGGGGCGGCTCAATGAACATCCAAACGCCTTCGGGTCTGATGTGCGTGGGCGGCTCGAAGGCGGCACGCGCTTCACGGGCGTCGAGTACGCCCTCGCCCGCCGCTCCCAGACCGAACTCAAGCACCGGCTCGCGGCCATCTTCCAGGAAGTCGATCTGCTCATCACGCCTTGCACCCGCATGGCCGCCCCCCGCCTAGACGATCCCAAAGCGCTCGACCAAGCCCGCGCCTCGCTCTCCTATTTGACCGCGCCCTTCAACATGGCCGGGCTGCCCAGCCTCGCGCTCCCCTGCGGTTTCACCGACGAAGGTCTGCCCATCGGCCTCCAGATCATCGGCCGTCCCTGGCAGGAAAGCCTCGTCCTCCAGGCTGGTCAGGCTTACGAACAGGCTGCGGGCTGTCATCTTCGCAGGCCCAGCTTGTCCCAGGAATGAAAAGAGGCGGGGGTTATCCCGCCTCACTGAAAATCCGTCGGCAGAGACAAATGCTACTCAATCGGCTCTTTGTAGATGATATAGCGGCCCATGTCGTCGCCCTTCCCGATGCAGGTCGACAAGTCTACCTTGAACTCCCGTCCTCCCGAAACCCACCGCAAGCCCTCTTGCA
>DAOUCY010000182.1:0-6068 GCA_034431625.1 Anaerolineae bacterium | reverse complement strand
ACTGTGCCGATGCTTATGTCCTGCTGGCACAGGAAAGCGCGAAAACGCCGGCGGAAGCGCGCACCCTCTATGAGCAGGGTGTGCAGGCAGGTGAACGAGCATTGAAGGATGAGTTCGAGGAACTTAAGGGACATTTCTGGGGTTTCCATGAAACCCGCCCGTATATGCGCGCCCGCTTAGGTCTGGCACAGTGTTTATGGGAACTGGGCGAACTTGAGGCAGCAGCAGCCCACATGGAGGCGATGCTGGAACTGAATCCCAACGATAACCAGGGCGTGCGCCACCTCTATATTACGCTCCTGCTTGAACTGGAAGACAGCAAACGGCTGGAGAAGCTGCTTAAACAATACCCGGATGATTGGAGTGCTTACTGGAAGTACGGGGTCGCTTTACACGAGTTTCGTAAGAAGGGACGGGGGAAAAAGGCGGATAAGCTGCTGGCTGATGCCATCGCCTACAACCCGCATGTTCCGCCCTTCCTGCTCGGCAAGAAGAAGCTCCCCAAACAGATGCCAGGCTACTATTCTCCGGGTGACCAGAATGAGGCGCTGGATTACGTTCTGGATGGCATCCGGACCTGGACAAAAACCGCAGGTGCTTTAACCTGGTTGCGCGAAATGGTGGAGGAACAGAACAGGTCCAAGCCTTCGTCTTGACAAAAAATTTCTTATTCCACATAATATCAAATTCATCGCGTCGGACGTGCGAACCGAATCACGCGGGACACGCAAATCGAGGGCGATCCGTTCGGCAATCGCGCTGTACTGCTGGTTATCAAACAGGCTGTTATAGCGTTTGAGAGCAATCGTTTCAGTAGCCATGGGGACTTCCTTTCGGGCTAATTCAAACTGGGAGAATGTGTGTTGGTGGCAACCAGGCTGCGGACAAAACCGAGCGTGTAGGGACTGTGCGGCGCGGAGTCAACGTAGGACATCAGGCTGTGCCACGCTCGCTGAAGGCGTAGGTACAGGCGATACTGCTGCTCGTCATACGGCAGCACCCAGGTGCCGTTGGGAATGATGGCGGATACACGTGGATCACCACACCGCTCGAAACGTACCGGCGGTGTGAAGGGCACATCGCGCAGCGGCTTCCAGCCGACGAGACGCACCGCGTGGACACTGGTGTTCCGCACGGGATAGATACGCTCTTCCGGGAGAATGTCCCACGCGGCACAGATCACGCCGTCGGGATGGAGTACCATGTGTGCGCGACTGACATGCACACTGCAGCGCGTGCCCGTGAAAGGTTCACGGGTGACTTTGACCAGCAGAACAGGCTGCCAGTCCAGATTGGTATCATGCATCGGATTTTCCTTTTGTCGTACAGGGTCAGATTGTTTTGTCGGATGCGGTCGTACAGAGGACGGATATTGCGGGTAAAACAGGCGCGTCTTACCGAGATTTACGCTTGTGCGCCTGGACTGCATCCAGCGTTTCTGGTGGGAGAAGCTCCGGCTTCACGTCCGACAACCAGAAGTCTTTGCGGAAGCTGTAGCCAGTGACCGCTTCAATGCGGCAGTATTCGCGGTAGGTGTCGGGATTATGCACCGCGCCGTTGATGAGGTCATTCAGGCTTGCCAAAACACACAGGGCGCAGGACAGTCGGTGATTAGGTTGTTCCAGGCGATACGCAGGATGCGCGATATCACCATGCCACCGGATACAATCCCACACATCGCCCGCCAACCAGTCATGGATGGGTAACCAGTCGTAAACAAAACGCCCCTTGGTCGGGGCGCTGGCATCGGTACGGAGTGTGAAGGTTTGTCGTCGGGCACGGGCGGAGCTTTCCTCGGCTCGCAGGCCCATCGCGCAAACGACATTGCCCGATGGGAAGGTGTTCCTCAGCCAGCGGGAAATTGGGCCGCGTTTCAGGTCCGAGGTGCAGTAACGCATTTGAGAGGAAGGCCAGCATGGACGCGATGGATCTTTGTGATAACGCTGCCAGATGCGATCAATCAGATCGCCATGCGTCCAGCGCACGACATGCAGCGGAACATTCTTCCGCCGGGCGAGATTCTCGACGTATTCGGGCGTTTGATGCCATTCCACCCGTGAGCCGAGATCGGCGTGAACCATCATCACATCGCCCGTCCAGCCTTCCGACTGGCGCAGATCAAGCAGATGATGAGACATTGCATCGCTGTCCTTGCCGCCGGATGCACTCAGCACGAGGGTCGCCCCATTGCGTAGTAGTGTCAGCGGGTCCAGTGCTTCTTCATCTGTGTTTGGAGCATCCATTGGAAACAGGGGCAGTTGTTGGTTCATAGGAACACCTCCAACTCTTCCCTGCAAATGGGCAGACTGCGGATGGTGGGCATTTCGCCGATGCTGACGAAAGTTAGAAACGACCCGATTGGTTGGCGATGCAGGAGGCGGTAGACATACTGCCCGACAATTGTTGCCATTGCGTCGTTCACCAGTAGATGCTGGTCACCGTTTGCCACCATCTCCCCGCACGATACCGCCGGTACGGGACTCGGTGACTCCGGTTGCAACAGTTCGGGAAAGAGCAGTCCTTCCTTCGGCAGATAAGGATACTCGCCGTCGCGCCCGTCGATGAACCGCCGCATCAGGTCGAGATCGTCGGTATTGCCGATGCAGACCTGTCCGGAGTTCTCATGGTTTCCTGAAGCAATTTGCACACCAGAAACCCGGTGGATCTCTTGCCGCGCCGCGTGGTTATCTACGCACGACACGACCAGGTTGCCGCCGTAACGGTCAAAATGGCGGGTGGCGGATACCGGCTCACAGATCCAGGCGATGTCCAGACCCAGCGCGAAGTTCAGCCGCCGTCCGACGACCTCCGCCTTGAATTTGCCGATGTCCGACGGGGCAAACAATGCTTGCCGCCCTATGTTCTTTTCTTCTACGTGATCCGGGTCGATCAGTACAATCTGTGGCGTATGCTTGCGCGAACGCTGCATGTCGTAGATGATGCGGGCGACGATACGGGCGGTACTTGCGCCGGTCCCGCCCACGCCAACGATGGTCACAGTTTTGATGTAAGTGTTAGGGTCGAATACACCGCTCATGAGCGATCTCCAATCGCCTGCGCGAGTGTCTTACGCGCTGAGATCAGGTCGGATGTCGGGTAGCGTTTGGCTCCCTTCGCCTCCAATTCAATCAGCTTTTGCCGGATGTCATCCTTATGTGAGCGGGATTTTCCGCTGACGGCGTGGTTGCCAAAAGATGAACCCAGAAGCTGGTCCCAGTCTTCCGCCAGCGATGCGCTGGAGAGCGCCTCGTCCGACACGCGTTGAACGGTGCCCCAGCACACCGCCGCCGAGTTGAACACGTTCGGCAGCGGGGCATGGAATAGCGCTGCCTCAAGTGTCATCGGACGCTTCTTCACGGCATACACCGCATAAGTCGCCGCTCTATCACCGCTCGTCTTACGGATCATAAGCAGTCCGGGCAGCGGTACGCGCAAGGGAACATCGGCATCATCAAGGAAGATGCCGGTCATCTGCGGCTTGCGGTATTCGACGATCGTCCTGCTGACACCTTCCATGTGGATGTAGAGCGTATCGCCTGCGAGCAGTCCGGTATCGAAAGTGACTCTGGCAACCAGTGCCACCGCCGCCTGTGCCGGGTCAATGGGATATTCGCTGATTTGTTCGCCCTCGCGCTTGCGGAGCGTGACTCCAAAGGAATAGAAATTAAGCGACAAGCTCGGTTCCTCGCTCATCACTCCCTGCAATGTGCGGCCACTCAAACCTGTATCGAGCATGTTTCTTGCCTTTCATCAGATAAATTTTGCGGATGTTATGAGAGATGGCTTCAAGTGCGGCGGGATGCCGGTTGATCAATGCCAGTCCTGCCAGCGCATCAGACATGATGCCATCCGCCTCTTCGATGATGTCGATGGCAAACGACAATTCGTCCGTGTCCCACGACAGCGGCTGTACCTCGGCCATCATTTCATAATCCCAATCGACGCTGGAATTTCCAGTCTGGCTGAACAACCAGCGCAATAGCCACGCCACCTGCCGCCAACCTTCAGCTTCGTGTTGAACCAGATCGTCGGCAATAATGGAAGCGGCTTTGTACGCCACATCAGGGATGTCGATGTTGTAGGGATTCGGTTGGGGTGAGATGCCGAAGCATTCCAGTACCGGGAGCACATCGGGATGCGCTGTGTAGAAATCGGGATCGTCCAGCGAAGCGCCGTAGGCCGGTAACGGAATCCCCCAACCGATCCATTCGAGATTCTCCAGCGGAATACCCTGAGCCTGCACTGCGTTACATATAAGATGGTCAAGCTGCTGGTAGGATTCGCCCTGACGGATGGCTTGCAGGGCATCGAAGTAGATATCAGGGAAAGCGCGTCGCAGGATATGCAGCGCGACGACCACCGTATCATCCTCGGATTCCGGCATGTCCATGTCGTCAGGATCACTGCGCAAGGGATCCAACCATGCCGCAGCGTGCGCCAGACACAGCACCGAATCCGTGTTAATCGCTCCGGCAAGCGCAGTCTGTAGGATGAAAAGGCCGTTCATAACGCATACTCCCACAGATCAACACCGGTGATCGGAACTGGCGTGAGCTTGCTCAACCGCTGCGCTGCCGTCTGACAACGCGCGCCGTAATCGATCATCTCGACCACGGCAGTTTTCAGCGTCTCGCGCGGCACATCCGCCGGGAAGAACCCGGCATGAGGGCTGACTTGCAACAGCTTCATGCCGAGCAGTTCCAACGGTGGCAGGTTGAGCAGGCAATCACGCAGCGTTTCAGCGGTCATGCCTGCGCTGAACATGGCTAACCCTTCCGGCCCGGTACGCTGGTGAAGATCACGGCGATGGTGCCATCCTCCAGCGTCGTCTCGCGGATGGTGGCGTGCGCCACTTCGGGGTACGTCCGCTTCAAAATGGCGCGAATCTGCTCGTTATCGAGATGCTCCATGCTGTCATCGGCCTGAATAATCGTTGCGCCGATCTTGAAGATGCGGTTGGTGGGGGTGTTCTCGTTCATGTGATGGGTTCCTTTCATTGAAATGGAGTAAGTGAAGTGAGCAGGTTTAAAGCAGGGTGGATGCTTTGTCCGGGTGATGGCCGTTCAGTGAGGCGCTGACAGCAGGTACGGTGTCTTTCGTGTTGTCGTCCTCATCCGATGTATCGGTTGTTTCGGTGTCTGCTCCGGTCTGGACAAAATCTTCCAGATCGAACAGCGAGAAGTCTTTGTCCGTCAGGTGCTTCATCTTCTTCATCGTGGCGTACACATCGTCGATGCGGATCTGACTTTCGCCGTCCCACAACCCGCCTGCGATGAGCCTGCCCGCGATCAGCACCGCCTGCCGATACGCCGCCGCGTCAGTTTCGCCGCCGATGATCTTGAGATAGCTCATTTTGACGGCTTTAACGCCCTTCTTGAGTGGGATGTCGATGGTCGGTTCTTCATCAGCTTGCGGTTGGGGCTTCTGTGCGGCTTTCGCCTTCTTCGGTTCGGGCTTTGGCTTCTCAGCGGGTGGGTCAGGCACCACTGGTGGATTGTCAGCCAGCAAACCCAGTGCCTCGGTCGCCTCGCGAATGGCTTCCATCACATCAGGCAGATAGCCGTGATAGTGGAACTGTTTGACGTGCGCCAGATCACCGCGCTGGATGAGCAGCGTGGCGGTCGCCCGTTCCGGTGCGCTGCCGCCACCTTCCGGCGTGGGCAGCGTCAGTGTGATGACAGTCGGGGGTGTTTCGTTTGCTTGAGTCATGCTCTTTCCCTTTCGTCGTGAACAAAAAGCCCACCGTAATCGGCAGGCTGGATACCCAGAGAAGTACAGATGTCCTTCAGCAGAATCGAGCCGCAGCGGAAGCAGTTGCCGTAACCGCTGACCACGTTGAAGCCGAAGGAGTGGTGGATGTCGCCGTGCTGGTGATAGATTGGATAGAGGCAGGGGCCGCTCAGCCAGTCGCCCTGCCGAACGTATCCCATACCAATAAGCTGGTCACTGACCGCCTGTAGAACAGCCGGATTGATGGTGTTGGAGGTGGATTTCTGGAACGTCCTGCGGCGGGATGGGGCGACTGGTGGCCTGGTTGTCGGATACGGAAGCAGTGGCGCGAAGGCTTC
>DAOUCY010000181.1:0-11940 GCA_034431625.1 Anaerolineae bacterium | reverse complement strand
GCAAGGCGGCGGCCCCCAGAATTTGTTCATCAGAACACCAGCCTGTTATACTGGCGGCAGTTCTTCCGAAACAGAAAGGATACCCCTGACGGTTGATCCTGTTACACCCTTGGCGCAAACTGGGCGGACACAGCTGATACAAAGTAGAACACGCTCCCATTATCGCAGATGGTGTATATTGAGTATATAACAGTAAGGTTCGACAGAGTGATCAGTTTCTGCAAAAGTTAGTTATTGTCTGTTTGTAATCCTGGCGAGTATGAGCAAGCAGCGCAACAACTTGAACACGCCCAAAATTGCAGGTAGATTGACAGAGCCATAGGAACTTAAGCTGCGTTGGGCGCGCCATTTGCAGTGGACGACGCAATAAATTCCTGTCCGGTAAATGAGTTTTTTTGCAGGATTCCTAACTTATGCAAACTTCATTTGGAGGGCGTATTGTTACACGACAGCACGTCCTAGATGCCATGAGCGACTTCGATCAGCGCTATGCCAATACTGAGGAGTATGTCAGATGGCTCTCATCAAAGACGCAGAAACATGTTGTTCGTCATAATGGGCAACAATATCCACCAAAACTCATTCTCTGCCTTGCCACACACTTTAATGTTACTGACTTCAAGGGCGGCGAAGAAGTGAACTATGTATTCAGAGACTTGGGTTTTGAGGTTATCAAATTCAGATCTGGCAGATCATTACTTGAACAGATTCTGAGTTTAATTGTGGACAAGAAGCCAGAAGTAGATAATAGCTACGAGGAACCTTTCATCCCAGGTTTTTCAGCACAACAAGATTCTCAGGAACATGGTGAAGTTCCGGCGCAGGCACTCGTGACTGATGTATCTGAATGCTCTACACCTGAACCCGTTGTAGACACCCTAACAAAGGTCGAGAAGGTGTCCCTCCCAACTCACTTTGATTTGTACACTATGCAGCTAGAACAGAATCCAACTCTGTGGATGCAGCTTCAGGACAAACTAAATAGCCGTTCAGCGGACTACTTGAAATCTGTATTGTTAACGTCTGTGGCAAACAACATCAGGACTGTCCGTGCAAGAAATGCGTTACTACGCAAGATGCCGTCAGATTATACGCTGTATGATCTCATGATGTCCACGGATGAGGAATTGCTTAAGGTGCCAAATCTCGGTGTCAAGAGCCTAGAGGACTTGAAGCAAGAATTGGTTGACCTCCTCAATCATCTTCTGTCACTGAGTAGCTCATTGATACAACAAGCGGAATTGTTGCCCCCAATCCTTGCTATAACGCCTGATCCAAAGTTATTTTCTACAGGTAAGTCGACCGGTGTAGCCAACTATGATTGGCAGATGATTCGCCAACTGGTTAATAAGTTGCTAACTTCAAGACACATCGACATTCTCCAAGCCTATTATGGGCAATACCAGATCGGTGAGACGCTTGCCATTATCGGTGATCGACTGGGTCTAACACGCGAGCGTGTTCGCCAGATCAAATCGAAGGCATCTACCGAGTTTCGAAGACAAATTTCGGCTGAAATGGCAGCCCTAGCATTCCATGATTATGCTTTGGCAAAGTTGGCGCAAGTCGGAGCAGAGGCTACGCCAGCAGTGATTTGGACCGCAACGGAAGATTCACGCATTGTAGCAAAAGACGAACTCTGGCTGTTGAATTGGTTTAGGGACATGTACGGCCACGACTGGTACACGCGATGGATAGCTGCTGGTGGTTTGCAGGACCAGGGCAAGCTGCAGGCAGTCACGGGCTTGGCGGCTGTGTCGGCGGTCGTGAACTTTCTCGGCACTTACTCCTATCGCCCTTTGAGTCGGGAGGAAGCACTTGCAGTTGCGCATATAAGTGAACCTTCCATAAGCGCCTATGATTTGTACATTCGACTTGAGGAACATCCAGATGTGCGTTTGTTTAGGTACGGTGACCTGCAAATTGGTCATGTCTCCTGGCGATGGTTTAACCCGCAGCGCTCACGTGAAAGCCGGCAGGTAGAGTGGGCATTACGCCTTATGCATGCGCCAGCCTCGCCTGAGGAAATTGCGCGCGTCATCCGTGAGCGCCTGGGCGTCATAGATGTGTCTGCCTTTTACGTCGCCGATGCCTGCGACAGGAACCCGAAGATATTCTTCCAACAAGATGACATCTACGGACTTGTTATCTGGAAACGTGCATCTACGTTGCGCCAGCCGCTCATGAATTTGTTAGCGA
This sequence comes from Anaerolineae bacterium, assembly GCA_034431625.1. Taxonomy (GTDB): domain Bacteria; phylum Chloroflexota; class Anaerolineae; order Aggregatilineales; family Phototrophicaceae; genus CFX2. Next base: position 9,741 of record DAOUCY010000181.1, on the reverse strand, counting down.
ATGGATCACTTTCCCTCCCAGAAATTGTTGATTTGTGGGGAAGACAATATGGATCTTCCAGCAATGCGGAACTGGTCTTTGCAGCACTCCATCATTTCCAGGATAGTTTTTGCTCTATCAAGCCGCTATATTGGGCGCGCAAAGACGTAGCTAGCAAGTCGTTTGACGATCCAAGCCTGTTTTCATTTGAGAATCTGATGCCGACTTTATGACCATTTTACCGAAGCAGGGCGCACACCGGGTACTACCTTACCACCACCAAAGCATTACAATCCGGTGGGCACGACCAGAGGACGTAGATGGCGCCAAGAACCTTGCAGACCAGATGCGTATGATGATTGGCTTTGTCAATCGTGCCGTGTTGCAGGAAGCGCAGCAACGCGGCTGGTTGCTGGTTGCAGTCCAACACATCGCCGACGTCGGAGTACACAACGGACAAGTTATTGGCTTTGTCAATTTCAGGATCCGTCAGGATCGCGTCTGCACACTGTACGAAATTGCGATTGCGCCTGATCATCAACGCCAACGTGTTGGGACGCGCCTTTTCCGATCTCTGATTCGGCGCGCACACGAAGAACAATGCACGTATGTCCAACTTAAATGCCCAAGTGACCTGACAGCCAACGATTTCTACGAGAAAGCTGGTTGCAGGCAAGTTGGTGTGGAAGAAGGCAAACGTCGTTCATTGAATATCTGGCATTACCCACTCACCCAGGAGACCACTCTGTCGGCAAGCGATGCACAGCATTCACTAGCGGAGCCGATCAAGCCAGCCCAGTTTTTCGCCTCGCTCACAGTGAAGCCCGATGAAATTGAGCGTCTGCATCGTCTATGGCATGAACACGCCCATAACTTCGCATGGCAATATGGCATCCCCAATCCTTTCGAGCGCGTCTTAATCTCGCCCATTGTCGCCAGACCACACACTTTTGCCTTTGTGCGCGCGCTGAAGGAGAGCGGCGAGACACGAGAAGTAATGTTCGATTCGGGTGGTTACTTTGTACAACGCGGCGATATTACCTTCTACGATTTGATGCACAAGTTGGAACGCCTGTATCGAACAGAAGATTGGGCCGACCATTATGTGTTGCCCGACAATCCGCCGTTAAGCAGCGATGAGATCAGCGTTGTCGACGCCAAGGTGAAACAGACCGTGGAAGGCAGTCTGCGCCTTCTGCAGGCATTGCCCTCTACCATCCAGGAAAAAGCCATACCGGTGGTGCATGGAGCGCGCATTCAGCATATCGAATATTGTCAGCGTCATTATTTGCAAGGCGCAGCACACTTCCGACGACTCGGCTTTGGTTCATTCCCTACCAGCGGCAACAACAACTCGATCAATCGCTTGAACGCCCAGGCGTTGTTTCTGTTGCGCGATCTCACCCAGGAGTTGGTACGCCACAACGTAGGGCTACACACCTTCGGCATCTCGACGCCGCCCGCGATCTACTTGCTGTCTTTGGTTGGAGTGACATCGTTTGACTCAAATGGGTGGATGAGATCGGGTGGATTTGGCCTCGTATTCTTACCGTTTATGCGTGGATATCTGGTGACCTTTAACTCGCGCCGCCACGATGTGCTGACTAACGCTGAGTTTCAGCGATGGAAACAGGCAGTCGGACATAACTGCCCATTCTGCGATTCTTTCCCGGACCTCTCTACGAATAGATGGCATCGAATCCTGCATAATCTAACAGTAATGGCTGAACTAGAGACGCATCAACGCATGCCAAGATATGACCTGTTACAGTCTCTGTCGGTAGACTACTATCGAATCTTGCGTAACCTGACTCGAAATTAGGAATTATGGCTCGGTCACATATTCTTAAAGGTTTCTCAGATATAGATACGGCGTTGTGGCTACACAAGCACACAATAGGTCTCGATGTGCCTACGATGGTATCTTATGCCAAAGAGAATGGTCTTCCTGTAACGGATAGCGCCAACTTTGAGGCAGCACAAGTTCTCGCCGAGTTAGGATTGACAGACAAGAAATCACGTACCCTCACGCAAACTGGCGAGAACTTTTACCAAATTTGGCAGACCCGTCGCAGTGACGCGGTGGACATTCTTCATGGGCTACAATTTGGTCAATGGAAGACTAGCAATCCAACCGAAAATGTCGCTTCATGGGCATATCAAAATATATGTGGTTTTCTTTGGGAGCGTCAGGCGTTGCCTGATTCATCAGATTCGCTTGCTCGTTATGTGAATAGCTTACGCGATGCTACGACCGTAATTCCTCAGGATATTGGAAACGCTTTCAGTAACAAATCAATCACAGATGCCTATGATTGGCTAATACCTCTTGACCCACCAGTAATTGAAGGGGTCATCGAAAGCACTTCTGGACGCAACTTCAAACAGGCAAGTTTCAGGCGTCGTGGTTATTGTTCAACGTCTCTTTTTTTGATGGCTGTCGACTATGTGTTGTCCGAAATAGAACAACAGTATGGAGATCTGCTAATTATTGACGGAGATGTACAACGAAGATTGTGCACATTTTGTCTCATCGACGAAGCATCTATCGAGCTCATGCTCAGCGAAACATTGCGGCGCTTCCCTCACTTATTATCCTTTCAGCGCGAATGGGGGATTTTTGTTACGCTCCTGCGGCAACCACAAATAGAGGATTTTGTGTGATGCAGGCAATGTATGGAAGGGGGGCATCTAGTGCGTTGGGCTGAGATGCATGCGAGGTTATTGGAACGCAGCAGGGATGCTAAGTGGTTGACCCCTTCTCAAGCCGCCACTGCTGTTACGATCGAGGATGCACTTAAACAGGGTGTGTCCTATCTTAATTTGTGGGGGCCGGTTGGCGTGGGCAAGACTTTTCTGGCCCATCATCTTGTTCAGCGTTGTCACGGCATCTACCTGCACGCCCCTACCGCCCAGACTACAACTGTGTTAAGCGGCAGGTGGGTGTGCGTCGATAATGTACGCGCCGCTCGCTCCGATGTACGCACGGTCTACAGCAAGCTATCCTGGCGCCAGGCGACGGCGGTGTTGGTTGTAACGCAAACACCAGCACAGGATAGTGTGTATCCTGTACAACTTCAACTTACGGTGGACGATCTAGCGACCGTGCACAAGACGATGCTTGCCTTGTATCGTGACTGTTCCCTGCCCAGTATCGGCACAGACAGTACAACGCTTTGGATGTTCGTCGGCGCCTGTGTGCGCCGCGAGCTTGGTGCTAACTCTCATTCAGGATGATTCTATGTCTCTCGAAACTATCATCTCCAAGCAAACTATCATTGGCACGCCGACCGCGCGTGACCTGGCGGCTGATCCCAAGGAGTATGCCAAGCAGTTCGCGTTTCATGTCGAAACCCATGTCACAGTCGCCGATCTAGCTGACAAATGGGAGCGCATATTGCACAATCTTGATCAGCGCAGATCAGTCACGGGTTTGATCTATGCCGATACAGGCTACGGCAAGACTTCAACGGCGGCGGCGCTCTGGAAATATGCAGAAGAACGCGGCTATGTGGCGGTGCCGCCCTTTATGTGGTCAAGCATGACCGACATGTTGATTGCTGCGCACGGATGGAGCAAGTTTCGCTTGCAGACCCGACGCCCTGACTTGATCGGGCGTCTTGACGAGCACTATGGCCGCCTGATGCAGAGCGGTCTGAATGAATTGAGCGTCCGGCTGGCGCGTGAACAGGCCGTCTCAGTTGTCGACGCCAGAAAAATTGTAGAGAGTCTGAGTCGAGAGGGTCAGGTTTCCGATGTCATTTCTGCAGGGCGTTTGCTGGAGTTTTTAGAATTTTTGACCGATCTGCTGTGTGAGGCGGAGTATAAAGGATTGTTGATGCTGCCGGACGAATTCGAGCTTTTTGAGAACACGAGTTCGGATATCGCCCGGAATTTTACTCAGCTGAAAGAGTTTGTCTTTCCCCTGCACCAGATAAACAACAAGCCGTTGGGGTGCGTGGTGATTACTTACAGCAAGACCCAGGCACAGATCAACCAACGGGAACCCTACATGTTGGCGCGCTTCAACAAACCCGAAGGAAGTTTGATCAATCTGGAAACAGTATATGGAAACGTCAGCGACGGTCGGCGCTTTCCAGAAATGCTGTGGCAGAAGTTGAGCATACAGGGCAATCTATCCACAGCGGAGCAGCAAGCCATCTCGTCGGATGTCTTAACGGCGCTGGGGCAATTCCTGGCGCACCCCCGCTCAACATCCTTGTTGAGTGGACCGCGTTCGGTCGTAGCAACTTTTCGGCGTGCAGCGCTTCACTATCGTAGCACCGGAACTCCCTACACTATCTTCAATTTCTGCGATGACTATCTAAATTCAGGAATTATCTGTTACAACCAACAGGAGGTTGAAGCAGCAAAAGCCTTCGCCTCCATCATGGGGTTGGGCACCATCAAAAACAGCGAGACACGCAAGAAAATAGTCCAGATGCTATGCGTTATGCCCGAAGGCGTGCCGCCTGAGTTATTTGTCGCTCACGGCATCCCTGATGAAGACCGCATCGAAGTTGTGCAAGGATTGATCGGCACTCATGTAATCACGACCATGCTCGGCCCAACCCTTGCCCATTACCGACCATCTGCCATTGGCGGCGATCAGATGATCGAAGTTCTAAAAATAATGCGTGATCGCCACAATCCTCAGGGACCTGACACATTGCGAGCTGCGGTTCGTGGATTTGTTAATCATCTTTTGCCGCGCCTGCTAAGTCGGAGAGTTGGTGCAGCACAGTTGGGATGGTCAGCGTTCGGCCCTATGGAAACCGACTTGGAACCAGTCTGGACAGCAGATGTTGTTGGTACGACCAACGAACTTTACCCAGACCGCCGACTTGCGATCCATGTAGGAAATGAGGCGCATCCCCATGAGACCGGCAGATATAGTTATACCGATCTTTATCTACGCTTTGTCTTTCATCTAAGACCTGTAGAGGGACGTCGATGTCTGGTGGCCGAACGTGGGGTGACTTTTCATTTTGATGTCAATCATCCGTTCGATACACAGCAAGTGCCGGGTTCGATTGGAAAATTGGCTGATGTATTCTTGCCCGATCGCGTAACTCCCTTGCTGCTTTTGGAAATGCTCGACTTTTTTGACACTACGGGTGCCAAAGTCAAGGTGAACGAACTGAAACTGGATGTTCAGGTCAAAATGCTGCGCGATCAGATGTTGAACGAACTGATCAACTTCATGTTTTCGGAGGTCATGAAGCGCGAACTTGTCGATCAGCGGCCAAGCCTGGGGCAGATTCCAATTGGCAAAGGCCTGATCGAACGAGCATTTAGCATCATCATCCGTGAGCGCTATCCAGAGTATCAATCGGTGGCAATCTCGCACCAGTGGGTGAACATGTTGGAGCGGTATCGCCAGGTTTTGGTCAATCAAGAGAGTCTAGGGATTCGACGTGGTCATGAACCACTGCAAATCAGGAACGCAGAAGTGCCGGGTCTTTTCAATGTTTCGTCGCACACCACGTTTCGTAATACGTACTATCCCGGCGGTGTGTTGCGACATCTGCTAAGCATCGACGAGCTCGACGCCAATGGTCGAGTGGTGACGACTGGCATCGAAAGCAGCAATAACGATAAGCAGGTCGGTGTCCTGTTTACTCAGCATCCGCTTGAACGCGAAATTTTGCAGCGGCTTGAGGAGACAACCCAGACAATTCCAGGCCGTGAACTGAAAGCCATTAAAAAGAATGATGTCTTTACGTCTGCAGAACCACGCGGGTATCTACCTGAAGAAGTAAATCAACTGATCAAGGTTCTGGCCGCGCGAGGTCTCGTTGATGAAGAAGATTACCAGGGCGTTACCTATCTTTATCTGCAAAATACTGAGATCAGCTTGACTGAACTCATGCGTGGCGTTGAAGAACTTGAGGTATTGGATGCCAAAGCGCGTGAGCTTGATTTTGTGCCGGAATGGCAGAGCACGCACCGCCCCGGCAACCTGCGACAACGCCTTGACGATCCCGATATCCAATACGACGAGATTGCAAAAGACCACCTGCGTCGTGATATTCATGAAGCAAAACAAGACCTACAGAGTTCAGCCACTCAATGGCTGACAAAAGGATTTGACAGCCTGCGCACTCATGAAAGCAGCACAGGCGTTTTGACAATGGAAGTTCCCAAGATACTGGAACAAGCCACGGGTCATCCTATTACAGACTTCTCGGGCCTTCTTTTCACTGACATTCGGCGACAAGTCTTAAGTCAATATCACAAATTCAACGAGCAGGTCAGCAAGCTTCAAGGTAGGATTAGGGATTGCATTATCACCGAAAGAAAAAGCTATGAGCAGGAAAAATCCTTGCTAAACGCCATTGTTACAGCAGGGAGGCTTAGTCAACACCTGGCGAAACTCAAAACAGATGCTGAGACACTGCGTCAGTCTCAATCATCGATCAGCACCCTTCACATTGGGTACCAGAAGTGGCGCGATCTTGCACGCCAGATTGAAGAGTATCGCTTGATGCTCGTTGAGCTTGCTGAAAATGAAGGCATCAAGGCTTTGCTAACACGGTTGGATGCTGAACAAACTTCCATCAAGATGCATCTTGCCGATCGTGGACAGACCCTGGCGCAGGTGCTAGACGCTCATGAACATTTCCGTACCCGTGTACGCGCCATCTTCGAAGAGTTTGACGAGTTTGCCAAAAACCGAGAGCAAAGATTCCTGGCGTACCAGGGAGAAGTTCATGATCAGCTGAAAAAGGTGATGTCTACAACGCCGCAAAGCGTTGTCTACAATCGAAGTGATGATGAGGGCGTCTACCGCGAGGTTAACGAACGGGCAGCCAATTCGCTGCGGTCGATTTGCGATATGGCGCTTGACGCATTCGCCAAAGTGCGAATGTCGCTGTTGAAACCGCTTGAGGTGTTTCAAGTGGAAGCGGAGATTCGCGCTGAGGCGCAGAGCCTGAGGGAAGATGTGAGCGTTGCGAAGCAGAACATTCAGCGAATTCAGAGCGAAATTACTCCCGACCGTATTCGCACTAATCTTGCTGCTTGGGTAAATCAGTTACAACAAGAGCGGGAAAATAGCGAGATATTGTCACAGCGTCACGAGCGAATTATAGAGCGCTTGCGGTCTACCAAAGAACAACTGAGTACGCCAGCCCAAACGTTGTTACAAGAAATCGAGAAAGGCAAACATAAAGACTTGACCGAGTTGATCATCTTCTTGCGCGCAAGCGACGGCTCGACGTTTGGTAGTGCTTCACAGATCGTTAGTCTTCTGGAGGAACTGTATCAACACCACTGGATCAATATTCACATCGAATCCACATGAGAGTAATCGATGGATTGGTCGGTACTAGAAATCATCCCTCATCATACACGATTGCCAGAGGAAACAGCTTCCCTGTGGAGGGCAACTTTCTTGCAGCGCGGTTTCTGCCTTCCTGCCACTTTGCACAAATGGAAATGCTTGCTCGATGAAGCGCCGCAGAGCATGTCGCCAACATTGTTTGTCGACATGTCACTCGAAGACAGTCATCAGTTGCAGCAAGTGTATAGGTTTCCAAAACTGGAGGTGCCGCTATTGCCCGATGAACCGGAACTAAGCCAGGTTCTTGTCAGTGCACTAAATACTCCAATACCTAATCTGTTGACGCAGTCGCAAATTGCCTCTGAGATAGTGTGCACGGCGCAGGGCGCCCAGGTCATCGTTTTGCTGATTATGGATGGTTTGGCATACGAGGACATCCTTGCATGGCAATATCCCACTTTGTGGCAGTGGACGCGGCGCCCCTGCCTCGTCGATGGGGTGACGTTGACCACCACTTGTATGCCGCGTGTGGTTGGCTCGCCGCCATTGGCGCATCGCCTTTTCCAACGAGGATATAAGCAACACATTGGTTTCACCTACTGGGAACGCGCAAGCAATGATTTGACGGATATCTTGTTTGCCGAGTTTAGCAGTAATCAACTGATGAGGGTTAATGAGTTTGCTCAAATTCTTGAGCGATTAGCAGCTACGAAGTTCGATGCACCAACATATATTCAGATTGTGCGTAATGGGCTTGACCAGCTCGTACACAACCACCGTGAACGCCCTGATATTCACCATTACATGCAGAATCTAGAGAAGTCAGTCCAGAACCTGCTCAATTTGCTGACCACTTTTCGGCGCACTGTTCGAGTCTACATCACGGCAGATCACGGAATCCTCTGGTATGAAGGACAAAACATGACCGCCATCATTGATAATCCTTCAAGCGCGCGCTATGTCACTGGCAACATTGCAATGAGTGAAGGTAGATTTTCCACAATCAACGAATCATCGGCAAGCTATACCGTTGCCGTTGGACAGGACCAGATTCTACGCCGCCGCCGTGCGAATGAATGGGGATTTCATGGCGGTATCTCTGGTCGGGAGTCGCTTGTCCCATTCGTGATGCTTGAGTATCGACCCCAGGAGGGTGAACATGCCTGAGATATTGTTGAATCTTGGCAGCGAGGTGGAGCGAGATAAACCATGCTATCTGAATGTAACTGGCTCGCGTGCCATCTTCATATGCGGGAAGCGTGGTTCCGGGAAAAGCTACTCAATGGGCGTAATCATTGAGGAGATGTTCGAACGGCTGAGGGGCGAAGCGGTGATCTTGATTGCTGACCCTATGGGGATTTATCACACAATGGTATCGCCGAATACAAGACAGTCCAGCGAACTACGCGCCATCGGTCGTCTGGCGAAAGGGTATCCGCTGCGCTTAATTGTGCCTGGCGATCCAGTGCTTCGTTATGGCGATTCAGCGGTCGTAGCGCGTTTCCGCGAGAATGGCACCGAGGTTGTGGCCCTCCAGATTAACCCATCCGACTTGTCTCCAGAGGCATGGTGCGAGTTATTCGATGTAAGCATCAACGAGGCTATGGGTATTGCGCTTTGGCGCTCAATTGACACGCTCAAGGAGAAAGATCGCTCATTTACAATTCGGGATATTGTCAAGCAAATCATGAATGACGGACGCGCCAAAGATGCGTCGAAGGAAGCTCTAGAAAATCGCCTGACTGCAGCATCTCGTTGGGGAATATTTGCCGATTCGCCAAAAGCGTTAACTGATCTCTTCTCAGTGAATCATATCAATGTGCTCGATCTCAGTGTTTTGGACGCTGGCACAAAAGGGTTACGCAACATGGTGCTCAATGTGGTTGCCCAACGTCTTTTCAGCGAACGTACACGCGAGCGCCGAAGAGAGGAGTTTGGACTTAGCACCCAATTACCAAAAGTCTGGTTGGCAATTGACGAAGCGCATCAATTCGTGCCAACCGGTCGCACATCATTATGCAAGGAGATGCTCATTCGTTGGGTAAAAGAGGGCAGGCAACCGGGATTGGGTTTGATCGTCGCTACACAACAACCAGCGGCGATGGATTCTGAATTACTTTCGCAATGTGACGTGATCTTGTCACACAAAATTACTTCGTGGGAGGATATCAACGCTTTGGATCGTCTCAGTTCAACATACCTGGAAGGTAATCTCAAAATGCAGATCCGAGCGTTATCTAGACGAGGCGAGGCTTTGCTTGTGGATGATGAATCAGAGTCCGCCATGTTTGTTAGGATTCGTCCACGCTTCAGTGCCCACGGTGGCGGAGAAACGCACGAGGTTCAGAGCAAACAGACGTTGTTTTAGGAGATATGCTCCGCCCATTACCATCCACCACCTCAATCCCCATCATCTATTCACCATCTCACCCCGTTGTTCACTGTCCCCGTCAAGCACAGTCGAACACCTCCTGCAA
>DAOUCY010000180.1:0-12150 GCA_034431625.1 Anaerolineae bacterium | reverse complement strand
GTGAATGTGCGTCGTTTTGCCATGATTTCTGGTCTCCCTTGCGTTATGATACTCCACTATTGGGTTGTCCAGAATTTCCGCCGCACTACACATTACATCCCCTACCCTACCATTCAAGGTTGCAGCTTTGCCCATGACATAAACACCGTGTAGGCTACCCACACGTTCCGTTATCCGATTTAGGAGTTCGTATGCCGCCATCCCTAGCGGATAATCAATATTGAGGATCAGAGCGTCACTTGTTGTCAGACGATGTTCATCAGCTACATCGCGCAACCGACCGTCTAGCCAGTCCATTCTGAGACGCTTCAGTTCAATAACTTGTGCCTCGATATCAAAGCCATAGCGACTAGGTACACGGTAGATGCCGATGGTACGTTCATCAGCAGCAAGTGAATCTCGTGCTTTCTGCCCTTTGTCAGCGAGATACTTCTTAAGTACATAGTAAAGAAAGTTATCTAGACTCTTGCGACTTTCGCTGCCCTGGATTGCACGGTATTCTTCAGCCAAAGCGCCTTTGCTATACCGTTCGATATATTCGACGAGATTGCTCTCTTCCCGCTGAGCAAAGCCGGTCAGTAAATTGACGAGACAGTGCGTATTGCTAGACACAAAGTAGACTGGCCGACTTTCAAGATCAATGTCCTCAGCTTGCATCTGCCGGCTCAACTCCGTCCACCAATAGGCGGTTGCACGACGATAATCTGCAAGAGACCCCGACAGCAGTTGGAGGCCAATCTGTTTGCGTTTCTCAGACATGGCGAACAGAGTCGGGATAAATCGTTCACCCCAGACCACTTCCAGCCGTCGCAGGTTCTCCACCGAAACATACAGCGTTTCAGCCAACAAAGTCATATCAGACTCACTAAGCTTACCCCCTTGATATTCAGAAAGCAGACGCCGAACATCCTCTACTTGCAACAAGACATGAATCTTGTTCCATTCAATCTGGTAAGCAGTGAGTGTTGGAACAAGATCATCTATATCTGAACGGCTAGCGATGAACACAGCCAGTGCGTTTCGCCCATTAGAAAGCATGCGACGCCGGCGTCCTGGCGCGGAAACCCGCTGCCACTCACCAATATCCGTATACCCATAGTCGATGAACGAACGCTCGATCTGCCCTACAAGTACTGAGTCAACGTCTACCATACAATCGGGTAGTCTCAGGCTGACATACAGCAGCGCTGAAACATCTGGTTCGAGTCCACGAGCATTGATATGTAGAGATGACTCCACTGCCATGTGGCTTTCGACCAATGTCTCGATCTGGATCATATGGCTCGACCGCAGCAGAGAATAATATGTCCGCATGTAGAGCTGGATTTCTTCACTGCCTGTCTTTGGAACAGTTCGATCCATATCGGTTAACGGCTTTTGCCCTGCTTATTGATCTGTTGTTGACGAACTTTACGCGCCTTCTTTTCGAGAACCATGTCTTGGCGCTCTTTCAATAGAGTCTTCTCACTGACGATAATCCGATCTTTCTGTTTGGGCATCGAAACCGCCACAATCAATCCCGCAATCAGAATCAGGACTACAAACAAGATAGCCGTTATGATGAGGCGCAACGTATTAGGATCAACCCCTGCAGGTGGGAAATTCGGCAGCGCATTGTCCAACATCGTGATCGTGCCTGGAGCCGCTACATAAGCGATAATCCCCAACGATACAGCCAGCAACAAACCTAGCAGAGGCCAAAATGCAGTATTTTTGGTCTCTTTGCGTCCTTCTCCCGTTCCATGCTTGCGACTTGCCATATTTCACGCTCCACTCTGCTGCTTCTTGCTTGCTTGCTCAAAAGCTCGGACAATCTTATAGTAACCTGTGCACCGGCACAGATTACCCGTAATACTCTGAGCAATCTGGTCACGTGTAGGCTCTGCAATTTCTTCTAGGAGTTTGGCTCCAGCCATCAGGAAACCCGGGATGCAATAGCCGCACTGTACTGCACCTTCTTCGACGAAAGCTTGTTGAATGGGATGCAGTTTATCCTGCGCAGCGAGTCCTTCCACTGTCACAATACTAGCTCCGTGGGCGCGCGGGGCAGGAACCATGCAAGACATTACCGCTTTGCCATCTAGGAAGACAGTACAAGCCCCGCATTCACCTTCCGCGCATCCCTCTTTTGTCCCCAGCAGGCCAGCTTCCTCACGGAGGAATCGCAGGAGGGTCTTATCCTGACCTGTCGTAAAAGTTTTACTTTGACCATTGATGGTCGTCGTGATGGGTAAGTGTGTATCATGGGTAACTGCTTTACCAAGTGTGGGGCTGGCAATGGGGTCAGCACCCCATAACATCACTGGTTGTTGTGACCAATGATCCCGTTCAGTTCTCTCTGCAAGGGAAGTCAAAGCACGTCCTACTAACACTCGGATCATTTCCGTCCGGTACGCTGCCGTTGAGCGCACATCATCGATCGGAGTTGGTGCCGAAGCGGCCAAGCGAGCCGCCTCATTAATTACAGCGCGAGTGAGTTCATTCCCAATCAGAGCTTGTTCAGCTACAGGGGCACGGATAATGGTTGGGGCAACACTTCCCAATGTAATCGCAGCCATCTTGACTTTACGGTTTTCCATCTGTAACACTACAGCAACATTGATCACCGAAATTGCTTGAGCTCGGCGCAAACCTAATTTGAGAAATATACCCCGCTCTTGTGAAGATAGAGCCGGGAAACTGATCGCCGTCAGCATCTCGTGGGGCTGCATGACCGTCTTGCGAAGTCCAGAATAGAATGAAGACAACGGCACAGAACGTTCGCCTTCGACTGAAGTGAGTACCACTTCCGCGCCAAGTGCCATCAACGGTGTGATTGTGTCGTTGGCGGGAGAAGCTGTAATTAGATTTCCGGCAACTGTCGCTCGGTTACGGATTTGTGGAGCACCAACCTCCCAGCAAGCCTGGGCTAACGGAAAACCACGTTCGACGATCAGTCGACTTGCAACCACTTGATTGTGCGTTACAAGTGGCCCCAAACGGATGTGATCACCATGCAGATCAATAGTATCCGAACCGGATATGCGAGTGATGTCAATCAAGACTTCGACACCGGGACGCTGATGACGCTCCAATTCAATTAGAATATCGGTTCCACCAGCAATAATCCGAGCCTTATCCCGATACTTCGCGAGCAATTCAAGAGCTTCTGTGACGGAAGTGACACTATGATACTGTGACCACATAGCGGCTGTTTACCTATATTGTTTGGTCTTAGCGACAACTCAATAGTAACATAGCGTCAGTCGCTACCCAAAACAACTATTGTCAAGTAGGCTGCGGACCAATCTCTAGAATTGTTGATGGATTAATGTTTATTACGCACGTCGCATGATACTGAGTGCGGGTGACATTACGTCGATCATAGGTATGAACATGTCCATGAAGCATATATCGCGGTCGATACCAGTTCATGAACCTCAAGAGTGCCTTAAAACCTCGATGAGGTGCATCTTCAGCATCATGAATGCCCCAGGCAGGAGAATGAGTGACCAACACATCTACACCTACGCCATATCGCAGGCGCCGGTAATGAAGTCGCAGTGCAGCCCTCATCACCAATCGGTTCATTTCGCTCTCAGTGTACTGAATGGGGCTGCTGTTATAGCGAATGCACCCTTCCAATCCAAAGAACGAGATGCCATTGAATTCCACTAAACGACCATGCAGATCTTGACCACCTGGCGGCTTATCTTTGTAATGCTCATCATGATTTCCACGCACGTAGAAAAGTGGCACATTTAGGACAGATGTGATGAACTCCAAATAGACTGATGGAAGATCACCACAGCTTACAACCAGTTCAACATCTGAGTACTGGCGACGCAGATTAACGGCGCTCTCTAACTGAGGCATGACAGTATCACTGATGCACAGAATCTTCACTTAACAACCCTAAATCCACTTTATCTTTCCGCAAACTCTACCTACTCAGCTTGCCCCATGTTGCCTTGAACCACCTTCATAGACTCACCGCTACCGCCACGTCGGAGCATCGTAATTTGAGCCATTATGCTCAATGCAATCTCCTGTGGGGTCTCTGCTTGAAGTTCCAAACCAATTGGGGCGTAGACACGATTCAATTGCGTTGGATCGATTCCTTGTTCATCCTGAAGCGCTTTCACAGTTAATGCCCAGCGGCGGCGGCTACCAATCAACCCAATATAGGCAGCAGGAGTCTCGAGTAATCGGGGAATCAGATGAACATCTACAGGTAATCCACGGGTCACCGCGGCAATAAAAGTGCGTTCGTTAATAACGATATGTTGAGTCACATCGGCAGGTGAACAGACGATATAGCCTTCCAGTCCCGGCACATAGTCGGGATTACAGAATTCTTGCCGGTCATCGGATAGAATTACTCGATAGCTCATCCACTTTGCCAATTCAGCCAATGCTTTACCCACATGTCCCCCGCCGATAACTAACAATGTTGGTGACACCCCGAATGGCTCAATAAACACCTGGACTGTGCCCCCACAAACACCTGGATCTCCAGACGCTAGATCGTTCAAGACATAATTTTCAAAGCGGGTCTTGCCATCGCGCATGGCTTCTAGAGCTGTTTTAATGACCAACCCTTCCATAGCGCCACCGCCAACAGTTCCAATGATCTGCCCATCACTTTTTACCAACATCTTGCTGCCCTCGTGACGTGGAACCGACCCCTGGACATGAACGACGGTGGCAAGAGCCATAATTTCGCCACGGGACTCAGCTGACGCCAGCATCTCAAAGATGGCTCTATTCTCGCTCAATTTCTGGTCTCCATCTCACCAATGAACACTCGTGCGTCATCCAGCAAGCCTGATGGCAGTAGCCGATTGCCTGTGCGCGGATCATACAGCCCAACCGCGATTTGGTACCTTCCAGGCGGAACACTATGTAAGTCTACCGTAATTGTGTCATGCAGCACACCTGGCAGCCAATTCTGAGGGGGCAGTGCACCACCACCCGGACGCTGATCCTGCTGCGCAATCGGCGGTGAAACCGGATTTGCGATCACGTGTACAAAAATCACATAATCACCTTGCGGTTGTCCCATCGCCGCCCAAGTCAGATTCACACGAAGAAGCTGAGCATTGATGTCATTATCAAGATCGGCAGATACCAAACGAAAAGCATCGTCTTGATACGATGCGATTGGCTGTTCAGTCCGCATCTCAGCCACAAATTCCCCTGAATAGATCCAGTGATAGTAGGATTCATATGTACCATTCGGAATATCCGACTCAACTGTGAAGTAAAGATCACCAGAATCTGGCACAAATTCATCAGGAATCAGAGTAGCAATTTCAAACCACCGACCCGGAATTTCCGGAACCCAACGGCGAGACACAAACGAGCGTGGGTTCTCCAAACTACCCACATAGATTGTCAATGTGCCTGCACTGAGAGGATGTACTCTGGTCACTAGCACCACATCACGTCCGGCCAGATCAGAATTAGGTCTAATGGTGAAGCGTTCACCGCCATTCAAGCGCCGTCCAGCGTCAACAGCACGACAGAAAGTCCCCACACACCCGACAGTATCCAAATCACGCACCCAGGTCGCAAAGCCATCTACGGGCTGAAGATTCGACCAAGCATATTCGACAATACGTTCTGATGTGATGTTAGCGACATTAACAGTTCCAATAAGATCAGCATTATCGAGTTCGTTCAGATAGTTTCGAATCGCCGCGGAGTAAATCTGAGATTGTTCATGATAGACAGATGGATCAGGATGGTAGATACCTTGAAAATCCCCGGCAAGTGCTACATTTGCATCAGGGTTCAAAGCTACAGAGAATACGGCCAACGAGGAACCATACAATCGCGTCTGAGCCAACAATCCTAAGCCATAGCCATGCCCTTCACCATAAGAAGCGATGTAGTCTGGCTGTTCCTGAATCAGAAATTCAGCCACAGCTCCAGGCCCATTTCGCCAATAATCTGCTGCACCAGGTGTCGTCAACCCAACCATGTCTAGTGTCATCCGCTGGCCCTTATAGCGCATCATACCCACATCATGTACTGCGACAACGGAAGAAGGAAGAGTGTTTAGGGCTAGCCAACTTGCCATCTGATAGGGCTGGACATAAACATAGTTCACGTTCAGCGCGTAGTATCTCCAGAACTTTCCCGCCGTCCACAAGGTCGTTCCGATCCATACAATCAGTAAGACGCGAACCAGAATAGCGCCAATTATTTTTGTTCGACCGCTCATCCCATGGATTGCTGAAAGGCCCCATCCAGCTAGAGGAAATAGTAGAGCTATAAAAGGCATCTGATAGCGTTTGAAGTGCCAAAAGGCTGTATCCAATGTAGAGACTGCTGCCAATCCCATCCCGATCCATATCAAACACATCAAACCAACCATGCGCACACTGCGATGAAGTCGAAAACCGAATAGTCCAACCGCTACAATCGCCATAAGAAACGGTAGATGATACATTCCTTCTCTTGGACTCATTCCTGTCAGCAATTCACTGAGCGCACGCATATACTGGCTAATTATGCGCTCCAACACTTGCGTCCACGAGAATGGCACAATCCCCAGAATCGACTTGGCTGCGTTTCCAGAAGCCACTGCCGACCCAGTGACAACAACATTTACAAGCGGCTGCACAAACATTGCCGCAAGTGGAACTAAGAGCACCCATATTTGCAGTGATTTGAATCTTCGAGTTTGCCAAATTCTCCAATAGAAAATCACTGCGATCAGGCTGAGTAAACCGCCTTCTGGTCTTATCAGCGAGAGTATTGTGGCTCCTGTGACAAAGATCGTCAGATTTCCTTTTAGCACACCCAACAGGCACACAAGTGTAAACAGAATGGTCAGCGGGGTTTCCATTCCGCTCATTGCATGCCAGGCTACAGCGCCATTTAGGACAAAACAGACAGCCACAAAGACCGCAATAAGAGATTGCGCAGGGGATACAAACAAGACAATCTGGCATACCAGTCCCGCAGAAATCGCCAGTGCTATCGCACCTACAGCTAATGCAAAATAAGCGAGGTTTAGATCGGTGAAACCGGCTCGATATCCAACAGCAAGCAGCCAAGGATAAAGAAAACTTGTCGCACCAGAGGTTGGTACATCCCCGAAGTTATACACAAACGGCTGCCCAGAGGCGATCTGTCGAGCATATTGAAAGTGAATATAAACATCGTCTAGAGGCAGAAGCAATTGTCCATATCCCGCCGCTCGACTAGTCGCGACAGTGACAACAAGGAGCAATCCTACAAGCAGACACAACAGGAACCAGATAGCAATCGAGCGTCTTAAGGAGACGCTCGACGCGAACAATATGGTCATGAGCAGCCTAGATTGAGTATCCGTTGGCAAATGTATCGATCATCAGCCGCACATCGTCACCAAGCGGATACAGAATTGGACAAGTTGCGCCATAGGCGACATATTCACGGACTTTTGCCTTGACTTCTTCAGGAGTACCAGAAGCCGTAATCATCTGGACAACATCATCCGGAACGAGTTTCATTGCTTCTTCGATCTGTTCTTCCGTAGCAGGCCAAGTCAAAACCTGAGCGATTTCATCCAGTAATTCCTGCTTTACACCGCTTGCCTTCATAATATGTGGCTGCTGGCCCAAATACTGCGTTACCAACTTACGTGCAGCGTCCAGAGCTTTCTTGCGGTCATTGTCCACTGAACATACCACAAGCTGAGGACGGTCAATATCATCAAGTTTGCGTCCAGCCAGCTTTGCGCCCTCTTCTAATTGGTCGAGTGCACCTTGATTATACTGAGGAGATACTAAGTAGTTGAGGACAGCCCCATCCGCAATCTCTCCCGTGAGCGCCATCATTTTCGGTCCCGTCGCGCCGATGTAGATCGGCACATTGCGTGGTTCTTTGCGCCCATGAACTACATCAAGTTCAACATCATCCAGATTAACAAACTCACCGTGGAAAGTCACCCGCTTTCGTGCCAGCAAGTCACGCACAACGGTAACAACTTCGCGCATCGCCAACAGCGGCTTAGAACGGTCAATGCCAACCTTCTTCGCCAGTGGGTCCCACCACGCCCCAATTCCACAAATGATGCGATCTGCAGCCAGATCATCCAAGGTTAAAAAGGTGGCAGCAATCACCGCCGGATTGCGCGTCCAATTGTTGATAACTCCAGAACCAATCTTGATGCGGCTGGTTGTGGCAGCAAAGGCAGCCATCGGGACTATTGCATCACGAACCAGGCGGCTTTCCGCTTGCCAAACCGCTTCAAAGCCGCGCGACTCGGCATACTGAACATACTTGATGGCATCCTGCAAAGAATGAGCGTCCTGCAAGTAAAGCGCAACACGATCAGGCATTTTAGTTCTCCTGGTTCCAAATAAAGACAAGGTGAGCGGCAACTATATCAGAGTCCCTTTTGAGTGTTCAGCGTAGGATTTTAGATCATCGGGCACATCTATATCCAACGAAAGACGATCAGAAGTATAAATGATAGGTTTGACGCCCATTTGCTTTGCCATCTCGATATGCCTGTGAAAGCTGCCCGTTCCATAGGAATAACCGATTAGACCTGGCGGCCTTATGAACATCGCATTCGTGCCATCTTGCTGCCGATCTGTGGCAATCACCATTGCTGTATCCCCATTGCCCATGGAAATCATCGAGCGAATATCTTCGCTGCTCACTAAGGGAAGATCAGCAGGTAGAACTAAAACAGCACTAGCCTTCCAACGGGCAACAACCTGCGTTGCCCGCATTAAGGCATTGTTTAACTCTGGTGTGCCGCTCTCCTGAACAGTGCGCGCGCCGTAGTCCCTAGCAATTGCCAACACCTTGCTATCGCGGCTGATAACCAGAGTTCCCATAAGCTGTGGCACATCACGCACAACTTTGAGGACATGGTGCAACATTCGTTCAGCCAGACGACGTCTGTCTTCAGCAGACAACGCTTGAGCCAACCGGCTTTTGGCACGGTCAAGAGGTTTAACTGGTATGATGACCCAGACACCCATACTCTTCACGCATACCAACCCTTTACCTTGTGGTTGGCTGCGCTGGGACTCCTTTCGTCATCAAATTTTCCTCAAGCTGTACCTATGCCCAACTTTGTATCCACTGTATCACGTCTATCGCGAGTCGAACCTTATCGTTGTCGGTCAACATCACCGTGTTGAATGAAGCCGAACGCCCCGTTAGCTTGTCAATTTCATATTCTGCTCGATCATAAACAAAACCGTTGATGAAATCGCCATAATACGCAGCAACAGACTGGGCAGAAACCTCCAACCCCATTTCCTTCATTAGCTTGGCTGCCGGTCCTTTGATTGCCTGTCCTGCAACAATTGGCGAAATTGCGACTCGTGGAATTGATCGCTTCCCTAGCAGATCGCGCAATCCTGGAATAGATAGTATAGGTGCAATAGAAAACCAAGGATTGGATGGCGCAATCAACAGACAATCCGCTGATTCGATAGCTTGCTGAAGTTCTGAGCTGATGGTAGCAGTTTCAATTCCATCCAGACGCAATGATTTAACGATGGGCTGCCAACGATAACGCACAAAATAGGTTTGAAAGTCTATTTCGCCATACTCAACCGTATCCACAATAGTAGCAACTGGCGAATCAGTCATTGGAAGAATAGATTGCGGAATACCCAGGCGTTTTGCCAGACGCTCAGTGATGGCCGTTAGACGATGCCCAGCATTCAACCAACGAGTTCGCAAAATGTGGGTTGCGAAGTCCTGGTCACCCAATTTAAACCAGGCATCTTCCCCATAACGGCGCATGGCATCTAGTAAATGTGTAGTGTCTCCGGCAATACCCCATCCATTCTGAGGATCAACCAGGTTGGAGAGTGTATACATGATCGTGTCAAGATCAGGGCAGACACGAAGGCCATACATCCAGGTATCATCTGCCGTATTGACCACAATCGTTAGGTCTTGTGGTGGTAAAATCCTCGCCAAGCCTAACGCAAGTTTCGCACCACCAACACCTCCAACCAGTACAATCGTTTTCATCGCCAGATCACGCTCAATTCAACCGAGTTACGAGTCCTGTTTCGCGTTTCATTCGGATATCCCACAGTCAATAAAGCCTGTGGATACCAGTCTTCAGGTAAGCCCAGCACTGTCCGCACGACTTCCGGACAAAAAAGCGGCGCACACATCCAACACGCCCCTAAGCCCAAAGCATGAGCAGCCAGGAGTAGATTCTGTCCAGCCATTGCCACGCTCTGCACAGCCATGATGTACTCATTTTGGCTGCGAAACATGTCAGGATAATTGTCCATATCTACCATGGATAGGCATAACAAAATTGCCAGTGGCGCTGCTGTAATCCGATTTCGCGAACGAGTTATATCTGCATTCACAATCTCTGCAGGTACCGAATCCACTAACAAATCTTCTCGAAGTTTCTCCGACATTGACTCAGCTAACCGCGCCTTCACATCATCCGACTGTATCACAACAAATCGCCACGGTTGGCGATTATGTGCAGAAGGCGCCCAAATCGCTGCTTCAAGAAGTTGAAGCACAACTGCATTTTCCACAGGTACAGAGGCATATCGCCTAATAGATCGGCGATTTTTCAATACACTCAAAAGAGAATCAAAAGAGTGAGGAGATGTCAGAGTCACCGGTAGAGGTCCTGTTCTGGAGGGCGATTCAGATCGCTAGCACGACCATCGATAGATGGAAATCGCAAGCCGCGTACCAGTACGACAGGCCGACCTTCATTAGCCTCACCAGTCACCAGATTTGCAGCGGAGGCAACCAAATCAGCATATCCCTGAATACTAATCTTCAACTCACGGCCAAACAAATCTGGTTTTCCACGCAAATCCAACAGCGCAGGAAGTCCGGCTACTCCCACTGCAACACCAACGTTCCCTATTCTGAAAGGGCGTCCATGCGAGTCGCTGATGATAACCCCCACTCGTGTACCCGTGTGTTCCCATAGAACAGAACGAATAACTGCAGCAGAGTGATCGGGATCCACTGGCAGCAGAAGTACCGTCTCGTCACTTCCATCAACGTTCGATTGATCGATACCGGCATTCGCGCTAACAAATCCCAGTCGATGCTGAGTGACCAGTACACCAGCAGCTTTACGCGAAATCAAGCGACTTTCACGCAAGACCAGTTCTACAATGCGTGGGTCCTTGTGCGTCTCTTCCGCCAACTGGAACGCCTCAGCACTAGGCTGCACCGAACTTAATTTGACCTGTCGCCCTTCAGCCTTTGAAACTATTTTAGAGGTCACGACAAGCACATCACCATGTTCCAGACACAGTTGTGCACGGCTCAGACTTTCAAGGATAAGCTGAGGCAGATTATCTCCAACCTGAACCAGCGGAATACCGGGCAAGGCTATCACAATGAGCGAGGTCAGATCAGTCATGACCTCATATTCCGGTGATCCGAATACCTGCGCCTTTGACATTGTAGGCCTTGTTGATATACAGCAGAACTGGTGTTAGAGACTCGACAGCAACGGCATTTGCCAATGATCCGGCATCAATACCTCGCATTCCCGTTGCCTCGACTAACTGAATCACTGTTTTCTTGGCCTCGGCATCATCACCACAAACCAACACATCACAGTCAACAACGTGATGAGGATCACCAAGGTGTTCTGCGCTCACGTTCTGAAATGCAGCAACCACCTTCACGGCACTACCTAACAGAGCCTGTCCCTCCAATGCAGCCGATTTTCCTTCAGGCAGATGGACAGTCCGTACCTTAGGGGGTTGCAGAGGAACTGTCAGGTCAACCAGCACCTTGCCTGCAACTTGCTCTTTGACCATTTCCAAGGTGGACTTGTGCGCAGTGTAAGGCACGCTTAATACTACGAGATCAGCCTGTGCCGCGGCATCAGAGTTGCTCATCCCTTTGATGAACTCTCCGCCAAGTTTGGCGTTCATTTCAGAGGCTCGTGACGCAGCCTTAGCTGCTTCACGTGATCCAATAACGACACGATAACCCTTTAATGCCCACCGCATTGCTAGCCCGGAGCCTTCTTTGCCTGTGCCGCCCAAGACGGCAACTGTCAGCAGTGTAGGTTGATCAGACATCGATAAATCCTTGTTGAATACTGTTATTAACTGTTGGTGCTAGTTGAAAAAAGGTCACGGACGGCATACAACCGATAGTCGTCAAACTGTTGGAGGTATGCGCCGTGACTACGGA
>DAOUCY010000179.1:0-134207 GCA_034431625.1 Anaerolineae bacterium | reverse complement strand
CCCGCTCGTTCTTTCCTTGGCTTGCAGTTTCTTCCCACCAAGCAGTGCTGCTTCACTGCTTTCTCTCTCACTATCCTGTTGTTAAACTGCGCCTCTTCCCAGCGAGGGGAAGAACGTTAACTACACTTTTAAGTGTAGCGACCCGCTTAATTCAAGTCAAGGCCTCCGGGCAGTTTGCACAAAACTCGTTTGGGATACTTGGGATATATTGCACATCCCAGCTCCTGTTTTCGAGCCGCACAACGCTGCGCCGTTGGTTATTGGCTGAATTCAGAACTTAAGCTGCGTTCCTCAGCGGGAGGATTAGATTAGCATACCTACTGCGGACTGTCAACACCTTGTTTGAACCATTTTCAAACGAAGCGCTGACTTTGTACGAAATGCATCGGGTTGATAAACTGCGCTTTTGTCGAAGCGGGCGGAATAATACGTCTCCGTCTCAGACCCGTC
Source organism: Anaerolineae bacterium (assembly GCA_034431625.1). Lineage (GTDB taxonomy): Bacteria > Chloroflexota > Anaerolineae > Aggregatilineales > Phototrophicaceae > CFX2. Next base: position 133,757 of record DAOUCY010000179.1, on the reverse strand, counting down.
AAGGGGCAGTTTGAGAAATCCTGCACGAGCGGTCGGTTTCCCCGGATTTTCGCTCAGTGCGGCTGTTAAAGCTCGTTTCGTCCCTGGAGCGCGCGGCTGAGCGTGACAGAGTCAACATACTCAATGTCACCGCCGACAGGCAGCCCACGGGCCAAGCGGGTGATCTTGATGCCCTTTCCAGCGAGCGCCTTCTGCTGAATATAGAAGGCGGTGGCGTCGCCTTCCTGTCCCGGATTGGTTGCCACAATCACTTCCAGCACGCCGCCTTTGTCCACCCGCTTGACCAGCTCAGCGATTTTGAGGTCTTCCGGGCCGATTCCGTTTACCGGTGAGATGGCCCCATGGAGGACGTGATAGACACCTTCGTAGACTCCAGTACGCTCCAATGCCATGACATCCAGCGGTTCCTCGACCACGGCCAGCACATGCTGGTCACGGCGCGGATCGGCACAGATCGGACAGGGATCGCTGACTGTGATATTGAAGCAGATCGAACACAAGCGCGTCTGAGTCTTGAGGTTGGTGAGCGCCTCGGCCAGTTTGAGTGACACCTCGTCCGGCGCGCGCAGCAGATAGTACGTCAGCCGCGACGCCGACTTGGGGCCAACTCCTGGCAGGCGGGAGAAGGCATCGATCAAACGGGTCACGGGTTCGGGAATGGCTTTGGACATCGCAGCACCTACTGTCAATCAGACCGGATCAGAACACCTGTTCCTGGGATAATACCGCGTCTAGGCTCGGATTCCCATCCACAGCATATGTATAAATGACGAGAGCGGATACGCTCCGCTCCCCAAAGACGTTTCAGATGTCCGGCAGTAGAATCAGCCGCCGAGCAGACTGTTGAACAGGGGATTGTCTCCCAACCCACCCGTGATGGCTTCCATGCGCTGGGCAGCCATGGTCTGGCTCTGCTCGATGGCTTGGTTGATGCCCAGGATGAGCAGTTCCTGCAAGTCATTCAGCCACTCTGGATCGTTCGGGTCGATCATTTCCTTGTTGACGGTGATCGACTGCACGCGCTGGTGACCGGTGATGACCACCTTGACGGCCCCGCCACCAACCGAGACTTCGACCGTTTCGTTTGCCAGCGCTTCTTGGGCGGCGGCCATATCTTCCTGCATCTTTTGAATCTGGCGCATCATGCCGCCCATGCCGCCCTGCATCCCACCGGGCAGACCGCCGCCGCCGAAACCACCACCGCGTCGTCCCTTTGCCATGTGTCTTCTCCTCAGTTCGTAAAAGCACTCATCCAGTTATTGATCACCAGTCGAACGGCGCCGTTTTTCAACGGGTGTGATCTTCGCGCCGAGCTGCTGTCCTTCGGAAAGCAGGGGGTCATTGATCGCCAGGCGTCCGCTGGCGGCGTCTTCAGCCGCCTGAAGGTTTTCGACCAGTACGACGCGGACATGCAGCCGCAGGCGATGAACCTCATACAGCACCCGCTCCAGCACCTGGATTTTCTCCGGATACTGGAGCTTTTCATAATACAGTTGATTATCCGTGCCCAGATAGACCGTGCTGCCATCCACTTTGACGACCCGGAAATACTGCATCAAGTCCGGGCCGTTCTTGCTGTAGCGGTAGAGCGCCTTGAGGGTGATCGCCCACTTGTCGCGCAGGACGGCCGGTTCGATGACCGGGGGTTTGCCCGGCGCTTCCAGCTCAGGCGGTGGCGGCGGCTGGGGTTGATGATGAAGCGGTGCGGCCTGCGGTATGGCTGGAGTGAAGCTAGTCCCGGCCATATCCACATCGGGCGTCCGCAAGCTCTCCATGAAGGCTAGTTCCAGCGAAAGCTGGGGCTGCCAACCACCCCGGAAGTTGTTGATCATGTCGTTGAAGGCGCGGATCGCCGCCAGCAGACGCGAGCGGCTGATTAGTGCGGCCTGGTCGTGATACAGCGCCCGATCTTCCTGGGACGCTTCTACCAGATCAGCACTGGCGGTCTGCGCTAACAAGATCGCCCGCAAATGTTCGACGACCTGCTCGCCGAACTGGCGCGGGTCGGAACCGCTGTCCACGGCACGGGCGATGATGTGCAGCCCAGCGGCGGCGTCTTCATCGAGCAGTGCGGCGACTAATTCTTTCACGGCGGCGAGGCTGGCTGTCCCCAACGCCTGCTGCACCATCTCTAACGTGATGACCTCTTCGGGGTCGGAGACGATCTGATCGAGCAGGCTGATACTGTCGCGGACACTGCCGGTTCCTTGCCGAGCGATTAACTCCAGCGCGCCGCGCTCGATTTGCAAGCCTTCGGACTCGGCGATGGCCTGGAGGCGGTCGACCACGTCATGGAGGGGCACGCGGCGGAACTCAAAGGCCAGGCAGCGGCTCTTGATGGTAGCCGGGACTTTATCGATTTCGGTGGTCGCCAGGACGAAGACAGCGTGCGGCGGGGGTTCCTCCAGCGTTTTGAGGAGGGCATCGAAGGCATTTCCGGTGAAGCGGTGGACTTCATCGATGATATAGACCTTGAAGCGGCCTTCACCCGGTGCGAAGGCGATTTTATCGCGCAGGTCGCGGACATCATCGACGCCGGTGTGGGTGGCGGCGTCGATCTCGATCAGGTCGAGGAAGCGACCCTCATTGACGGCGACGCAGGCCGGACAGACGTTGCAAGGACGGTTATCCGGGTTGGGATCGTGGCAGTTCAGCGCTTTGGCGAGCAGTCGGGCAGAGGTGGTTTTGCCTGTGCCGCGCGGCCCACTGAAGAGATAGGCGTGGCGGATGCGGCCCGACTTGAGCGAGTTCCGCAGCGTCATGGTGATGTGCTCCTGCCCGATCATGTCATCGAACGAGAGCGGACGCCATTTCAGATAGAGGGCTTGTTTGGGCACGACCGATAATCCTCCACCGGGGAGTCTAGCATTTCTAGCCGGGGGAGGCAATGCCGGCATCGGGTGCGCGCTACATGAGAGTTCGGGACAAATCCACTGCTCAAGAACGAACGTAGTGTTATAATACACGGGCGAACGAAGTGAAGAGGGGAATTCAAAATGCCGAATTTCGGTCCCACTGAACTGTTGATCATTCTGGTCATCGTCATTCTGCTGTTCGGGGTTGGGCGGGTGTCCAAGATCGGCGGCGAACTGGGCAGCGCGGTCGCCAATTTCCGCAAGGGACTGCAGGAAGGCGCGAAGAACGATAAGGCTGCTCCTGCTGCCGACGAAGCCAAGACTGAATCGAAGAGCTAAACCTTCAGCCTTCCCGGCTGAGTCAGGCGAGGCGTGAACGAGTGTTCTCCTCGCCCGTTTTGTTTACCCTAGAATTCATCATACCGCTCCGCTGCTCAGTTTCTCGATTTCGCGGCGCAAGCTGACCAGTGGACGGTGCATCACTCCCGGCGGCAGTTTGAGGTTGTAGCTGGTGATCTCTTTGTTCAGCCGCTCGAAGGCTTCGCTGAACTGGCGCTGGGCTACCTGCCACTCCTGATCTGCTGCCATCCACAGCGCGGCATCTGCCGAAGCCATCCGCCGGTAGGCGGCTCGCAGCGCCTTGAGCAGCGCGGCCTGCTTGCCGAGCAGTTCCTTCCCCTGGACGATCCAATCCGGGGCGATGCTGTTGTCGCGCATGATTTTGTAGGCCATCTGCAGGTCTTCCGGCGTATGGGGATCATCGCGCAGGTCAAGCGGTTTGCCTTGACCCGGCAGATTATCGAACTCGCCTCGTTCCATTGCCTCGCGGATGGCTCGATCCACGCTCGACTCCCAGTGATTCATGCTTTTTCTTGCCCTCCGGTTCGGGTTCCAGCCTCGCCATTCACTGCCGGTTCAGTCTGGAACAGGCGGCTGATTTCTCCTCGCAGCCCGCGGCGCACGACCAGCAGCACTTGGTCGCCGGCCTGGATGACCGTGCTGCCGGACGGCACGATGGTTCCGCTCTCTCGACCGATCAGCGCGACCAGCACTCCCGCAGGAAGATGAAGATCGAGAATCTGCCGGCCAACGGCCGGCGCGTCATCATCTACACAAACTTCGATCAAATCGTTGGAGAGGATGCCGTCCTGCATGACATAAGCCAGTGGTGAACGGGCTGGACGGGCTGGGCCGCTGTACACGCGCAGCAGTTTCGCCGCCGGGATCAGCAGTGTGCCTTGGAGCAGCACTGAGGCCAGGACGATGAAGAAGACCAGGTGAAAGTAAGTTTCGGCCTTCTGTATCCCGGCGACCAGCGGAAAGGTCGCCAGGATGATCGGGGCTGCGCCGCGCAGCCCTACCCAGGCGATAAACAACCGCTCGCGGAAGCGAAAGCGGGAAAAGGCCAGCGCGATGAAGACGCTCACCGGACGCGCGACCAGGATCAGGAAGGCGGCAACAGCGAGTCCCGTCACAGCAACACCCGGCAGACGCGAGGGAAAGACTTGCAGCCCCAGCGTGATGAACATGGCAAGCTGCATCAACCAGGCCAGGCCGTCATGGAACTCGGTCAAGCTGCGGCGGTGAATGAACGGCCGGCGGCCCATCACCAGCCCGGCCAGATACACTGCTAGGAAGCCATTGCCGCCCAGGGAAGTCGTCAGCCCGTAGGTTAGCAGCACCCCGGCGGTGGTCAGCACCGGGTACAGCCCGTCGAATTCCAGGCGCAGGCGGTTGATGGTCTCACGCAGCCCCCAGCCTGCGCCGACGCCAACCAATGCCCCCAACCCCATTTGGAGTACAAACATCGGAACCAATGCCAGAGGAGACTGATCGGGCTGCGTGATGAGCTGGATCATGCCGATGGTGAGGAAGACCGCCATCGGATCGTTGCTGCCCGATTCGAGTTCCAACACGGGCTTGAGCCGGCCTTTGAGCTGGACGCCTTTGCCGCGCAGCACGGCAAAGACCGCCGCCGCATCGGTGGATGAAATGATCGCGCCTAACAGGATGCCTTCGCCCCAGGAGAAGCCAAAGGCCATCACGGTGAATCCGCCTACAGCCAGCGCCGTTGTCACGACGCCGATGGTTGCCAGCAGCAGACCTGGCAGCGCCACAGGTCGCACATCCGCCCAACGGGTATCCAGCCCGCCAGAGAAGAGGATGAAGACCAGGGCGACCACACCGACCGACTGCGCCAGCCAGGGGTTATCAAAGTAGATCCCGCCGGGGCCGTCCGAACCAGCCAGCATTCCTAATAAGAGGAAAAGCAGCAGCGCCGGAACACCGGCTTTGACCGCGATTTTGCTGGCCGCTACCCCAACGATCAGGAAAACGGCTGTTCCAACCAGGATATGTTCAATCGGAATCATCCTGTCCCTCTCAGCCAGTGGGAAAGTCTCAGCCGATTTTCATTCACATTCACCAGCAGTTTTTCATATCATGAATGAAAAGGCTTGGAGAAACGTGAAAATGCTGTTGAAGTTGATGGCGATCTTTGCGGCACGGTTTGCCCACCGCCAGCCGGCCTCCCGCCGCTCGGCATCCGGGAAGCGTTACAAGCCGCTCAAGCCAGTGCGCCTATCGGGACGTAAACCGCGCCAGCGGCCCCACCTGGATTGGTGAAGCCGCTATCCACAATTGAGGATGTCAGGGCAGGTTGACCGAACCCGGCACGCGGAAGGATGACTGCACGACACCCTTGTCGTTCCGCAGCGTTACTACATCACCTGGCTCAAAAGCTGGAGCGGTGCGGTTCCAGAACAGGGCTACCGGAGTATCCTGCCCGACGCGGCTGTTAACTGTAACCAGCCCCTGCGAGAAGAGGATGCGTTCGGCAAAGGTGTAGGTATTGCCCTGCGCATCGGAAATCGTCCAGCCCTTCATGTTCACATTGTTGCCATTGTTGCGGATGACGATGCTTTCAGCGGTAATATCGCCCACGCCGCGCACTTCGGCAATTTCCACCTGGGCATTCACTGCGGTGGGCGGAAGCGTCAAGGTCGGGCGCACCGTCGGCGTGGCGGTGAAGAGTTCCGGCGTGACTTCAGCCGCAGCTTCTTGAGTCACACTAGTTATTTCGACCGTGGGAGCAGGCGTGGTAATCGGCCCAGTGAGCGGGCAGCCTTCGAGCGGCACGATCAGCGTATCGCCGATCTGGAGCAGCGAGGCCGTCTCATCATTTAAGCCATTAACTTCCATCACGCGGAAGAAGTCCGCCCCATACTGGAGCGCTACGCCATAGGGGGTATCTCCTGACGCGATGGTATGCAGGATGCAGTTTTCCGGCAGCACAGTTGCTACTGCCGAACCACTATCCCCTGCCGCTGCGGGGTTAATGGCCTGAGCTTCAGCAGTCGTCAGCCCAGGGAGGGGCGCGGGGCTGGTTTCCAATATGCCGGTCGGCAGCACGCCAACCGAGCCAGGCAGCGGCGTGGCTGTGATGATAATCACACGCGGCGTGGCATTCGGATCGGTGGTGGCGGTGACCAGGATCGGCACAGTAACAATCACTTGGTTGGATTGAACCGGCGCATTCCCCTGGTTCAACAATGAGAGGACACCCACGACCACGCCGGCGGAAATTAGCACATTCAGGATGATGAACACGATCAGCGAACGACGCCGCATAACAGCCTCAGCCTTCGACTACTCCCCCAAAAAGTACCCCAGGGGGAATCTTAGCACACCCCCACTAACCGGGCAATCACCCGACGTGAGGCAGGACAACAACTGGATTAAATATCAGTACTGCTGTATCCGATAAGTTCAGACAACGTCTCAGAACCTCCCCCCCCGGCCCCCTCTCCAAACATGGCTGAGGGGGAGCTAAGCGAAGCGCAGCGGGGTGAGGTCACACAAAGTGATGCTGATTTACCGGATGAACCATTACGCTGGCAGCGTTCCCCCAAAAATCACTTGACGAGTTTATAGGGTGTGGTGTGCAGTCGTTCCGCACCCGTTTCGGTTATCCAGAAGCCGTCCTCAATGCGTAAACCACCCCAGGGGGTATTGAACAGCGGAATGTCGACAGAAATCACCATGTTGGGTTTCAACAAAGCGGCGCTGCTGGGGCCAAAAATCGGCGGTTCAAACTCAATCACGCCGACACTATGAACCCCGGAATACAAGAAGAATTCGCCTAAGCCCGCCGCCTCAACGACACGCCGGCCTGCTGCCTCTACCGACCGCCCCTCGATGTTAGGACGCATGCTTGCAAAGCACGCTTCCTGCGCCTCCCACGCCACCTCTACCGCGCGCGCAATTTGCTTGTCGACGCTGCCAACTAACACCGGACGTCCAACTGCAGCGTGATAACCTTCATAGCGCGGGGCAATTGTTAACAGCACTAAATCATCCTTGTCCACAGTGCGAAAGGTGGAGCGGGCTAGGATCGGGCGTGTGTTGATCCCCGATGCCACAATGGTATCAATGCCTGTTCCCTCGGAACCCATGCGCCGCATGGCCGCGTCAATTTCTGCGGCAATCGCGCGTTCAGTGATGCCAGGTCGAATGGCATCGAGCGCTGCCTGCAGCCCAGCTTCTGCGATCTGATAGGCGTAACGAATGACCGCAAGTTCTGCGGGGGATTTCTGGGCACGTAGATCGCACAGCGCGTTTTCTACATCAACCCATACGACGTGTGGCAGCGTTTGACGAAAGGCGTCCATCAGCTCGGCATTGATCAATCCGCGCCCGGCTAAACCGATGCGCTGCAGCACGGAAAGGTCGCCAACGGCTTCCTGCGCAATTTCGCCAAGACTTTGAATAGTGGAAAAGGGATAATCCTCATTGGGATGCGTGAATTCGCGCAGTACACGCACATCCCGAATTTGCCCCGCCAACAATGCGTACTCAACACTTTCGGGGCCGACCAACATCATGGGCAGCCCTGTTGGCGGCATGAGGATGCACACCGGTTCGAAATGTACGGGGAAGTTGGCTAACCAACGCGCGTGCGCCGGCCCAAATACCGCACGGTCATCGGCATATGCGACCAATAAATCAAGATTCTGTTCGCGCATCATCGCTTGTACGCGCTGCCAACGCTGGGGATATTCACTGGGAGGGATGCTTGGGTAGGTGGACATTTCTTTGACTCAGCGGAGGTCTAACTGATTCAGCAACTTGGACAAGTATATCCAAAGGGATTCAACGTGCCGAATGCCAAACTGCTGGAGTCGGTGTGCAGTCCAATCGCGCGATGTTGTTATCCCGGACTCATCAAAGTTTGGTAGTGTTGGGACTAACCGTAAGTCGTCCAGGGAGTGCTGCCTGGGCGCATGTCGTCGAGGAGTGAAACCTATGCCCTACATGATTGATGGTCATAACTTGATCGCCAAGCTGCCGGATATATCCCTCGACGACCCCAACGACGAAGCCAAACTGATTCAAAAACTGGTCTCCTTCACGGCGCGGACGGGCAAGACCTGCCTGGTGGTCTTCGACCACGGGCTGCCGGGCGGCAGCTCGCGCATGTCTACGCGCGCAGTGCAGGTTGTCTTTGCCTCGGCGCGATCCACTGCCGACCGGGTGATGATGGAGCGCATTCGCAAGATCGAGGACTTCCGCGCGTGGATTGTCGTGTCATCGGATAATGACGTGCTGGCGACTGCCCGGCAGCGGCGCATGGGTACCCTGCATTCTGAGGAATTCGTCACACTGATGCAGTCGCCACCCCGACCGGTGATTGACGCCGGTGAAGCTGCCGAAGTCCGCCTCTCGGAGGACGAGATCGACGAATGGATGACTCTCTTCGGTGGCGACAGCGAAAGCTCCCGCCTTTAAACTAATTGAATTAAGGTAAGTTCAAGTCCTAATCAAGGTTCAACAGTCCTCTCTGAGGGGGTGTCTGGCTGATAGGGTGAGGGGCGGTAGGGCCAGAAGACGGCAGCCGTGGTTCCCTGGCCGAGGCCAGGACTCTCGATGGTGACGGTTCCGCCGTAGGCTTCGACGATAGATTTGACCAGCGCCAGCCCTAAGCCTGTACCGGGGACATCCCGCGAGCGAGCCTTGTCGGCGCGGTAGAAGCGCTCGAAGACATGGGGGAGATGCTCGGCGGCGATGCCGCGACCGTTATCCTGAATGGTGACACTGGCGCCACCTGCGGCGGGGCTGACTCGCAGATCGACTTTGCCGCCGGCAGGGGTGTACTTGATGGCGTTCTCCAGCAGGTTGCGGAAGGCGACGGTCAGATGGGTGAGGCTGGCGCTGACGACGAGCGGTTCAGGCGGGAGGCTGACGCTGAAGGTGATGCTGCGGGCGGCAGCTTGTGGGCTGAGCTGCTGCTGGAGGCTGCTGGCAAAACGGACTAGGTCGATCTCGGTGGCGCCGAGTTCGGCACGACCGGCATCAAAGCGAGAGAGAAGGGTTAGATCGTCGATGAGGGCGGCGAGGCGGAGAACTTCTTCATCGATCTCACGGATGTAGGTTTGGGCAGTTTCGGGATCGAGGCTGGTGTCATAGCGGAGCGCTTCGATGCGGAGGCGAATGGTCGTGAGGGGGGTGCGGAGTTCGTGAGAGGTATTGCTGGCGAAGGCGCGCTGTTCCTCTAACATACTCTGAAGCTGGCCGGCCATATCGTTGAAGGCGCGGGCGACATCGCCGATTTCGTCGCGACCGATGCGGGCGACGCGGTGAGAGAGATCACCTTTGGAAAGCCGTAGGGCAGATTGGCGGAGGATGTAGAGCGGCTGGATGATGGTGCGGGAGACCCATAGGGCGGCGGCGATGGCCACGGTGGTGACGATGGCGAAGATCAAGCCGAGGACAGTCCAGCGTTCGAGGACCAGGCGCTGAAGGTTGGCGATGGGGACGCTCAACTGGGCGATGAGGCCGCCGCGCATATCCCCGATGGCGATGGCCGTGAAGAGCGAGTCGCGGCCATTCTCATCTAGGCGCTGGACGACAGCGATGCTGCCCCGCAGGGCGGTTTCGATCTCGGGCAGGTCGAGCATCATGGGCATGGGACGACGGTCACGCGAATTAAAAGAGAGCAGCACGAGCGCGCCGCCGACATCGGTCTCGTAGCTGGAGAGCAGTTCGGTGAGCGCGGTGGGATCGGCATCGAGGGTGGAATCGCGCAGGTAGGAGGCCAAGCCCTGGGCGATGAGGCGCATCTCGTTGACGAGGCGCTGTTCGTAATCTTGGCGGGCAGCGGAGGAAATCTGCCCACCGGCAACGACGGCGAGGGCGACGAAGCCGAGGATGAGGATGCCGAGATAGGCGACCAGGAGGCGGGCACGGATGCCGGTCAAACGGAAGGGGATGGTCATCGGTCGGTTCCTGATGCAAAGCGATAGCCGACGCCGCGCACGGTTTGGATATAGCGCGGTTGGCTGGGGTCATCTTCAAGTTTTTCGCGCAGCCAGCGGATGTGGACATCGAGCGTGCGCATGTCGCCGAGCCATTCGGTTCCCCAGACTTTATCGAAGATTTCGGCGCGGCTGACAACCTCGCCGGCTTTGGCGACGAGCAAGCTGAGCAGCTCGAACTCTTTGTACCGGAGGGCGAGTTCTTGGTCGCCCTTGAAGACTTGGCGGCGGTCGAAGTCGATGCGGAATTCGCCGATTGTGACCTGTTTGGATTGGGGGGCGCGGTGGAGGTCGAACTCGACGCGGCGCAGCAGGGCTTTGATGCGGGCGATGAGTTCGCGGGTGCTGAAAGGCTTGGTGAGGTAGTCGTCAGCGCCGAGTTCGAGGCCGAGGATGCGGTCGATCTCTTCGTTGAGGGCGGTGAGCATCAAGATGGGGACGACGCTGTGCTGGCGGATGGCCTTACAGACTTCCCAACCGTCCATCTCCGGCAGCATGATGTCCAAGATGACGAGGTCAGGCTGCTTGTTCAAGACCAGTTCGAGGCCGGAAGCACCATCGTAAGCGGGTAAGAATTCGTATCCGAGGCCGCGGAGGGCGCGGGCGACGGGTTCGACAATCAGGCGGTCATCTTCAATCATGACGATCACAGGCATGAGACTGCTCTTCGAGTTCAACGCGGACATTTTCTTCAGTATCGCACCGAATCGGGCCAGAGGTCAGGTCGTTTAAGGTAGATTTAAGGATATTTGAGGGACATATAACCAGCCGAGGCAGAAACACCAGTAGAGTGTGGAGCGGTTCAAGGATTTGTCCCGGCCAGGTGGATCGGGACGTAAGGAGCAGTGAAGCATGAAATCGATCACTCGTCTGGTTAGGGTCATTGCGATTCTTCTGATTGGGGTAGGCATGGTGGGGGCACAGGATGCGTCAGCCAGCGACCTGCCACAGTTCAATGATCCTGTGGAAGCAGTTGGGGATGCGCTGATCCTGTACGGGCATGTCGTGGACGTGAATGGACAGCCGCTGGCCGGGGTTACGGTCGAAATCTGGCAGACGGATGCCAACGGCGCGTATGACCACCCGAATGCTCCGGCAGATGGTTTTGACGCGAATTTCCAGCACTACGGCTCGGTGGTGACGGATGCGGATGGGGCGTATGCCTTCCGCACAGTCATCCCCGCGCCGGAGATGAACCGCCCGCTGCACATCCATGTCAAGGTGAAGCAGGATGGAGTGGAGCTGCTGACGACTCAGTTCTACTTTGCGGATGACCTGAGCGCCGCGCAGAATGACCGCATTTTCCAGCAGCTTGGCGCCAGCGCGGCTAACGTCGTCCTAGAACTCACGCCAGTCACGGATGCCCAGGGCATGACGATCCAAACTGCGGCCAAAGACTTGGTGATCGCCACGGCAGACGCGCCGAGTGGAACGCTCACAGCGACGCCTGCCCAGACGGAAGGCCCATTCTACCCGATCATCAATGTGGGGGAATATGACAACGATTTGGTCGTCGTCAGCCCACAGAGCAATCCGGCGCATACCGTGGCTGAGGCGGCTGCAGAGGTCAGTTTCACGCTCATCAATCTGAATACGGCCACTCGCGATGAACTGCTGGCGATTCCGAATATGAGCAGCCGGATGGTGCGCGAGTTCCAGGAATACCGCCCTTATGTGAGCATCGTCCAGTTCCGGCGCGAGCTTGGAAAATACGTTGACGCGGCGCAGGTGGCGGCCTACGAGCAGTACGTGTATGTGCCTGTGCAGATCAACGACTCGGATGCCGAGACGCTCAAGCAGATTCCGGGGGTGGATGATGCTATCGCCGCTGCGCTGATCGCGGCACGGCCGTTTGCCTCCAACGAGGCGTTCCTGACGGTGCTCGGCAGCTTCCTGTCCCCAGATGACGCAGCGCTGGCGGCCTACTACCTGGCGGAGGATGTATGAGCAGCGAGCGGCTGGTGGAACGGCTGCGCCGCTTTATACTGGCGGCAGCGGGGTTGATGTGCCTGGTCACGCCCATTGAACTGGCGCTGACCGAGCATTATGGCGAACCCGCGCAGTGGATCCCGTTCATCCTGTGTGGGTTGGGTCTGGTGGCTGTGGGGGCGGTGTGGTTCCGCCCCCAGCGGCTGACGATCTGGCTGCTGCGCGGGGTCATGATGCTGATGGTGCTGGGCAGCGGGCTTGGGCTGGGGCTGCACCTTCTGGGCAATTACCAGTTTGAGCAGGAAATTCGCCCCAGCGCTGCTGGGCTGGAAGTTTTCCTGGAAGCTTTGAAGGGGGCTAATCCGCTGTTGGCTCCCGGCATCTTGGCGCTGGCCGGGCTGCTGGCACTGGCGGCCACGACGTACCATCCGGCTTTGCGGTCGCCTGCGTCTTAAATCGGATTTAAGGGAATTTGAGGCGTAGATAACCACGGCCTCGGCATAATGCAGTATCGTGATGATCAGCGGCGCAGAACCGCACTGTCGTCAAGAAAAAGCAAGGAGACACACACTATGCGTAAATCGATTGCCGTTCTACTGCTGGCGCTTACTGCGCTGGCCGTCACGGCGGGTGTCATCGCGGCCCAGGATACGACGGATACCACCTCGACCAAGACTTGGTTGGGCGTGGCGCTGGTCGAAGAGAACGACCAGGTGATTATCGCCCGCGTCCAGAGTGGGTCACCGGCGGACACGGCTGATCTGCAGGTGGGGGATGTGATCGTCAGCTTCAACGGTACGGCTGTCACCAGCGCTGCACAGTTGGCGGAACTGGTGCAGGCGGCTGCCCCTGGCGACAAGGCCACCTTGGAAGTTCAGCGCAACAATGAAACTGTGAGTGTCGATGTTGTGTTGGGCAGCGCGAAGGTCAATGATCGTCCAGGCCGAATGGGTGTGTTCACCCTGCCGGAAGATGCGCTCTCGCTGGTGCAGATGTTCGTGAATGCGGATTTGGCCGAGACCGAGGGCGGCTTTGAAGTCACCAATGTCCTCAAGAGCAACAACCCGTATGGGCTGCAGATCGGCGATGTGATCACGGCGATCAATGACGAACCCGCTGCCGACTTCAGCTTGGATACCTTTGGCAGGGGCATGGCTCGCCTCGGCGGCCTCACTCTGACTGTCACCCGTGGCAGCGAAACCGTCACTCTGGAAGGCGACATGCCGGGCCTGTTCTTCCACTTTGGGCCGTTCATGGAGCCCGGCATGGGCCGTGGTATGGACGGCTTCGGTCCGCGTGACGGGCGCGGCAACCGCAATGGGCAGGGCAGCTCGGACGCTGCACCGGCCCTCCCCAGCGCAGGCCAGACTTAACGAGTCGCTGCGCTTTGGCGGAGGCGGCCCCCCGCCTCCGCTTTTTTTGTGTCTGATGAATTTTAGACAAATGGTGATGATAATGATGGTGAGAAAAAACAGGCAAAGTACAGCAGACCCATCTACGAGATTATAGGTGGTTAAGAATAGAGGTTATTGAGTGAGGGTGCTGTCACATATCTCTTGATGAGTTGAGGTGAACCATGATGTCAGGCAGCAAACAACGTGTGAAGGTGATTGTATTCGGAATTGTGCTTGTGCTGGTGATGAGTTTGAGCCTGGCCGCCGGTGTGCATGCTTCGTCCACCAGCCGGACGTTCCAGACAAGTCTACCAGTTGAGGCTGCGCAGGTCTTTGATCCGGCAACGGACTTATTCACCCGGCTGTATGAGGAGGTCAGCCCATCGGTGGTCGCCATCCAGGTGACGGCGCTGGGGCAGAACAACCGCGTGCTGGGCACGGCGACCGGCTCCGGCTTTGTGATCGACACCGAAGGGCATATCGTGACCAACAACCACGTGGTGGATCGGGCGGGGTTGATTGCCATCGAGTTCTTGGATGGGACGCTGGCTGAGGCGCAGATCGTCGGCCTGGACCCGAACTCCGATTTGGCGGTGCTGGATGTGGATGTGCCCGCTGAGCAGCTCCGCCCAATCCGCTTTGGCGATTCGGATGCTTTGAAGGTGGGACAGACGGTGCTTGCTATCGGCAGCCCGTTCGGTCAGGATTGGACGCTGACGACGGGGATCATCAGCGGGCTGGACCGGGTTATCACCGGGCTGACGAGTTTCTCGATTGGCGGGGTAATCCAGACTGACGCAGCCATCAACCCCGGTAACAGCGGCGGCCCGCTGCTGAATCTGGACGGGCAGGTGATCGGCGTGAACTCGCAGATTCTGAGTGGATCGGGCAGCAATTCGGGGGTGGGATTCGCTGTGCCAAGCAACCTAGTGCAGCGGGTCGCCGAGGAGCTGATCGCAGATGGACGAGTAGATTACAGCTACCTGGGCATCTCCGGGACGGATTTAACGCTGTACTTGAACCAGTCGCTGAATCTGCCGGATAACACGCGCGGCGTGATCGTCGGCGAGGTCACGAATGGCAGCCCAGCGGACCGGGCGGGATTGCAGAATGCGCAGATACCGAGCCGCTTCAACAACGTGACCAGCCCGCGGTACGACATCATTCAGGCGATCAACGGGGCAGCAGTCAGGGGAATGGACGATATCGTGGGCTATCTGGCGCGGGAGACGCGCCCTGGCGACACGATCACGGTGACGATTCTGCGTAACGGCACAGATCGGATGGATTTGACGATGACCCTCACGGCGCGGCCTTCGTAGCGCTGAGAAGGGCTAGATGTGGAGCGACCAGCATCCCGCTGGTCGCTTTGATTCTGGGGAGAGAATCGACCTGAAAATCGTGTACAATCGTTCTACTGCGATGTACTCAGTTTGCCTGTGGATCATCAAGACAAGGATGGATGTGCCAATGGCTTTTCCGCCTGATGCAGAAGACCTGAATGTGTGGTTCCCGGCCAGCGGACCGCTTGATGCTGAAGAGCGGTTGGGGTTGGTAGTGGGTGGTTCGTTGAGCAAGGGGCTGGTGGTCAAGCTCGACCGCGACCAGACTATCGAGGAACTAGCGGTGGGGCGCTACGTGGTGGTACATGGGGCGAACCAGATCCGCTTCTTCTGCATGGTGACGGATATTGCTCTGAACAGCACCAATCCTGCCATCCAGAATCATCCGCCGGAGCTGGCGGAGGATGATTTCCTGCACGACATCTATATTGGAACGGCAGCTTACGGCACGGTCAATGTGACGCCAATGCTGTCGATTGAAGAGGGACAGCCCAAGCCAGTCAAGACGATTCCAGGGCACTTCATGCCGGTGTACAACGCCACAGTGGCGGACGTGAATGCCGTGTTCGGCGAGGAGGACGCGGCGCATTTCAACGTTGGCTCGCCGCTGGAACTCCAGACGACGCAGATCAACCTAGACCTGAAACGGTTGGTGGAACGGTCGGTGGGGGTCTTCGGTAAGAGCGGCACGGGCAAGAGCTTCTTGACGCGCATGTTGATCGCCGGGGTGATCCGCTGGGGGCAGGCGGTCAATCTGATTTTCGATATGCACAATGACTACGGCTGGGCGGCGACGGATGAACGCGGCACGCAGGCCAAAGGGCTGAAGCAGTTGTTCAATAACCAGGTGGTGATTCTGACGCTGGACGAAGAGTCGTCGCGGCGGCGCAACGCCAAGATCGATGCGGTGATCCGGTTAGGCTACGACGAGATTGAGCCGGAGGATATTGCGGCGCTGCGGGCGACGATGAACCTGACCGACGCGATGATCGATGCAGCCTACACGCTCAAGAAGCGGTGGGGACCAGGGTGGATCAAGCGGTTTATCCATGCGGAAGTGTTCGACTTGGATGACATCACCCAAAATACGAACATTGCCGAAGGGACGCTGCTGGGTTTGCAGCGGCGCATCCAGCGGTTTGAACGCTGGCCGTTCCTGGTGGCGGAGACGGTCGGGGAGACAGTTGAGCGCATCATTCATATCCTGGTGGACGAACGTAAGAATGTAGTGCTAGAGTTTGGGCGCTACGGGAACGAACTGGAAGCATATATCCTGGTCGCCAATTACCTGACTCGGCGCATCCGAGATCGCTATGTGGATATGGTGGAGCGTTCATTGGGGGACGAGGCCGACAAGCCGCCGCAGTTGGTCATCACGATAGAAGAGGCGCATAAGTTCTTGCAGCCGGGCATCGCCGGGCAGACGATCTTTGGGACGATTGCCCGCGAACTGCGGAAGTACAACGTCACACTGCTGATCGTTGACCAGCGGCCGAGCGGGATCGATGAAGAGGTGATGAGCCAGGTGGGGACACGCGTCACAGCGCTGCTGGATAATGAGCGCGATATCAACGCGGTGCTGACCGGCATCAACGGGGCGAACAACCTGCGCGAGGTACTGGCGCGGCTGGATACCAAACAGCAGGCGATCATCATGGGGCATGCCGTCCCGATGCCGGTGGTGGTGAAGACGCGGGCGTATGATGAGGCTTTCTACAAAGCGATGGAGCCAGTCGGTGGGATGAGCACACGCAGTGCGAAGGAAAAGCTTGGCAGCGGTGGACGTGACCAGCGCCGCCTGTAAGTGGACTGCTGTAGGACATTGGCAATATTGAAAGGTCGTTATAAGCGATGTAAGGTAGGGTCAATTGACACAGCCCTGGTTTGGGTTCTGCCTTGCATGATCGGGATAGATCCACGTGACTCCTGCTGAACTTCGCCGCCTGCGTGATGATCTGCTCCGCGGCTATGATGCTGTCCTACGAGAGCGATTTGGCATACTGACCGAACGACAAAAACGCCTGATGGAAGAAATTCGCCAGGCTGTCCATTTGACTTCGGATGCAATTGACGCCTACGCTGCGGTCGCTGAGCACCCCCGCGCGAAATGGCTAAACGATCCCCGCTACCGGCTGATGTACGCGGCACGGACGCCGCTGGAAATGGTGCTGCTGGGAGTTTATCTCGTCAACGTGTACCATGTCCGTGAGATCGAAATCCTGAATCCAGATCAGCATGAGGCACTGTGGTTGGTGGAGCGCAGTGCCCGGCGCATGGTGATCGAGATCGAACGGCTGTGGAACGAGATGCAGACGGAACGGCTGGTGAAGTCATGATGGACGTATTCGACTTCAAGGCTTTCCCGGTTCTGGAAACGCCGCGTCTGCGGCTGCGCCAGATCACGCGGGCGGACGCTGAGGCGGTATTCCGCATTCGCAGCGATTTTGAGGTGACGCGCTACAATACGGGCGCGCCCTACCGCCAGTTGGATCAAGCCATTCAACTGATCGAAAACATCACGGCTGCCTATGATGACCACAGTGAAATCCGCTGGGGGATTACCCTCAAAGATGAAGCTGATGAACTGATTGGTATGATCGGCTACAACTACTGGATTCGCGCGGACTGTCGGGCATCGGTGGGGTATGATCTGGCGCGGGCGTATTGGGGACATGGACTGATGCCGGAAGCACTGCGGGCAGTGGTTGAATTCGGCTTTGAGCGGATGCTGCTAAACCGCATCGAAGCTGACGCCGAAGGTCGTAACCCAGCCTCGCGGCGCGTGCTGGAAAAGGTCGGCTTCCGCTGCGAAGGCATCCAGCGCGAACATTTCTACGCTGACAACGGTTTTCATGATCTCTGGTTATTCGGCCTGCTGCGGCGCGAATGGGCCGATCATTCTGGGCAAAGGTGATTCGTGGGCGGAGCCATTCTGAATATGGTGACGGTTGCCATCGGCAGCCTGCTGGGCATGCTGGCTGGCCACTGGCTGTCGCAGAAAATCCAGGAGTCGGTCGTCACCGGATTGGGGTTGGTGACGCTGTTCGTGGGGATCAGCAACGCGGGGCAAACGGGCAACCCCATCATCCCACTCGTGAGCATCGTGACGGGTGTGATCTTGGGGGAGCTGCTGGACTTACACGGGCGGTTAGAGCAGATCGGCGGGTGGTTTCAGGAGCGGCTGGCGCGGGGAGGCCGCGTGGGTGACGGCGCAGCGCAGCCGAGCGGACAAGACGCACGGACTCGTTTCATCACCGGATTTGTGACGGCCAGTCTGGTGTTCTGCATCGGGCCGCTGACTTTCGCCGGATCGATCCAGGATGGAATGGGGCTGGCAGTTGGCTTCCAGCAGATCGCGATCAAGAGCGCATTGGACTTCTTCGCGTCGATGGCGTTCGCAGCCAGCTTTGGGGTAGGGGTGGCCTTCAGCACGCTGACCATCCTGGTGGTACAGGGGGGGCTATCACTGCTGGGGGGCGCGATTGGGGACTTCATGAGCGCGGCGATGATGAACGAAATGACGGCCGTAGGTGGGTTGATGCTGATCGGGCTGTCACTGATTTTGCTGAACGTCAAGCAGCCGCGAATGGCGAACTTTCTACCCGGCCTGGTTATCGCGCCGCTGATCGTGGCGGTGGGGGGCGCATTCGGGATCAACCTCTACCCTCTGTAGTGGGTTTAGTTCCCCTATTGGAAGTATCAAACCATGCCGTGTTCTTTCTCACAGGGCAGCAGCGCAGGAATGTCCTCGTGTTCACTGCTGACGAGTGAACACAGCAATCCCGTCGGCGCCGCGTGTGGCCGCATACAGGTACAAGATACCGTCAAGCGTTTCGAAGATTTCTGGAGCACGGACTTCAATCAGGCGGCTGCCCTGCTCGTCATAGAATTCGACCCAATGGGTTGGCCGGAAGTTCACGCCATCGGTGGATTCCAGAAGGATGATGTTATCGGCTTGGTAGACCGCGTAGAGATAGATTGTGCTTTCGATCTGGATGAAGGTGGGGCTGCTGGCATCCCGCAGGACGGGCTGGGGATCGAGCGTCCAGTTCAAGCCATCGGGTGACACAGCACCTAGGACAGCCGGGGTGGTTTCGCCGTGGTAGCGGACGGTCAAGAACATGCGGTAGTGGCCGTCATCTAACTGCTGGATGCGGCCGTGACCAGCAGAGGCAAGTGGGGCAGATTCGCCGGCGTCGATGCGGATGCCGGGTTCGCGCTCAAAGTTGAGGCCATCGCGCGAGAAGGCGCTGAAGACGCGAAAGACCGTTTGGGGATCGGTGGGGGAGACCGGTTCGGTCGTACAGGGGGAAGCTGCGCCCTGGTAGTACATGCGGTAACCGCCGGGAACGAGGATCACCCAGGGGTAGCTGGTCATACAGTCGGGCTGACCCGCCGGGGCGTTGATTAACCGGGCGCGGTCATCGGGGCTGAAGCGCAGCCCATTGTTGGATGTGCCGCTGCCGATGCCGTTGAGGTTGGGATCGTTCCAGAACATGCGGTAGCTGCCATCAACCAGGAGCACCATGCTGGGAGCGCTGATTTGGGGGAGCGGCAGTAGGGTGACACGCTGCCATTTCTCGACCGCTGTGACCTCCGGCAGCGCGGCACGCTCTTGGGCCAACCGCGCGGGTACATCGACTGCGGAGCTGGCTTCTCCCTGGCAGGCCGCCAACAGCATGGCGAAGGCGATCAACAGCAGCAGGCGGTTGGGTTTGGGGGCCATCGGATTACCCTCGCGGGAGTGTCTATTCCGCAGGCGCTTCCTGGTCTTCAGGGCGGATTTCCCAGACATCGCTGGCGATATCGATATACAGGCGCCCGTCGAGGTGGTCGATTTCATGCTGGAAGACGCGGGCCAGCCAACCGGAGGCCTTGATGCGCTGCGGCTTGCCTTTGCGATCTTGTCCGGTCACGGTTACTTTTTCGTGACGCTCAACCAGGCCGGCGTAACCGGGGATCGACAGGCAGCCTTCGACGCCTTCGACCATCTCTTTACTGGCCTTGATGATTTCGGGATTGACGACGACATACAGCTTGCCAGCTTCCTCGCCGAATTCTTCGATGCTCTTCTCGTCATCGGGCAGCCGCACCACGATCAACCGCTGGTTGACGGCTACCTGCGGGGCGGCCAATCCAACGCCAGGGGCATCGAGCAGCGTTTCGACCATGTCGTCGATCAAGGTCTGAAGCTTGGAATCGAAACTGGTGACGCGGTGCGCTTTCTTGCGAAGCGCCGGGTGATTGGCCTGGACAATTTCACGTACAGCCATAGTAAACAGCCACTACCTCACAGCAAGACCGACCTTTGATGGGGTTATCGATCTGCATTATACACGAAGCAGGAAAATTAGGAGCGCTTCTTCTGGTGGGTTGAACTCTTTAAGAACTGTAGAGCCTCATCAGTGTTTTCAAAGACCTGACTGCTGCCGCGATGCCGCATCTTCATCACGCGCATGAAGAAGGGCGGTGGCGCAATATAGACAAACCAGCGCGAGTTGGGATGGTAAATCCATTGGCTGAAGGAAGACAGTTCGTAGACTTCCGGTTCGACGGCTGCCAACTGCGCGCAGTCGAGTATAAATGACAGCGGCCCCTGGCGCAGCGCATCGATGGACTGCCAAATGACGGGGCGCATGTCATCGACGGTTAGATCACCGCTGAGTTCCAATCCCAGTATCGAGTCTGGCACAACCCAGTAGACACGGCTGCCCACATAACCTCCCTTTTGAAAGTTTGTAGCCTGCCTAACCTATGTTCCACCTGTAGAGTCCCGGCGGGCGCGTGGGACACCCGGCGGACGTGAACGATCTCGAACACGCGGCGGCTGTGCAGAGTAGTCGTCCACAGGTTGGACGCTGGGAGCAGTGTAGGCAGCGGGAGCGCCTGCTGGTGCGTTGGGGGCGTAAGCGTTCGGATTTTGCCCCACGCTTTCATGGTAAACCGACAGATACTCGACAATCGCCTGCCGCTGGCGTTGGGCTTCTTCTTGTTTCTTCTTCTCGCGGAAAATGTCCTGTCTGCGGGCGATTTCTTGCTGGATCGTCTTGGGCTGGTGGACATGGGTGAAGCGTTTGGCATTCTTTTCGTCAGCACCGCTGAGCATCAGCTTGACTTCGCCGATTTGCATCAAGCTGTTGAGGAAACCCCGTGTGCTAGACACGATATTATCGACCTGGGCAAGCAGAATCTTGTCCTGCTGATCCTGCAAGAACAGCGGTCGGCGGTGGATGATGGTTACGGTCTCATCACCGACGATGTAGAGGTCGTTGCGCCAATCCCAATCGGCCAGATAGAACCATAAAGCTCCAATCGCCACGACCGCCAATGCGAGGAGGCCGCCGATCCCGATCAGGAGCAGTACCAGCCCAGTACCGATGACCAATGTTGGCAGGAAGACATTGCTAAACCAGACGACATGGTGCTTGCGATAGACGGTCCGGCCGTCAGCATCGGTGAACTTGAGCGCAAAGGGGCCGGGTCGGATAGTCACGCCGGGCGGCAGGGATGTGGTTTGGCCTGCCAGAGCAGGTTGGCCGGGAGCAGGCTGCGTCGTAGGTGGCCCACCGATAACCCGTGCGAGTTCGCCGCGGATGGCACTGCGCTGCGCCTCGCGGGATTCCTGGGCGCGTTTCTCTTTATACTTGGCCTTATGGGCGAAAATGGCTTCCTGAAGGGCTTTGGGATTGGGCATTTCGGTGAGGAGAATGTTATCGGCGTCGCCAGAAGTTTTGATGATGAGCGTGCCGTAGCCGGCCAGCCGTCCACCAAAATCGCTCAGCGGCGGCAGACTGACGTTAACCTCATGGATGCCATCCAGCGGAATCTCGTTGATCTGAGTCGAGAAGTTGAGGATATTGCGATGGACATTGACGACACGGCGGTCGGTGATGACCAACAGATCGTTGCGCCATTCGAGATAGTAGAAGATGCTGATTACGACGAAGAGCAGGGTGATCGGTAGGGTGATCAGCACCCAGGGGAACTGCGGTACGACTGAGCCGAAATAAGCCCCACCGATCCAAACGGCCAGGGTCAAGAATATGAACGCAAGCAGCTTGCCGATGAAGGCATAAGGATGCTTGCGCGTTTGAATCTGGACCGTTTCATTGGGACGCTGGCTTTCAAAGGCTTCAGGACTTTTTTCCTGTGGTGGGGCGGCAGCAGCCGCTTGGGCGGCCTGCAAGCTGGCCTGAATATCGGGGTAGTGGGCGAGGATGCCGCGCATCTGCTGACGGGGCAGGAACAGGACGATGGCCGTCTGGGTAACGCGGAGATTCACCAGGGATGGGGTTTCGTGGAAGAGAGCAGATTCAGGGGTGTATTCACCAGAGTTCATCTGCCCGAAGATACGCTCGACCCCATCGATGCCGCGCTGCGTCAGCACACCGCTGCCAGAGACGAACAAGAACAGCCCTGCTGGAACTTCACCCTGCTGGAAAATCGTCTCACCTGGCTCGTAACGCAGCACCTGCGTCACGCTGGCAAAGACCTCTAGTTGGTGTGGAGCCAGACGGCTGAACAGCGGCAGCCGCCGGATGTTGGAAAGGACGAAACGGTCGGGCATAAGCGCTCCAGGTCGCAGTCCGCCGATGCCTTAATTGTAAACGATTTGGGGTAGAACGCTATGACTCTGCGGTCAGAAACCGGGATTTAGGGCGACGAGATCGGAAACTGGGCTTGAACCAGCATTAAATACCGCGACAGATAGCCGATCAGATCCTGGCGTTCCTGTGGGGGGAGCAGGCTGACCATGACCCGAACCTGCTCCATCAGGCCAGCCTGGACTGCCTGGAAAACCTCCTGCCCGGCAGCTGTCAAAATGACATCCACCGAACGACGGTCGCTAGCGCGCTGCTGGCGCTCGACCAGTGCCGGGCGCATGGCCTCCAACCGGTTGACCAGCCCCGTCATGGTGGCGTGAGTGAGATGGTGGGCACGGGCGATTTCCCCAATGGGACAGCGACCGCCGCGCTCGGCGAGCGTCTTCAGGACGTACAACTGCGGCGGAGTCAGGCCGTGGGCTGTGAGATAGGCAGCAAGGCGCTTTTCACCATCCAGCACGATGGTCAACAGCAGTGACCAAAGTGTATGAACGTCTTGATCAAGGGAGCGGTCATCCAGAGTCATGGTCTGCCCTTTGGATTTACTGCTGTCCGAGGGCGTCCCAAGCTTCAAGTTTGTTGCTCACCCGGCGGATGACCTCGTCGGTAAACTCGGTCGTGCTGGCCGATCCAGCCAGATCGTTGGTTTTGATGCCGGCCTGCACCGCTTCCATCACCGATTCGTAGATGGCACGGCTGGCGCGTTTGGCCTTGTCCGATTTGATGTAGCCCAATACAGCCGCGCCGGCCAGGATCATCGCCATGGGGTTAGCGATGTTCTTGCCCTGGAGGCTGGGTGCTGTACCGTGAGGTGCTTCGGTTAGCGCGACCTTGACCTCGAAGTTCTCGTCGAAGCTGAAGATGACCGACTCAGCTCCGGCAATCGTGCCGAACATTTTCATCACCAGGTCGCTGAGGTTGTCACCGTCGCGGTTCAGCGCTGGGATGACCAGTGGCTCGCCTTCTGTACCCAGTAAGAGCGCATAGGTAGCGTCGATGAGCTGGGGGTCGTAAGGTACATCGGGATAGCGCTTGGCGGCTTCGTCTAGTTCTTCTTTGAACATACCCTCGTAAATCGGACTGACGGTGTACTTGGGGCCGCCAAAGACCTTGCTGTTGGTGCGCCGGGCATAGCGAAAGGTGAATTCGGCCACCGCCCGGCAGGTGCGCCGTGAGAGCCGCCGGGTGCTGTAAGCGACTTCGTCCAGGCCTTCACCCTCGCGCCAGGCTTTCTCGCTGTATTCGCCATCAACGGCCATCCGCACCACAGCGATGGGAGCATAGACACCGGCGATGGGGCGGACTGAGGGGATGCGCCGTCCTGTACGGAGGATGACCTGCCCATCGACCAGTTCGCGGAGGAGGGCGTTAGGACTGCCCACATCATCTTTGCCCGGCGGGGTGATGGTTGCGGCCTTGATGCCTAGGCCGGTCTCTTTGATGCGAGCGGCCGCGTCATAGACCACCTGATTGCGGGTGGCGCGGCGGTTTTCCAGCGAGAGGTCGAACGTCTCGAAATCGACTGGGCAGCCAGTCACGCCCGGCTGGATCACCCGCAGCGCCTCTTCGAGCAGTTCTTGGCCAGTCTGGTCACCCTTGAGGACGACGATGATGGGGTTGGAGGTCACGGCGCTGGATCCTTTGTCGATTGAGCATCAGGCTGGAAATGAAACATATTGTAGGACATACAAGCTCTGGGCGGAAGTTCAAAGTTGGCAGCGCGATCCATACCCCATTACCGATATAGAAGTGTAGAGCAGATTTGTACCTTTGGTTAGCACAAATGATCGATCTAGGTTACAATGATTGCTGTCACCAGGAGGACACCCTATGAGCGAGATGCCCGAATCGGAAATCACCCTTCCTAACCTGCTCAGCCGCATCGAGGCCAGTTGGAAACAGCTTCAGGACTACTTGGTTTCGGTCAGCGCGGAACGCCTTACCGGACCGAAGGACGCTGCTGGATGGAGCGCTGCCGATCACCTCTATCACATTGCGGCTTGGTCAGACTCCGTGCTGGCGCTGCTCAACGGGCAGTCGAGAGCGGCGGCAGTTGGCTTGGATGAGGAGACTTGGGGGCAGGGTTTTGACGTGATCAACGCTGCGCTGCAAGTCCGCAGTCAGGAGATGCCTCTGGATGCAGTTCTGGCCGCGCTCGATGAAAGTCACGAGCGCATTGTGGCGAAGCTCAAGACGCTGACCGACGCCGATCTCCAGCGCCCGTACCGTTACTTCCTGCCCGACTCGGATCGGGAACAGCCGGTCATTGACTGGATCGTCGGGGACACATTCAGTCACTATGACGAGCATCTGCCCTGGATCCGCGCGATTGTTGAGGGGTGAATTGGTTCCACTGCCAGATGGCGCAGCACCATCCTTATCATTCAGGTCGCTGCCTCACATCCTAAACACGCCGAAGCGGGTTTCTTCGATGCTAGCGGCGGTGCAGACGGCCAGCGCCAGCCCCAGAACCCGGCGCGTCTCGGCGGGGTCGAGAATGCCGTCGTCCCAGAGCCGCGCCGTTGAGTAGTAGGGGCTGCCCTCGCGGTCGTACTTATCCAGGATGGGCTGCTTGAAGGCGGCCTGTTCTTCTGCGCTCAGATCAGGTTTGCCCTGGCGCTTAAGCTGATCGCGCTTGATGGTCAGCAGCACGTTGGCAGCCTGCTCGCCGCCCATGACGCTGATGCGCGCGTTCGGCCACATCCATAAAAAACGCGGGCTGTAGGCGCGTCCGCACATGCCGTAATTCCCGGCGCCGAAGCTCCCGCCGACGATGACGGTCAGTTTGGGGACGCGGGCGTTGGCGACGGCATGAACCATCTTGGCGCCGTCTTTGGCGATACCCCGGTTCTCGTATTCGCGACCGACCATGAAGCCGGTGATGTTTTGCAGGAAGAGCAGCGGAACCCGGCGCATGGCACACAGTTCGACGAAGTGCGCTCCTTTGAGGGCGCTTTCGCTGAAGAGCACGCCGTTGTTGGCGACGATGCCCACCGGGTAGCCTTCAATGCGGGCGAAACCAGTCACAAGCGTTGTACCGTAATCCGCTTTGAATTCGCGCAGGCGGCTGCCATCCACCAACCGGGCGATGATCTCGCGAGCATCGTAGGCTTCGCGGAACGAGGTCGGCAGCACGCCGTAGAGTTCTGACGGATCGTAGAGCGGTTCCTCGACGGTTGGGCCGGGCGGGCGCGCTGTCCGCAGCGTTCCTGCATTGAGGGTCTCGACGATGCCGCGGACGATGTGAAGAGCGTGGTCGTCATCCTCGGCAAAGTGGTCGGCTACGCCCGAATGCCGGGTATGGACGGCGGCGCCGCCCAGTTCCTCGGCGGTAACGTCTTCGCCTGTTGCGGCTTTGACCAGCGGTGGTCCGCCCAGGAAGATCGTGCCTGTTCCTTTGACGATGATGGTTTCATCGGACATGGCCGGGACATAAGCGCCGCCAGCGGTGCAGCTTCCCATCACGCAGGCGATTTGGGGAATGCCCGCAGCGCTCATGATGGCCTGGTTGTAGAAGATGCGCCCGAAGTCATCGACATCGGGGAAGACTTCATCCTGCATCGGCAGGAACGCGCCGCCGCTGTCCACCAGGTAGATGCAGGGCAGTTTGTTCTCCAGCGCAATCTGCTGGGCACGGAGGTGTTTCTTGACCGTGATTGGGTAGTAGGTGCCGCCTTTGACTGTGGCGTCGTTGGCGATGATCAGGCACTCGCTTCCGCTGACCCGCCCGATCCCGGTGACGATTCCGCCCGCCGGGGTTTCATCCTCATAGAGCGACCAGCCTGCCAGCGGCGAAAGTTCTAGGAAGGGCGCGCCAGGATCAAGCAGGCGGTCGATACGGTCACGGACGAAGAGCTTGCCCTGATCGCGGTGGCGCTGCTGGTACTGCTCACTGCTGCCCTGCCGGATCAGGGCCAGCCGCTCGCGGAGTTCGGCAGCCAGCGCCCGATGGTAGGCTGCATTGGCTTTGAAACTGTCGCTGTTCGGGCTGATGTGGCTGTCTAGCGTATCCATGTGCATCCCCAGTCAATAACAAAGGGCGGTTGCCCGACCGCCCTTCGGTTCATCACTGCACGGCCTGACCCAGGATCAGCGGAGCTGCAGCCGTTGTGACTGCACCTCGTCCATCGCGCTGATGGTATCTTGCAGACTGGCAACTTCGTCCTGGATTTCTAGGCGGAGGCGCTGCGCCCGTCCGCTGTCCACTTCTTTCGTGCCGAGCAGCGACATCTGGGCGTAGATGGTGCCCAGTGAGGACAGCGTACTTTCAAGCTGGATTTCCGCCCGCTTGACGCTGTTGGCGGTCTGCTCTAGGTTGGCGAGCTGCTGCCTCAACTGGTTAAGCTGCTGTTCGAGGTCGCGGCGGATGGCGGGATCGGTCTCGCGGTTTAGGCGAATCTGGGTCTTCTCGATCTGCTGAGGGACCATCTTGCGGTCGCGTTCGACCAGTTCGTTGTTGTCGAAGGCGTCGATATGCAGCGCCAATTCGTACATGTGCCCAATCCAGTCGTTAACATCGTTGGTTGTCTGCTGGAGGCTGACTCTCAGCGCACCTTTGGCCCGCTGCGCTAAGGTGATCATGTTGCGGCGGTATTCCAACGCGCTCTGAAGACGCTGGCGAGCGACGGGGCTTTTGATCTTCCCCAGGTCGAATTTTTCCTCGAATTCTTTGGCAACCGCTCTTGAGGCCGCGTTCGGATCAGAGAGGTTGGAGGCGATGAAAGCGGCTTCGGCAAGCGCACCCAACACCAACCAGAACCACTGCTGCCAGCCGGGAATGTTGTTGATTGGTACGCCGAAGTACAGCACCAGCGTGATGATCAACGTCACGGCGGTCTGCCAGCTCAAGACTGCATTGCGGAAGATCGCGCCAAAAGCACGTTCACGGACTGTCGGTTCCTGCGACATAGCACAATCTCACTTTATGGGCGGGACCGGTGAGGCCAGCCGCTCTGATCCATGCGCGTTGGCCTAGCCGCCGCTGGACTGCTGCCCACCGGAGGCTCCCCCCAGCAAACGCCGGCGGCGCTCTTCAAGCTGGCGTTCAATCTCGCCGCCGCGCACGGCATCTTCGATTTGCTCGCTGAGGTTGGCCGTCGCCATATCCAAGCGGGCATCTTCGCGGTCGATGCGCTGGCGAATCTGCTCACTCAGGCTGGTAATTTCGGCGTCACCCACCTTGGTCAGGTCGTCTAGGCTCTTGATGGTCTTGGTAGTAACCTTCTTGGCCTCGGCCAGTTCGATCAAGGCCCGCAGGTGTTCGCGTTCCTGCTTGACCATGGTCAGCCGGGCTTCCAGCTTCAGACGCATGTCCAGCATCTTCTGGTACTGCTGTTCCTGATCCTGCCACTGCTGGTAGTATTCCTGGGAGAGCTGCTGCTTGGTGTTCAGTTCCGACTGAGCGGCGGCGGCGAGATCATCCTTGCCCTTGATGATCAGCGTATCGATGTCGCGGTCGAGCTTCTCGGCCTGAGCCGCGAGTTCCTCATACTTGCGCTTGAGTGTTTTGACGGTTCCACCCACGGTGGCAGCCGAATCTTCCAGCGCTTCCAGGTTGCGTTCCACCTGGCGGATATATTCGTCCATGACCTGGACGGAGTTGCCCTCCAGTGCCCGGTCAACGATGGCGTGCAGGTTGGCACTGATGAGGGTGTTGATTTTCTCGAACAATGAGGGAGCCATGCCGCTTGCTACTCCTGGTTAAGTCCGCCGAGAGTCGGTTGACGATGTGCTATACGTCCTGAGTATAGCGCAAGTTGCGGTTTCGAGGCGACGGATTTTCGTGGGTATTATGGGGTATTCAAACGAACTGTCCCGGATGCGTGGGCACATCCGGGACTTGGCATCGATCTGTTAACGACTTCCGAGTGGTTTGCTAACCACCTTCAGGCAGGTTGTCGCAGTCTCCTTCAGTCGTGACGACATCTGCCCGTACCCAGGTTTCGTCCTCCAGTTGGAACCAGAGCGCACCGTCTCTGTCCTCGGCCACGGCAATGGCGACGGCTTCTTCACCCTTGTTCAGGAAGCCAGCCCGGTTGAAATTCGTGCCGGGACCGCTGCGCTGGTTCACATTGCTGTTGGCGATGACGATGCAGTCCCCACTACTGCTGCCACCACCCCCACCGCCGCTGTTATTGGTGCTGCCCCCACCGCCGAGATTCAGCTCACCATCTGCCTGGAAAATCCACAGATTACGAGCTTGGCAGACTGTATCAGGGTCTTTGCCGCGCAGCAGTAGGAAGAAAATGCCTTCATGGTCGGCGACTGGCACGTTATCTGCTACTAGACTGCCGTTGAGATACACCACTGCCTGACCTCCGCTGACCAGTACCAGGAAGTGCTGTGGATCGGCCAGGTCGATGCCTGCGGCTACGGCGACGTAAGTTGATTCGCCTTCATTTGGGCCAAACAGGTCGAAGACCAGCGCCTCGTCTTCATTGTTCACGCCGAATTCAAGGAACTGGGCATTGTCGTTTCGGTCGGTCATGTAGCGCGCCACCATTGAGCAGGTTTCGTACTCGCGGGCGTTTTCCGAGGTGAAGTTGATTTCGAAGGCCATGATAAAGTTGGCTACATCATCCCCCGGTCCCACGTCGAGCGTCTGTACCTCATTTCCCTGGAGTGTAACTCGGCGTTCTTCGGCGATGATCTCACCATCTTCGACGATGCCAGCATCCTGGAGTTCGGCCAGCGCTTCTTCTGCCCGGCCGTCGAAGTCGCGCAGCGAAGCCGGAAGTTCACCACCCCGCTCGGTCCCGCCGCCCGTGCCACCGCCGCTGGGGTTGTACAGATCATAGGTGCTCAGCATTCCGCCGATGATTGACTGGGCATCTTCGGAGAACTCATTCCGGTCGTTCAGCGCAATCATTAGGCCGAAGCTTGCGCCATCACTCAGTGGTTTGAGGTAGCCGGCCCCCTGCAAATCGTCCGCTGTCGGCGCGATCAGCGCATAGGCCAGTTCCGCATCGCCGAATTCAACCACATCGCTTTCGGTGATTTCATAACCCAGGTCGGTCAGGATGTTTTCCAGCTTAGTATCCAGACGGCGGCCAGCGGTCTCCGCCACTAACTGAGTCACGACTGCCGGTGAGGCAATCGTGATGACGATGGACTCCCGCCCGATGCGGCCTACAAAACTGGCGATCGCACCCTCTTCAGTGGCCTCGAAATCTTCCGGGTAGGCTACTGTGTAGGTTTCGTCCGCCGAGACGAAGGTTTCCGTCAGGTCTTGGGCGGCAGCAAGCGGAACGATGCAGAAGAGCAGGACTACGACAACGAACCAACGCAGCAAACGCATATCGCCTCCTCAATGCTTATCTGACCGGCAAGAACAAGCTATCTGCCTTTGATTGTACGAGGAAACTCCTTTCAGCACACGAACAGAAAGGCCGATTTCGAAATCGGCGGAAAGTCCCATCCTGCGGTGGCTCAGGCTTCTTGCACCTGGAGGCGGCCTGCGCTCAGGCTCAAACCTGCAATCATCACCGCAGTAATGATTACGAGGATCAGTAAGTCCACAGCGATATCGCCCAATCCTGTGCCCTTTTGGCTGATGTCGATCACCGGCTGCATAACGTAATAGGTTGGGAACAAGCGCCCGATCCACTGCGGGATGGAATCTGGGAACAGCGAGATCAATCCTGGTGCGTACAGCAAGATGCCCATGCCCTTGATGACGGCGAAGAGGGTCTGGATATCCTTCACCCGCGAGCCGAGCAGCACGCCGAAGGCTGCTGCCAGAGTTCCGCCAGTGACCAGTACCACGAGCAGCAGCGCCGGATTCGGTCCCCAGCCGCCGTTCAGGGTCAGGATGGCAATGCCAGAGAAGACCGAAAGCAGTACACCCATCAAGCCTTTGGCGAAGAAGACTTCGCCCATGGACATCGGCGTGACGGTAAGTGCTCGTAGGGTGCGAGCCTGCTTCTCCTCGACCATCGAAGTCGCTGGCACCATGATTCCGCCGATCATGACGGCCATCAGCACGATGAGCGGCAGCAGTCGCTGCTGCCAGGAAAGGGCTGCGCGATCCCCCACGGGGACGGCGTTGATGATGATGGGGGTTTCGCGTCCCGTCAGGGCGACGACTTGTTCGGTGATGGCTGCGGTGATGATGGCGCGGTTCTTGACGAGACTCTGTCCCCAGACGTACAGCGTCAATTCGGTGCGCGTGCTTGCCAAGAGGTCATTATCGAAGTTTTCCGGCAGTACCAGACCCACTTCGACAGCGCCGGTATCCAGTGCGGCGAGCAGCGCATCCACCGACTCATACCGCTCGACGATCAGGAAATCGGCAGCCAGTAAATCCGCAGTCAGTTTGGAACCACCCGCATCGCTGATGCCCAGTTTGGGCTTGTCCGAGAAGATCGTTCCGAAGAGGAGTCCCATGACCAGAGAGAGGAACAGCGGCAGGACGACTGCCATCACGAAGATGACGTTCCGTGAGCTGTACAGGAGGTCTTTCAGAAACAGCACACCAATTCGCCGGATATTCATCGCATTTTCCTTTCCAACACCCACATCCCCGCACCCATAAAGATCAATCCTGCAGCCAGCAGAATGAGCAGATTGCTGCTGACCGCATCCCATGAGGCGCCGAAATTGACCACCTGGTGGATGGTATCGAACATGTAGTAGGACGGGATGATCTGTGCCCACTGGGTGATCGCACCGGGGAAGACGACCCCGTAGGCCGGGATCAGCATGATGATGATGACCAATATGCTCCATGCCATGACGCTCATCATGCCCCGGCTGGCTGAGGCGATCAGGAAGGCCAGCCCGGTCACGACCAGCGCGCCGAACAGCAGTGCCAGAGCTAGGAGGAAGGGTTCCGACCGCAGACTGTCGGTCAGAATCATCAAGATAATGGCTTGGGTGAAGGCCAGAAGGATGCCAACGACCGCTTTGCTGGTCAGAAGTCCAGGGACGTTCACGGGCGTAACTAGAAGCGCTTTGATCGTCCCGCTGGTCACTTCCTCGGCGATGAGGCTGCCCAGCCCCATCATTTCCAGAACCATGACCATCACAGCCAACAAAGGCAGCAGCCGACTGCGGACAGCAAGCTGCTGTCCGGTCATATCCGGCCCGACGATCTGCTCCTGGAATTCGATCTGGAGGGGATCGCCCCGCAGCGTATAGCTCAACTCGTTGAAGGCCAGCCGCAGGACAGTGCGGAGCGCATCGACGATTTCTGCCGGTGTATCGGAGGCATAGTAAACGGTGACGGCAGCTTGCTCTCCGCGCAGGATTCCGCTGATGACATCCCCGGTCAGCACAACCCCGGCTGGATACTGCAAGTCAATCACGGCCTGGCGCAGGGCTTCGTCGCTGTCCAGCGGCACGATACCAACGTCATTGCTGGCAAGCACTTCGAGGAAAATATCCGGGATTGACGGCGCGTAGACCGCCAGCTTCAGCTCCTCATCAACTGTCGCCGGCAGCAGCGCGTAGATTACGGCATAGCCGGCCAGTGCCAGCACCGTGATGAAGGCGAAGAAACGGTTGCGGAAATACAGGGTCAGGTCTTTGGCGATCAATGTCCTCAAGATGCGTGTGTTCATCCGACCAATCCCCGCCCGGTAATTTGGATGAAGATGTCTTCCAGTGTGGCTTCCGCGCTGTGGACCGTGATGACTTTTTGGCTGTTGAACAACTGCTGAATCTGGTCACCTGTAGTGCCCTGATCGAGCTTGATTTCACGCATTTCGATTTCGCCGCTGCTGTTTTCGATTTCGACCTTCAGCAGCCGCTGGCCGTACTGCTGTTTGAGCTTGTAGGGGGTATCGAGAGCGACGATCTTACCCTGGTTGATGAAGGCCACGCGGTCACTGAGTTTATCGGCTTCCAGCATGTCGTGGGTGGTCAGGAAGACGGTGGTGCCCTGCGCGCGCGTTTCCAGAATGAGGCTGCGGATGGACTCGGACGATACCGGGTCCAGGCCTTCGGTAGGTTCGTCCAGGAACAGAATGCGCGGCTGGTTGACCAGCGCTCGGGCAATCATGAGGCGCTGCTTCATTCCTTTGGAGAAATTGCCGACCCGCTCCTTGGCGCGCTGGCCCAGACCGACGCGGTCGAGCAGCGCCTGAACGTCTGTCTTGACGCCGAACAGCTGCGCGAAGAGCGTGAGGTTCTCCAGGGCGCTCATCTGTTCGTAGAGGTTGGTGGTCTCGAACGAGACGCCGATGTACTGCTGAACGGCATTCGTTTCGCGGGTAATGTCCTTGCCGAGCAGAATCGCCCTGCCGGACTTGGGATGAATCTGCCCCGTCAGCATCTTAACGGTGGTCGATTTGCCTGCTCCGTTCGGCCCCAGATAACCGAAAATTTCGGCTTCGCCGACCTCGAAGCTGACGTGATTTACGGCGGTGAGATCACCATAGGTGTAGGTCAAGTCATCCGCCACGATGCTGTGATTCGCCATATGAAGCCCCTTTATGTGGGTTGGTGGGGTTATAGACTGCGACAGCCCCATACCATTGTATGCCTGATTTGGGGCAGCCGGCACGCATTGGGGGCGATCAGGAAAATCATCATGCTTCCGCTGATACAGGGTGCGCGGCTTCATGCCTTCAAGAAGACTCAACCACCTGGCCGCATTTGTGGTACATTAGGGGGCAACAGGTATTGTGATGCAGTCTTTGCAGGGATAGTACCGGTATGGATACCTACGGTTCCCGCCGCAATTCACCCAAACGCGCCCGTGAACGCCAGATGGTGCGCCAGCGCCGCCGAGAAGGATTGAGCGCTGTCGGTGAACAGCTCAGCCAGCGCGCTCGCGAATCCGGGGTGCGGATGCCGCCTGTGCGTGGGGATTGGATGAGGCGCGCCCGCTTGTTCGCAAGCGATCTGCTGTGGTATGTGACCCACTCGCCCCAGATTCTATTGGGATTGGCCGGGATCGGGCTGGTGATATTCCTGATCTTCGTCGCCAGTCATGTCTTCACCGGGCGGATTTTCCCGAATGTGTGGGCGTTGGGCGTTCACCTGGGAGACCTGACCATCGATGAGGCGGCGCAGGCGCTCAATGAAGCCTGGGTCAACCGCATCCGGCTCAAACTGGTGGATGGCGAGCGCAGTTGGGTGGCCGCACCCACGGAGCTGGGTATGAGTCTGGATGCTCGCAAGACCGCTGAGGCGGCCCGCGCCGTCGGGTTATCGGGTGTACCGTTCGGTTATGGCATCCGTCCGGTGGTGGCGGTGAATTACACCACAGCGCAGACGTACCTGCTTGACCTGACCGAGACGACCGACTATCCACCGCGCAACGCGACGTTCCGCTGGGAAGCGGACGATCTGGTTGGCGTGCCGGGCACAGATGGCCGGATGCTCGATGTGCCTAACACCCTCGACAAACTAATCGATGACCCGATCCTGCCGGTGCTGACACAGCGGCTTGATCTGGTCATGGAAACGCTCGAACCGGTGCAGCGAGATCCGAAACCTTTCCTTGAGGATGTCCGCGCCATCGCTTCCCAGCCGCTCAGCCTCAGCGGCTATGACCCATTCCTTGACCAGAGCGTGATCTGGCAGGCTCCGCGCGATGTAGTCGTCACCTGGCTAGAAGCGGGGGAGAACGGCTTGATGCTGCGGGAGGATGTCTTCGCGCCGTTCCTGGACGCCCAAAATCAAAGCCTGAACGCGCCAGATGCGCCGCAGCGATTCCTCGACCCCCGCGAGACCCGTGACAACGTGCTGGCTGCGCTGAAAGCCAAGCAGACCACAGTCAACCTGCGGATTCGCTACCGGGATACCCAGTACCAGGTGGTGCGTGGGGACACCGGCTTCAAGATTTCGCGTAAGACGGGCATTCCCTTCTACCTGATCGAAGAAGCCAATCCCAACCGCGATCTGAACGTCCTCTCGGTGGGGGACATCATCAACCTGCCCTCGCGGGATAAAGCCCTGCCGCTGCCGCCAGTCGCTAACAAACGGATTGTCGTCAACCTAGATACGCAGTCGCTGGTAGCCTTCGAGAACGGCCAGGTGGTCTTTAGTTGGTTGATTTCTTCCGGGATCAGCAGCGCTCCGACTTCGCCAGGCATCTACCAGATTCTGTCGCACAACGAGGTTGCTTCCGGGAGCAGCTTCACGCTGTGCGCGGAGAATGGCTTGAACTGCGGCCAGTGGGAGATGTACTGGTTCATGGGGATGTACGAGGTCCGCCCTGGGCTGATGAACGGGTTCCACGGGGCGGTGCTGCTGCCCAACGGCGCCTATTTGGGCGGGGGGAATGTCGGCGCGCCGTACACGTTCGGCTGTGTGATGTCGCTGAACTCGAACGCCAAGCTGCTCTACGATTGGGCTGACTTGGGTACAGTGGTCGAGATCATCTCCAGCGAGTTCCCGCCGCAGAGCGATTTGGGACGGCTGGCTCTGAGCGTTCAGCAGACGACCAGCGCTTCCGCGACCAGGATGGGGTGAGGCTGCGGCTGGAGTTGGCCGGGGCTTGTTTGCGGCTGGCCGGCAGCCTTCTAGTGGGCTGCGCGGCGCTGATCGCAGCGGCTGCGGCGGTTGGGATAGGGCGTCCGGGGCAGGCGCTCTACTTCATTTCCTCGCGGGAGGAACGGTACCGCATCTATGCCCATGACCTGGACCACAACCTCACTCACCGGCTCAGCTCCCAGCCGGTCGCGCTGTCGTCATTGAGCCTTTCACCGGATGGGCACACTCTGCTGTTTGAGGCGGGGACGGAACGCACGGCCTGGCCGCTGGGCGCTTTCCAGATGCGCTGGGATGGGGGCTGGTCACGGCGCTTCCCGATTGAGGATGCCCAAGGGCTGCGGTGGTCACCGGATGGCCGCTGGCTGGCCTTCACACGGGTGGTGAACAGGCAGAACGTGCTGTTCTTGATGGATGCAGCCTGCATCGCGGATGATCTTCCCTGCCCAAAACCGATCCAGATCACGGCCGAGTGGTTCAGCGCGGCTGCGCCGAACTGGTCACCAGAGGGGGCCTGGCTGGCTTACGCGGCCAATCCACGAGGGGACTACGACCTGTTCCTGCTCGATCTGGCCTGCTTGGATGCGCCGGGTGGGTGTACGGGGCAGGGGCGGATACTCGCAACGAGCGAAGCCGACGAAGTCCTGCCGCAGTGGTCGCCGGATGGGCGCAGCCTGCTGTTTGGACGGCTGGTGAATCTGGAAGTGGCGCTGTACCTGATTGACCCCTTCGGCTCTGAGCCGGCGCGGCTGCTGGCCGGGGAGCTGCACGCGACCACGGTTCCGGCCTGGTCGCCGGACGGGAACTGCATTGCGTTCTTCAGCCGAGAAGGGCTGTACGTGGTGGATGTGCTGGGTGGGGTTCCGCGGAGGTTGGGAGAGCAGCCCGGCTCATGGCCGGCCTGGTCGCCAGATGGAGAGCAGATCGCCTACGTGAGCGGGCTGGAGCTGCTCAACCCGCACATCCGGTTGGTCGATCTGGCGGGGCGGGAGCGGGTGCTGTTCGCGGACGGGTTCACGTATTGGGCGCCGGTGTGGTGGTGAAGCGGTCAGCCTACAGCTTTTAGCTGGCAGTTAGGTAGAGTCAGTTAATGATCGATAGTTTATAGTTTATAAAAATACAATGATCGATGAGAGAAATGATAAGAATGATAAGAATGAGAATGTGAGAATATGCGAATCTTGTGCCCTCGCCCCCTGGCCCGATTGCAATGGAGAGAGGAGTTTTGTATTCGTATACCTACGATAGCACAAAATGGGTGGTTTAGGGTGACATTTTGTCTACTCTTTGGCATAAAATCGGAGGGGAGAAGATTTAACCGCAATCCCCTTACTGGGGAGGCTGCGCACAGGCATAACGGACACAGCGGAATGCGGAGAGTGAACGGTCATCAGGTTTTCTGCTGATCCGCAGGTTGAGCCAGGCGAAACGTGCTACAATTCCCCGCACGATCCGAGCTGCACAGAGCACAGGTGAGATACCCCGATGAGCATGAGGGACTGGAAGCCGGTCATTGGCCTGGAGATCCATGCCGAACTGCTGACCGAAAGCAAGATGTTCAGCGCGTGTCCGGTGGTGGACAGCGTGGAAGCCGCGCCGAATACGGCGGTTGATCCAGTGTCGTTGGGTTTGCCGGGGACGCTGCCGGTGATCAATCAGCAGGCGCTGGAATACGCGATGATGGTCGGGCTGGCGCTGCACTGCGAGATCCCGGCGTTCAACCAGTTCGCGCGGAAGAGCTACTTTTATCCCGACCTGCCGAAAGGCTACCAGATCAGCCAGTACGACCGGCCGCTGTGCATCAACGGCTGGCTGGATATCGAGGTGACGCCGGATGAGGGCGAACCCTACAGCAAGCGGGTTCGCATCCGCCGCGCACACCTGGAAGAGGACACAGGGAAGCTGACGCACGAGGGCAGCGTGAGCTTGGTGGATTACAACCGGGCGGGCGTGCCGCTGCTGGAGATCGTCACGGAGCCGGACATCCACAGCGCGGAGGAAGCGGAAGCCTTCGGGCGGACGCTGCGGGCGATCCTGCAATACTTGGGCGTGAACAACGGGGACATGTCCAAGGGGGTGCTGCGGATGGAGCCGAACATCAGCGTGATGCACCGGGATGATACCAGCTTCCGGGAGCGCACGGAGGTGAAGAACCTGAACAGCATCCGCAACGTCTACCGGGCGATCAAGGCCGAGGTGGAACGGCAGATCAAGCTGTGGGAGAGCGGCGAGGGGGTTAAGCGGGCGACGCTGGGGTGGGATGAAGGCAAGCAACGGCTGGTGATCCAGCGATACAAAGAGAGCGCGGACGAGTACCGCTACTTCCCGGAACCCGATCTGCCGATTGTCGAGGTAAGCCGCGAGTGGGTTGAGGCGGTGCGGAGCCGTCTGCCGGAACTGCCGGAGGCCAAACGCGAGCGCTTTGAGCGCGTTCTGGGGCTGACGCACTATGACGCGACGGTGCTGTGCCTGGATAAGGCAGTGGCGGATTACTTCGAGGCGGTGCTGAAGGCAGGGGCCAAGCCGAAAGCGGCGGCCAACTGGATTCTGGGGAGCCTGTTCAGTGTGATGAACGCCGCGGGAGTCGAACGCGAGGACATCGGGAAGACGCGCATTTCCGCCGAGGCGTTCGCCGAACTGGTCATGCTGGTCGAAAATGGGACGATCAACAAAGGGACGGGGCTGGAGGTGCTGAACGCGATGTGGGAGACGGGGCAGTCTCCAGCGCGGATCGTCGAGGAGAAGGGACTGGCGCAGGTTTCGGATACCAGCGCGATCAGCGGGGTGGTGGCAGAAGTGCTGGCGGCGAACGAAGCGGTCATCCAGCGGTATCTGGCGGGGGAAGAGAAGCTGTTTGGGGCGCTGATGGGCCAGTGTATGAAGGCGCTGAAGGGCAAGGGCAATCCAGCGGTGGTGACGGAACTGCTCAAGCAGGAGCTGGATGCCAGGCGATGAAAATGTAAGTCAAACCACAGAGTCGCAAAGGGCGCAGAGCAGATCAGGAGGTGAAGCCCAGGGAACGGATGGCGTTGCGGAGGGTTTCCAGGCGGAAGGGTTTGGTGACGAAGCCGTTGGCGCCGAGTTCGGTGGCGCGGAAGAGCCAAGTCATGCTGGGCGCGGCGGTAATCATGATGAAGGGGATGGCCGCATAATCCGGGGTGGCGCGGATGTGTTCAAGGAACTCCATGCCGTTCATCAGGGGCATGTAGAAGTTGCTGATGATGAGGTCGGGATGGGTCTCATTTTGTTCGAGGATTTCAAGGCCTTCGCGGCCATTGCGTCCGGTTAGGATGGTGTGACCCTGTGCGCTCAGCACCATCCGCAAGAGGCTGACGATGTCAGCGTTGTCATCCAGCACAAGAATTGTTGCCATACTTCCTCTTTCAATTCACCTCTACTCTATCTTAACTTTAAATTCCGTTTTGGTTGGTATGATTTTATGAACTTTTTCTCAATGCATCGTTACGCGGGTTGCTGGGGGGGCTGCGGATTCCCCGCAGAATTGAGGGTCGTGCTGAGGTGCGGATTATGCTAGAATTTGCGTTCTAGCCCATTGCATGTGGGAGGATGAGGCAACATGACGGGTTGGCAGCAGGTCATCATTGTGGGCAATCTGGGCCGGGACGCGGAGATGCGCTACCTCCAGAGCGGACAGGGGGTATGTTCGTTCAATGTGGCGGTTTCCGAGTCTTGGACGGACCGTCAGACGAACGAACGGCGGGAGAAGACGACCTGGTTCCGGTGCTCGGCCTGGGGGCAGATTGGCGAAAATGTCCACCAGTACCTCACGAAAGGCAAGCAGGTCATGGTCATCGGCACGGTGGAAGCCCGCGCGTACACCGATAATGCCGGGCAGCCTGCGGCCAGTCTGGAACTGCGGGTGCGGGATATCCGCCTGTTGGGACAGCGGGCTGATGGAGACCGGCAGGGCGACATGGGCGATTACCGGCCTGCGCCGGACAACCTGGGGGACATCCCATTCTAGGTGAGGCTCACTCCACGGCGCTGACGGGGCTGACGGGCAGTTCTGCGCTGGTTCGGGCGAAGAAGGCATCGACTTCGGCGGCAGTAGGCAGCTCGAAATAGGCATAGCCGCGGGTTTGCAGCGCAGCAGCGCAGGCCGCCCAACGCAGGGCGTCTTCGACCGGTGTGCCGCGGCTGGTCTTGAGGATGAAGGCGGCGGCGAAGGTATCGCCCGCGCCGATGGTGTTGATGAGGCGTGGAGCTGGGGCTGCCGGGATCGAGAGGCGGCGGTCACGCTCGATGAACCAGGCTCCACGACCGCCCCGCGTGATGACGATGCGAAGTGAGGGATTGAGGCGCAGCAGCACAGCGAGCGCCTCTTTTGATTCCCCGAAACCGATGCCGGTGAGTTCACGTTCGTTGAGGAACAGGGCCGAAAGATGCGGGACGATGGCGGCGAGCGCCCCGGCACGGCCACGATAGTCACCCTGGGGGGAGAAGCACACCGGACGGCCGTTTTCCGCACCGCG
Source organism: Anaerolineae bacterium (assembly GCA_034431625.1). Taxonomy (GTDB): domain Bacteria; phylum Chloroflexota; class Anaerolineae; order Aggregatilineales; family Phototrophicaceae; genus CFX2. The sequence continues at coordinate 94,388 of DAOUCY010000179.1, read as the reverse complement.
GCGGGCGGCGGCGTACTGAAGCTCGAACGGGCCGGTTCCGATCCAGAGGTGGGATGCATCCCAGAATTCGGCGGGCAGATGCTCGACGCGAAAGGCGGTTCCCGAGGCTTCGTCATACTGCACGGCCTGCACGTCGCCGCTGGCATCGTAGATCAGGTCGAGGCGGGCGTTGGGGCCAGGGAGCGGGCAGAGCGCGACAGCGGCGCCGGCGTCTCGCAGCGGGGAGACGGCCTGCGGGTCGAAATCGTCGCCGTGCGCCCCGGCGTAGAGGACATCGGCGCCGAGGGCTGCCAGTGCCATCGCTAGGTAGAAGCCGCAGCTTCCGACAGTGATGCGCTCGCCGCTGCTCATCCAGAGGATGTGATCCATCGAGAGGACGCTGGTGACAGCAAATTCATGCGGCATGGTCAGGATTCCATCGCAAAGACGCAAAGAAATACGGAATGGGAAGTCATGGCGGCCTCAATACTCAATAGTAGGTGGTGACGATGTTGGGTTCGCGGAGGGAGCGGAAGGCATCGTCGGAGGCGCCGAGGCAGGCAGTCGCCAGCGGGCAGCGGCCGGGGCAGGTATAGCTGAAGGCGGGCTGCACGGTGCAGTCGGTGAAGTCGCAGGCGGCGCAGCGGGGGGGGCGGGCATAGTGGCAGCAGCTCCGCCCGACCAGCCAGAAGACTTCATCGACGAAATAGACCGAAAGCTGCGCCGAGCGGATCATCTCGTCGTAGGCGGCCATGATGACCTCGCGCAGGAGCTGCTCATCCGCTGGGGGGCAGTCGCTTCCCTGGCGGAGCATCTCGGCCAGGGCGGGATCGTGGACGGTGACGATGCCGTTGCGGAGCGCCAGCCGGATGACGTGGTAATCGACGGGAATCTGGGCGTTTTCGGGGTCGAGCGGACGCCAGCGGCCGGTGACATCCAGGGCTTTGAGGAAGACGAAGAGCTTCTTGTAGAGGGGATCGTCGTAGCCCTGGAAGCTGCGCTGGACGACTTCGAGCAGGCCGGTGCCGTTTGCCTCACGCAGGCGGGGGTGCTTCACCAGCAGGCGGCTGACCGACCCTCCCCAGCGGGTGAGGAGGACGCGGGCGGCATCGCGCAGCAGGCGGATGCGCTCATCCATGCGGGAAAGGGCCGGGTGGGCGGGGTCGTCCTCCAGCGAGAAGGCGCGCAGGAAATCGTCATCGGGCATGGTGGCGAGGGCGGCGGCGGTCCAGAAATCCGGGCGCACGTCCGGGGCGTGTTTGGCGAGATAGAAGAAGACGTTGGTTCCCTTGAGGTAGGTTCCGTCGGGGAGGGTGGTCTCGATGTTCTTGAAGTCGAAGAGGAGCATGGAGGTGTAGAAGAAGTAGTCCAGCGCCTCGGAGTCAGAGGCTCCGACGGGGAGGGCATCGTTGATGGTCTCGTAGCCGGCGCTCTTCCAGCCGAGTTCGAGCAGGCGCTGGCCCATGCGCTGGGCCTGGGTGGGATTGACGGTGATACGAGCAGGCGGGTGGTTCATGGCACGTCCGTGGATGGCAAGAAATGAATGGAGGAGATTTAACCGCAAAGACGCAAAGGGCGCAAAGGCCAGGACTGAACCGGGCGATATTTGACTAACTTCTCGCCGATAGGGATGCGATTGAAGCCAATTTCGGAGATGCACTGGAGTGGCAATGGTTGGACGACAGATTTCCACAATTCCCTAGAGACCAGCAGAAAATTGGGGACTCTCATTGACCGGTGGTAGCAAATTCCGCGCTGTTGTGCTACTTTTGAGACCTATTTGCGTATACATATACATGTGAGGTCAAATAATGGCGCTGGCACATCTGCTGCTGGGGTTCTTGAACACCACGCCGCTTTCGGGCTACGACCTGAATAAGGCCTTCAGCACGACCGTGCAGCACTTCTGGACGGCCGACCAGAGTCAGATTTACCGCACGCTCTACAAGATGGAGGCCGAAGGATGGGTGACGACCGAGCAGATCATCCAGACCGACAACCCCAACAAGAAGGTGTATCACCTGACCGAGGCGGGGCGGGAGGCGCTGCGCGACTGGCTGCGGACGCCGGTCGAAGACGCGCCGACGCGGATCGAATGGTTGGGGCAGCTTTTCTTCGGCGATGTGTTGGGCGATGCGGCGCTGATCCAGGTGCTGGAGCATTACCTGGAGGGGCTGCAGCAGAGGCAGCGGGCACTGGAGGAACTGGGAGAGACACTGCCGCCGCGGGAGGAATGGGCGGGGCTGCCGCGGGCATTTCAGCTTCGGCTTCTCACGCTGGATTACGGGATGGAGGTGCACCGCTGCGAAATCCGCTGGTTGGAACAGGCCATCGCGCGGCTGCATGAAACCACGGAGGGGTAATGTCCGTAGTGGAGAGAAGAAAGGGTTGAACCACCAAGACGCTAAGAACGCCAAGATCGGACAAGCAGGCAGCTACAAAGACGCAAAAGAATCCGAGCGAAAAGGAGCATCGGGGCATGCCGAATCATGAAACGCTGGTCGAAGTACGCGGATTGAAGAAGACGTTCAAACGGGCGGATGGGACGGAAGTGCAGGCCGTCCGTGGAATCGACCTGGACATTACACGGGGTGAGATTTTCAGCATGTTGGGGCCGAACGGCGCGGGCAAAACCACGACGATCTCGATGATCAGCGGGTTGCTGGCGCCGACCGAAGGCGACGCCAAGATCGGCGGCTTTTCGATCACCAAGCAGGCGCTGGAAGCCAAGAAGCTGTTGGGGGTCGTGCCGCAGGAGATTGCGCTGTATCCCTCGCTGACGGCGCGGCAGAATCTGGAGTTCTTCGGCAGGATGTACGGCCTGAGCGGCAAAGAACTGGCGCACAGCGTAGACGAGGTGCTGGACTTCACCGATCTGCGCGACCGAGCTAAAGACCGCATTGAGACGTTCTCCGGTGGGATGAAGCGGCGGGTGAACATCGGCGTGGGGCTGCTGCACAAGCCGCAGTTGGTCTATATGGACGAGCCGACCGTCGGCGTCGATCCGCAGAGCCGGCGGCGCATCCTGGATACGGTGCTGCGGCTGCGCGATGACCAGAAGATGACGGTGCTGTATACGACGCACCTGATGGAAGAGGCACAGGAACTGAGCAACCGGGTCGGGATCATCGACCAGGGCAAGGTGATCGCGCTGGGGACGGTCGGGCAGTTGATCCAGCAGGTGGGCGAAGAAGACCGCCTGATCCTGACGGTCGGCACGCAGACGCTCAAAGACGGGCTGCTCCAGCAGATGCAGAGCAGTGTCGAGGGCATCACGCGGGCGCTGTACGATCCGCCCGTCCAGGCCAGCGAAACCAGCGAGCAGGTACAGCCCGGCAAGATCACGGTGTATGCCAAGCGTGGGCGACGGGCGCTGCCGCAGCTTTTGCAGATCGTCGCTGAGGCGGGCATGGATGTGATGTCGGTGGAAGTGCGCGAACCTGATCTGGAAGCGGTGTTCCTGCAGCTCACCGGGCGGGCGCTGAGGGACTGAGCCATGAGCAAAATCTGGACGATTGCTTGGAAAGACATCTACTCCACATATACCGACCGCAACCTGGTGCTGGTGATGCTGGCGGCTCCGCTGGCGGTGGCGACGATCATCGCGCTGGCATTCGGTGGGTTGGGCAGCGGATCGCCGATCAGCAACATCCCGGTTGCCATCGTCAACCTGGATCAGGGCAGCGGCGGCTTCAACTACGGCGACATTGTGGTAAATGCCTTCATTCCACCGGTGGATGGAGCCGGAGCACCAGCTTCGACCTGCGCGCTGGTGGAGAACGAGGGGCTGACGACCGGGCCAGACCAGGGGGGCACGCTGGAGGAACTGACCAACGCGGTGAAGCTGGATGACGCGGCGGCGGCGCGGGCCGCGGTCGATGCTGGGACGTATACGGCGGCGATCATCATCCCGGCGGATTTCACGGCACGGCTGGTGTATGGAGCCAACAAGCCGATAGAGGCGACAAGCGTGGAAGTTTATGGCAACAGCGGGCGCGTGTTGGGCGCTGGGATCATCCGCAGCATCGTCGAGGGGTTCGTCAACCAGATTGTCACCGGGAATGTGGCGGTGGCGGCGACCATTGAGACGATGATCCAGCGGGCGCAGACCGATCTGGCGTTCGGGGCGCAGTTTCTGGCGGCCAACGCGACGGGGGCGTTCCAGCCGGATTTTAGCTGTGCGTTTGAGCCAGCGCTGAACGCGGTGCGGGTGCGGACGGATGTGCTGCGGCAGGAAGGCTCGGCGATGAGCGCCTCGGCCAGCCTGCTGGTGGTGTTCGGGGCGGCGCAGGCGATGTTCTTTACGCTGTTCACCGGGCAGGGCGGCATCTTGGACATCTTTCAGGAGCGGCGGCAGGGGACGCTGCAGCGGTTGATCGTCTCGCCGACGCCGCGTCTGGCGATCCTGCTGGGCAAGCTGGTAGGGACATTCGTGACCTGCGTGACGCAGTTGGTGTTCCTGTTCGCCGCGCTAACGGTGGTCGCCAGCGTACTGAACGGCGGCTTTCTGATGATCTGGGGAAATAATCTGCTGCTGGTTGGGCTGGTCATCATCGGCGCGGCGCTGGCCGCGACCGGGTTGGGCACGCTGATCGCCGGGCTGGCGAAGACACCGGAACAGGCTGGCATCTACGGGTCAGTCATCAACATTGGCCTGAGCGTGCTGGGTGGGGCCTTTGGCTTCCAACTGCCGCCGAGCGTGGCGCAGTTTTCGCTGCTGTATTGGGGGACGGATGCGTTCCAGAAGCTTTCAAACGGGCGAACGGACGTGGGGCTGAACCTGCTGGTGCTGGCGGGTTTCGGCGCGGGTCTGTTCGCAGTCGGATACTGGCTGTTCAACCGCCGGTTGGATGTGTAGGCGAGGAGGCCCACTATGAGCAAAGTATTCAGCATTCTGCTGAACGATCTGCGGGTCTTCTTCCGCGAACCCGGCCAGATCATCGGTTTGGTCGTGATCCCGCTGATCGTGACGATTGGGGTTGGGATTGGGACTGGCGGTTTGGGGGGCGGCCCACAGCAGATCCGCATCGACATCATCGACGAAGACCAGAGCGCCATCTCCCAGCAGTTCATCGACGATCTGCGAACGGTGAACACCAGCTTGGTGCTGTGCCCGATGGACAGCGTAGAGGACTCCTGCCGGTTAGGTGACGATACGGCGATGACGCCGGAACGCTCCGCTCAGCGCGTGCTGGATGACACCGTTGAAGCCCTGATCGTGATCCCGGCGGGCTTCGGCGAGAAGGTGCAGAACGGCGAGTTTGTTGAGGTTCTCTACCGCGCGGAGCAAAGCGGAGCCGGTCCCAGCGCCATCGAACGGTCGGTTCAGGCGGTGGTGGGGCGGATCGGCAGCGCGCAGGTGGCGGCAGTGGTCGGGATGGACGTGGCCGGGCAGTTCCCCGCGCTGCAATTCCGCGATGCAGCCGACCGCGAGGCGTTCCAATCTGGGGTCTATGAGCGGGCGGCGGCGCTGCTGGATCAAAACCTGGGGACGGTGACTTTCGCGCTGAGCGAGCGTAACCCGGCGGAGACGCAGCAGGTGATCGGCACGCAGGCTGGCTTCGGCCAGTCTGTGCCGGGGATGGGCAGCATGTTCGTGATGTTCACCGTGTTCGGGGCGCTGTTCATTCTCATCCGCGAGCGCAAGAACTGGACGCTCCAGCGGCTGGTGATGATGCCGGTGGCGCGCTGGCAAATTCTGAGCGGGAAAATCCTGATGTGGTTTGTGACCGGGATGATCCAGTTCAGCGTGGTCTTCCTGATCGGGCTGGCGCTGCGGGTCAACTTCGGCGACCAGCCGCTGGCGCTGGTGGTGGTGATGGTGCTGTTCACGCTGTGCATGACGGCGCTGGCCTTCGCAGTCTCGACCTTCCTGAAGACTGAACAGCAGGCCAACAGCATCAGTTTGCTGCTGGCCTTGACTCTGGCGCCGCTGGGCGGAGCCTGGTGGCCGCTGGACATCGTGCCGGATTTCATGCGGGTGATCGGGCATGTGACGCCGGTCGCCTGGACGATGGATGCGTTCCAGATGTTGATCTTTGAGCAGGGGACGCTGCTGACGATCCTGCCGAACCTAGCGATCCTGGCGGGCTTCACGGCGGTGTTCTTCGTGATCGCGGTGCGGCGCTTCCGCTACGAGTAGGAACCGGGGCAGACATACAGGGGCGCTCACACTGCGCCCCTTCTCAGGGTATATCTCCATGGAATACATGCGGTTAGCGACAGGAACCGTATCTGGGGATGCGATGGGCGGTGTGTTTCCTCAGACTTTTGGCGGAATTTCGATCCATTTGAATGAGATTTGTTGCAAATGGGGGGATAATATTAAGGCATTCTTGTAAGGAGCAGTCTCAACATGGCGTCTTTGCGATCCACCGTTTGGGAGGAAGTGGATGAGTTTTTGACCTCAACGCCGACTCCGGGCGACATCGTCAACTTCCAGCTTTCGGAGCTGGCGCGGGAACGCTACCGCAAGCTACTCCGTCTCAACCGGGAAGGGCGGCTGACCCCCGATGAGCGGGTGGCTCTGTACGAACACATGGCGGTCGAGAGCTTCCTCAAACGGTTGAAACTGCGCGCGGCGGCCAAGAATAATACGCCGTTCCCCCCAAAATAAGTCCCCGCAACTCAGAACGCGCTGGCGCGTAGAGTCCTGTGAAGCAGTCTGTTCACAGGAGATGCTGACTATGGCCGACCGTCCGCAGTGGGAATATCTGACCGTATTCGTAGAAGCTGAAGCCGAGCCGGTGCAGGATTATCTGACGGAGCTGAAAACATGGAAATCGGGCATTCCGCGCAACACGCCGGAAGCGATGATGCCGCGCCTGGATGCCTACGGGCAGGATGGCTGGGAGCTGGTGCACATGCAGCCGGTGTATGTGGGGCGGAACGCAGATGTGCTGGTGGTGGACAGCGGCCGGGGATCGGCCGGCTGGTCGAGCACCTACTTCTGCGTGTTCAAGCGGGTAGCGATCTAAGCGCGCCGGCTTAGGTTGGTGGACATTTTGGGGGGAATGGGCTGGTAGAGTCTGTTGGGCCCGGTAGGATTCGAACCTACAACCTCACAGTTATGAGCCGTTAGCTCTGCCATTGAGCTACGGGCCCGCGAAAGCGGGTAACGGGATTCGAACCCGTGACGAGACCTTGGAAGGGTCGCGTGTTACCACTACACCATACCCGCGTGTCGATGCGGCCTATTGTAGCACCATCTGGCCGCACAGATCAACAGGTCGGGGTGCCCGGATTTGAACCGGGAATCTCTTGCTCCCAATGCAAGCGCGATGCCAGGTTTCGCTACACCCCGTGACTGCCGGTATTCTAGCATTGGTTGGGCGGCGAGTCCATTCTCAGTGAGTCACTGATTTTGAACTTGCCGCTCTCGGCTCACTCCCATTCACGCTCGTCTTTGACCGCGCGCTCGTTGGGGTTAATCGTCCCCTCCGGCACGATCTTCACCTCGTCGATCCGCAGCCGGATCGCCTGTTCCGCGAGCTGCTGGATCATCGGGCCAATGCTCTCGCCGCTTTCGCCGGGCTGCATTTCCAGCAGAACCGTCACGTAGTCCTTACTGCCCGGCCGGGTGATGACCGCTTGGATGTGCTTGATCTGCGGGAAAAAGACTTTTGCTCGCGCCAGGCTGTCGGGGTGCAGGAACATGCCGCGCACTTTGACCGCGCCGCCGCTGCGCCCGTAAATGCCGAGGAGCTGCTGTCCGCCGCTGCACTCCGGCGCGGGAACCGCTGCCAGCGCCCCCAGATCGCCGGTGCCGAACCGCACCAATGGGTACGCTTTGTTGAACGTCGTCACGACGATCTCGCCCGTGCTGCCGGCTTCCAACGGCTGTCCTGTAGCCGGATCGCAAATCTCCACATACACGCTGTCCAGCAGGCAGAACCCCTCGACGCCCTCGCGCGTGTAGCCGATCACGCCCAGATCGGCTGTGCCGTAGGCCGAGGTCGTCTTCATACCGTATTCCCCCTCGAAGCGGAAGCGCTGCTGGAGCGTATACGGTTCGGCGGAAAAGAGCGCCTTCTTGAGCGTGATTTTGTCTTTGGGAATGCCCAGTTCGTGCGCCCGGTCGAGGATGATCCCCAGGTAGCTGGGCTGCCCAACGAACCCGGTCGCTCCCAGCTTCGTCATGATCTCGATCTGGTAATCGGTGTTGCCCGGCCCGGTTGGGATGACTGTCGCGCCGCAGGCCCGCAGCGCCTCATCCAGCAGCAGCCCTGCTGGCACGAGGTGGTACATGAACGTGTTCAGCACCCGGTCGCCGCGCCCAAAGCCAACATACTTGAAGGGGGCGAGTGCGGCCTCGGCTCCTTCCGGGTTAGGCGGCTGCGGGTCGAAGATCGGCCCCGGCGAGATATAGATGCGCGGCAGCGAGTCGCTGTCCACTGCCAGGAAGCCGCCAAAGGGGGGATTCTCCTGGTGGATTTTCACCAGCGCGTCTTTGCTGGTGACCGGTATCTTCGCCAGATCGGACGTGCCCTGAATGTCGTCAGGCGTGAGTCCGGCTGCGTCGAGTATTCCCCGGATGGCCGGCGCATGGGTATAGGCGTGGGCGACCAGTTCACGAATGCGGGTGTCGAATAAAGGAGTCACGATAATCTCCAAAGATTTTCGTTGTTAGGATGAAGATCTACTCGGCGGAGGATGTTTCCCCATGCTGTACAGAACGCGGCGCAAATTGACTAAGCCCTCGCGATTTAATCGGAGCGTTTCGACAGTAGCTCTGCCTTCAGGAGTTATGCCGAGAATAAGCAAATAATCAGCGCTCCAGACGAAATGATCACTCCATTCTTGCTGTCGTGGGTGGAAGAGGCGCACAAGTTTCTGGGTTGCTGGATCGAGACCTTCGATCTTATTGTATTTGAAATTGTTACATCCCTGACAAGAAAGTGCAAGATTATGCTCTGCGTTGACGCCTCCACGACTAAGTGGGTAAATGTGTTCGACTGAGAAGGGTTGCATCGCAAATCGGGATTGGCTGCGACAGTATTCGCAGCAGCCGTTGGCTCGTTCAATCACAAATCGGCGCAGCTCTGCGCCAATGGGATTACTCGGCATATGGTGGGGGATGAATGTTTAACAAAGCCATTACTTCGTCAAGTGTCATTTTGCGGTGTCGCGCAAGATCGGCCAGTGCCTTGATCCTATCGACTTCCTGAAGTTCGATTTGCTCCGTAATCGCCAGTAACTCATCATATTCGGCCTGTGTCAGCGTTTCTTCGTCGCGCTTGGCGGACAGCGTCTTATACCGCGCCTTCGTGTTTGGTGGGATTGTTTGGTTGATTCGTAACAGGAGTTCAGTTTCATCCTGATCCACGTGAGGAGCAATATGTTTTGCTCGGAGGGCAACGACTTTCTCTGAGAACGACAAGATTTCGTCAGGCGAAAGTTGGGACACTGCTTCAAGGAGCTGTTCAACCGATGCCTCAATTCGCAATGTAGGCATATGAAGACCCCACTCTCAACTGGAACACCATAATCATCATACTGCCGTCATGATCGAGCAGCAACTTGTTTCTGGGAGCCGAAGCCATCACATACCTTTGATTCGATAACCTCCGTAGCAAAAGAAGATGGCAAAGTGATAATCGCACGAATTCTAGCCCAACCAGCGTTTGCGGCGCTTGTAGTGCTTCACGTCGCGGTAGCTCTTGCGCTCGCCGCTGGTGCTCAACCCCAGGTAGAATTCTTTGATGTCTTCGTTTTCGCGGAGCTGTGCTCCCGGCCCATCCAGCACGATGCGCCCCTGCTCCATGACGTAGCCGTAATCGGCCAGCCCCAGCGCCGCGCGGGCATTCTGCTCCACCAGCAAGATCGATACCTGTTCCTTCTGGTTGATCTCTTTGACGATCTGGAAGATTTCCGCCACCAGCATCGGCGCCAGCCCCAGAGACGGTTCATCCAGCATCATCAGCTTGGGATGTCCCAGCAGTGCCCGCCCGATGACCATCATCTGCTGCTCGCCGCCGGAAAGATACCCGCTGGTGCGCTTCCGCAAATCCTTTAGGCGCGGCAGGTAGTTGAAGACCCGCTCTAGATCAGACTTGAAGTAGCGCCCGCCGTGATACGTCATCGAGCCGATGTGCAGGTTCTCTTCGACCGTCAGGTGCGTGAAGATCGGGCGGCCTTCGATCACCTGGTAAATCCCCTTGCGGACGATATCCTCGGCGCTCAGCTTCTCGATGGACTCGCCGTTCCAGGTGATGCTGCCGCGTGTGACCTCGCCCATTTCTGTCCGCAGCAGGCCGCTGATGGCCTTGAGCGTGGTCGATTTGCCGGCCCCGTTCGGCCCCAGCAGTGCCACGATCTTGCCCGGCTCCACCTGGAACGAAATGCCCCGCAGCACCAGGATCACGCTGTTATAAATCACTTCGATATTGTTGACGTTCAGCATCGAACCAGAACCTTATTTGATCTATTCGGTCAGAGGTGCTCTGCTGTAGGCATCACAAAATCATCTGGTGACCATCTGCATCGGGCTGGATTTCCCCTCTCTTAGCGGTGCTCCGCATTCGAGAGAGGGGCCAGGGAGTGAGGGCTGTATTGCTGCAGCAGAGCAGGTCGGAGGGACACGACCAGCATGTCCCTCATTCATCATGAGCATGTCAGCGCCCCACCGCGATTCCCGCGACGGGGCATCTGCACTTTACGGTACGTCTGCGCCGCCCGGCCGCAGATCCGGCGCGGGCGCGAATTCCGTCAGCGGGATGGCGATGGGCACAAAGAACTTATTGCCATCCGGCCCATCCACCAGCATCGCGTCCTGTGCCGAAGTCGCCGGGCCGTTGCCGGCGGCGTTCAGGTAGGCCATCATGGCAATGCGGTTGTCCGGCAGCGCGCGGATCGCGCCGCCCTGGTAGTTGATTGTGTAGAGGTTCAGCGGCGAGTAGTTCAGGTTTTCGAGGGTCGTCTTCATCTCAGCGCCGTTGACCGCGTCCAGGCTGCCAACGCGGTTGACGGTCTGGATGTACATCTCCATGTAGGTGTCCACCAGCGAGAAGCCCAGCAGGTAGGCGATATTGCGCGCCTGCACCGGACGCTGGTTGGCGTTCGCTTGTTCGTTGATGAACGCGATGCCCGGATTCTGTCGTTCCGTCCACCAGGCAAATGGCAGCGAAGCGACCAAGCCGTTGGTCGAAGGCAGCCCGTTGCTGCCCAGCGTGCGCTGGCCCAACAGGCCGACGCTGGTATCCAGCGCCCAGTTGACACCGGCCAGCTTGACTTCACCTTCCAGACCCAGGTCCACAATCGTCTTGGCGATGATGGCCGGGCCGCTGGCGAGCGAGTTGGTGTAGAGGATGTTCGCGCCCGCGTCCACCAGGTTCTGGACGTTGGTGGTGATGTCAGTCGCCGTCGGCAGGAAGTATTCCGGCGTATCCAGCACGGTCACGCCCTGGGAGGCGCAGTAAGCGATGGTCTCTGGCGTATAGGCAGCTTCGCCGAATGCTCCCGGCCAGCTAATGTAGCCGATGGTCGGGTTCGGGTACATCTCGCTGTTCGCGCCTGCGAACTGGCAGAACGAACCTAGCTGGTCGGCATACAGCGGGTTGGTCGCGTACACCCAACCGGGTGTGTTGCCGTCTTCGCCGTACAGACCCTCAACCGATCCCGCCGAGATGATGGCCGGGATTTCATCTTCTGCGAGCTGATTGCGGAGCAGCTCCGCATCCGCCGAAGCGTACAGAATAATCATGTCGGGCTTCGGGTCGAGCGACGAGAAGTAGTCGTAAGCTGCCTGGGCTTCTTCGCGCTTACCAGCCGTATCGCGATACTCCGTACCGACATCCGATTTCAGCGTCGCACCGCACACCCCGCCGTTGGCATTGTAAAAGGCAATGGCATCACTAAGGCCGGCCAGCAGCGGCTGGGTGATAAAAGCAAATGGGCCGCTCAGGTCGCCGAAGTGGTAAATCGGGATGGTCTGGCCAGTCAGATCGACTTCACAGGCCGTGTGTTGGATGAAGTCCGGCAGTCCAGACTCCTGCGCCGAGGCGGGCAGCATCATCATCGAAAGCACTGCCAGCAGCGCCACGATCAACAGTTTCGTTTTCATCACAAATCCTTTCATGTCTTCTTCTATTTGGGTTCCCCGTCGAACAGTCTTGCTTTTCCCTTGCAGTTGCTCCGCTGACCCCTCCTCGTGAATGCAGCCAGTTCAACCCTAGTGTGAATACGGGCGGATCTTCCAAGCAATCTTGAAGATTTCCCACCGGTATGCCAGCCCGCGCGGCGCCAAGATTAGGAAGATCACCAGCAGCAGTCCGAACAACAGTGGACTCAGTGCCGCCGAGATGCTGGTGGAATCGATGAATGGGAAAAGCTGCGGCAGGATCACGCCCAGACTGGGCAGCAGCATCACCGGGATAATGTACTGCCGCAGCAGCGTCACGAAGGCCACCCCGAACAGCGGCCCCAGCGGGAAACCCGCTCCGCCGATCACCAGCATCGCCAGAAATTCAATCGACAGCGGCAGCGTGAACTTGTCCAGCGACAGGCTGTTATCGTGGAAGGCCAGCAGCCCGCCCGCGATCCCAGCGTAGAGCGCGCTGATGAAGAAGGCTTGCAGCTTGTAGGCAAAGACGTTGATCCCTAGCAGTTCCGCCGCCAGATCGTTATCGCGGATCGAGATGAACGCCCGGCCCACCCGTGTGCGGATGATGTTCCGCGCGGCCAGCATCAGCACCACCGACAGCGGCACGATCAGATAGTAGATGGCCGACTCGTGCGCCAGGCTGATCGGGCCGAGGGTCGGGGTGGGCACTTCCAGCGGGCGCGATCCGTTCGTCAAGGGTGCCAGCGGGTAGCGCAGCAGCCACGGGATGATGAACTGTGCCGCCAGCGTCGCCATCGCCAGATAAAACCCTTTGACGCGCAGCGATGGCAAACCGAACAGCAGCCCGACCACGCCCGTGAACAGCGCCGCAATCGGAATCGCCAGCCAGAAGGGCATCCCCAATTGACGCGCCAGCACCGCGCTGGTATAGGCCCCGACCGCCATGAACGCGGCGTGTCCCAGCGAAATCTGACCGGTGTAGCCGGTCAGGATGTTCAACCCCTGTACAGCGATGGTGAAGATGGCGATGCGGACGATGAGGCCGATCCACGTCTGCGGAATGATGTTCACACCCAGCGGCCCTTCGACCGTCAGCAGCGGGATAATCAGCAGCAGCACGAACAGCCCGTTGGAACGCCAGCGGTCGCCGCGCGTCCGGTTGAGCGCAATATCCTGGTCGTAGCTTGTGTCGAGAATTCCGGCAGGGCGAATATGTGCCGACATAGGCTGTCCTAAATCCTCTCGATGCGCTTCTGGCCGAACAACCCATCTGGACGGAATACCAGCACGATCATCAATGCCAGATACGGAGCCAGTTCAGTGCCCGCCTGCAAACCGGGGAACATCAGATCGGCCATCTTCTCGATCACGCCGATCACCAGCCCGCCAATCAGCGCCCCGCTGACCGACTCCAACCCGCCCAACAGCACTGCCGGGAATGCCAACAGTGCCAGCAGCGGCATATTCTGCGAGAGGCTGGCTGCGCCGCCTTGGAGTACCCCGCCTGTGGTCGCCAGCAGCGCGGCGATGGCCCAGGCCACCGCCAAGATCACACGCACGCGCAGCCCGACCGCCTGCGCCAGACGCTGGTTTTCGGCGCTGGCGCGCATCGCCAGCCCCACATTGGTGAATTGGAAGAACAGCACAAACGCCAGGAAGGCCAGCAGCGCCAGCCCGAACGAGATCAGCAAACCCGGCTGGATCACCACCAGCCCGTCCAGCGTTTCTCGCAGCGCATCCAGCTTGATTGTCGGCAGCGACGCTCCGTCGGGGTCGGAAAAAACTTGCAGTGGAATTTCGACGCTGCCCCAGGTGAGCTGAGTCGTGCCGCGCAGCAGCTCGCCGATTGCCAGCGTCATCAGCACCATGGCGAACAGCGGTTGGCCGATCAGCGGGCGGATGGTGAAGCGTTCAACCACCAAGCCCAGCAGCACTCCGCCCAGCACCGCGCCGGTGATCCCGCGGACATACTGCCATTCGCGCCCCGGCAGCAGGAGCAGCACCGCGCCAATCACCGCCAATCCCAGCGCCATCGCTGCCCGCCGCGGCTGCAAGAGGTCGCGCCAGCTTCCCATCGTGAACACAACCACCGCCGTCAGTGCTGGCAGCCCAATCGCCGCCAGCGGCGAAATCTGCGCCACCGCGAAGAAGCTCCAGAAGATCAGCCCGCCGAACAGCATCATCCAGCCGTGCGCGAAGTTGAACACGCCCGATGCCTTGTTGATGATGACGATGCCCAGCGCGATCAGCGCATAAATCCCGCCTGTCAGCAGGCCGCTGATGACCGTCTGCACGATTCGTGCCGGCTTCTTATCTGCCAGCAGCGGCCCCAGCCACACGGCCAGCACCAGCACCAGCAGAATCGCTGCCGCCCAGACCAGTAGGTTCTTGTTCCGTTCAACAAAAGTCGTCAACGCAATAAATCCTCTTCACAATCAATCTTCCTTGAAGACTGCCGCCCACTCCCAAACACGTCCCTCTAGGAACGGGACGGGCTTTTGCTCTAAAAATGCCTCACCCCTCCGCGTAATCTCTGTGTCCTTTGCGGTTCAATCTTCTTCGATCACATCACACTTTATTCACCTTCACCGCTGTCTCGACCACGCCGGTGCGCCCGTCACGGTATTTCACCTCCGCGCTGACGATCACTTGATCTTGGTCGTGGTACATCGCGTCCAGCATCGCGCCGTATTTCTGCTCCAGCGCACGGCGGCGCAGCTTGCGTGTCCGCGTCAGTTCGGCTTCGTCAGCATCGAAGGCCTTGTGCAGGATCACGAACTTCTGCACCCGCGCAGCCGGCGGCAGCGTTTCGTTCACCCGCTCGATCTCTTTGCGGATCAGGTCGCTCACTTCTTTCTTCTGCGAGAGATCGACGAATGTCGTGAACGTGATGCGGTTCTTTTCCGCCCATCGCGCCACATTCTCGAAGGCGATGTTGATGATACACGTCACATAATGCATATCGAAGCCGCCCACCGCCATCACATCCTGGATGTACGGGCTGAACTTCAGCCGACCTTCGATGTACTGCGGGCTGAATTTCTCCCCGTTCGCCAGTTCCAGCATGTCGCTCATGCGATCCAGGTAGATCAGGTGGCCGTCCGGGTCCATATAGCCCGCGTCACCCGTGTGGTACCAGCCTTCTTCGTCGATGCACTGCGCCGTCGCCGCTTCATCGTTGAAGTAGCCGCTGAACATCGCTTCCGTTCGCAGCAGAATCTCTTGGTCGTCGGCGATCTTCACTTCGACGCCCGGCATGACAATGCCCACGCTGGCGAGCTTGGTATCGTTCAACTGGTGCATCGTCCCGGTCGATTCGGTCGAGGCGTATACCTGCCGGAGCTGCACGCCAATGGCGCGGAAGAAATGGATCACATCCGGGCTGAGCGCCGCGCCGCCTGTCAGCGTGTTCCGTGCCCGCGTCATCCCGATCTTGTCGCGCAGCGGCTCAAACACCGCGTATTCCCCTAGCCAGCGCAGGAACCGCAGCCCTGCCGGCACAGGCTTGCCCGCGTCTTGCAGTTCGATGATCCGGTTGGCGACCGGCATGAACATCTTGAACAGTGTTCGATTGATCCACGAGCTGTCGTTCAGCCGCACCTGCATGATGCTTGCCAGGTTTTCCCAGACTCGGCTGGGGAACAGCACCCCGACCGGAGCCACCTCGCGGATGTCCGTCTGCACCGTGTCCGTCCCTTCCGGGAAATGCGCGATGAACCCGGCGATCAAGAACGGCGTGAAACCAAGCGCCTGCTCGCTGATCCAAGCCATCGGGCTGAACGACAGCCACGTATCTGTCGATTTGATTTGCAGGAAAGAAGTGAAAGCCGCCTCGTAGCCGAAGATAAAGCGCCAGTTGGTAATCGTCGCCAGTTTGGGCAAGCTGGTTGTGCCCGAAGTCATACTCAGCAGGATCACATCGTGGCGGTGGGTTTCCGCCACCATCTTCTCGTACAAACCTGGATTCTGCCGGGCATAGGCTTCCCCCAGCCGCTCGATGTCCTCAAAGCTTGCCAGCAGCGGGTCGTCGTAGTTCCACAGCCCACGGTCATCCCAGTAGATGATCTTCCTCAGGCCCGGCACTTTGTCCTTGATCTCTAACGCTTTATCGACCTGTTCCTGATCCTGCGCCACCAGAAACACGGTTTGGCTCTTCGTCAGCGCGTAGAGCAGTTCCTGCGGCCCGGCATCGCTGAAGATGCCGAAGCTGCGGGCACGGGCGCTGTGCGTGGCAATCTGCGCCCAATAAAACTCCGGGTCGTTATCCCCAATGATCGAAACAGTCTCGTTCTGCTTCAGCCCCAGGCTCACCAGCCCCAGGCAGAAGTGGCTGACGTGCAGGTAAATTTCATTCCAGGTGTATTCCTGCCAGATGCCGTAGCGTTTCTTGCGCATCGCCACCCGGTCGCCGAATTCTTTGACCCGCAGCAGGAAGTTCTTCGGCAGCGTGTCGCGGTCAGTTCCAATTTCCTTGATCGGATGGCTCAGCGGCGTTGTGTAGACCTTGCCGGGTTTGGTTGGGATGCTCTGCA
Organism: Anaerolineae bacterium; assembly: GCA_034431625.1. Lineage (GTDB taxonomy): Bacteria > Chloroflexota > Anaerolineae > Aggregatilineales > Phototrophicaceae > CFX2. Next base: position 77,816 of record DAOUCY010000179.1, on the reverse strand, counting down.
CAGGGGGACGTGCCGTCTGTGTGGTCTCCATAAGTTCACGCCTCCTGACCCAGATACGCCTTGATGACCATCTCGTTGCGCTTGATCTCGTCCGGCGTTCCTTCCGCGATCTTGCGACCGAAGTCCAGCGCCACCACCCGGTCCGAAATGTCCATCACCAGCCCCATATCATGCTCGATCAGCATGATCGTCATCTGCTGCCGCTCGTGAATGTCCAGGATGAACCGCGCCATGTCCTCTTTTTCTTCCACGTTCATCCCGGCCATCGGCTCATCCAGCAGCAGCAGCGTCGGCTCCAGCGCCAGCGCCCGCCCCAGCTCGACGCGCTTCCGCAGCCCATAGCTCAAATTGCCGACGATGGTCTTGCGGATCGCTTCCATCTCTAGGAACTCAATGATCTCCTCCACCTTGCGGCGGTGTTCGATCTCTTCGCGCTTCGCCTCTCCCCAAAAGATCGCCCCACTCAGCAGGTTCCCCCTCATGTGGATGTGCCGTGCAGCCATCAGGTTATCCAGCGCGGTCATGTTGGTGTAGAGCGCGATGTTCTGGAACGTGCGCGAGATGCCCCGTTGGGCGCGCTTGTAGGCGGGCAGACTGGTGATATCCTGTCCCTCAAAGCGGATCGTGCCTTCTTGCGGAGAATAGAAGCCGTTGATGCTGTTGATCAAGCTGGTCTTGCCGGCGCCGTTTGGACCGATGACTGCCAGAATCTCGCCTTGCCGCACGGAGAAGGTGACGTTGGAGAGTGCGCGGATGCCGCCGAAGTTGAGGGAAATGTTTTGAACGTCGAGCTTGGAAGCAGCGTTCTGCATAGGGTAAATGAAAATCTTTCTGTGAATTCTATAGTTTACTAGTATTTATCTGCCCACATTGTAAACGAACTTTTTCGGACAGGCAAGTACACTCACCAACAATTCATGAACCGTGTGCTTCCTCTCCTCCCTTTGTGTCGGTGCAAGATCTCCCCGGTAGGGGATCGCGGTTAACTAATCCCTACAATGCGCGTTCAGCCACTTGACTACATTGCCCAGGACCATATCCTGTTCGGGTTCATTGTGGGTTTCGTGCCGCAGCCCCGGATACAGCTTCAACGTCTTGTCGCTGGAGCCAATCTGCTCGTAGAGCGTCGTGCTGCCCGAAGGCGGGCAGATGCGGTCTGCTTCGCCGTGGAAGATCAAGATTGGCAGCTTGAGGTTCTTCAAACCCGCTTTGATCGCCCGGCTCGCCTGGACGATCTGGTATGCCATCCGCACCCGCACCTTGCCGTGATACACCAGCGGATCGGCATCATACCCCGTGCTGACCGCGGTATCGCTGGAAAGCGCCGTCGCGTCAATCGGATCGACAAACGCCAGCTTGGGCACCACGACGTTCAGCGCCGCTCCGATGGCGACCAGCGCTTTCGGCGACGCCTGTTCCACATCCAGCGGCGTTCCAGAAATCACCAGCCCGGCCAGGTCGGACTGGAACCGCAGCGCATACGTCAGCGTGATGAGTGATCCCAAGCTGTGCCCATACATGAATACCGGCTTGCCCGGATGCGCCGCCCGAATTTGATCGACGTACTGCTTCAGGTCGTTCACCGGATCATCGAACCGGGGGAAGTATGCCCGCAGTCCTTCGCTCTTGCCGTGTCCCTGGTGATCCAGCCCATAGACGGCGTACCACCCCGCTTCAACCAGCGCGGCGGCCACGTGCGGGTAGCGCCCGATATGCTCGCCCAGCCCATGCACCAGCACCACCACTGCCCCTGGCTCGCCCGCCGGAAGCCACTGTTCGGTATGGATCGTCAATCCGCCGCTGCTGCGGAAGCTCCCCGTGCTGTGCTGCATCGCGCCTCATCCTTTCCTCTACCCTAAAAATCCTCGTTCCTTACTGTATTCCTCTGCGTCTCTGCGGTTAGAATTCTTTCCCCACACTCTCGGTATGATCTTGTCGTCTTGGCGGTTCAATTTGCATTGAAATTCCGCCTACGACTCTGAATCGTTCTCTTCGGAGGACAGCGGCACATCCAGACGCAGCCACGTGCGTCCCACCCGGAACAGCACCCCAGGCCGCAGGCTGACCCGCCCTTTGATCGGGTTCTTGTCCCGTTCCAAGAATGTCCCGTTGCGGCTGTTGCCGTCTTCCAGCCAAAATCCCAACATGTACGGGTTTTCCACCGACTCCGAAGCCGTCACCGGGATCGCTAGGATGCCCAACCGGGCATGGATGCGCGAAGCTTGGCTGTCGAAGTGCAGGTGAATGTCACAGCCTTCCCGTCGCCCGATCAGCAGCACCTTCTCCTCACCCGCTTCGGGCTGCTCAAAGCTCAGCGTCCGCCCGTCAAAAGGCCCGCTCATAAACGTGATCGAAATCTCAGACCCCATCATCTTTCACCTGAACACCCGGCCAAATGCAGGGAAACGCCGCAGTGTGCCTGGCATGGTTTCCCAGGTCGATGCCCCAATCCCTCAGCTCAGCGTCAGCAGGAACGCAATCAGTGCCTCCAGATCGCTTGCTGACACATTCTGCACGATCTGATGTGCCCCCGGTTGGATGAACACATCCCGCAGTGTCGCCGCCGATCCGTCATGGAAATATGGCGCTGTCTCCCACAGCCAGCGCAGCGGCGGTGTATCGAAGGCCGTGCCCTGCCGTTCGCCCGGCAGCAGCCCCGTGCCAACATCATGCTTCAGGCGGTCGATGCTGGTCACATTCACATGGCACTCGCCGCACTGCTGCTCGTTGAAGACGGCTTCACCCCGTGCTGCCTGGGCTGGATCGCTGCCTCCCGGTGCAGATGGCCCTTGCAGTGTTGCCAGGTAGCTGGTCAGCACATCCAGGTCGAACGACCGCCCCGTATGTGGATCGCCCAGCGCTGGCGAAGGCTCCCCGCTGTCAATCAACCCGCCTCCTGCCTGGAGCCAGCGGATCTTCAACTCGACATCGGCCAGCTCATCCCAGCTCCCCGATGCATTGTACGGCTGCGTCTCCAGCAGATTGTACAGCGCCGGCGTGTTGCGCGGCCCGTCCGGGAACCCCTGCCACACCCGCCGGTCCGACTGCCCGTCGAAGTGGCAGTTGGCGCAGCTTATCCAGTTGCCGTAGCTCATCCGAGGATCGACTGCTGAATAAAATAACTGTGCCGCCAGGATCGTATCCACCGGGATGTTGAAATCGCTGATCGGCAGTTCATCCACCAGTGTCAGGTTGCGCGTCTCGATAATATCGATGGTGCCTTCCAGCGCGTTGTGGACGAACAGCAGCGAATTATCCCGGTTCAGCAGCAAACCGCGCGGGCCTGATCCAACCGGAATATGAGCTCGTGCCAGCCCGGTATTCAAATCGATCACCGACACGCTGTCGCTGCCTGCATTCGCCACGAACAACCACTGCTTGAAGCGATCCAGTGCCACCGCGAACGGCATGTTCACCGGACGATCTGCTGCGTCCAGTGCGATCCGGCGTTCCCGCTGCACCGTCAGGTCGCGCAGATCGAGGATGTTCACTACCGGAAACACCGTGCTGTCGAATGTCAGGAAACGGTTCTGAGCATTGCTGCGTGTCTGGGGAAGATATGCCAGCCCCCGCGTGATATCCAGCTCAATCGCCTGAGACAGCCCCGTATCCAGTCCGGTGCTGGTGGTCTCCGCCACTTGTCCGGTCGGCAGGTAAATCAGGCTGATTTGTCCTGTCCAGAAATGCGTCACATATAGGAAGTCCCCCCAGAGTGCCAGACCGCTTGGCTGCGGCGGGGTTGCGATGCGCCGGGTCACCTGCCCGCTGTTCAGATCGACCACCGCGATGGCGTTGCTTCCCTGAAGTGACACATACGCCTGTCTCGCACCGTCGATCACCACGCCGTAGGGCTGCACGCCGCCCGTGTTCAGTGTGGTCACTGTGTTTGTGTTCAGCGTCACCACGGAAAGCGTCCCGTCGCCCCGGTTGGCCGTCACTGCCTGCTCGCCATCATTCGTCAAAGCCACCGAGCGCGGATCATCGCCAATGGGGATTTCTTGCACCAGCTTTTGGTCGCTGACCGAAACTATCGACAGGCTGTCGTTCAGCGAATTGACCACGACCAGCGTCCGGTTATTATCCGCCAGCGCCATCGTGCTGGATGACTTTGCCGTGCTGAGCCGCGCATCCGGCAGCGCAAACAGCGGAAACGGCGTTGATTCTGGCTGCGCTGCCGTTGTCATCGGCCCGCCCACCAGCATCACCGTCGCGCTGAATAGGGCTGTAATGCCCAGCATCAGCAGGGCTGGGACGGCCCTCAAGCTGTGGCCAGGTCGGATTGCGTTCAGTTGGCGCATAGTATGTCCCGCAGCGTGCTGCTAAAAGAACGTCATCAGTCGGTCGTAGGTAATGGTGAAGCTGCGGCTGCGGACCTGTGGCAGACCGCTGCTGTCCACCCCCGTCGCCACGAATGTCAGCGTGATCACATCCGCCGCGGCCCCGCCTTCACCGCCGCGGTTGCCTTCCATATTCGGGAAGTTCTCGCTTAACCGCTGCAAACTGTACTGGTAGCTGAAGGTGCGCCCGTTCAGCCGTCCCGGGCCTTCTTCCAGCACCTGTGTGGGCGTGCTGATCACGTAGTAGATCTGCGCTTGATCCCATCCTGCCGGAATTTCAAAGCGGAAGTTGTAGGCCGAAGTTGGCGGGATAGCGAAGTCCGTCCGCTCGTCGCTCCATTCCAATGACTCGGCTATCTTCGGCGTCACCACCACCGTGAACCGCCCGCCGTTCGCCCCCAGGATGCCGCCCACGGGCGGCGGCGGTTCCACCACGCCGACCGAGGTCAGCCCTTCATGCCGCACCCGCACATCCACCGTCCAGATGCCGGCTTCATCAGCTTGGAACGACTGCGCAGGATCATAATAGTAACCGGTGGCGCTGGCCTTCCCGCTCCACTCTCGCACACTGCCGCGCGGTGAGGTGACCGTCACATCCACCGTCGAAGCCAGCGTTGGCCCCACTTGTCCCGCCACCGTGAACACATCCCCCACCTGCAGGACGCTGCCTGGCCGCACGCCCGTCGGCTGGAAGAACAAATAGACCGGCTCTCCGCGGATCGTCAGCAGCGGCCCGACGCTGCCGCCGCCGGCCTGCCCTCGATACGGCGGGAATACCCGCGCGCCAGGTGCAGCTTTCGCGTCCGTCACGACAGCCAGCGCCGCATACGCCGCCACATCGTTCACCCCGGCTTCCGCATTCCGCACCACCGCCCCGCCGAACAGGAAGATCGGATCGCCCGCTCGCAGCCCGTCGATCCCCGCGCCTGTCTGCTGGTTCAGCGGGTCATCCATGTCGAAGGTCAAGTCCAGCCCGCCGTCCAATCCCCCCTGGACATACTGCCGGACGGCCGCGCCCGGTGTGACGGCGCTGACATAGGTATACGCTTCGTTGGTCCCGCCGTCCAGAATGACCGCCGGCAGTTCATCCTTGACCGACAGTTGGCCCAGCGTTTCCCCGTCGGGCGTCATGAAATCCGGCACAGCCTGCCGCAGCCAGTCGGTGTAGCTCCCCGCCGTATCCTGCACGCGGATCGGCAGCGCCATCACGCTGTTCGCTCCATCCGGCAGCCACGCCACATCCCCCACATAGTACGGATTCTGCAGCCGCGCCGCGCGATCTGGCGCGTATTGGCTGGCGATGAACCAGGCCGGCGCGGGTTCTGGCGTATTCCCGTCCAGCCCGCGCCGTCCATGCGCGATCAGTGCCGGTTCCGCGCTGGCGACCACCCCCGCGTTCCGCAGGCTGCCCGCCCACAGGCGCCCATCTGCCCCCGTATACCGCGCCTCGTAGTCAATGACGTATTCCCCTGCCTGCGTAAACTGGAAGCCCGCGTCATCGGGGCTGAAGTAGCCGCCCGCGCTCGTTTTGCCCTGTGCCAGGTACTCGCTCGGTGCGCTCCCGTCCACAGGATACACCCGCAGCCGCACCGTCACCTCTGCCTGCAGTCCTGGCAGCACTTGCAGCCCGCCGTAAAACGTATCCCCCACCGTGAACGGTGCTCCGGAAAGCACACCCGGCAGAATCTCCAGCGGTTCCGCGACAAGCACCCGGTACAGGCCGCCGCCGTCGTAGCGGTTTCCCCAGATGTCCTCCAAGTTGCCCGTCACTTGAATCTGGTATTCGCCGTACTGCTGGAACACATACCCGGTGAGCTGTGGATTACGGGTCGTCAGGCGGTAAACATCCACCTGGGTCTGCCTGCCGAACAGCGTTCGCTCATCCAGCGCCGCTGTCGAAAGCTGGTTCTGGATGATCGCCGTGCTCCCCAAGTTTTCGACCGTGCCGTCCGGCAGCGTCACCTGTACGGTCAGTCGGCCGCCGGGGAACAAAAACGGAATCAGCGGCGGCGTGTTCCGGCTGTAAGCGTTCGGCATCTGGTTGAGCAGATACGGCTCCAGCGGGTAAGCAGTTGCTTTGCCGTTCCGCGCCGGTGGCAGAATCGCCGTTGGGCTGTCGAAGCGCACCCGGTTCGCCAGCGCAAATCGGGCTTGGTCCGCCTCGGATACGACTCCCCGGCTGCCATTGCGCGAGACATCCTGGAACAGCGTGAACAGCAGATGCCCGCTCTCCACCGCCCCAACCTTCAGCACCACCGGCAGCCGCACTGCTGGCGTCACTGTCGCGCGCAGACCCGTGCCCAGCGGCCCGTTCTCATCCCACCGGAACCGCACCCCGTCCACCACCTGCCCGAAACCCTCGAACACCGGCACATACAATCCATCTGGCAAATCCGCTGGCACTGTTACTCGGAAGTCCAGCGGGAAGACCAGCCTCCCGCCGCGCCGGATCACCTGATTAGCCGGTGTCTGCGTGGTTGCCAGCAGGAAATCTCCCCGCAGATTCGAAATTGCCAGCCCCGATGGAGTTCGCGCGTCTGACCAGCCGTTGTTGCTGTCCAGTCCACCGCCTGTCTGCTGCCCATCTGCCCCGACCACTGGCAGCAGCCGCAGCTCCCCCTGCATCGCCAATCCCGCCAGCCCCGGCGAAAGATTGGGCGTGTTCATCGTCACATCCAGTTCCAGCGTCAGCGTATCCCCTGGTGCGAACGCCAGTTGGTTTATTTGCCCCACCGCCAGCCACCGGTCTGCCCCTTGTGCGACTGTCCCCGAAAGGCTGAACTTCACCGGGTTGCTGATTGCCGCGCTGTTCCGCGTAATCCCGTCGATTTCCTCGACGCGCGGCGCAGCCTGTTCCACCGGCACGCTCAATGCCTCCAACCCGTCCGCGCTCGTGAACCACACTCGCCGCACCACTACCGTCGCTGGGGTGCGGTTGTTCGGGTTGAAGATCCCCAGCGGAATCCGCGCCTCGATCACTTCTCCCTGGCTGGCCGCGATGGCAAACGCCCCCAGGTCGCGCAGCACGCCGTTATCCACCCGCGCTACCGCCGCGCTGATTCCCGTCCGCGGGTCGAAGGCCGCATTGAACGGCGTCCCATCCAGCGCAATCTCCACATTCACCAGCGCATAATCACCGGGCACACCCTCCGTGCCAATTCGCACCAACAGCGAATTCAGGTTGGCAAACGCCTCAACGACCGGCCTGCTGCTGGTCGTCATCGTCCGCCCGGCATAGGCTGCCCAATCATCTCCCGCCCCGTCGATCAAGATCGTCGTTGTGGCGGCTTCCGGCGTTGGAGTCACCAACGCTGGCCCGTAGATGATGATCCCCGGCCCGCCCGGCAGCGATCCCGGTTGGTTCCGGAGGCTGTTCGGGATGTTCTCCGTCGGGCTGATCCAGAACGGCGTGTTGCCTGGCCCGTATATCTGTGCGTTGAATGTCCCCGTGATTCCGCCCTGCACATACACTGTGTCGCCTGTGTACAGGTTGCGGATAGCGACCTGCGCTGCTGGGAACACCGATCCCGCCGCTCCACTGATTGTCACCACCCCCGCCTCGTCCGGCGCTGAAATCGTGATGAGTGCCGCCAGCGGCGGGTCACCCGCCTTCAGCCGTTCGCCTTGGGCGGCTGCCGAACTCAGCATGAGGCTGATAATGGCGATCCACAGCAGTCGTTTCACCAGTACGCGCAAGAGTCTTTTCTCCAACATGGCGACCATCGCTATCGCATTGGACAAGTCGCATCCCCCTCGCAGCCAACCCGACGCGCGACCAACCCGAATGAAATTCGACCCAAACCGGAACTCCGGGCTACAATACGATGATAATTCAAAAGTCCGAATTCCGCCGTTGATTCCCAACTCACCTATGTTACAGTCTGATGCTGACAGTCTCGCTCATCTCATCGAACACCGCCTCGGCCTGGCGCGGAACCGTGTGCTGCATACCAACCTGTCTGCCATCCTCGATGAGATCGCCCCGGATGGGCCGGCTGCTCTCGTGCGAACCTTGCAGCGTGCCCCAGAGACTAGTGAGGCTTGGCAGCGCCTCATTCGCGCCCTCATGATCGGCGAAACCTACTTTCTCCGTAGCCGCGTCCATCTCGATGTCCTCAAATCGACCATCCTGCCTGATGTGCTGTCTCGCTCTCCCGAACCAATCCTCTGGAATCCTGGCTGCGCTACCGGCGAAGAAACTTACTCCCTCGCGATCACCCTTCAGGAAACGCTCCACCGCTTCCAGTTAATCGGTACCGATGTCAACCGCAGTGCCCTCGAATTGGCCGAGCGCGGCGTCTACCGCCCCTGGGCCTTTCGCCACACCGGTGATGCCTTCCAGCAGACCTATTTTCGCCCCGTCGAGGACGGTTGGGAGATCATTCCCCGCCTGCGGAGTGTCGTGCAGTTCCGCTGGCGCAACCTGCTCTCCGGCCCGCCCCTGCATCAGGTCGATGTCATCGTCTGTTCCAATCTGCTGCTCTACTTCAGCGAAGACGCCGCCCGCCGTGCCGAGGAAGTCTTTTTCAATGCCCTGGCCCCTGGCGGTTGGCTGATCTTAGGGCAGTCGGAAGCCCTCCGCGCCGACCGCACCCAGTGGGTCACGCATCTCTTTTCCGGCGCAGTCGTCTACCAAAAAGCTGCCAGCTCTGCTGTCGAACCGTCCCGCACCATCTACCACGCTCCGAGTCAGCGGCCTGGCATGTCCGCCGCTGAAGTCCTCGTTGGGGATGCCCTCTACGCCCGCGCCGTCGAAGCCGTCCGTCTCAAGCGCTACGCCGATGCCGAACATCTCCTCGCCAGCCTCATCCTCGACAAAGGCCAGGATGCCCGACCTCACGTCCTGCGCGGCTGCATCTATGCCAACCTCGGCCAGCCGGAGCGTGCCCGCCAGGAACTCGATGCCGCCCTCCGCCTCAACCCCCTCATGGCTGACGCCCATTACCTCAAGGCCATGCTCGACCTGGAGGATGGTGACGAAACCCGCGCTCAGAGCAGCCTGCGTTCCGCCCTCTACTGCCAGCGCGGCCATCCCCTCGCCGGCCTGATCCTCGGTCACCTCCACCTGGGGCAGGGCGACCGCCTCAGCGCCCGTCGTATCTGGCGGGATGTCCTCGACGCGCTCGAATCCTTTCCGCCGGATGCTCCTGTCTCCGATGTCAGCGATTGGACTGCTCTCAGCCTCCGCGACTTCCTCCTCATCCAGCTCGAATCCCTCCACGCCCAACTCCGCTAGACTCCCGCCCCGCCGGCTGTGTTGGTACATTTGAAGGTAGCCGAACTGCCTTCCTCAATAAATAGGGATAGCCTTCTGCCACCGAAGGAATTCCCTTTAGGGACCCGTCCGCCTCTTGCATCACCCACCACCCCGCAGCCCTGTAGGGGGTGGTCTTCAAACAGTCCGGCCATTTCATAGTTGGGCGCCCTTTGCACCTCTTTGTGTCCATTCGAAGCCTCTCCGTCAGAGAATTGCGGTGAAATTTCTCTTTTCTTTGCTTCCTTTGCGGTTGAATCTTCTTCCCTCCGATTTTATGCTAAAGAGTAGACAAAATGTCACCCTAATCGCCTCGTTTTGTGCTATCGTAGGAGTGGGGACACCATTTTGGGCGTCCGCGGCATCTTGCAAAACGCCGAGGTAGGGGCGCCGTTCTTGGCGTCCGCTTACACTCCCTCTCCCAGTGCCGCAGGCACGCTCGGGAGAGGGCTGGGGTGAGTGCTGCTTCCCTCGCCCAGTGAGCGCAGCGAGCGTTCGGAAGAAGAACCGGGGATGAGGGTCCAGATTCGCATATTCTCACATTCTCATTCTTATCATTCTTATCACTTTTCTCACCTATCACCACATTTTACAATCAATCATAAAATATTAAATAAAAATAAAACCCGGCGAGGAACCCTCGCCGGGTGGGATTCACTACCTTCTACCGTCCCGCCCGCTCCAGGTACTCCGTGTAGCCTCCCGGATACCCCCGCGTGCTTCCCTCCCGCAGCTCGACCACGCGGTCCACCACCCGGTCTAGGAAGTACCGGTCGTGGGAGATCGTCAAGATCGCTCCCTCGAAGTCCTCTAAAGCCCCTTCCAGCACCTCGGTCGAGGGGATGTCCAGGTTGTTCGTTGGCTCGTCCAGCAGCAGCAGATTCGGGTTCTGGAGCATCAGGCAGGCCAACTGGAGCCGGCTTCGCTCCCCGCCGCTGCACCCCCCGATAGGCAACCGGAGCTGCTCGTAGCGGAACAGGAACTTGAGTAGAAAGGCCACAGCATCGCCTTCCGGCATCGGTTTGACATCCCGCACCAGGTCGAGCGGCGAGCGCTGCAGCCAGCCGTTCAAGGTTTGGTGTTCCTGCGAGTAGTACCCGATCCGGCAGCTTGGGCCGATCTTGATCTGGCCGGAAAGCGGCTGAAGTTCCCCCAGGATCAGCTTGAACAGCACCGACTTCCCCGCCCCGTTCGGGCCGATCAGCCCGACCCGTTCCCCGTGCCGGACGAGCAGATCGACCCCGACGAACAGCAGCTCGTCGTCAAAGCCCATCGCCAGATCGGTGATCTCCAGCGCTTTGCTGCTCCCACGCCCGCCCTCCAGTTCCAGCCCCATCCGGCGGCGCTCGCTCACCCGCTCGACGATTTCGCCGCGCTCCTCCATCCGTTCCAGCATCCGGCGGCGGCTGCGAGCCTGCCGCGCGTGCCGTTCACTCAGGTCAGACCGTGCCTTCATCTCCCACTCGTGGATGGCCGCTTCGATTTGGGCGATGCGCTTCTGCTGGGCCACATACATCTGCTGCTGCCGGAGTCGGCGCAGTTCCAGGTCGGTCGCGTAGTCCGAGTATGTGCCTGGATACACGGTCAGCTTGCCTCCGTCCAGTTCCGCGATCTCGGTGACGACCTCGTCCAGCAGGTAGCGGTCGTGGGAGACGATCACTACCGCGCCGGGGTAATCCCGGATGAAGGCTTCCAGGTTTTGCTTGGCCTGCAGGTCGAGGTGGTTATCCGGCTCGTCGAGCAGCAGCAGTTCCGGTTCCCGGATTGCAAGCTGGAGCAGCGCGACCAGCTTCTTCTGCCCGCCGCTGAGCGCATCCGTCGGCAGGTCATAATCCTCCGCCGAGAAACCCAGCCGCTTGAGCAGTTCCCGCACCCGCGAGTCGTGCTTCGCCCCCCCCATATGGTCGAACTGAGCCAGAGCCTGTTCCTGCCGCTTGAGCACCCGTGCCAGCCGGGACTCATTACCGTAAACGGCTGGGTCTGCCAGTTGGGACTCGATGCGGCTGAGTTCCGCTTCCACCGCGGCCAGTTCCGGCGGCAGCGAACGAGCCTCCTGCCAGAGCGTCAGCCCAGGTGTGAGGCTGACTTCCTGCGGCAGGTAGCCAATGCGCGTCCCCCGCAGCAGGTTGATGCTGCCCGCGTCTGGCGGGTGCAGCCCGGCAATAGCCCGCAGCAGCGAAGATTTGCCCGCACCGTTCGGCCCGACCAGGCCGGTGCGGTCGCGGTTACCAACCGACCAACTCAGGTCGCGGAAAATGTCCCGGCCAGCGTGGTTGATGGTCAAGCGGTCGATATTCAGGATGTGCACGGTATAGCTCCTTTCTAGGGCGCGCAGCCACACGTGCGGCCATCCGGTGAATCAAAACGACCGCAGGTGCGCCCTGCGGCCGTCGTCTTACATCGTTACTCGATCACTTACACGGTGAGCAGGCGCGTTGAACTAAGGCGCGCCCTGTACGCTCCCCTTACGGGCAAAACTAACGGTGACTCGTCCGGTGAAGTAGATCATGTCCGCGAGTGTAGCAGAGATTCGGCGCTGTGTCTACAGAAATACGGCTGCAAGCGCGAGGGCGCGGCCGTCGGGGTCGAGGCAGTAGGCGGTCAGGTCGCCCCAATCGTGATCCCTACGAGGGACGCGGCGGAAGCTGCCCGATCAGGATCAGCGTGTAGCCGCCGTAGGTATTCCCACTGCGGCTGGACATCTCCAGCGTCATCGGGTCGGGTGTGCCGGGAGCCAGCACCAGCCCGGCATCCGAGCGATCTGGCTTAAGGTTCAGGCCTTTTCCTTCGTTGAGCAGGAAGCTGGCCCCGGTGAATGCCGGCACGTTGGCGCACCCGCCGCGTCCCGCATCATCGCAGGCAAGGCTGCCATCCGGCCATGCCAAGAAGGGATCAAGACGGCTGTCGGGGTTGGCAACCATGTAGACGCTGAGCGTGCTGCTCAGCGCGGCTAGCGGGCCGATGCGGACTTCGATGGTATCTACATCGTCCTTAGGGTCAATGCTGAAGCTTTCGATGAGCGCGACCCAGGAACCGGGTTGGTCGTTCAGGCTGCCGATGGTCAGCGTAATCGTGCCCATGCCGTCCGCACCGGTTAGGCTCAACTGTGAGGCGCGGTCGAGCGTAGCCTCGGTGATGGTCTGCGTTTCCTGTCCAGGCAGTGTGAACATGTCCCCGACCGTGCGGAGGGCATCCGTGTTGCACAGTTCAAAGGGTTTGCCTGTGTCGGGGCGGTCGAAGCTGACGCGGATCACCGGGCGAAAGCCGTCGCTCCCGTAGACGGTCAAACGGTAGCGCAGGCCAGGAACGGGGTCATCAGCGAACTTGAGCGTCGCTGCCGTGGTGGCCTCGCCACCCTCACAAGGAAAAGTCACGTCTTGGTGGGGGTTTTCAGCCGGGAGCGGAACCGCATTGGCGCGGCGCAGCCGGAGGGAATAAGCCCCAGTGGTGAGACCGCGCTGGTTGCCGACGCGGGTCGCGACGATGGTGTACTTGCCGGTGGTCGGCGCGGTGTATTCCAGCGTTACGGTCGAATCAGGCAGCCCATCATCGCTGCGGGCAACCAGTGTGCCAGAAGGATCGAGCAGGCCAATGAGCGGTTCCAGGCCGTTACGGGCCTGCATGTCGATCACCAGGATATCGCCTTCTTCGGCGTCCAGCACCCACCAGTCATAGAAGGCTGCTGCTGTGATGGTCTCTTCGACAGTCTGGTCATAGCGGATGTCGAGGACAACGGGCAGGTCGGTGTTCTGGGCTGCTGTGATGGCTGCGCCGGTCAGCAGCAGGATGATGATGAGCAGAAGCTTTTGCAGCATGGTTGCTTCCCATTCAACTGGTTGATCTCCTCCATGATACGCCCAGGCGGTTCGAAGAATCAAAAGGGCAGTCCACACAGACTGCCCTTCAGGATTCTGACTAGTGCGCCGAACTACTTGAGTTCGACCACCGCGCCTTCGGCTTCCAGCTTGGCCTTGGCATCGTTGGCAGCTTCCTTGCTGACGCCATCCAGCACGGTCTGGGGCGCGCCTTCGACCAGGTCCTTGGCTTCCTTGAGGCCGAGGTTGGTCAGGGTGCGGACGACCTTGATGACGTTGATCTTCTTGGGGCCGCCATCCTTGAGGACGACGGTGAACTCGGTCTTCTCTTCTTCCGGTTCAGCCGCCGCAGCCGCCGGGGCCGCGCCGCCAGCCGCTGCCATCATCACCGGAGCGGCCGCCGCAGCGGTGACGCCCCACTTCTCTTCGAGCATCTTCTTCAGTTCAGCGGCTTCCAGGACGGTCAGCGCGCTCAGTTCTTCGACAAGTTTGTTCAGATCAGCCATGATTCCATTCCTCTATCTGGATGTTAGGTTACAAGTCAGTGGAGACGGGTTCAGATCAAGCGGCTTCCTGTTTGGAAACATACGCCTGAAGCACCTGAGCCACACCAGCGACCGCGCCATTGAGCGCGCCGACGATACCGGCAGCAGGCTGGGCAATGAGTCCGGCCAACTGCGAGCGCAGTTCGGGCAGGGTCGGCAGATTGCTGACCGCATCGACCTGCTGGGGCGTCAAGACCTGACCGGCCATGATGCCACCCTTGATGGTGTACAAGGTCTCGAAGTCTTTGGTGAAGCCCAGCGCGACCTTCGCCACAGCCGGGAAGTTGGCTGCGCCAAAGACAACACCGGTTGGGCCGGCGAGCAGGTTTTCCGGGACGGGCCAGCCTGCGTTCTTCAGGGCAATGCCGAAGAGCGTGTTCTTGGTGATGACGTAGGCTCCTTCGACCTCGCGCAGTTTGTCGCGCATGCCGTTGACCTGGGCAACCGAGAGATTCCGGGTTTCCACGAACACGATGCCGGTGGCTTGACCGAGCAGCTCACCATACAGGGCGACGAGTTCTTCCTTGCGTTCACGTGTGAGTGCCAAGCGCCATATCCTCCTTTCCTTGAAGAGTCATCCGGCTCCGGGAACACGCAGGAGCGCGGACGCGATGGCAACAAAAAAGCGGCTTCGCGCATGACGAGGCCGCCTTCGGTTTCCCGTTGGAGTGTGTGATCCTCGCCTCGGCAGGAGATTAAGCGCGGGGCGCACCTGCTGTCTGCGGCTGAAGCATTTTCTGCTGTCTGGGCGGATTGTAGCAAAGGCGGGATAGAGCGGCAAGGGTGTGCTAGACTGAAGAGCGATCTTCGTTGACCACAGGACAGCTATGCCATGAATCTGGAACTTTCTCCTGCTGCTAACTCATCCTCCCGGCGGCGCTTCACCTGGCCGGGGTGCATTGGCGCGGTGCTGGTAGGGCTGATGATCTTGCTGGGCTGCGGCGGGGCGTTCATCGGGATTGGGGGACTGATCTTCCCGGATGTTGCCAACTTTTCAGCGCGGCTGATCGGGGAGATAACGGGCGTGCCTGTGCCGGAGACTCAGCCGGTGAGCGGGGACCCGGCGCAGTTTGACCCCATCGCCCAGTACGATGCGGCAGCCGCCTTCGCCGGAGCGGGAGCGCAGTTGGTGGAGTTCAGCGCCAACTTCGTCCAATCGGACGGCACAGTGAACCTGACCGCAGCGAACTATGTTCCCTGGGTGCGGTACAAGTTCGTCCGGCCAACTGATCCACCTGCAAATGCACCGCCTATCGGGACGGGGGGGAACAGCGGCGGGGATTGGTACGAACCGGTCGAAATCGAGGCTTACCAGGTAGGCCAGCGGCGAACGACATCGGTATATTCTGGTTCGGCCCGCATCCGGTTTCAGTGGGTGAACATGGGACTGACGCGGCAGGTGAAGGACAAGACGACTTCGGTCGGGACGATCCTGGAGGCGCCGCGCTGTTCCCTTGCTAAGCTATGGAACTATGCGCTGAGCCAGGATGTTCCAGCTGAGGCGGTGGCGATCATCCAGTATGATGCGAACGGGTACGACTTCTCGATCAGCGGCACGCCTTACCGGTTCCGGTTCGACCAAGCGTGCCAGCCGCAGTAGATCAGCCGGAATCCTCGACGCGGCGCTGAGCGGCTTCCAGAGCGGCCTGGAGACGCTGCTGCTGGAGGGTGGTCGTCAGGTCACCGCGGGTGCGTTCGAGGACACCGCGGACGATGTCGGTCTGGCGGCGCAGTCCTCCGGTGAGGGCGTCAGGAAAATCAAAGGTGACTAACTCATCGTAGATGTCGTCCATTGCTTCCAGGAGACGCTCGGCCTCGGCGATGTCGGCGACTTCGCGGCGTAGGATATCGAGGATGAAGCGGCGAAGTTCGGTGGCAGCTTCGGCCAGGCCGTTCAAATAAGATGCTTGGTCAACCTGGAGTTCTTCCGGAGTGGGCAGCGGTTGGCTGCGGACGATGGCGTAGACACAGAAGGCCTCGACAACTTCTTTGAGGGCATCCTGAGTGTAGCCAGTGTAGTAGAGGTCGGGATAGGCGGCAACTCCGGCGCGGAGTTCAGCGGCGGCTGCGCGAGCGCGGGTGAGTTTTTCTTCGGCATGACTCCACTCGCGGCGATGGATAGCGCGGATGCCTTCGGCACAGTGACGGATCAGCTCGCGGGAGCGGTTGATGGCTTCATCGCGGGCGGCGTTCTTGGTGGTGAAGGCAGCACGGATCGAGTCGGCGATGGCGTCTAGGTTATGCATGGGGCGGCTCATCCTGGGGAGAATCGGGGTTGTCACCCTGGCGGACGGCTCCGAAGAGCTGGTCGGCGAGGGAGGCAGGCTGGGATGGGACTTTGATTTCGCCGTGGACGGCCTCGAAGCGGGCGAGGTTGGTGGAGAGGGCTTGCAGGAAGAGCTTGGCATTAGTGGGGGTCATGACGATGCGGGACTGGACGCGGGCGCGGGGGTCGTTAGGAAGCATCTGGACGAAATCGAGGACGATCTCGCTGTTGGTTTGGCTGACGACAGCCGCGTTGGAGTAGATGGCGGTGAGGGAAACAGGGAGTTCCAACTGGATGCGGCGCTGGTTGGGGGGCTGTTGAGGCTGCTGGGGCGTGGTCATGGGTGTTCCTCCGGGTGATGGGTTCAGGGGGTAGGATACTCCATTTCAAAGGTGGATTCACGGGTCAGCGTTAAATTAGTTTTATTTAATATTTTATTTTTAATTTTAAAATGCGATAATAGATGCGAAATATGATAAGAATGATAAGAATGAGAATGTGAGAATATGAGAATCTAGTGCCTTCATCCCCAGCTCTTCTCCCGAACGCTCGCTGCGCTCGCTGAGAGACGGGAGCAGGCTTTACCTCGCAGCCCCCTCCCGAATGCTCGCTGGGCGGGGGTAGGTTCATTTTAGAACAAGTGTAGCACAAAATGGGCGGTTTAGGGTGACATTTTGTCTACTCTTTGACATAAAATCGGAAGGAAGAAGATTTAACTGCAAAGGACGCAAAGAAAAGAAAAATTCCACCGCAATTCCCTAACGGGGAGGATTCGCACAGACGCAAAGGATGCGAAGAAAAGCGAATTGAACCGTAGCAGATGCCCAGCCATGAAATGGCCGGGCTGTTTGAAGACCACCCCCTCTACGGGGGCTGCGGGGCGGTGGGTGATGCGGGAGGGGGAGAAGCAGACAGCCAGAAGGCTGTCCCTACGAGCGTGGCTCGTTTTCATGGGGGCGATGCTGTGTCCACACCGGGCTGAAGCTGTTAAGGGGCGGGGGTGGCGGTTGGTTCGACCACGCGGGGGATGCCCCAGAGGTGGATGGGGCCGGTGGCATCAAAGAAGGCCAGCAGAAAGCCATCCGGTGACCAGTCGGCATAGAGAATCTGGCGCGTGCCGACGTTGAGATCGGCGCGGGTCAGGGTGGATTCGCGCAAGGTGCTGACATTCCAGAGGGAGACATCCCGCCCCAATGTGGCAGTGACGAGCAGTTCACCGTTGGGCGAAAAAGCTGCGGTGGTGACATCGCCGCCGACGCCCGGCAGGGTGTTGACGAGCAGGCCGGTGACCGTATCCCAGAGGGTCATGGCAGGGATAGCGCCGCCGTTGAGCAGCAGGCTGGCAGTGGGCGCATAGGTCATGACGTCAGTGACAGCACCGGGGCCGGTGGTGAGGGTCTTGTGGAGTGTTCCGCCAGCGGTGTTCCAGAGGGTGATCTGTTCGAGTTCCCCGGCGGCGATCTGTGCTCCGTCCGGCGAGAAGGCAAGCCGCCGGGCGGTTGAGGCGGCCTCAACCAAGACCTGACGCTGACGCCAGTTCCAGATTTTGAGCGTCCCGTCATCGCTGCTGGTTGCCAGGCGCTCGCCGTCTGGGGAAAAAGCTAGGGCGGTGACCTGGAGGCGGTGGGCCTCGATGGTGGCGAGGGACTGCCGCGCACCGACATCCCAGACCTTGACCTGCCCATCCAAGCCGCCCAGCGCTAGCAGACCGGTATCGGCATAGAAGGCGGCGATTCCATTGAATTCGGGTTTGCCGGGGAGCGTCTCCTGCTCGGAACCGGACTCGGCGTTGAATAAACGGATGGTTCCCTGTGCGTCGAGGGTATAGACCCGGTCTTTGTCTGGACTGAAGTAGACCAGGGTTGCAGCGAGACGGGCGGTGTTGAAGACGATCTGACCGGTGATGAGGTCCCAGACGACCAACTGCTCGTTGTTGAGGCCAGCCAACCGCGTGCCGTCCGGCGAGAAGGCATAGGCGAAGACGGTGCTGGGCGTGCCGAGGGCATCCAGCCGGCCCAGGTAGGCTAACTGCGGGGCGTTGGCGACGGTGATCTGCGCCCCGCCCTCTGTCCAGACCGGCGGCGGGAGAGTGGGCTGGTCACGCAGGGCGGGCTGGAAGGTTCCGGGCGGGGCGGTGGGCTGCTCCGGCAGGGCGGGCTGGGATTGGCAGGCCGCGAGGAGCAGGATGAGGAGGATGAGCAGGGACCCCATGCGCCGCGTGCATCCGGCCTGTGGATGAATAACGAAGAAATGCATCAGATCGAGTCTCATGCACCTCACTCCCCAACCGCCTCTCGATACCACGGAGAGGGGGAAGCGAAGGCTGTGAGGCAGGGATAGGCGGGTTTTATGGGGGTGGCTCAGGAGATGCTTGGTCATGGGGCACAAATCCGCAAGTAGTCCAGACGGAAGCTGGCCGGGACCGTCCGCGAAGCACCGAAGAAGGCCAGACGGCCTTCCCACCAGGTGGCATCGACGACCTGGGTGACCAGCACGCCGTTGATATAGAAGGTAAAGGTGTCGTCGAGGATGTCGATCCGCAGGGTATTGATGGCGTTATCGCCGGTGCGGACGGCGCTGCTGCGCGTCCAGCCGACGAGATCGACATATTCATTTTGGAAGCGGCCAACGTAGTAGCTGCCGTTGTTGCGGATGAGGAAGGCCAGGAAGTTGTACTCGTCCTGGTAGCGGAGCCAGATGCCCGTCCGGGCGGTGACTTCCGAGAAGGGATTGGAGACGATGACCGCCTCGACCCGCGCCGAGCGGAAGTTGAAGCCGCGCATGCTGCCCCAGGTATAGACTTCTCTGCTGCCTGACTGCATGAAGTTCAAGGCCAGTTCGTAGTAGCCGTCGATGATGCGCTCGTTGGAGCGCGTGTCTGGGCGGGTGTCTTGGAACCAGTCGTTGCGGGAGAAGCCGCCTTCAAATTCGTCTTCGCGCAGGATGGTGCAAGGCGGGCCGAGGACACGGCTACTCTGCTGGACGGAGATGGGCGGCGGCTGCGGCGTGGGGACGCCGGGGAGGATCGGCGAGACGAAGTAATTGTCGTCGCCTTCAGCGATCCAGCCGCCGTTGGGCAGTTCGGGGGACTGGATGCGATACCAGGCCAGGTTCTCGGCGCAGACGGGACCACCGACCACTATGAAACGCGCGCCGGGGCGGATTTCGGCGATCTTCTGATAATCCCTACCCGGGCCGGAACGCACATTGACCGGGCGCGGGTCTTCGGCACGGACGTAGCCTTCCACACCGACATACAACTGTGAGGGCAGCGCGCCGGGGCAGTTAACGATGGGGACGGGCGTCATCGACGGCGTGAGGGTGATGGTCGCCGTCGGTGTGGCAGTCGCAGTTGGGGTCAGTGTTGGTGTATCGGTGGCGGTAGGCGTCGCCGTCGGGGTTGGGGTCCGTGTCGGGGTGTCAGTGGGCGTGGGGGTGGGCGTCGCGGTCGCGGTTGACGTGGGCGTATCGGTGGGTGTTGGCGTGTCGGTCGGTGTGGGAGTGGCGGTGGCGGTGGGCGTTGCCGTCGCTGTTGGGGTTGGAGTGGGTGTCGGAGTCGGCGTGGCGGTATGCGTGGGCGTGTCGGTCGGCGCGAGAACGACGGGTACGACCAACAGACTGCCGGCGGTGCCGACCAGCGAAGCCGAGGCCACGATCCAACCGCGCGTGCCATCGGGCAGGATGACCTGATACCAGGCCCCATCTTCGCTGATGCCAACGATGTCCAGGCGGTCGCCAGGGTCGAGCGTCCCGGCTGCCGGATAGCGCGAGTCCGGGCCGATCCGGGCAGTGATCGTCCGCAGCGCCACCGCGACAGGAGTCGCCGGAGTGGGCGTGTGGGTATTCGTGGGTGTATCGGTCGGCGTGGCCGTCAGTGTGTTCGTCGGTGTCGGCGTGCGGCTGGGCGTCACTGTGGGCGTATAGGTCGCAGTCGGAGTCGAAGTTGCGGTGGGCGTATGGGTGGCCGTTGGCGTTGGTGTAGCTGTGTCAGTGGGCGTGTGGGTGGCAGTTGGTGTTGGTGTGGCGGTAGGGATGAGGGCGATAGCTGTGCTGGTGGCGGCCTGGGCTGCGATAAAGGCCTGCGTGCTGGCTTCGACAGCGGTTTGGGCGGCGGATTCGGCGGCGGCCTGCTGCTGGCTGCTGACCACGGCCAGGATACCCGCGCCGAGGGCAACCACGATGAGCGCGGCCAGCGCGACAACCAGCCCGTTCAGGCGCGCGCGGCTTGGCGCGGCGGGAACTGATCCAGTGGAGACGGGGGTCGGGATAAGCGGCGCAGGAGCAGCAGGGGCAGCCGGTGGGGTCAACGTGGGCGAGAAACTGGGCGGCGTGGTCGGGCCATCGTAAAGATTGGTGCCGGGCGGAGGCGGCGGCTGGGTGGGGGTGCGAGAGACCGGCGCCGGACGGCTGCTGGGGAGCGGGGTGGTGAAGAAGCCGGTCTTTTTGACCTCGATGCCCTGGATGGCGCGTTCGTAGGCTTGGGCGAAATCGCGCACGGTGGGATAGCGCTGCCCCGGCACTTTTGCCATGGCTGTCCGCAGAACGTCCTGGACGGCTTCGGGCAAATCGGAGCGCCAGATCTGCGGCGGGGTAGGCTCTTCATTGAGGTGCTTATGCATCAGGGCGAAGGGGGTGGTGGCCTCAAAAGGCAGCCGCCCGGTGAGCATGTGGTAGATCATGACGCCGAGGGCGTACTGATCGGTGGCGGGGGTGACGCTTTCGCCGCGCCACTGCTCTGGGGCCATGTAGGAGGGCGTGCCGACGGTCATGCCGGTGCCGGTCAAGCCGGTGGCGGCGGTGGTGATCTTGGCGATGCCGAAGTCCACCAGGAAGGGCGTGCCCTGGTCATCGAACATGACGTTGTTGGGCTTGATGTCGCGGTGGATGACGCCGCGCGAGTGGGCATAGTCGAGCGCGCCAGACAGGCCGCGGAGGACTTCGCCAGTTTCGGTGAAGGAAGGCAGACCGCCACCGGTCTTGAGGCGGTGCGTGAGGCGTTCGGCGAGCGAGCCGCCCGTCAGCAGGCGCATGACGACGTAGCTGAGGCCGCCGTAGGTGCCATAATCGTAGACGGGGACAATGTTGGTGTGTTCTAGGCTGGCGGCAGTCTGGGCTTCGCGGCTGAAGCGCTCCAGGAATTCGCGCTGCTGGGCGAGCGCGGGCGGCAGCACTTTGACGGCGACATCGCGGCGCAGTCCGGCCTGATGCGCCCGGTAGACCGCGCCCATGCCGCCCATGCCGAGGAGTTCGCGGACTTCATACTGGCCGAGCTTTTGGCCGGCGAGGTTCTCGATGCTGAGGGTGATCGGCGGCAGGGGCGTTCCCGGTTCAGGCTGCTGGGCCTGGTGTTTGCGCCAGGCGGCAGTGTTTTCCACCATGCGGGCGAGGGCCTGCACGGCAGCAGCTAGGGAGTCGGGCTGGTCTTCAAAGGCGTTCAGCCCTTCGGATTCGAGCAGCGCCTTGACGAAGGGGGTGGGGATGCGTTCCTGCGGGATGGGGGTATAGCCGCGCTGGAAGACCGGGATCAGCGGCTTGTTGAGGCGATGGGCGTGTTCGACAGCCCGCTGCACCCAGGCTGAGTCAAAGGTGTTCTGACCGACCAGGCAGACAAGGACATCCTGGGATTCGATGGCGTTGAGGGCGGTCTCTGACAGGGCTGCGGCTGCGCTGGCCTGCCCGGACTCGTCATGGACGGCGATGCCGCTCGCCTGAAGATCGCGCAGGATGCGCTCAGCAAGCGCGGCGCTGGCCGGTGGATGGTAGCAGAGGAAGACGCTCGCCATGATGGATGCGGCTGTGCCCCAGATAGATAATGCCCCTTTGAGGAGTATAGACCATTGTTAGCGGACTGACCACTGGCTGTGCCGGGCGGATGCAGCCGAACGACGTTACAATATTGGGCACACTGCGCCTGTTTTTCATCCGGGATTCAAACCATGCGCTTCGTGACTCAACCCAATCCCTCCGAGATGCCCCGCGCTGCCGATGTCGTCATCATTGGGGGCGGCCCGGCGGGGACGGCCGCGGCCTGGGCCATCGAACGGGCGGCCCCCGGCACGCGCATCGTCGTCATCGAGCAGAGCAGCCAGTTGGGGGCGGGGTCGTCGCTGGCCTCACTGGAGAACTTCCGCACCTGCTGGGCGGCTCCATGCCTGCACCGGATGATGCAGCGCAGCATCGCCGTCTTCCAGAATGCTGAAGCCGAATTTGGTGAGGACGTCAAGCTGGGGGTGAAGCAGCAGGGGTATCTGTTTGTGGCGTTCACCGAGGCGCAGGCGGCGCGGCTGCGGGCGGATGTGGCGCATCTACACGGCTGCGGGCTGACGCATGTGGTTTACCTGGACGGCGATACTGTTCGGGAGCGCTGCCCCTGGCTGGGGGAACGGGTGATTGGGGCGAAGTACGATCCGATAGCGGGCTGGATGGACTCGAACGCGCTGATCTACGCCTTTGCCCGCAGTACGCGGACGACGCTGTTTCTGCTGGGGGTGGCCGAGACGCGGATTCGAGTGGAAGGATCGCGGGTGCGGGGCGTGAGCACGCCGTATGGGGAGATCGATGCGCCTGCTGTGGTGATTGCTGCCGGAGCGGGATCACGCCAGGTGGGGCGCACGGCGGGGATCGAACTGCCGATTGTGCTGCGTCCGCGCCAGAGCTTCACGACTGCTGGGCGGCATCCGGGTTTTAATGAGGACGCGCCGTGTGTCATCAGCGCTGCGCCGTACCCGCATGTGCGGCCAGAAGCGGGCAGCGGGGCGATCTTCGGGTTTGAGTACCGCTGGGTGAACAAATCAACTCAGGGCGCATCGGAGCGCAGAGACGCATTGATCGATCCGGTCTGGCCGGTGGAGGGGTTCCGCGACCCGCGCTTCCCCTCGATGACGCTGAGCCTGATGGGGCGGCAGTTTGGTCATGCGCCGGGGGAGGGCTTCAACCACCCGGTGTACCTGCGCGGCATTCATCATCGGGCGGGGTACTATGTCTACCGCGACAATGCCTATGTCACCCGGCCAGATGGATCGCGCATGGCCTACGACAGCCAGCGGGCGATCATCGACGCCTGGCCGGGGATCGACGGGCTGTTTCTGTCGGTGGCGCATGTCGGCCACGGGATCATGTCGGCCCCGGCAGCCGGGGAAATCCTCGCTAGCCGGGTGCTGGGCCAGCCGCTGCCCGATCCGTCGTTCGAGGACTTCGGGCTGGATGTGCCCTACGTGGAGCATGACCTCGGCGGTCTATCGGCGAACCGGCTGTAAAGCGGGCTGAGCCTATGGTTCCAGCGCAGACGCATCGGGGATGACGCCGCCGATGGATGCAGGCGCGGCCTCTGACTGGACATCTGGAACATGATCGGGGAGGTCGGCTTCCAGGCGGCGGATGCTGGGAATAGTGTAGACGAACAACGACAGCACCAGGTTGATTGCGCCGGCGGCGAGGATCAGCAGCCCCATCCCGGCGCCCGGAGCCGATCCGACCAGCGGAGCGACCGCGCTCCAACCGGCTGATCCCACGGCAGGCTCGAACACCTGGTCAGCCAGCGGGCCAACGAGGAGATAGGCCAGCGGCAGCATGAGCATAGACATTTGGCCGGTGGCAGCAAAGACGCGCCCCTGGACATCTGGCGGGGTCTTGGCTTGCAGCATCGATATGGCGGCAGCGTTGACGAGCGGCAGACCGAACATGAATAGGAACAACGCCAGACCCAGCGGCACAGCAGACTGCGCCATGCCGCTGAGCGCCAGAAACAGGCTGGAAACGATGATGCCACCCATGACCGTGTGGATGCGCGGTCGCGTGCCGCCCCAGACGCTCATGACAATGCCGCCGGCCAGTGCTCCCAGGTTCAGGACGGTCAGCAGCACACCGAGTACGGTTTCATCATTGTTGACCCGCGACAGGATATAAGGGCGTTTCCAGCGCGGCGATGCCGCCCACCAGGAAGTTCACGAAGGTAACGAAGAGGGTCAGGGCGAATAGGGAGGGGCGTGCCCGGAGCCAGCGGAAACCGTTGAACATGTCGGCCAGCATCGAGCCGCGCAGCGCTTCGCCCTCGGCGGTCTCCTTTGGCTGGGGGATATGGGCACGGTAGACGACGAGCACCGCTACTAGGAAGGTCGCCAGGTCGATGAGGATTGAGCCGACGACACCGACTAAGGCATAGATCACGCCGGCTAGGGCGGGGGCGATGATGCCGGAGACCGGGCCGGTCAACTGCTGGATGGCATTGGCGCGGTCGCGCTGGTCATCGGGGATCATCAGGGTCATCGATGCCTGGAAGGCCGGCGCCTGGAACGCGCTGAAGATCGACTGCAGCAGCGTCACAGCGTAGAGATGCCAGAGCTGGAAGCTGCCTGATGCGACGCTGAGGAGCAGCAGGAGCGAACCGAGGGCCTGCCCAGCGTCGGAGAGCACCAGCATATAGCGGCGGTTCCAGCGGTCGGCCAGCGCGCCGGCTAATCCCGCCGTGAGTACCTGCGGCAAGACAAAGAAGAAGGCAACCAGCGCCAGCGGAGTGGCATTCCCGGTCTGCTGGAAGATGTAGATGCTGATCGCCAGCCCGCTGATGCGGCTGCCGATCAAGGAAAGGGCCTGGGTGAGGATGAGACCGTAGAAAGTCCGGGTGGTATTGGGGCAGGGCATAGGAGGCCTTTCTGGGACAGCGACCGGTTCTATTCCCCTGTACGCAGGGATGGTCTCACCAGTTCATTTTAGGGGCAGAAATCCACCGGAAGGTGGAGGCGGCGGAATCAGCTTTCCGACTTCAACTTAACTTCTGACGGCTTTTGCGCTATGATTACGCGCGTTTGTGACCTGATCCAACCGGAGCCGCTCATTTCTATGGACAACCGCACCGCTCGACGCGCGACGATTATTCTCGGCGTCGTCATGGCTATCGCAATTGGCAGCAGCGCGATCCTACCGCTCTTCACGCAGCAGGTGAACCAGGCGCTAACGCCGCAGCCGACGACTGCCCCCAGCCCAACCTTCCCACCGACCGTCACGGATTTCAGCACGATCCAGTTCAACCAGGACCTGCTGCACATCAGCGGGCTGTTCAGCATCGCCCAACCGACAGGGTGGATGGCGGGACCGCAGACCTCGAATGCAGACGGCGCGGAACTGACCATGAACAACGCCGACCTGCTCAGCGTCATTCAGGCGTCGGTACAGGTGGTAGCCGCACCACTGGCGAACTTGGATGCGCTCGATGCGATCTATACTAAGCAGGCACTGGACGCGAGCTGGAGCAACTACCGCAGCCCGCGCGAGACGGCCCGCACCCGCGAAAATGACCGCATCATCATCGACTTTGAACTGAAGAACGCCCGCCAGCAGACTTTCCTGGCGCGGCAGGTGTCGTGGTACGACACGGACTGGATTTACAGCGTGCGGGTGGTCACGCCGGAGAACCAGATCAGCCTGCTCAAGTATGTGGTTGACAACCTGATCCCGACCTTCAAGCCGAACCGTATCTTCGCGGGAACACCCACCGACTGGCGTGCCTACTTTGATCCGACGGCCAGCTTCGTCATCCGCTACCCCTCGGCCTGGACGCTGACGGACAGCGCTCCTGGCCGTCCGGCTAGCATCGATGGTTCGAACTTGGTGCTGCGCCTCCAGGGGCAGCCAGTTTCTGCGCCGCTGGATGAAGCAGCTGCCCGCGCTTGGGTGATGTCGGCGGTATCCGGCGCGACCATCACCAGCGTGCAGCCGGTCACACGCGGCGGGCAGAACGGCTTCTCGGTCGCCTATACGTATACCGACAGCGATGGTAATCCCAACAGCGGGCTGGCACTGCTCATCAACGGCGCAAACAACGTTGTCTACAGTGCCAATCTGCGCCTGTTCGAGCCGAACGTCGATCTGAACACGGATACGGCCATTGCTGCTTATCCTGATCTGGCGCAGGTGTTGGGCACGTTCCAACTGCTGAGCGGGCTGAATGTGCCGCTGCCGACAGCGACGCCAACGCTCACGCTGCCGCCGCCCTCAGCGACTCCAGAAGCGAGCGCTACGTTCACGGCCACGGCGACTTTCACGGCGACGAATACCTTCACACCGGTTCCGCCGACGGCGACGTTCACCAGCACGCCGGTTCCGCCGACAGCGACGGCGACCAACACGCCGATTCCACCGACTAACACCAATACCCCGGTTCCACCCACTGCAACGGCGACGAATACGCGGGTTCCACCGACCAGCACACCGCGCCCCAGCAGTACGCCGACGCTGGAAACTACACCGGAAGTGACACCCGGCTGACAGAGCGGGGAAGGTCATTCAGGCTGAATCAAACGGACGCGCTACGGAGTGCGTCCGTTTTGCTGTGGCGTGCTAGAACGGTTTGGATGTTGAGCGAGGATGCGAGTGCGTTATGTCCCCTGTACGACTGCCTCTGCACTTCAATGGTTCGTCTCCTCACCTGAGTGAATGGCAGGACCGGATATTGGCAGGTGACTGTTTGTCGCTGCTGCCATCTATGTATCAAGACAGTGTGATGGTTCCGATGGGAGATTGGGCGAAGACTCGCCTGCGGAAACTCAGCGATACCGACCGCCGCCGTGATGAGTCGCGGGTGGGCAGCGGCTTCGGTAAGAATGTCTCCAATTGGGTTGGACGAGAGAAGGTGTATCCAACTAACGTTCTGCATCTGGCAACCGAGTCCAGCAATCGCCGTCACAGCGCCACTTTTCCATTGGAACTCCCTAAATGGTTTATCAAGCTGTTCACGCAAGAAGGTGACCTTGTGCTTGACCCGTTTGTCGGTTCCGGGACGACGGCGCTGGCCGCTCAGCAGTTGGGCCGGCACTACCTCGGCATTGAAATCCAGCCGGAATATGCTGCTTTGGCAGAGCAGGCATTGGGAATCCGTTGAGGCGATGACATGGATACCCTCGACTTGGATCGTGTCACCGAGTACGTCAACCAGCACATCGATTCCTTCCACCAAGGGCGGCTGGCGGCCATCCAGCTTGAGTCTTAAGAACATCTTGAAGCGCAAAAATCCATACCTGTTTCGTGCCAAGAATATCAATACGGCATCTGAATTGGTGTCTGGCATTCTGGATGCGTTTCTATCCTCTTCAGAGGAAGGGCAGTTTGGTCAATTTCTGGAAGGATTGACGATCTTCGTCAACGAGATGGTTTATGGAAGAAAACGCCCCGGATCGTTCCGGGGCGTGGTGTTTGGGAAAGTTTCGAGATTAGCTGGCGAGATGCAGCAGCGTGGAGCGGTCGCAGTCACGCCAGTTGACGATGTAGGGTTTACCCGTTTCCAGGGGATACACCGTGTTGACTTGGAACTTGCCGTCGGTCAGCCGCCACAACTGGACGCTGGCATTATCGGCGAGCAGCAGGTTTTTCGACTCGGATACGCCGACAGCTTCGATCTCATCGATGGTGATGTCGATGGCAGCGGGGTCAATGCCTTTGCCGGTGAAGGGGTCGATCTTGAGGATCGTAATGCCGTCGGCCGTGCAGTAGATGGCAACTGGAGCGGCACGATCCTTGTCGGTCGCGTTGATGCGGCTGTCACCGGGATTGAATCCACCCGGCACGGTCAAGGTGACGGTGCCCGGACCGCTGATGATATTGGTGTAGGGGCCGGTGTCTTCTTCGCAGAAGGTGGAGGTGACCAGGATGTAGAGCGTGCCTGCGGTCAGGTTCACGTCCAAGCCCGGCAGTAAACTCCCGCCGCCGAGGTCGTCGGCGGCTGCGATCCGGTTGGCCTGGGGACTGGCGGCGCTGAAGCCTCCAGCATAGAGGATGAAGACGCCGTCTTCGCTGCAAAAGATGAAATTGGCGCTCAGCATCCGAATTTGGTACTGTCCGGAGACATCGACAGTAAACGGCTGAGCCTCGAAGTAGTAGCGATCAAAGAGGGGATTGTAGGGCGCATCAAAAACGGCAGTATCGACGTTGATGATGGGATCGCCTGAGTCAATGGTTCCCGACCAGGAGACGCTGTTGGCCTGGACGGTTGACGTCAGAAAAAGGCTTGCTAGGATGACCAGGCTCGCGAGCCAGATCACTGGACGTCGCAATTGCAACTGTGAAAACATGCTATTTCCTCCACGGGGATGTGCTGAACCACGCCATCCACAGTATTCCAAGCCCTGTTATATGGTCACTATACTATTAAATCAGGGGCGATGCACCCTGCAGATGAATGTTCCCTTTAGATGAAGCTTAAGCCCCTGCTTCGGCCAGCGCCATGCTGGCGATGACCAAGCCGTAGGTCTCGATCTGGGCCAGCCCACACTCGCCCTCGACCGGATCGACGTTTCCGTTGAGGTTGGCATCCACGCCGTTGACGATGGCATCTGAGACCTGGGTGCTTTCGGCGATTTGGGCGCTCACCGAGGCCAGATCGTCCGCCGCCAGCATCTCGCGTTCCAGAGCGATCACGCGGTCCACGCGCTGGCGGGTGTTGGTCAGGCAGATCCGCGCCAGTTCTAGATCACCCTGGAAGCGGAGCGTGCTGCCTTCGGCGCTGGCTGCTGCGTTGAGCAGGCTTTCCATCTGGTCAAGGTAGCGCAGCACCCCTTTCTTGAAGCCGGGGTTCTCGCCGCGCTGATCGCCGTTCAGGTCATCTTGCGTGCCCAGCAGGATGTTGATGGCGTGTTCACTATGCAGGTGCATCCCGCCCGGTGAAGTGGCGCGACCAGCCAGCCCAGCATGCATCTGCGCGTGACCGGCTTCGGCCAAGGCGCTGGCGAGCAGCCCGCCCAATGTGCCGGCTTCAGCGGCGGTATTACCCAACGAGGTGTTCGGGATGCCGTCCTCAGATGTGATGAAGATCGCGCTTAGGGCGTCCATCAGTTCTGGCGGTACGCTGGCAGCGTAGATGGCTTGGCCCTGGGGCGCATCGCTCGTGTTGGAGACCGGTTCGGCGGTGATCGAGACGGCGTTGTAGAAGGCGGGCAGCAGCCGCGCTTCAGGGTCGATGTAGGGGGGCAGCACGCCGTTGCCGAGCGCGTCGAGCGTCAGGTCGCCGATCTTGATGGCGCTGGTGCTGCGGGTATTCTTGAGCCAGACGACGTATTTCTGGTCAGTTCCCGGCGGGCGCAGATTCTCGACCTGGATGGCGATGGTATCACCGAGGCTGTTGGTGGTGCTGAAGCTGACCCGTCCGAAGCTGGGCGGAGCGGTGGGGCGGACAGCGTTGGCGGTTGGCGCTGCCGTGGGGACAACCGCCGCATTGGTCGCTTGAGCTGTCAGATCGACAGGCGGCGGGCCGCTTGGCCGCTGTGTAATGACCAGCACGATCACGACGAGCAGCGCCGCGATGATGGCAAAGCCGCCCAGCAGCAGCAGGGGATTGATTACTGGTTGGACGATCACTGTTGGCTGCAAGGTGGGCTGGGTTTGTCCAGTGGGGGGCGGCGGGGTGAGCGAAGCAGGAGCCGCCGGCGTATTCAAGGCGATGGTCTGATCCGGCGCGGGTTCGGCCTTCACGGGCATGTTGGCGAAGGCGCCGGTTCCCTGGATAGCGCGGCTGAGGTCCTCGACAAACTCACCTGCTGTTTTGTAGCGGTTCTGTGGATTTTTGGCGAGTATGCGTCCCATGACGACTTCGACCGGCCAGGGTAGTTCCTCGATGATGGTGCGCGGGTTCGGGACCGGCTCGGTGATGTGCTTGATGACCACCTGCATGGGCGTATCGGCGGTGAAGGGCTGCTGGCCGGTCATCATCTCGTAGACGACCACCCCCAGCGAGTACAGGTCGGCGCTGCCGGTGATATGGGTTTCGCCTGTGCCCTGTTCTGGGGCCATGTAGGCGGGCGTACCGACCAGCCCGCCGGTTGCCGTCAGCCGCGAATCGCCTTCGGCCAGCTTGGCGATGCCGAAGTCGGCCAACAGCACATTTCCTTCCCGGTCGAGCAGGATGTTATCCGGCTTGATGTCGCGGTGAATGACGCCCTGACGGTGGGCGTAATCCAGCGCGGGGGCGATCTGCCGCAGCAGCCGCTCGATCTCGTTCAGCGGGAGGCGGCCTTTGTCGATGTACTGGCTGAGCGAGCCGCCGGCCACATAGGCCATGACCAGATAGAGGATGTCATCCTCGACGCCGTAGTCGTACAGCGGCAGGATGTGGGGGTGCTGCAAGCGGGCAATTGTCCGCGCTTCCAGCTTGAAGCGTTCGATGAACTGCTGGTCAAGGCCAGGATGCGGCGGCAGTACTTTGACGGCGACGGTGCGGTCGATGTCGGCGCGGTAGCCTTTGTAGACCGTCGCCATGCCGCCCTGACCGATCAGCTCGGTGATTTGATACGATCCCAGCTTGCGCCCGACCAGTGAGGGTCCCACGCTGCCTGCTCCTACCTCGCTTTTCCCGCATTCACAACCTAATTATAGTGAATGCAGGCAGTGCCAGCGAATTAAGGGAGCCGGTTTTGTCATAGAACGCTTATGATACGACCATTATCATCGGACTGATCGAAGTCAATACACCGCGTAGGCATCTTCTAGTTCCTGGCGGAGCTGCAAGTAGCTGGCGTAGCGGCTCCAGGCAACTTCCCCCGTTTCGACGGCCGCGCGGACGGCGCAGCCGGTTTCGTGCTGGTGGCGGCAGTCGTTAAACTTGCACTTCCCGACCTGCGCGGCGATTTCCGGGAAGTAGCCATCCAGCTCTTCCGGCTCGATGTCCCAGAGTACCAGCGAACGCATGCCCGGCGTATCGGCCACGTAGCCACCCATTGCCAGCCGGATGAGCACGCTGTCGCGGGTGGTGTGCATACCTTCAGCGCGCCGCTGGCTGACGGATTTGACCGTCCGCCCTAAGCCATCCTCGACGATGTTCAGCAGGCTGGTCTTGCCTACGCCGGATGGGCCGGTGAAGACCGAGATGTGCCCTTTCAGGATCGCTTTGAGTTCATCGACTCCTAGGCGGTCACGGGCACTGGTGTAGAGCACGGGATAGCCCAGTTTTTCGTAGGGGGCCATCAGGGCACGGATGACCGAAGGGTCTTCCAGGTCGATCTTATTGATGACGATGACGAGCCGGTTGATGCCGGATTTTTCCCCAGCAACGAGGAAGCGATCCAGCATTTTGAGGTTGGGGGAGGGCTGTGCTGCCGCGAAGATGAAGATGGCCTGATCCGCGTTGGCGATGATGACCTGTTCGCGTTCCGAGTCGCCAGCGCCGCGCTTGCCTTCCGTCCGCACCGCCCGCGAGAGCGTACTGGTGCGTGGAAGCACTTCTTCTATGCTGCCTGTTCCATCCGGAAGCAGTTGGATCTTCACGCGGTCGCCGATAGCAGTCAGATCGGACGATTGGGCTTCTTCCATCAACCGTCCCCGTAAACGACAAGTGATGACCCGTGAATCATCCAGTTCAACCCGGAAAAAACCGCTCTGATCACTGACGACCAGACCATCCAGCGGCATAGACTCGTCGGCCAAAGGCGCCTCCCGCGCTCGCGCGCAATGCATCACTCATGTTCATCTGTCGAGATTCGGAGTTCAGAACAACCTGATTATATATCAGGAATGGTTTTTACTGCGTGGGAAGAGGCGAGAATCTGGGAGTTCAGCGGGGTTAACTGCGGACGTGCTTGCGCCGCCACTGCTCATAGGCAGCGCGTGCTTCAGGTGTACCGATTTTCTTCAAGGCTTCGGCGGCTGCTCGCTGGACATCCTTGTCACTGTCGTTGAGGGCACGAACCAGTGGGCCGACTGCATCGGACGCGGCCTGACCCAGCTCGCCCAACCCGAAAGCACAGGCCTGCCTGATCCTAGGGGTGCGGTCGGGCAATCCCTTGAGCAAGACGGGTTTCGCCCGTGGGTCACGGATGTCGTTGAGTGCAAAGACAGCCCAGATGCGCCGCTCATCTTTCTCGTCACCGGCGACGCGAATGAGGGGGTCAACCGCTGCTTTGCCAATGGCAGCCAAGGCGTGGATGACAGCCTGCTGAAGTTTGCTATCATGAAGGTATAGGGCCTCCAGCAGCGCATCGATACTGCCGGGATCAGCCAGCTCCTTAAGTCCCCTTGCCGCCAGCATTCGCTCTTCCAAGCTGCCCATTTGCAGCATGTTGATGAGTTCAGGCAGGGCGAGATTGCGCAGTTCGATCAAGGTGCGCCGCGCGGTCTTGACCACAACCGCCTCACTATCGTGCAGGCCGACGACCAGCGGGCGAACAACTTCTTGGGTGCCGGTTTTGCCGAGCGAGTGAACGGCTTCCTGGCGGACAAGCGGCACTGTGTCTGTTCTGATGGCGGCTTCCAGGGTTTCGATAGCGCGGCGGTCATCGATGCCGGACATGCCGCGAACCGCCGACAAGCGCACTGGGGCCGAGCCGCTGCGGAAGCCATCCAGAAGCGCGGGCAGACCCCGGATGCCTTTGGCATTCAAGACCACGGCTGCGGTTTCGCGGACGGTGGCGTTTTCATGGTGAAGCGCTTTGGCGAGGCCGGGGATAGCCTCATCGGCCATCTGCCGTAGGACACTGCGCACCCGTGATTCCGTCCGGTTATCACGCACTGACTGGAGCATGGGCAGCACCGACTCCTGTCCAATCTGGAGCAGGCCATTGGAGGCCAACATGCTTACCGATTTGTCACTGTCGTGAAGGGCGTGCACGAGCAGAGAAACGGCGGGCAGACCGATGCGCGCCAGCACTTTGACGGTTTCCTGGCGGATGCCCTCGTTCAGGTTCGTCAGCGTGCTTTCCAGCGTTGGCAGTGCCAGCGGGTTTCCTGGATTGGTGATCGAAGCCAGGATCGACAGCGCCGCCGCTTTGACCGGGCGCATCTGATGTCCTACTGCGCGGATTAGTTCGGTGTAGGCTGCTGGATCATCGATTTCGGCCAGTTGAGAGAGCCGCTTCTTACAAACCTCCGGCTCGAAGGTTTCATAAAACCCCTTCATGATGATTTCGATGCTGCTCAGAGCGCGGTTATGTTCGCGCCGGATTCCTTCTAGGATGTGATACAAAGTGTCCCAGGGATAGGCAGCAGGATTATCAAAACGCAGCCACTGGAGCTGCGTGAGATGATTGACGATCTGGCTGTCACTTTCCAATTCCCGGTAGAGCAGGGGGAGAGTCTTGAGTTTGAGCGCCGCGGCGAAGCCGACTTCGTAATTGACGTGCGGGGACCGGGCTGACGAGGGCGAAAGGATGAGCAGGACGGCATACGCTTCGCGGATCGCATCTTCGATCTTGGGGGACCACTGTTCACCCGGTGGGATTGAGGCCCCGTCCAGCCAGATGTGAAGCGTTCCCGTCGATTCCAGGTGCTGCTTGAGTTCGGTCGCGAAGGCCATATCGTCGTGGCTGTACGAGATGAAGACGTGATCCATAGAGGGTCTTCTCACACGCTATGACAACGACCAGCCGCCCCCGACTGGTGGTTGTATCGCCAACCTGAATCTAACCTGAAACGCCACTGCCCTGTCTAAAACACGATAATAGCGCATCTTGGGCATACTTCCAAAAAACCGTTAACAAATTTTTACACATGTCAATCCAACTTATGTCCTATTTTGTGGGCTGCGATCTCATCTGGGAGGCTTTGGGTTGGCGTGTCGCAGCAGACTGCTGGCGGCGAAGTGGGTCGAATCGCGATAGACATGGCCCCAGCAGTGGCAGTACAATGGAGGTCTACCTGTCTGTGATTTGAGGCCATCAACCGATGACGCTTGACAACCCGACTCCCCATTCGCCCGCCAGCGAACCCCAGCCCGCGCCTGCTGAAGCCACCGCTCCACTGGCATCACCGTATGCCGATCCGGGAGCGGTACTGGTCATCCCGCGCGTGGTGGTCAACTATGTGATTATCGCCATCGTCTTTTTTGCATTGGGGGCGGGGATCACAGCACTGGCTTCGAATGCCATCTTCAACGCCAACAGCGCCGAGAATCAAGCGCTCATCCAGCGGTCGGTTGCTGCAGCAGTTCAGGCCAACGTCGGCCAGCAGCAGGCTCAGGGTTTGCAGCCCGGCCAGCGTTATGATGTCAGCGCTGATACCGACCCGGCGCGCGGACCGGAAGATGCCCCGGTCACGATTGTGGAGTTTAGTGATTTCCGCTGCCCCTACTGCGGGCGCTTCGTCGCCGAAACGCTCGATCCGCTGCTGGCGAATTACGCGGGTAAGATTCGCATGGTCTTCCGCGACTTCCCCATCCTCGGCCAGCAGTCCTTGCTGGCGGCCTTGGCCGGCGAGTGCATGAATGACCAGGGCAAGTTCTGGGACTTCCACAACCTGACCTTCAGCAACCAGCAGTCGCTCAGCCGTGAGCAGTTCATCAACTATGCGCAGCAGTTGGGGATCGATGTACCACGCTTCACGACCTGCTTGGACAACCAGGAATTCCTAGAAGAAATCCGCGCGGATGCCACTTATGCCCAGAACCTCGGCGTGACGGGCACACCCGCGTTTTTCATCAACGGAACCTTCATCAGCGGCGCTCAGCCTTACGAGGTTTTTGCCAGCATCATCGACCAGGAACTGGCGAAAGCCGCCAATCCGGATGCCGCGCCGTCGGGAAGTTGAAGGGAAGTCTTAGCAGTTCTCTAATGTTTCCTTGACAGAATTTGCCCTATAATGCAGACCGTTGTATCCGAACAACGGTCTGTTTTCCTCTAGCAGTTTGCACAAAGACGTATTCGTTTCGCAGTCTCTCCCGTTCCAACGTATTTCTTGACGAAAATTTTCCCTCCAAAACTGGTTCTCTTGCGAGATGCCCTCCCTCTATGTGTTTGTGATACGTTGAGCGTGGAGGAAAAACCATGCAAAAAACTCTGGATTTGATTTCGGGCGCGCAGCGGTTCGAGACCGCGACCTATCGCGCTTTCTGGCAGGAGATCATCGGACATCTGCGCGGCAAACCCGCCCGGCTGCTGAGCTTCGACGACGTTCGCACCCGACTGCGCCTGCGCGAAGAATCCTACGGCGGGCTGCAAGACATTCCTGTGTCGGCAATCGTCGGCAGCGTGGGGCGCTACCAGGACTTCACGGCCAGCTTTCTGCCGAAGAGCGCCATCAGCCGTGAACGCTGGAGCCGCATCTATGCCGAGGCGGTCGGCGCGCTCGGTCTGCCGCCCATTGAGGTCTACCGGGTGGCGGGTGTCTATTTTGTGCGCGATGGCAACCACCGGGTCTCGGTTGCCCATGAACTCGGCTACAAGACGATCCAGGCCTATGTCACCGTGGTGGATGGGCCGGAATGCCTCACCCAACTGCTGATGAACAAGCAGATGGATGCTGCCGAAGCTTACATGACCTTCATGGATGAGACGGGGCTGCGCAGCCTGTGTGAGGCTCACGACCTGATGCTCAGCGAACCCTCACGGTATGGGGATTTGCTCGGCCATCTGAACCTGCACCGCTGCGTGCTGGAGGAAGCCGAGGGTAGGCCGGTCTCGTTGAATGATGCTGCGCTGCACTGGTATGAGCAGGTCTATGCGCCGGCGGTCGAGATGATGCGCCGGCATGAAGTGCTCGACCACGCTGGCGGCCGCACCGAGACCGACATGTATCTGTGGTTGGTGGACCATCTCTGCGAGCTGGAAGGCTGCTACAACGGCCAAGCCGCCGATCTGGCCCCGGCACTGGTTTCGTTCCTGAAAAAGCGCCGCCTGCCCGTCCCGGATGAACTCTTGGCCGAGGCGGTCTGAGCGCCGCTGACTGCTCCCTAAAAGAGAAACAGAGGCCGGTGCGCCTCTGTTTCAATTATCACGGGGAATTTCGATGTACCGCTTCCAGGCATCCGGGCCAGTGCCGACGGCGATCACCAAGTAGCTGGTGCGGGGCGTCTTCGGCTCCCAGCGCAGTTTCATGGCGATCTCGTTCGGGAGCTTGTCGCCCTTCTTATGGTTGCAGGCGTAGCAGGCGCAGGCCGTATTCGTCCACTGATCTTTGCCACCCCGCGACTTCGGCAGGATGTGATCGACCGTGAAATCATTCTTGGACAGCACCCGGCCTTTGTAGATGTGTCCTGGCTGCACGCCGCAGTAGATGCAGGTGTAGCTGTCCCGGACGAGGACACCCTTCCGGCTCCAATGGGCTTGGCGGCGCGGCACGTTGATATACGTCCGCAGCGCAATTACAGACGGAACAGGGAACTGATCCCGGATCGTCTTCAGGAAATGGCCGGACTGTTCGATGACGACGGCTTTCCCCGCCAGCACGAGGTTGATCGCCCGCGGGACGCTGATGACCGCCAACGGTTCCCAACTGCTCCCGTTCAGGAGCAGCACCCGGCCCTTCAACGCGATACTCGACACAGACTCCACCTTATCGCACTCACCGGACGATGACAGGCTATTGCGTCAATTTTCACACGTTCTTGATTATATCGCAATTTGGGTTAACGGGATTTGAACGTTTGTGAGGGGGGAATTAACAAGGCCGGTTGGCACAAGTGCGACAGGGGATGGGAGAGAGGCTGGATTGAACCCGCTTTGCGGTTAAATCCCTTCTCTCCAACCCTGTATTGCGGCGGAGGAGCCGAGCCAACACCCGCTTCGCGCAGGACTCCTCCGCCTCGGTTCGGTGGCGCGTCCTTTCCACCGGTCAGGCTTGCAGTTCTAAGCTGTGCTTCCGACCCATCCTCACCCACTACATCTCGCTCACCCATACTTACAGTAAATCGCACTTGGTTCAATCGTTTGTAACTCGGATCGATTCGGTTCGTTGATGGTACTGCTATAGACGTTGGCGAACGAGCGGGAGTTCCCTGGTTCGATGGGTTCGCATCCACCGAGCACCCCTCCTTTCCAAATTTCTGGCGGCGCACGCGCCGCACGCCGCCAGACCTCAACCTATTTCAGCAGGCGCAGCACCGCTTCCTGGCGCGCTCGCCGGGCGCTGCGCTTCTCCAGCTCGATGATCGTCTCCTGGGCGGTATAGACCAGATCGTGCAGCCACCCCAGCAGCTCCTGTTTGTCCAGCGTCGTGATCTCATGGATCTGCCCTTCGCTCGCGGCGGTGTGGAGGTCGTCAAAGGCCTCAAACACAGCCGCCAGTCCGGCGTTGGTGAACAGGGAGTCGTGACGGGTGAACTGGTTCTGTAACATGATGTCGCCTCTCACCTATCGACTGATCCAGATGCATTTCAAATAAAAAGGGCGTGGACT
This sequence comes from Anaerolineae bacterium, assembly GCA_034431625.1. GTDB lineage: Bacteria > Chloroflexota > Anaerolineae > Aggregatilineales > Phototrophicaceae > CFX2. The sequence goes on along the minus strand of DAOUCY010000179.1, from coordinate 40,516 downwards.
TTTCAGTCTCACGCCCCTTGCTGGGACCCCTGTGGGCAGGGAAGTGTCGATATCACGCCGGATATCGTCTCCCCTGGTGAGACTGACCATTCGATTCGGCCGCGAAGCCGCCCAGCTTGCCGGCAAACGTGTGCCGGGCAGCAGGCGCGCCGAAGAGACCTACCATCTGCGGCAGGCTGGCTCCGCGCAGACGCGCGGCCCAGGTGGCGCTCGGATTCGACGGCCGGACGACGTACATGACTAGGCACCTCGCTCCACGACGCTGTTATCCAGCATCGCCTGGATGCTCTCCCCGGTGATAAACACGCGGCGCATCCCTTCAGGCTTACTCACTTTGAGGTGTCCCTTGCGGATGAGTCGTTTGAGCGTGCTCAGGCTGACGCCGAGCGCCTCCGCGGCTTCCTGCCGGGAGTACACGGACCCGCCTTCGATACGCAACTTGGATAACGACATCAAAACACCCCTTTCTCAATCCTGAAGAATCTAACATGGTTTTCAAAGGGCGTCAAGAGATTGAAAACGCGCCGGGCTGATTGTTAATAGATTTTAACAGGTCAAGAGGGTCAACGCCCTTGACAGCGCAGTGCCCTGGTCGCATAATCCCCGCCACAGGCAGTGATGGAGACCGTGCGCGACATCCGCGCCACCAGGGAGCCGGGGCCGTAGATTGAGAGCCTTGGCAGGCAGCCGTCGCGGAATTCGCTCCTGAGCCGAACAGTGAACAGCCCCCCGCGCTAAGTAGCTGTCTCCGCGTCATCCGGCGTGACAGGGTGAATGAAGTGGGCTGCGCTGGTGCGCAGTCAAGCAGGGTGGTACCACGGGAGATTCGACGCTCTCGTCCCTGATGATCCGGGACGAGGGCGTTTTTGTTTGTCGTGCCCGCGAGCAGCCACATACCAACCGGTTTGGGACATCGAAGGAGTCCATATGCAGCAGCAGTTGGAACAAATCTACCAGCAGGCGCTGGCCGACCTGGAACACATCCAGTCCAGCGATGCCCTGCGCGAATGGGAGCTGAAAATCCTGGGCCAGAAAGGGGCAGTCACGCTGATGCTGCGCGGCATCGGCGCGCTCCCCAAAGAGGAACGTGCCGCCTTTGGCAAACGCGCCAACGAAGTCCGTGACCTGCTGGCGGCGGCTTATGAGGCCCGTGCGAAGCTCGTTCAGGAACAAGAACTGGCTCGCAGTTTGGAGGAAGGCCAGATTGATATCACGCTGCCGGGCCGCGCCCACCCGACCGGCGGGCTGCATCCTTCAACCCAGACGTTCCGCGAACTCTACCGCATTTGGGGCGATATGGGCTTTCAGGTCTTCCGCAGCCGCGATGTCGAGACCGACGAAATGAACTTCACGCTGCTGAACATGCCGGAGTACCATCCGGCACGGGACATGTGGGATACCTTCTACACCACCACCCCCGGGATGATTCTGCGGACGCATACCTCGCCGGGGCAGATCCGCGCCATGCGCGAACTCGGCGCAGGGGGTACGCAGCCGATCCGCGTCATCCTGCCCGGCATGTGCTACCGCTACGAGCAGGTCACAGCCCGCAGCGAGATGCAGTTCCACCAGTTGGAGGGGCTGGCAATTGGCCGAAACATCCACATGAGCGACCTCAAGGGGACGGTCACGGAGTTTGCCCGCCGCTTCTACGGGGCGAACGCAAAGGTGCGCTTCCGGGCGTCGTACTTCCCGTTCACCGAGCCGAGCATGGAAATCGATGTAGAGTGCTTTCTGTGCGGCGGACAGGGGTGCCGTGTCTGCAAATACGCCGGTTGGCTGGAGATCGCTGGGGCGGGGATGGTGCATCCGACCGTCCTGCGCAACGGCGGCTATGACCCGACGCAGTGGAGCGGCTTTGCCATCGGTCTGGGGCCGGAGCGCATGACCATGCTCAAGCACGGCATCCAGGACATCCGCTATTTCTGGGGCAATGATCTGCGCTTCCTGGAGCAGTTCTAACAAAGACACGCGATCACTCGGAGGGGACAGGCTGCTGCCTGTCCGCTGGCCCAACCGGAGTTTTTGCCATCACCCGTAGGAACGCGCCGCGGCGCTTCCGCTGGAATCACCGAGAGGTTCTGAATCATGCAAGTACCGTTATCCTGGCTGCGCGATTTCGTCGATATCGATATTCCCGTTGAACTCTTGGCCGAGCGCCTGACCGTCGCTGGTCTCGAAGTCGGCGCCATTACCTATCTCGGCGTGCCGCAGGGACATGTCCCCGGCGTTCGCTGGCCGAAATCCGACCACCTGGTTTGGGATCGGGAGAAGATCGTCCTGGGTGCCATCCGGGAGGTCAAGCCGCACCCGGATGCAGACCGACTCGTGCTGGCGATGGTTGATTACGGCGGCGCTGAACTCGAACAGACGGTCACCGGCGCGCCGAACCTGCTTGAATACCGGGGACGAGGACCGCTGCCGGAACCGCTCTGGGCGCCTTTCGCCAAAGAAGGCGCCGAAGTCTGGGACGGTCACAGCGATGAATCCAAGCGCATGATTCTCAAAGAGAAGAAGCTGCGCGGTATTCCGAACCGCTGTATGGTCTGCTCGGAGAAAGAACTCGGACTTTCCGACGAACATGAGGGCATTCTGCTGCTGGAAAACCCCGGCACATATGTGCCCGGCACGCCGCTCCAGGATGTCCTCGGCGATGTCATCCTGCACATCGAACTGACGCCCAATCTGGCGCGCTGCTTCAGCATCCTCGGCGTTGCCCGTGAGGTCGCCGCGCTGCTGGACAAACCGCTGCGCCAGCCGTCCTATGACGTGGTGCAGACCGGCCCCAGCATCGAGGGGCAGGTCTCGATTGAAATCCGCCAGCCCGAACTGAACCCACGCTTCACGCTGACGCTGCTGCGCGATGTCGAGATTCGTCCCTCGCCGCAGTGGATGCAGCGCCGGCTCAAGCTGGTCGGCCAGCGTCCGATCAACAACATCGTCGATGTGACCAACTACATCACTTTCGAGATCGGCCAGCCGCTCCACGCCTTCGACTACGACAAGCTCAAGGCCCGCGCCGGCGGCCGCGCCCCGAAGATCATCACCCGGCTGCCCGAACCGGGCGAGACGCTGGCGACACTAGATGAGCAAACGCGGACTCTCGAACCGCACAATATCCTGGTGTGCGATGAGGCGGGCGTCCTCAGCTTAGGCGGGATCATTGGCGGCGCGGAAACCGAAATCAGCCCGGATACGCGCAGTGTCCTGCTGGAAGCAGCGAACTGGAACTTCATCAACATCCGCCGGACGATGCAGTCGCAGAAGGTTTTCACCGACGCCGGGACGCGCTTCAGCCGCGGCGTCCATCCCAGCCAGGCGATCCTGGGCGTGCGCCGCGGCATTGAACTGATGCGGCAGACTGCCGGCGGCCAGGTCGCCCAGGGTATCCTCGACGAATACCCGCTGCCCGCGTCAGCCATCCGGGTGGCGCTCTCCATTCATGAAGTGACGCGCCTGCTGGGGATGTCGTTCACAGTGGAACAGGCTGCGGCCATCCTCCGCCGCGCCCAGTTCGAGGTGGTTGTCGAAGGAGAGACGCTGCACGTCACCGTGCCTGATAATCGCATGGACATCAGCGCCGACCCGGTCACCGGGCAGGCCGATCTGGTCGAGGAGATCGCCCGCATTCACGGCTATGACCAGATACCCGATACGATCATGGACGACATGCTGCCCCCACAGTGGAGCAATACCGCCCTGGACCGCGAGGAGCAGACCCGTGACATCCTGGCTGCCCTCGGCCTGCGCGAAACGATCAGCTACCGCCTGACCACCGCCGAGCGCGAAGCACTGCTCATCCCGGCGGGATGGGCAGGAGGGGAGTCACCGCTTCAGCCTGACGCGTATGTGTCGCTGGCGAATCCGCTGACTCCGGAGCGAACCGCGCTGCGCCAGAGCCTCCTGCTCAGCCTGATCGATAACACAGTCGCCAACAGCCGCTACACCCCGCGCCAGCAGTTGTTCGAGATCGGCAGCGTCTACTTCCAGCGCGGGGCGGATCTGCCCGATGAGCCGCGTCGGCTAGGGCTGCTGCTGACCGGTCCGCGCCGCCTTGCCTCCTGGACGAACGACGAGTCCGCTGATCCGGTTGATTTCTTCGATCTAAAAGGGGTCGTTGAAGGGCTGCTCGACCGCCTGCACATCCGCGGCGCCAGCTATGCCCGCTCGACTCATCCGAGCCTGCATCCGGGGCGCTCGGCTCGCCTGCTCATCGACGGCCGCTCCATCGGCGACTTCGGCGAACTGCACCCGGCCGTCGCCCGCACCTTTGAGCTGACCGCTGCGCCGGTTTTCGTCGCCGAGTTCGACTTGGACGCGCTGCTGGCCGATGTCGATCCCAACTACACGGTTCAGGCGCTCCCGACCACGCCGCCGGTCTACCAGGACATCGCCCTGGTCGTCAGCGAGGAGACTCCCGCTGCTGATGTTGAAGCGGTTATCGTCCGGGCCGGAGGCAGTCTGCTCCGGGCCGCCCGCCTGTTTGATGTCTACCGGGGCGATCCGATCCCGGCGGGCAGCAAGAGTCTGGCCTACAGCCTGGTCTACCAGAGCGACGAGCGCACGCTCAAAGATGAAGACGTAGCGAAGGTGCACCAGAAGATCGTCAAGACTTGCGAGCGCGAACTCAACGCCAAGCTGCGCGCTTGATTAGCTGCTCCTGCGGGGCATGGCTGGCTCATGCCCCGCCCTATGCGGCAGCAGCACACAGCATTCAGAAGTGGGTGCTCGGTGGCAATCAGGATGCTGGCGGCTGTTAGCTTAACTGCCGCTTCAGCCAGGCGATGATTAGATCGCCGAGATCGGGACGGCGCGCCAGCATTTCCAGGCCGCGCCCCGCGCTCTCGAACGGTTGGAACAGCACTTCGCCCCGTGCTGCCTGCTGGAGCGCCTGCGCTGCTGGGAACGACAGCGGATCATCCCCGCTGGCGGCCAGCATCAGCGGCCGCGGGTTGAAGGCGTTCATGGCATTCACCAGCGCCGGATCATCCGATGGACTCAGCAGCACCACTGTATCGCACAGAGTGTCCCCTGCGCAGCCCAGCAGCGCGATATCTGCCCCGCGCTCGGTCCCAATCACCGCCAGCGCTGCTGGATCGGCCAGCCCGCTGCTCAGTGACTGGATCATCGCCGGGAAGTCCAGCAGCGGTTCGGGTTCGCGGAGCGGCATCACCAGCACGGTGAAGCCGGCAAGATACAGCCGGGACGGGAAATCGTCCCAGTCAGCTTCCTCCGGTCCCAGCAGCAGCACTCCCGGCAGCCGCACCTGATCTGGCGTCTGGTACAGCAGCCCGACCAGCAGACTCCCATCCAGCGCGGTAATCTGCACTGCTTGCCCGGAATCACGCGGGGCTGGCGTTCCCATAACCAGCGGGGGCAGCGCTGCCCCCGGAGCCAATGCCGCCGCTGTTGGGTCGCTCACGCCGGCATAGAATTCTTCATCCACAGAGACGTTCGTTGGCGGGATGGGAAACAGCGTCGGGCTGGCCTCAACCGTCGGCCCGCTGAACGGATTTGGCGTGGCTGTCTCTGGCGGGATCACCACCTCGCATGCCGCCATAGCCAACGCGATCAGTAGTGCCGTCCACTGCGGTAGAGATGGTTTCGTTCTCTGTATTCCTCTGTGTCTCTGTGGTGGAATAGTCTTTGCGTCTTGGCGGTTCAAGGCTTCTCTCCGCTCAGCGCGGCCGTGCCATGACGATCATCCGTTCGCACGAGTCCTCATACGGATCGTACTCGGTGCTGCCGTAGATGGCATCCACTGCGAACCCGGATACCTGGAGCAGCAGCCGGATTTCCGGTGCGAAAAAGTAACGGAATATCACCGGTGCAACAGTCCGCTTGACGACCCCATCGCCCGTAATCTCGTCGTAGATCCACTGCACGTGGATGATCTGCTCAGTGCGGTCAAGCTGGCTCACCGAATACTGCATCACCAGATGCCCGCTCTCCGGTTCCAGGAATGTTTTCTCGAACAGCAGCGCATCGGTATCCTGCGACCCGAACATATCTGCCGGGTTGGGGAGATCGAGCACGAGCAGCCCGTCTGGCGCGGTCAGCGCCCGCAGCCGCTTGAGCACCACAATCTGCTGGGCTTGGTCGTGGAAGTGCATCAGGCCGTTGTATGGGAAGATCACCAGCGGATACTGCTGGCTGCTCTGGTAGCTGGTGATGTCGCCCTGAATGAAGGTCAGCCGCTCCTTGAGCGCCGGTAGACCCTCCAGCCGCCGCCGGCCCCGGTCGAGCATCGCTGGTTCAATGTCGATCCCGTGGACAGTATAGCCGTGTTGGGCTAGGTGGAACATCACCCGCCCAGTGCCGCAAGCCACCTCAAACACCGGGTCGCCATAGTCGGCGGCCAGATCGCTGTACAGCGCCAGATCATCGACCTTGTCCTGATGTTCGGCATCATAGTAACGGGCAATGGTTGAATAGAAGCTCATCGAATGGCTCACTTGTTCCGTTCGCGGTTGAGGAACGCTTCGACGGCTCGCTGGTGCGCTTCCCCGGCCCAGAGCGGCGGGAACAGCTCGCTTTCGATCCGCAGCGCTTCCTCATACGGGTAATTCAGCCCGGCTTGCAGCAGCGTCTTCATGCTGCGGACGACCTCTGGGGGCATCGCCGCGATGTGCTGGGCATAGCTGATGGCGTGGTCGAGTGCTGTCCCTGCCTCGACCACCCGGTTCAGCAGCCCCAAACTCAGCAGTTCTGGCGCGTGCAGGATGCGGCTGGTCAGCAGCAAATCCAACGCGCGGGCATAGCCGACTACCCGCAGCAGACGCTGCCCTGCGCCCCAACCTGGTGTGACGCCCAGCCGCGCCTGGACGAAGCCCATGCGGACTTTGTCATCGGCGAAGCGAAGGTCGCAGGCCAGCGCGATCTCGCTGCCACCGCCCAGGGCGTATCCGTTGATCGCGCCGATCACCGGGATGGGCAGCCGTTCCAGCGCCAGCAGCGCATCGCCCATCAGCCCGATCATCATCCGCGCGTCTTCGGCAGAGGTATAGCGGCTGAATTCCAGCAGGTCGGCCCCGCTGCAAAAAGCTTCGGTTCCCGCGCCGGTCAGGATCACGGCCCGGCGGCTGGGGTCGCCCCTCAGGTCGTCAATCGCATCGGCCAGCGCGGCCATTGTGGCTAGATCGAGCGCATTATGCGCTTCTGGCCGGTTGAGGCAGAGGACGGTCAGCCCGTCCGGTCGTGTGTCGATCAAGAGTTTGTCAGTCATGTGCCTAAGTGTAACCATCCGCCCGCCGCTTGACGAGGGTGGTTCTCGATGTCCCTGTAGCAGAGTCTTCCCTCAGATTTGCGAAACAGGTGTCGCTTTGCTACAATGCCGCGCGGTTTTTGGGCAAGCTTGATCGAACACATGTGGGGGCGCATGGCAAAACTTCAGCAGGCGCGTTTTGCCCTGCGCCGCTTTGGTTTATTTGGGGTGATAGACAGTATGTTGTGGATACGACGTTTTGTACTGGCAGGGACTCTGCTCACCGTCCTCGCCCTCAGCGGAGCGGCCTTCGCGCAGGATGGTGGGCTGTTGACGACCATTTCCAAAACTGCCCGCTTCCGTTCCGGGCCGGGAACGGACTGGTTCTGGCTCGGCAACCTGGAATCCGGGACGACCATCCTGCTCGATGGCCGTGCGCCTGGCGGCGGTTGGGTGCGCGGCATCACCCCCGATGCTAAAGTCGGTTGGGTGATTGACAGCGCTGTGGCCGCTTCTGCCGATCAGATCGCTGCGTTGCCGTCTGTTTGGGTGGATACCCCATTCACCCTGCCCGCGCCCGCTGGGAACGGCAGCCTGATCCCGGTCGGCCCCGGCAGCCAGCCCTCCGGTAATCCCCAGCCCGCGGCTGACCCGCAGCCAGCGCAGCCGCAAGCTCCGGCTCCTGCCGGCCCGCTGCCGGAAGGCGGCTTGCAGATCGAAGTTGGTAGCAATATCAACGTTCGCCAGGAACCCAGCACCAATTCACCCATCATCGCCCGTGTGACCGCCGGAACGCTCGTCAGCCTGGATGGACGTGATCCCTCGCAGCAGTGGGTGCGCGGCACAGTTCCTGGTGGAACCAAAGGCTGGATGAGCGTCCGTTTCCTGGTCATCACGGCCCGGCAGGTCATTTCCCTGCCCATCGTGGAAGGTGGAGCCAGCGTCGTCGCGCCGGCTGCATCCAGCAGTGACCCGGCGGGTTCGCCCACCCCGGTTCTCGCGCTGCCGGCAGCTCCGATTGTCAGCACTGCGCCGGTGCGCGGCTTCAGCTACGGCGGTCACGCGGCTGGCCTGAGTGAGCAGACGGTGAACGCCATGCGGCTGGCCGGGATGACCTGGGTCAAGAAGCAGGTGCGCTACTTCCAGGGACAAAGCGCCGATATTGTCGCCGGCCTGATCGCCGACGCCCACAGCAAAGGGTTCCGGATTCTCCTGGGCATTGTCGGCTCGGCAGGGGAACTCAACAACGGCGGTTACTTCGACCAGTATGCTGCTTTCGTCGCTGGTGCGGCGGCCCTCGGCGCGGATGCCATTGAAGTCTGGAACGAACCCAACATCGACCGGGAATGGCCGACCGGGCAGATCGACCCGGCGCGCTTCACACAGCTTCTGGCTGCGGCCTACAACGCTATTAAAGGCGCCAACCCGAACACCCTGGTCATCAGCGGTGCGCCGGCCCCGACCGGCTTCTTTGGCGGATGCAGCGCGCAGGGGTGTGATGACAACGCCTTCTTGGCCGGGATGGCCGCCGCTGGTGCAGCCCGCTATATGGACTGCGTGGGCGTCCATTATAATGAAGGGATTGTCGGGCCGGATCAGACCAGCGGCGATCCGCGCGGCAACAGCGGCTACTATACGCGCTACTTCTGGGGCATGGTCAACACCTACTACAATGCCTTCCGGGGCGCGCGCCCGCTGTGCTTCACTGAACTGGGCTATCTGACGCCGGAGGGTTACCCGCCGCTGCCCGGCGGATTCGCCTGGGCGCAGAACGTGACCGTCGCCCAGCAGGCCGCCTGGCTTGACCGGGCTGTGCAGCTTTCGCGCAGCAGCGGTAAGGTGCGCCTGGTCATCATCTGGAATGTGGACTTCACCAACTACGGCGAGGACCCGATGGCCGGTTACGCGATCATTCGTCCCGGCGGAGCCTGCCCGGCCTGCGAGGCGCTGGGCAGTTAAAGGCTTGTTGTGAACTGGATGCTTGAATCTGCCCCTGCGGCTGCCCCCACACTGTCAATAGGGGCCGGGGGCGAGGATCAGATAACGATCCAAAGGAAGTGGAATGTCTGAAAAATCGATGCGCGATGAACATAAGTCCGTTCCCATGGATGCGGTGATGGAGGAAACGCCTCCGCCATTTGCCCGCGTCGGCGTTGATGAGCCGGCTCCGCCTCCACCGCCTCGCAAGCGGTCGGGGGGCTGTGGCTGCTGGATTCCGGCTATCCTGACGCTGCTGATGGTCGGGGTGCTGGTTGTGATCGGCGCCCTGCTGCCGCCGGTCGATCTGGCGAAACGGCTGTTCAATGTGTCGCTGTTTGGCCCCAATTACACCATGCTCAGCCCACAGGCCAATGCTGTGGCTGCCGATGGGCTGGTGCTGGCGGCTGATCCCGCCAGCCTGACCGGGAATTACGGCGTGGCCCTCAGCTCGGTTCCGCTGGAGGCGGCCTCGACCGATAAAGAGGCTGTTGCCCAGGCATTGGCTGCTGTGCCGCCGGCGCTTTCGCGGCAGAGCGCACTCTACGTCATGGAGACCACCGGCCAGCAGCCCGGAACCGTGACGCTCAACCTGACCATTCCGCCCACGGCCTCTAATCCCGACCTGCTGGATATGTACGGCTGGGATGCGGCTGCCGGGCAGTGGCGCTTCATTCCGGCCCAGTTGAATGCCTCCGGCGCGCTTTCGATGATCGCGGCCGTCAAGGACGTGCCCGACCAGGTCGCGCTCTTCCAGACAGTCGCTGCCACGCAGCCAACCATCTTGGTCTCGGTCGATGCGGTGCAGGTGCTGTCCAATGAGGCCGGCCAACTGGCAACCATCGTTGCGCCGGGCGGTATGACCCCCACGCTGGACGGCAAACTGACCGGCAGCCTGGCTCCGGGATTCAGCTTGACTCAGGGCTACTGGGTCATGCCCGTCATTCGCAACTTCATCGATCCGCGCGCCATCGATACCAACACAGTCGCTACCATCTTGGGCAACCGCACGCTGCGCCGCGATCACGCCGTTCAGATTGCCGCCTTCGCCCTCAATAACGGGTTCAAGGGCGTCTTCATTGACTACCGAGACATCGCGCCTGATCTGCGCGACTCCTTCAGCGCGTTCGTGACCGAACTGGGAACAGCCCTAAAGACCCAGGGGCTGCTCCTCGGCGTGATGGTTCCGGCAGCCACCAACAACGGCGGCGTTTGGGATACCGGCGCGTATGATTGGCAGGCTGTCGGTGCGGCTGCGGATTACGTCAAGATCATCCTCCCGCTTGATCCGACCAGCTATGCGCCGGGAGCCGACCGCCCGGTTGAGGCGATGCTGCGCTGGGCTAAAGGCGAAATCAGCCGCAGCAAGATTCTGCTGGGACTGTCGGCGCTCTCTGTCCGGCAGGTCGGCGGCGATTTCACCAGCATCGGCTATAGTGATGCCCTCTCGGCTCTCGGCAATGTCAAGATTGACGCCCAAACCACCGAAACCGGTGCGATCCTACCGGGCGCGGAAATTCAGGCCAGGCTCGACGGCTTCACCGCTGCATCGGGTCTGGATACGACTGTCCAGGCGTCCTTCATCGACTACCTCGGCGCAGATGGCAGCCCCGTTTCGCGCATGTGGCTCACGACGCCGGACGCGCTCCGCTTCCGGATGGAGCTGACCCAGGCGTTCGGCATGGCCGGCGTCGCCTTTGACGATCTGCTGGCGGATGGCATCGCTGAAGGCGTCAAGCCGGCCATCCTCAACTACAAGCTGCAGATGCCCACTGCCCCTGCCGCCACTGAACTGGCGCTGCGCTGGCGCATCCAGGGTGCAAACGGCGTTCTCGGCGAAGTCACGACCGAACTCAACCAGCCGCTGGTCACGACGCTGGTTGCCCCCGATGGCAACTATGCCATCAACGTCGATGTTGTCAGCGGGCAGGTGGAAAGCCCACGCAGCGGCGCGGCGGTTGCGCTCTTCGCGCCTACGGCCACGCCTACACCGCTGCCGACGCCGACGCCGACGCCCGTTCCCACAGCGACACCTGTCCCGGCAGTTGCCCCGGCGGCCCCGGCTCCAGCGGCAGCGGCCGGATCGGCCGTGCGGCCCGGCGCGGGCAGCATCACTGTTGGCAATTTTGAGTACGGCGGCCATGTCACCTCGCCCGGCAGCGAACGTGCGGCTGCGGCCATGCGCCGCGCCGGGATGAACTGGATGAAAGTCCAGCTTCGCTACTCGGTCGGCATGGGCGCAGATGCCGCTCAAGGCTATATCAATGATGCCAAGTCGCGCGGCTTCAAGATTCTGCTCGGCGTGGTCGGCTATCCGAACGATCTGGCTGCGGGCGGGCAGGGCTATATCCAGCAGTTCGCCAGTTTCCTGGGCGGCGTGGCCGGCTATGGCCCGGACGCCATCGAAGTCTGGAATGAACCGAACATCGACCGCGAATGGCCCACTGGCCAGATCAGCGGCGCGGCTTATGCCGATCTGCTCCGCCAGTCGTACCAGGCCATCAAATCGGCTAACGGCGGCGTCTATGTGATCAGTGGCGCGCCCGCCCCAACCGGCGCAGAAGCGGCCTTCCCTGGACGGGTGATGAACGACGACCGCTGGATTCGGGAAGTGGTGGCGGCGGGCGGCTTGCAGTACATGGACTGCCTGGGCGCGCACTACAACGAAGGCATCGTCTCGCCCACGCAGAACAGCGGCGATCCCCGCGACAACTACTACACCCGCTACTTCGGCGCCATGCTCGATGTCTATTGGGGGTTGATCGGCGGCCAAAAGCCCATCTGCTGGACGGAACTCGGCTTTCTGACGCCGGAAGGCTTCCCGCCGCTAGATCCATTCTTCGCCTGGGCGCAGAACACCACCCTGTCACAGCAGGCCGCCTGGTTAGCCCAGGCCGCGGCGCTTTCCTCGCAGAGCGGTCGCGTCCGCCTGATGATCGTCTGGAACGTCGATTTCACCAACTACGGCGCGGACCCGATGGCCGGTTACGCGATGATTCGCCCCGACGGAAGCTGTCCAGCGTGTGACGCGATGGCCGGCGCGCGGTAAACTGGTAACGTCCCGCACAGGAGAGTGAACCTATGGCATCCTTGCAATCAACAGCCGAGCGAACCAAACTGCGACGACAGCTCCGCGGTTTTGTTCTGTTCTGGACGGCAATTACTTTCATCATGGGGGCGTGTACCTTCTTCGCCATCTTTTGGGTTCTCGGCGAAACAGGAATCACCTCACGCGCTGGGCGGAACTTCGCTCTGCCGACCAGTGCCCCAGTCCAGGAGCAGGTCGCCGCGATCAACGTTACCCCTATTCCGACCCAGGCAGTCCAGCCCACTCAGGAGCCGACCCCGCTGCCGGCGGTCGTTGCCCAAGCGGCTACGCCTGTGCCCGGCCCTTCGGCGACTCCGCTGCCCGTCAGCAATAAGGCCTTCCAGTTGGGTATTCAAGTGCAGTACAGCCTGGATATGAACCCCGATAATCAGGACGGCTGGATGCGCGAAGTCGCCGACAAGATGGGGCTGCGGTGGTTCAAGCAGCAGGTGCGCTGGGAAGATGTCCAGCCTGAACGCGATCAGTGGGATTGGTCGAAGCTCGATCTGGTCATGCCGTCCAAGAACAAGTTCGGCCTCAACATCATGATGTCTATCGTCACCACGCCCAATTGGGCGCGCGAGCCGGGCGTCAACCTGGAGAAACACGGCCCACCCGCCCGCTACGCGGATTACATCGCTTTCGTGACGGCAGTCCTGCAGCGCTATCCCGGCCAGATTCAGGCCATCGAGGTCTGGAACGAACAGAACCTCGACCGGGAATGGTTCTCGACCAAAGGCTTGAGCGCCGCCAATTACGTCGCCATGCTGCGCGAAACGTATGCCGCCATCAAGGCCGTCGACCCCGGCGTGATCGTCATCAGCGGGGCGCTTGCCCCGACCGGCGGCTGGACAGAACCGGATGGCCGCGTCAGCGCCATCGACGACTTCGTATATCTCCAGCAGATGATCGACGCCGGCCTGCTGAACTATACCGACTGCATCGGCGTCCACCACAACGGCTACAACATCGGCCCGAACATCCCGTGGGATGCTGTTCCGCCTGATCCGACCGCTTCCTTCCGCGGCCCGTTTGATAACCCGCACCACAGTTGGAGCTTCTACAGCACCCTCCAAACCTATGCCCGCACCGTGGCCTCGGCGGGCGGCCAGCAGAAGCTGTGCATCACCGAGTTCGGTTGGGCCACCACGGAAGACCTGGGCGGCTATCCGCGCGGCTTCGAGTTTGCCAACGATAACACCCTCCAGGAGCAGGCCGACTACCTGATTGAGGCCATCAACCTGATGGATGAATGGGACTTTGTCTGGCTGGCCTTCATTTGGAACTTCAACTACGCGCCGCAGGCCGGATGGGACCCGAACAACGATAACGTACCCTATTCGCTGATCGGCAAGGACTGGAAGTTCCGCCCAGCTTATGATGCCATCATCGCTTGGAGCCGCGAGCGGCAGGGTGGGGCATAGCCGCTGCGCTGTTCAAATCAACCAAGATCAGTGGGGCGTGCCCATCCAGGCGCGCCCCGCTGCTGTACGGTGAAATGTGTTCTCCAACTTCTAGAAATACCAGATTGATTCTCCCATGCGTGTTCTTCCCATGACCCGCCTGAAAATCCTGCTGACGCTGGCTGCGCTGCTGCTGGCCGGTGGTCTATTCATCAGCCGCCTGGCGCGTTACGATCCGCTGATGGGCGATCAGGTCATCGATCCCCCTTTTACTTCGCTCACCTACGGCATCCAGACTTTTCTGTGGTGGGATAAAACCGCTGCCTCGCTGCACCTGGATTGGGTGCGCTTGATGGTCTTCAGCCACGTCAAGCAGATCTTTGCCTGGGATTTAATCGAACCGCAGCCGGGGGGTTGGGATTTCCAGCGTGCGGATGAGATTGTTGACGAAGTCGAGGCCAAAGGGCTGAAGCTGGTCGTCCGCCTCAGTGACGCGCCCGATTGGTCACATCCCAGCGTGGGCGGCGAGAAGGACAAGGACTTCCACGATGCCCCGCCGGATGATCTGGCCGACTTCGGTGAATACTGCGGCGCGGTCGCCGCCCGCTATCAAGGTCGGATCGCGGCTTATCAAATCTGGAATGAACCCAATCTAGGTCGTGAGTGGGGCAATCGCCCGCCTGCTGCTGCTGCCTATGTCGAACTGCTGCGCGTATGCAGCCAGGCCATCCGCGCCGCTGATCCTGCTGCGATCCTGATTTCAGCCGGGTTGGCTCCCACCGGAACCTGGACGGATATGGCGACTCCCGACGACATGTATTTCGAATCGCTCTACCGGGCGGGGTTCCAGCAGTACATTGATGTGGCAGGGGTGAACGCGCCGGGGTATAACATGCCGCCAGAGACCAGCCCGGATGAAGCGGTCGCGCGGGGCGGGCAGCGCTTCCAGACCTTCCGCCGGGTCGAAGACCTGCGCCGCATTATGGTTGAGCAGGGGGATGCTGCCCGGCAGATGGCGATCCTGGAGATGGGCTGGACAACCGATCAGGTCAACCCGGAGTATGCCTGGTTCGCCGTCACCGAGCAGCAGCAGGCCGACTACTTCGTCCGCGCTTACCAGTACGCCGCCGAACATTGGCGTCCCTGGGTCGGCTTGGTATCTGCCATTTACATTCCCGATCCGTCCTGGACTCCGGCACGGGAAGAATACTGGTGGAGCCTGTTCACAGCGGAAGGTGCGATGCGGCCGGCCTTCGCAGCGCTGGCGAACATGGCAAAGACCTGCGGCGACCGCTTGATCCCGGCGCGGGCTGGCGACAGCCCAGAGGCGCTGGGACTGGCGACAGTGGTTCCGTGCAGTTGATCGCTGGCTGGGCCGCCGCTGAAATATTCGAATTCATCCTGGGAGAAATGTCACTTTGTCGAGTCGGGTGGGATATGCGCTGGCTGTTGTGCTGCTCTTGATCGGCGCGGTGCTGCGGATGTGGCATCTCTCCACGCTGCCAGCCGGGCTGCATAACGGCGAAATTACCGACATCCGCATCACCGAAGGCATCCGCCAGGGATCGATAGAAGTCTTCTACGACCTGGGTGACGAAGGCCGCGAAAGCCTCTACCACATGCTGCTGGCTGCTGTCACTGGTGTCATCGGCAGCGGGACGGTCGGCTATACTATCCTGTCACTCTGGGCAGGGATGCTGCTGCTGGCTGCCGTCTACGCCCTGGCGACTCGTCTCTTCAGTCCGGCTGTTGGCGTCGCGGCGCTGGGGCTGCTCGCCACCAACTTCTGGGCTATCTTCCTCAGCCGCGAGGTTGCGCGGGAGGCCCTGCTGCCGGGGTTGGTCGCTGTCGTGCTGCTGACTCTAGCGCGGGCTTTTTCTGTCTACCGTGAGCGGCATCCCAGCCTGCCGGAGAACACCATCTTTGCCGCGCTGGGGGTTCTGCTCGGCTTGGGCTTCTACCTGCACCCTGCTCATTTCATGATCGTGCTGTTCAGCATGGCCTTCATTGCCTACTGGCTGCTCTCTCGTCGCCGCCTGCCGCAGCAAACTTTTGGCTATTTGCTCTTCAGCCTGCTTGTCCTCATCATCATCGGCATGCCCTATCTTCTTTCGACCATTCGCTTGCCCAGCCTGAGCGGCGCAGCCCGCATCCTCCCTGGCTACAACGTCAATCAAAATCCCCCGCTGGAAGCCATCGTCAGCAGCATCGGCGGTATTATCTTCCAAGGAGACTCGTCCGCGATCCACAATCTGCCCGGCCGCCCGCTCATTGATCTCCTGAGCGGCCTCATCATGCTGATCGGCGTGCTGACCACTGCCCGGCACTGGCGCGAACCGCGCTATACGCTGATCGTCTTCGCCACAGTCGCCCTGGTTCCGGTAGCTTTTCTGTCGGGCCGCACGCCCGATTTCCTGGCGCTGACTCCGCTGCTGCCGCTGATCGCCATCTTCTTCGGCGTCGGGCTGGCGACCCTTCACCGCAGTGTTGATCCCCGCCTGCGGCCGTTGATTCGCGCCGGCGCAGGCATCCTGCTGGTCTTCAACCTGGTCTGGGCAGGGCGTGATCTGTTTCAGGTCTGGCCGGCGCTGCCCGCCGTTGCCGATGGCTACCACAGCCGCGCCGGAGAGCTGGCGGTTTACCTTGACCGTACCGCCGCCAGTGTCCCGACTGTGCTGTGCGAGTCCGGTTGGCGCTTCCATAAGGACGACGCGCTGAGCGGAACTGATCTCATCCTGCTGATGATGAACCGGAAAGATGTGCATCTCCGTTATGCCGACTGCGGCACAAGCATGATCTTTATCGACGGCGGCGAGCGCCAGCAGATTGTCATGCCCGACCCGAATACGCTGACGAACATGCAGCCTTATCTGCGCGGCTGGATCGATCAGGGTACACAGCGGGCAGATGTGCCGCCCGACTCAGTCGTAGAGATGCAGGTCGCCCAGTCGTTGGCTGATACCGTCGGGCGCTTCACCACCATGTCCCCGGCAGGTTATGCGCCGGATTCACCTGGCGGCAGCGGGTTGGCTGTTCCGCCGGTGCGCTTTGGCGGCAACATCGCCTTTCTGGGCTACGAGCCGGAGAACAGCGGAGTGTATCCGCCCGGCGGCGTCGTCACCACCATCATCTACTGGCGTGTCGATGGTCCCGTCCCTCCTGATCTGCGCCTGTTTACCCACGTCCTCTCTGATCCGGTCGCCATTGCCGCGCAGAATGACACCATCAGCGTCGATGTCAGTCAGCTCGGTCCGCGCGACGTGTTCATCCAGATTACCTTTGTGCCGCTGCCGCTGCAGACGCTGCCGGGTGTGTACCAGATTTCTGTCGGAGCCTATACCGAGGCCAATGACGAGCGCCTGCCTGTCATGGATAGGGAAACTGACCAGCCGCGCGGCAACCGCTTGTTTCTCGGCCAGATCACGATTGGTCAGACCTGAGTATGTTCGAGATCGTCTTTTTGGGTACTTCGGCCTCGGCGCCGTCGGTTTACCGGGGGCTGCCCGCCCAGATGGTGCTGGCTGGTGAACACCGCTTCCTGGTGGACTGCGGCGAGGGTACACAGCGCCAGATTCTCCGCAGCGGTATGGGCTTCAAGCGTCTCAACCACATCTTGCTGACTCATTCTCACCTCGATCACATCCTCGGCTTGGGTGGTCTGCTCTCCACCTTTGCACGTTGGGAGAGCCTCGAAGAGATCGAAATCTGGGGCGGCAAGGTCACGCTCGACCGTGTGCAGGCGCTTCTCTACGGCGTGGTGCTGGACTACGAGCGGCTCCCGGTCAAGATTCACCTGATCGACATCAAGCCGGGGCTGCTCATGGAGGCCAAGGATTTTACCGTCAGCGCCTTCCCGGTCTCACACCGGGGGCCGGGCAACTTCGGCTTCATCTTTCAGGAGAAATCGCGCCGCCCCTTCCTGCTGGACAAAGCTGAGGCGCTTGGCGTTCCCGCCGGGCCGGAGCGCAGCCGCCTGGTGAAGGGCGAGGCTGTGACGCTGGCCAGCGGCCGCGTGATCGAACCGGACATGGTGCTGGGGGAGGTGATTCAGGGGGTGAAGTACGTTCACATCGGTGATACCGCCCGGACGGACAACCTGGCCGCCTACGTCCACGGCGCTGATGTGCTGGTGATCGAGGCCACCTTTCTTGATGAGAACGTAGAGGAAGCCCGCGCCTTCGGCCATATCACGGCCAGAGAAGCCGCTGCGCTGGCGCTGGAGACCGGCGTCCGCAGCCTGATCCTGACCCACGTCTCCCGCCGCTACCGCGAACGTGACCTGGTCGATGAGGCCCGGCGCATCTTCCCGAACACCTATGTCGCCCGCGATCTCGACCATTACGTAATCCGGCGGGATCAGCCTGTCGAGCGCCGCCGTGCCTCCGCTAAAGACGATGACTCCGAGGCCTGATTCTTTGCGCCCTTTGCGTCTTTGCGGTTCAAGCGTCTTTGTCAGATCGCCGTCAGGTCGATCATCCCTTCGCCGTAGACTTTCCCCGGCTGGATGACCACCGGCGCGCGAGTATCCACCGTTGCCATGAGGTCATACGTGGTCGCGCCTGTGATCCGTACTGGCACAATTTCCCCGGCGGGTAGTTCGCCTTCCACCAGCACGTAGCCGTCGATCTCCGGCGCGTCGCGGTAACTCCGCCCCAAACTGATGAGGCCGCCCGCCCGCCCTTGATCGTCTTCGCTCTGGCCGTGTCCTTCCACCAGAATATCCAGCGTCTTGCCCACTATCGCCTGATTCTTCGCCAGGCTGATGCCCTGCTGGAGTTCCATCAACTGTTCCCAGCGCCGCTGCTTGATCTCATCTGCCACCTGATTCGGCAGCGTCGCGCTCGGCGTTCCAATCTCGTAGGAATACTTGAATGCCCCGACGCGGTCGAACTGAAGGTCACGCATGAATTGGAGCAGTCCCTCGAACTCGGCGTCGGTTTCGCCCGGATACCCCACGATGAACGTCGTGCGGACGGCCAGATCAGGGATCATCGCCCGCAGCTTTCCGACCGTCTCATACACCCATTCGATCTTGGCCGGGCGCTTCATCCGCAGCAGGGTATCGCGGTGGCCGTGCTGGAGCGGCATATCCAGATACGGCAGAATCTGTTTGTGTTTTGCCATCGTTTCCATCAACCGCGGCGTGACGTAGCCCGGATAGGCGTACATCAGCCGAATCCAGGGCACAGCCGGCGCAGCCGCGACGATGGCCTCTAGCAGGTGCGCCAGCCCATCCTTCAGTCCCAGGTCGTAGCCGTAGTCCGTCAAGTCCTGCGCGATCAGGATGATCTCTTTGACCCCCTGCGCTTGCAAAGCGACCGCTTCTCGCACAATCGAGTCCACTGGGCGGCTGACTGCCGTTCCTTTGATCTTCGGGATGGCGCAGAACGCGCACGGACGCCGGCAGCCGTCGGCGATCTTGACGTAGGCGCTGGCTCCCTGCACGCTGGTGCGCAGCACGCCGCGTTCATCCAGCCCGACCGTCCGCGCTTCCGTTGGCAGGTGATACAGCGGTTCCGGGTGCTTCCGCTCCCGCAGCCGCGTGATCAAGTCGAAGATGTCCATCCAGCGCCGTGTGCCGATCACTCCGTCCAGTCCCGGCACTTCCTGCACCAGATTGGCCCCGTAGCGCTGCGACAGGCATCCCGCTGCGATCACCATCTGGCCGCTGCGCTTGTGCTCGACCAGATCGCGCAGCGCGTCGATGCTCTCCTGCTTGGCTGCGTCGATGAAGCCGCAGGTGTTGACGATCAGCACTTCAGCTTGCGACGCACGTTCGACGCCGGTCATGTGGTTCTGGCGCAGCACCTGGGCGATGCTTTCGCTGTCCACGGTGTTCTTCGAGCAGCCCAGGCTGAGCAGGTAGTATTTATCTTTGCGGGATGCCATCAGCTGATCCGTTTCTCTTGCCTATCGCGCCCGACATTATACTGGCCTTCCCCCCGTCTTTGTAGCGCAGCCCTCTTGATGGCATTCTCACGCCCGTTTTTCCCTCAAAAGAGTGACCAAAATGTCACCCTTTCGGCCTCATTTTGTGCTACTCTGGAAGAACAGGGGAACACACGCGGTTGTCTGAGTGACAGAGCTGCGCTGCCTCCCGGCTTCCGGCAGGGGCAGCACATATGAGAATGATATCGCCATTCTCATTCTTATTATTCTTATCATATGCGTCCGCCGGCCTGAGTTAAGGACTAGCAAAGCGGAGTGTTGTGTTGGTGAAGGAAGTACCAATCACCCGCTTCGCCTGGTCGGGAACAGACGTGCCGTAGGCATCTCGAAGCCGGGCAGTACGTCGTAACCGGTCAGGGTGTCGGCTGCGGTCAGCATCTCGGAAGGGACGTTCGGGCGGTAGACTTCAACAATCAGCCTTCTCCACCATGTGACCGTCGATGAGTTCAAACTGCCGGTCTCGATTTTCTGGCCGGGCGATGAACGCCTCGAATTCCTCCATGTTGAGGGTGCGCATGACGGGTAAGGCCGTCGTGCGGTTCTCCTGATCTCAAGCCGATCTCAACCGGTGAGCTTCAAGAGTCAGGGCTTTGGCGCTTGAGGTATAGCCGCCTCCTTCGCTCTCTTCTTGAGTCTGCGGCCTTTCCCCGGTCGGCACAAACCCGTTATATAGACCGCACTCGGCATCGAAGCTGCGGGCGCGGGCGATGGCTTCACCCAGCGAGAGGTGGTTGGGAGTGGCCAGGAAGTAGTAAAGATGGATGGCGAAGAACAGGGCGCTGTTGCCCACCACATAGTCCGACGCGCCGATATAGGCCGCGCAGCCGCCCTCCAGGAACGCGCGGACGAGTTCCGGCGTCCCCAATCCACAGCCGAGGTTGACGACCGTCTTGCCGGGGAGATGCACGCGGCCGCTTAGATCGATGGCGGTGATGGGGTCTTCGTCGGGCACGAGGATCGCGCCACCGGGGATTTCCGGGTCGCCGTGGCACGAGAGGATCACGTGGTCGAAGGTGGGGATCGCTCCCTGGAAGATTTCCAGCGCCTCGGCGCGGGAACCAACCCAGTGAACCTCGACGCGGTAGTTGAAGCCTTCCAGCATCGTCCGCAGCGCATACGGCTCCACTCCGGTGTAGCCGATCACGACGATGGACACGGGAACCTTGAGGACGAGCGGAACCACCTGGGTCATGGGAACACCCTCAGCCCGGAGGCATCCGCCTGAAGATATCCTGGAAGTAGCCTTCCAGCGGCTTGAGCGCGGCCGCTACCGCGATGAAGGAGCTGCTGGCCGGTTCGATGTGCAGGTAGTACGAACGCCCGCTCGCCTTGCGTCCCCCGTTCCCGATGACCGCGCCGAAGTGGGTTTTGTAGGGCGTCTTGTCTTTGCTGAAGCGCACGTCCCGGTGAATGCGGAACAGGCAGTCCCTCGGCGTCGTTTTGCCCAGCTCCTCGACGCTGCCGAACTCGGCGATGATCTCAGCGACCAGGCCCTCGACGGCTGCCCGCGCCTGGTCATACCGCTTGCGGTTGTCCTCGAACCACTCGCGGTAATTGTTGAAGCGCAGATCCGTCAGGAAATCGAGCGCGACCTGGAGCGACTGCGGCATGATCCTGCCCCTTTACGACGTGCTGCCCTGCCGTCCGTTATACACCAGCGCCCCGCTGTCGGCGAATGCCCGGTAGACAGCGACAGCTTCATCGCGCAGGACGTTGTCGATCACCTCAATGCCGCGTCGGTTGAGTTCGGTTTTCCAGTCAGGATGCACCGGGCCTTCATCGAAGCCAGTAATCGCCTCCAGTTCGGGTCCGCTTCCTGCCGTGACCAGCGAGCGCACGCCCGACCAGACCACTGCCCCGTAGCACATGGCACATGGTCGCCAGTTGACCACTATCTGGTGGGCGGGCAGACCCGGCGCACCCAAGTCCCAAGTGTTGAGGATCTGCTGGGCGACGGAAAAGGCCATGATCTCGGCGTGGGCAGAGGAACAGTTGGAAGGCACGACGCGGTTGACGCCGATCACCACCATGCGGCCGCTGTCGCGCTCGAAGATGCCGGCTGCGAATGGGCCGCCCGTGCCGTTCTCAAAGTTCAGCCGCGAAAAGCGGATGACGGCGGCCATGCGTTCTTCCAAAGTAGGAAAATGTGTGGGCATCTGCGCCATCTCATCAACAGCCCACTGTGGCAGTGAGAGGGTGAAACTCGTTTTTTCGAGCATGACATTCCTTCCTTTTAGCTGGATCATCCGGGTGGTTTGGTTGGTGGCAGACCTTCCTGGGTGACGCGCGGCGGCAGCACAGCCGTCTGCGTCGGTGTGAGCGTAGGCGGCGGTGTGTTGCTGGGTGTCGGCGTAATCGAAGGCGTCAGCGTGAGTGTTGGAGTTGGGATAGGGGTATCGCTGGGGATCGGTGTCGGCGATGGTGTCAGCGTCTGCGTAGGCGTCGGGCTGGGGCCAGGTGTGGGCGAGGGGGTCAAGGCAGCGATGGTCGCCCCCACATCGATGTTGACCTGGGGCAGCGGCGTGGCGGTGAATTCTGAGGTCGGCTCGAAACCGGGGCCAGAGCTGACATCGACGCCCGTCCGCGTGAAGACCAGATCGACTCGCTGGCCGCGCTCCCCGAAGAGCGGTTGGGGTTGGCCGTTGTAGACCACGCTCAGCGCTTCGGCATTGGCTGCATTGATCGTCACATTCTCTTGAGCAAAGAATTCCAGAATTTCACCGGGGCGGGCGATGCCCTGATAGCGCTGGACGCCGTCCGACGAAGCCCGCAGCCAGGAACGCTGCGTCAGTGTCACAGTGACCAGGATGCCGGAACCGCTGAAGTTCTGCTGCACGAGCGCCAGCGGTGTTGGTGTCGAAAAAGGCGTCAGCGTGGGCGCGACGCGCGTAAAGGTCGAAGTTGGCGGAAGCTGGCCGAGAATGTTCGTATCGGCGGCGGTCAGGCCAGAGTCCGATTGGCGCGGCTGTCCGAGGAGCTGCCAGACAACAAATACGATCACCGCGATGGAGGCTGCGGCGGTGAGCAGCATCAACAGACTGTTGACCAGCGAGCGGCTGCGGTTGGGACGATCGAGCGCGACGGGGACGGCAGGCAGTGAAGGATTGGTATCGGTGACGCGGCGCGGCGCGGCTGGTCCATGAATAGCAACCGGTCCTTGACGGCGGCTGCTGCGCCGCCGGGGATGCTCGGCTTCATGACGAGCCGATTCGTAGTAGGCGACGACGCGCTCCTCATCCAGACCGAGGAAGCGAGCATAATTGCGGATGAAGCCGCGTATCTGGACGGTTGAA
The DNA here is from genome assembly GCA_034431625.1 of Anaerolineae bacterium. Classification (GTDB taxonomy): domain Bacteria; phylum Chloroflexota; class Anaerolineae; order Aggregatilineales; family Phototrophicaceae; genus CFX2. The sequence goes on along the minus strand of DAOUCY010000179.1, from coordinate 17,602 downwards.
GCGTCCGAGAAGATGAACTGCCCCTGCTCGAAGGCTTCGAGGATGCGCTGGCGGATACGGAGGGCGCGCTCGGCGTCTTCGAGTGTCAGTTCTTTCGCTTCACGGGTTTCACGCAGATAGCGTCCGAGCGCCTGTGAGTCCACCTGACCTGCTCATCGAAAAACAGACAGCCCCGTACACGGCGGATTGGCCGGGCGGGGCTGTCTGCGCGTCACCGGATCGAGGATGGTCTATTCGCCTGCGGGAGCCGGAGCCGAGTCAGCTTCCACCACGGCAGCTTCTTCAGCCACAGGGGCCGGAGCCGCTTCGCCGGACTGCTGCCGGGCGAGATAGTCCTTGAGTTCGTCTTCACGGACGATCACAACCTTGAGCATCGGCGAAGTTTCCGTGCCCAGTCGAACAGGGATCATGAACGTACCGATTTCACGGAGCGCCTGCTGGCTGATGCGGCGGCGGTTGATATCGATGCCTGTCTTGGCATTGAGCGCCTCGGCGATGTCGGTGGTTGTGACCGAGCCGAACAGTTTGCCAGTATTGGCGGCGCGGCGGCCAAAGACCAGTTCCACGCCGTCGATCTGGCGGGCGAGGTCATTCAGACGGTTTTCCAACTCGGCTTTTCGGGCGGCTGCGGTCTCGCGCAGCTTCTCCGACCGCTTGAGTTCGTTGGGTGTCGCTTTGACCGCCAGCTTCTTGGGAATCAGGTAGTTGCGCGCGTAGCCATCGGCTACATCGACGACTTCGCCGGCCACACCCTGCTTGTACACATCGGCAATGAGGAGTACCTTCATCTCGAAAACGTCCTTCAATCAAACCGGTTCCGAGCCGGATTTCACCCGAATTTAAGGCTCTCATTATAAACAGGCCGGTTCGCCTCTGCCAAGTGCGAGTTCGGCAGGGTATAGGGCGGGGTATAATGCCGGAATACATCGAACCGAGACAAGGTAAAGAGAAGACACAGTGAACCGCCAAGATGCCAGGAATCCTGGGATTGGTCGAGGGACAGCAGCGCTGGTGCTGGCGCTGTGCCTGTTTGCTTTTGGGATGAGCGGGTTGGTCAGCCGGACGGTCTTCGAACGCCTGCCGCACTTGGAAGACGAACTGACTTACCAGTTTCAGGCGCGGGTTCTGGCGCGGGGGCAGATAGTGATCGAGTCGCCGGAGCCGGCGCGGCCGTTCTGGCAGCCGTTCGTCCAGGATCGGGATGGGGTGCGCTTCGGCAAGTATTCGCTCGGTTGGCCGGGACTGTTGGCGTTCGGCGTGCTGGTGGGGCAGCCGTGGGTCGTGAATGCTTTCCTGAGCGCCCTCACCGTCGCGCTTGTCTACCGGTTGGGGCGTGAAGTCTTCAACCCCGATGCGGGACTGTTTGCGGCGGCGCTGACCGCCTTCTCGCCGATGGCGCTGCTGCTCAACGGCACGCTGATGAGCCATACGGCGGCGTTGTGTACAGCCACACTCTTTCTGTATGCCTACTGGCGTTTGGGGCGATCCCGGCGACTGCTGTGGTGGGGTTTGGTAGCGGGGGCAGCCTTGGGGCTGACGCTGTCGATCCGACCGCTGGCGGCGGTTGCGCTGGCCGCGCCGTTCGTGGTGTGGAGCCTGATCCGGTTGGCGATGACTGCCGGTGAGCAGCGTAGCCGGCTGTTCCGGGGGTTGGTGGCGCTGTCGGTAGTGACGGTCGTTCTGGGATCGTTGATCCCGGTCTACAATGCGGCAGCGACGGGCAATCCAGGGCAAAATCTGTATCTGCTGACCTGGCCCTATGACCGGCTGGGTTTCGGTGAAGGCTATGGCCGCAACGGGCACACCCTGGAAAAGGGCGTGCGGCAGACCCGCTGGGACCTCTCACTGACAGCAGCGGACTTGTTCGGCTGGCAAACCGGAACAATGTTTGGAGCAGACGGGCAGATCGATCCGGCGCTGCGACAGCATCTCCGCAATAACGCCGTTTACTGGCCGAACATCGGCTTGAGCTGGGTGCTGCTGCCCTTCGGCCTGCTGGCTGGTTTGCGACGGCGCTGGTGGCTGTGGGGAGGCTGGCTTGCGGTCGGGACGGTGCTCTTTATGCTGACGACCAATCTCCCCGTGGATACCCTGCGGAGCCGCGACTTTGCGCTGCTCTGGATGGGCGCGGCGGCGCTCTGGTGGCTGGTTCCGTTTGCCTTCTTGTTGTGGAAGAATGTATCCCTGCCGCGCAGCGAGCGCGAACACCAAACCTGGACATGGCTGCTGCTGGCGGTGGCGTTAGGGCTGGTTGGGCTGCATGTCGCCTATTGGGTGGGATCGCAGCGTTACAGCACCCGCTACTACTTCGAGGCGCTGACCGCACTGGCGCTGCTCAGTGCCCTTCCGCTGAGCTGGCTGGCGCGGCAAGTTGGGCGCTGGCAGGTCATCGTCCTGCTTGCGCTTGCGTTAGGATACAGCCTGTACGCCTACAGTACCCCCCGCATCATGGCGCTCTACCGCTTCAATTGGGTCAGCCCGGCGCTCATCGAGGCTGTCGAACGGCGGCGGGTCGATGACCGGCCGGTGCTGGTGATCGTCAGCGGGACGGATGTGCGCTGGCGCTCGTATGGCAGCTTAATGTCCAGCACCGGTCCTTTCCTTGATACGCCGATTGTGGCAGCTTGGGATAACCAGCAGGAGGGCATACGCGCGGCGATCTTGGCGCGATTCCCCGGCCGTCAGGTGATCGAGATGACCGCTGCGGGTAACCAGAGCTGCTTTGTTGATATTCCGGCGGAGTGCTACGGTGAGGGTATTGATTACGGGCCGTGAGTGCTTTGTTGGGGGCAAGTTCAGGTTTCTATTTTTGTAATCAGTTCTTGTGCTAACCGGGACACGAGTATGGATCGGTGATGGGTCGCTTCTTTGATTAACTCCGCGCTTGTTGGGTCATTGATATTCAAAAGAGCGTACAGAACTTCCCTGATAAGATAATAGTCGTGTTCGGTTTGAATGATCCTCCTGAATTCTGGCAGTGCTGCTATTGCGCCGTGTTGGCCGAGTACACGTGCCGCGGTGATTCGATACTCTGTGACGGAATGTCTAAGAGACAATAGCAGCCGTTCATCATAGGAGAGACGGTTCATTTCGCTCAGGTCAAAACCACAGTGAGGACACCGTTTGGTATCCTCAGCTATTCTGTTCCAGCATTTCGGACAGAAGAAAGTCAGCATAAAGCAGGTGCTGTGCTTATAGCCACATTGAATTCTAACACCACGCTGCTGGACATTCACGTCTCAATCCGCTGATCCACTTGTAGGTATGGAGCCGGAAGGCAATCGATGGATAAAACACGCACCCTGATTCGGGAAAGCCGGTGTAGCATGATCCTAAAGCGAATGCGGGAGGGCAATCATGGTACGCAGAATGGTCGTTGGAATCGCCGCATTTGTCCTGATTGGCTTCATCGTCATACAGATCATCCCGGTGGGGAGCTTCATCAGCGTGCTGAAGCGTGATCCCAATCCACCTGTGACGGCGACAGTCTTCTGGGATTCGCCGCTGACCGAGCGGATGGTTCGCCAGTCGTGCTTTGACTGTCACAGCAACGAGACGGTCTGGCCGTGGTACGCTAACATCGCGCCCTTCTCATGGGTAATCACCTGAGAGGTGAACAAAGGCCGCCAGGCGATGAACTTCTCGGAAGACCCGCCAGAGTCGTTCGACGTGGATGATATGGAGTGGCACATCTATAACGATATGCCGCCCCGTCTGTACCTCATGCTGCACCCGAATGCCGAGCTGAGCCAGGCCGAACGCACCCTACTGGTGAAGGCGCTGGCTGCGATGTACGGCCGTGACGCTCAGCCGAGCATGGACGGCATGAACATGGGTGACCGTTAGCCAGGCAACCGCACCGGTTGGCCGGATTCCGCCGACTGGTACGCAGCAGCCACGATCTCGACCGCGCGAAGGCCGTCTTTCCCTGTCACGGAAGGAGCGCGGTTTTCGCGGCAGGCGGCGATGAACTCGGCCAGCATTCCGGCGTTGGAGTCTGATCCCCAATAAGCAAACTGAGGACGGCCTACGCGGTGGCTGTAGACTGTCATGACCTGCTTGAAGGCGTCCATCACAGCCAGACCGTTCTCGGCGACGATCTCCAGCTTCAATCCGCCCCACGTGGGATAGTAAGCTGGCTTGCTCCACGAGCAGTCAATGCTGGCGAAGGCGCGGTTGGCAAAGGTCAGCATGACCAGCCCACCCGTCTCCACCTGAACTTTGCCCGCGTGCAGAATGGCGTTCGAGGCCGCGTACACTTCTGTGACTTCTGATCCCCAGTACCAGCGCAGCAGGTCGGCCAGATGGACAATGTGATCGGCCATTGCCCCGCCGCCCGCCAGCGCCTTATCCACGAACCAATCCCGTTTAAGGAAAGGCAGATTCGCGGCTTGATGAAATTCCGGCAGCGCGCCCTGGTTCGTGGCATTGCAGCCGTAGATGCGGCCCAGCTTGCCGGAGCGCATCAGGCTTTTGATCTCCTGCGCTGGAGTGCTGAAGCGCATCGGGAAGGCTGTCATCAACTGAACACCTGCCTGATGGCAGATGTCAACGATGGCCTGGGCATCGGCGACAGTGGTCGCCAGCGGCTTCTCGCAGAGGATATGCGCTCCAGCCTCGGCTGCCATCTGGACGAGCGGCAGGTGCCGCGCATTCTCCGAGCAGATGACCACAGCATCCGGCTTTTCCGCCAGGAGTGCGGCATAGGTTTTGAAAACACGCGTGTTAAATTGAGCAGCGAAGTAGCGGGCGCGTTCGAGGTTATCATCGGCGATGCCGATCACCTCGACGCCGGGCATGGACTGGAGAATGGGCAGATACGCTTCGGCATGTAGGTGGGCGAAGCTGAGGATACCGGCACGCATCACTGCACCTCCTCAATGCGGACGGGACGTCCACTCTGGGCGGATTCGATGGCAGCCAGCGCGATGCGGAGCGCCGCCAGCCCATCCTGAGCGGTGACGCGCGGGGCATCCGACTGGCCGGTGAGCAGGTGGTAGAAGTGCTTGATCTCGGTAGTATACGGGTCTTCAGCCAGTGGGCTGGATGGCAGTCCGACGGCAGGCGCATCACTTCCGGGTGCGGCCTTCATGTGGATTTCGAGCGGCACAGAACTGCCTGCCGGATGCTCGATCAGCCCGGCATCGCCGGCAATCTCCAGTGCCGTGCGGAACATCCCGGCGGGATAGGCCCACGCGCCTTCGATGTTGCTGAGCGCCCCGTCAGTGTGCTTGAGAACAGCGATGGCATAGTCTTCCGGCGCTGCCGGATCAAGGCCGCGCACGCTGCGGACATAGACGCTCTCGACTTCCCCCGCTACCCAGCGGGCATAATCGAAGTCATGGATCATCAAGTCGAGGATCATGCCTCCGGATCGAGCCGGATCAAGGAACCATTCCACCCGCGGGTGATAAGCGCAGCGGGTCAAGCGCAGTACCGCCACCTTGCCGATGTCACCGCGTTCAACGGCTGCTTTCGCCAGCGCGTACTCTGGGAAGAAGCGCACCACATGGGCAACCAGCAGCATTACGCCAGCCGCTTCGCAGATGGCGATTATCTCTTTGCCCTGTTGGTAAGTCCGCGCGAGCGGCTTTTCACAGACGACGTGTTTGCCGGCGCGGGCCGCTTGCAGCGCCATCTCGTAATGCAGATCGGTCGGCGTGCAGATGTCCACCACATCGACTGCTTCGATCAATTCATCCAACGTCGCGACTAACCGGCTGTGGTAGTGGTCGGCAAGCCGCTGGGCATTGTGGTCATCCAGCGAGCGGATGCCCACCAACTCGACCGGGAGCGTAGACCAAGCAGCGGCATGGGTCGATCCCATGAAGCCGCTGCCCACAAGACCTACTTTTAACATTGCAGTGTTTTCCTCTGGCGAACAGGCTATTTAACAGCTCCGGCAGTCAAACCGGCGATCAACTGGCGCGAAAAGATGATGTACAGCAGCACGACCGGGATGGCGGCCAGCGTCAGCGAAGACAGCACCGCGTTCCAATCGCTCACGAACTGTCCCAGAAAAACCTGTGCCCCCAGGGTGATCGTCTTGTTGCGCTCTGACGGAGCCAGGATCAGCGGGAACCACAGGTCATTCCAGATCGGAATCATGTTGAAGACCATGACCGTGCCGATAGCTGGGCGGATGAGGGGCAGAGTCATCAGGTAGATGCGGTACTCGCTGGCGCCATCGACGCGAGCGGCGTCTTTGAGATCACGCGGAATCTGGCGCATGAACTCGCTGAGGACGAAGACGGCCAGCGGCAGCCCCATAGCGGTGTAGACCAGGATCAGCGCAGCCAGCGTATCGACCAATCCCATACCGACGATCAGGCGTAAGATGCTGACAGTGCCCAAGCGGATCGGAACCATGATGCCCAGCGCCATATAAAGGCCGATGAGCCGGTTCCCGCGAAAATCGTATTCAGCCAGCGCATGGGCAGCCATTGTCCCGCTGAAGAAGATCAGTATGAGCGATGACACGGTGACGATCAGGCTGTTGCCGAAGTAGCCGGGGAAGTTGGCACGGCTGAGGACGGTTTCGTAGCCGACGAGGCTGAACGTCTCCGCGCTCGGTAGGGCATAGGGCTGGCGGAAGACAGCATTACGCTCCTTGAAGGAGTTGTTGACCACCAGCACCACCGGAAAGAGCGCCAAGCAGGTGTAGGCGATCAGCGCCACATGCGCCAGTGCGATCTGAATCGAAGGGAGGCGGCGGGGAATAGGCAGTGTCGTCATGGTCAGTTCTCGATGCGCAGCAGGCGGCGCTGGAAGGTGTACAAGTAGATTAGGACTCCGGCTAGGATGATGAGGAACATCACGCCGGCCACAGTCGCGCCCATGGTCGGGCTGCCCAACTGAAGCTGGAAGCCGAAGAAGGTGCGGTAGAAAAGTGTTCCTAATAGATCGGTCGAGAACTCCGGAGAGGCCAGCGCACCCTGCATGGTATACACCAGATCGAAGGCGTTGAAGTTGCCTACGAAGGTCAACACGGCCACGATTCCCACCGTCGGCATGATGAGCGGCAGCTTGATGCGCCAGAATACATCCCAACCGGTCGCGCCATCGACGCGGGCGGCTTCGATGATTTCATCGGAGATGCCGATCAGGGCAGCTAGGAACAGCATCATGGGCACACCGACCCACTGCCAGACCGAGATCAGCGAAATCGCGGGCAGGGCAGTCTCCGGCACGCCCAGCAGCGGGCCGGGATTGATTCCGAGCGGTTGGAACAGCGACCGCCCCCACAGCGGGCTGAGGATCAATTTCCAGATGAAACCGATGAGCACCACCGACAGCACCGTCGGTGTGAAGATTAGTGTCCGGTAGACGCTTCGCCCCCGGATGAAGCGTGAACTCAGCAGCGAGGCCAGGAACAGGGCAATCGGGTTCTGTACGAGCATATGGATGGCAAAAAAGATGAAATTGTTGCGGAGTGCGCCCCACATACGCGGCGCCCAGAGTTCGTTGGTGAACAGCCGCGTGTAATTGCTGAGGCCGACAAAGACCTCCTGTCCGGTTTCGTTGGGTGCGAATAAGCTCAGCCGCAGCGAATCAACCAGGGGGTAGATCATGAAGGTGGTGTAAATCAAGATCGCTGGGGCGAGGAAAACCACAATATGCCAGGGGAAGGGTTTTCTGTTCATATACTGCAAGCTCTATTGGGGGCGGGCAAGGGATCGGGGCGGCTCAACTGAACCGCCCCGACAGCGTAAAATCTATATTCAGCAGTGTCCTACTTGGGCATCTGCGGCTTGTACCACTTCTCCAGGCCAGACTGCACCATATCAGCGGCTTCCTTCGGTGTCATTGACCCATTCAGGACAGCAGCGCTGGCAGCCCACAGATCGTTCTCGTTATTGGGTTCACCACGGGAGAGAATCTGGTAGGCGGTGCGGATGGTGGACTGGCATTCCTGACGCCAGCTCACGAATTCCTGAGCAATCGGGTCTTCGAGAGTGATCGGGAAGTTGGAGAGCGAGAAGAAGCCGGGCAGCGCGTTCGAGTACAGGTTGGCGAATTCTTCGGTTGCCATCCAAGACAGGAAGGTGCGGGCGGCCTCCGCGTTCGGGGTAGCGGCGTTCATGCCCATCGCAATGTCGGTGTGGTCGCTGATGTAGCAGGTTTCCTGCCCATCCGGAACCGGCGGCTTGAATGCGCCCAGCGTGAAATCGGCCTGCGCGTTAAACGTGGAGATGTCCCACGAGCCAGCGGGATAGATCGCGCCGAGGCCGCTGGCAAACATCACCTGCGAATCCGGGTAAGCTTGGGCTTCGTAACCGGCGGGCAGATAGGGCTGCCACTTCGCCAGTGCCTCAAATGCCGCCAGGAAGCCGCCTTCGTTGTACTTGGCAGTCCCGGCGATCAGGCCCAGACGGCCTTCCTCACCCTTCCAGTAGTTAGGGCCGATGTTCTGGTAGCCCATCGTGGCCGATTCCCACTGATCCTTTGTGCCCATGACCAGCGGATCGATGCCTGCGGCCTTGATCGCATCCAGCAGGGCGAAGAACTCGGACTCAGTGGCCGGTTCCGTCCAGCCGTTTTCCGCGAACATATCGGCGTTATAGATGAAGCCGTGGATGACCGAGGCCATCGGCACGCAGAAGACATCGCTGCCGTCGTCGGTGATCCAGGCGCTCTTGGCGACGTCGCCGAAGTTTTCCATGCCGGGCAGATCGTTCAGCGAGGCCAGGTAACCCTTCTGGAACAGGCCCAGCGAAACATCAAAGGGACGGCAGGTGATCAGATCGCCGGCTGTGCCACCTTCGAGCTTGGCGTTCAGAGCGGCGTTGTATTCCGTCGGCGGAACAGGCGAGAAGACAACCTTAATATTCGGGTACTGCGCCTCGAATGCCGGGATGATGGTGTCCTGCCAGATTGTCAGGTCGTCATTACGCCAGCTTTCGATGGTCAGGGTGACGGTATTCTGCGCCTGGGCGAGGCTGACCGTCAAAACCAGCAGCAGACAGAAGATCAACAGCTTCTTCATTATTCAAAAACTCCTCAACACATTGAGAAACGATCACGCTGTGCCCGGTGGGAGCACATGCGCACGATTGTAACGCAAATTTCCGGTTCCGGTGCAAACACGCCCTCTCGTATAAAGAAATGGGTGGGTTTGATCATCAGGGTGGACAGCGAGCCTGGCTATATAATCAGGCAGAAGCCTGGGTCACCCGCGGAGGGCGGCCTCACATCCAGCAGAGGATCACACCATGATAGAGCCGATTCAGAAAGGCACGGCGCTCCTCAATGACATTCATTCCACCCAACCAGAGCCGGGACAGATTGCTGTCTGGTGGCTGGGTCAGAGCGGTTATGTGTTCAAGACGGCCTCGGTCACCTGGTGGATCGACCTGTACCTTTCTGAGTATCTCACGCATAAGTATGCCCAAACTAGCAAACCCCATATTCGCATGACCGAGTCGCCGCTGCGCGGTCACGAAATTACCGGCGCAACCTGGATCTTTGCCAGTCACCGCCATTCTGACCATCTCGATCCGGGGACGCTGCCCGATCTGATGCGGGCCTCACCGGAGTCCCGGCTGGTGCTGCCGCTGGCTGCTGTCGATCACGCCGTTGGGTTGGGGCTGCCCCGCGAGCGCCTGATCCCGACGCGCGGTGATGAGACCTTCAGTGCCGGGCCGCTGACCGTTCACAGCATCCCTTCGGCGCATCCAGAGTTCGATTTCACCGAGGACAACGGCTATCCTTTCCTCGGCTTTGTCTTCGAGGTAGATGGCCTGTGCATCTATCACAGCGGGGACACGCTGGCGTATGACGGGCTGGCCGAGCGGCTGCGCGGTTATGCGCTCGATCTGGCTTTTCTGCCGATCAACGGGGCGGGCATCCCTGGCACGCCCGGCAACATGAGCAGCGCCGAAGCCGTCGCCCTAGCCATGCAGATACATCTGCGCAGGGTCGTTCCCTGCCACTACGATCTGTTCAGTTTCAACACGGCTGATGTCTCTGAGTTCGCCCGGCTGGCTGATGAAGCAGGTATCGCCTACCAGGTACTGCGTCCCGGCGAAAAATGGCTGTGGAGCCGGACATGAAATGACGGCGGGGATTTCCGCTGCGTGGTATAAAATCCGGCAAATGGGATTTTGATGTAACCCACCGGAGAGAAACCCGATGTCTTTTCTACAGCAAGAAATCGCTGAGCAGCCGGAGGTGATGAGCCGTCTGCTGCATCAGGAAGCCGAGGCCGTCCGCCAGATCGCCAGTGCCATCCGCGAATTCAACCCCACCTTCGTCTCCATCGCTGCCCGTGGAACCTCCGATAACGCTGCTCGCTACGCCCAATACCTGCTGGGCATCCATGCGCGGCTGGCGGTGGCGTTGGCGACACCCTCAATCCATACACTCTATGGCAGCGCCCCCAACCTCTCGCGGGCACTGGTGATCGGTATCTCCCAGTCTGGGGAAGCTCCCGATGTGGCCCAGGTGGTGCAGGACGCGCGGGCGCAGGGGGCGCTCACCCTGTGTATCACCAACTACCCGGACTCGCTCATGGCGCGTACAGCGCAGTTCCACCTGGCGCTGCATGCGGGTGAGGAACAAAGTGTTGCTGCCACCAAAACGTACACTGCCGAACTGACTGCCATTGCCATGCTGGTCTCAGAACTGACCGGTTCTGCTGAGATGCACGAGGCGCTGAGTCACATTCCGGCGCTGGCGCAGCAGACGGTGGCCTATTCCGAAAGCGTTATGGACTGGGTGGAACGCTACCGCTATATTGACCAGTTCGTCGGGATTGGGCGCGGCTACAATTACTGCACGGCCATTGAAGTCAGCTTGAAGGTGCAGGAACTCTGCACGGTTCCGGCGCATGGCTACAGCGAAGCTGATTTCCTGCATGGACCAGTCGCAGTTGTACAGCCCGGATTCCCGGTCATGGTCATTGCACCGTCGGGCAAGGCCTCGGCCCCCATTCGCGAGTTCCTGGCGCGGGTGCGGGATCGCCGTGCTGAAAGTCTGGTGATCTCTGATGATGCCGAGGTGCTGGGTGGAGCCACAAAGGGGATGCGCCTGCCGGCAAATCTCCCGGAATGGCTCAGTCCGGTTGCGGCCGTGATACCTGGTCAGGTTTTCGCGATGGGGCTGGCAGCCGCCAAGGGCAACCCGTTAGATAAACCAATTGGCTTGACGAAGGTGACGCGCACACGCTAGACGAGCAGCACCCAACCAGGAGGTGAGTAGGAAACTGGTAATCTTGGTTGAAATCTTAGCCGTGTGTTCTCTCTAATCCGAGCATGCAAGCATGATTTCTGTCGCTAAATGGGGTATGCTTTCGTGTAGAGCGTGCAGGAGCGAACTGTCACCTCTTCGCCATCCAGGATACCTGCCATGACCTCCCTCCATCCAGCCCGTCCCGCCATCTACCGGAAGCGGCTGACATTTCAGGTGGTTGCCCTGGTTGTTTTCCCCATTGCCCTGAGTTGGTTGGTTTTCTTCCAGCAGTCAGCCCAGTTGGAAGCGGCCGCAGAGTCCGCTTACCAGAATACCCTGTTAGATATGGTACAAGCAGCGATGACCAGCATACAGATCACGACCAGTGATATGCTGGCCGCCGATCCGGGGCGTTCCACAATCGAATTAGCTGGCTTAGCGGAGCGGAGCTTTATCGAGCCGCTGCGCCTGCTCGACACAGGTAGCGCCTGGTTGTTCACGCCTTCGACTGTTTTCTTCAAAGGCCGCATTATCCGTTTGGCTGAGGATCCGCGCGATGGCATTGCCCGGCTTTTTGAGGAGCAGCTTGCCCAGGGCGCAGCCGGCTATGAGGCGTTGGTCAATGGGATCATCGCCGGGCAGGCGGGCGCCAGCAGCTTCGTTTGGAATTCAACGACCGGCCGTGAACTCGCTGCCTGGACTCCGGTAATCGTCAACCAGCAGGTTTGGGTGGTGGGGATGTCGGTTCCCTTCGCTGAGGTGATGGCTGCCAGCGGCGTGGTTGAAGTCGTGCGTCAAGGGCGAATCGTTCTGAGCGCAGCAACATTTGCCGGTCTGGTCTTCGTCATCCTCTGGTTTCGGGACAGCCGCCGGCAGATGCGGCTCCTGGCGGATTTCCAGGAGAGCGAGGCCCGCAACCGTGCCATCCTCTCCGCTATTCCCGACGCGCTTTACCGCCTAGACGCGGCTGGACAAGCGTTGGATGTCGTCCCGGCCAAGCAGTCCTCGCCGGAAAGTATCTCGCGCAAGCTGTTCGGCCAGCGCATCCGTGATGTCCTGCCGGAAGATGTCGCCCATCAGATCGAACTGCACATTCGAGCGGCTCTGCAGAGCCGGGCTGTGGAGACGGTAGAGTATGCGGTAGGGGTGGACTCTGCTGCCCGGCAGTACGAGATGCGAATCTCGCCGATCAGCGCCGGCGAAGTTATTGCCATTGTCCGTGACATCACCGAGCGTAAACGCGCCGAACAGCAGTCGCAGGCGCTGCGTTTCGAGCAGGAACGGCTGCGGATCCTCTCCGAGTTCATTCGCGACGCTTCCCATGAGTTCCGAACGCCGCTCTCGCTCATCAATACCAAGCTGTATCTGTTCGAAAAATCGTCCAACCCCATCGAGCGCAAACAGCACGCCGAAGCTATCCTGGCGCAGGTGGACGCCATCACTCGGCTTATCAACGACATGGTGCTGCTAACCAGCATGGATCAGCAGACGGTCTGGAAGCCAGAAGTGATCGAAATGAACATCTTCCTGCGTGACCGTTTGCAGCAGTCACGGAGCCGCTTCGACGACAAAAATATCCGGCTGACCTACACACCCTCGCAGTCAGCCGTGTTCGTGGTCGTCCAGCGTGATCTGTTTGCCCAGGCCTTTCAGAATGTGCTGGACAATGCACTGCGCTATACCCCGCCAAACGGTTGGGTGCAGGTCTCGACCCGGCAGGAAGGAACCCGCGCGGTGCTGGAGATTCGCGACAGCGGCATTGGCATCAGCGCTGAGGATTTGCCGCGTATTTTCGACACGTTCTATCGGGTAGATAAAGCCCGCTCGACGCGCGGCTTTGGACTCGGCCTGCCCATCGCCCGCAAGATCATCGAGCGGCATAACGGCATCATCACCGTCGAGAGCGAACTGGGGCGCGGCAGTACCTTCCGCATCGCTCTACCCACCGCTGATCCAACGCTGGCGGCTTCAAGAGGGCAGATTCAATCCCCACCGAACAACAGCGTCAGCAGCAGACCGCCGGAAGCGACATAACCAATCAGCGCCAGCGTCATATCACCATTTGTGTACAGCAGCGTCGCGCTGATGAGCAGTGCCGCGAACACAGTCGCCCGCGTATTGCGCTCTCCCTGGTTTTCGATGCGTTGGAGCTGCTTGCGGTAGGTTGGTGTTGGCGTGACGCGCACCGTCAGATCGCCGCGTTCGAGCTGCCCCAGCACCGCATCAACCTGCTGCGGGACGGTTACAGTGCGGTTGATGAACACCCGCCCGACTTCGGCCAGTGTTTGCAGCGCGTTGCCGTTGAAGAGGCTCTGGATGATCGGCAGCCCCAACGGGTCGGTCAATGCGCCACCGGTGCTGCCTTCCCGCAGCGTCTGCGTGATCATCTTCTGCGCATAGGGAGCCAGTTCCTGCCAGGGGTTGAAGTTCGGGTCGAGGCTGGTCGCCATGCCGCTCAGAATGCCCATCGCCCGTCCCAGGTAGATGAAATCTTGGGGAACCTGGAAGGGCATAGCGTAGAGCAGATCATTGAATTCCTGGCCAAGTTCGCGGGCATCGCTGTAGCTGAAGCTCTTGATCTCGGTCATGCTCATGCCCCAGACCTGGTCGAAGGTCGCTTTCGTTGCCTCCACAATACGCTCGGTATCGGCTCCAGGCATCAGGAAGCCCAATTCCTCATAGCTTTTGACCAGCCCGTCGGGATCGCGTTTGACGACGGCAATCAGCGTGTTGATCAATCCGGAGGCCAACTTAGGGGTCAGCGTCCCGGTCATGCCAAAATCGACGAAGATCAGGTAGAACGGCCGCCCATCTTTGCCATACTGCCGCGTACCGTTTTCGTGCGGCAGCGGGTAGACAAACAGGTTGCCAGGATGCGGGTCAGCATGGAAGAAACGTTCCTCGAAGATCTGACGGAGGTAGGTGTCCATCAATCGCTTGGCAACAGCCTTGCGGCTGATCCCGGCTTGTTCCAGCGCAGCGTAGTCGTTGATCTTGATGGTGGTGACATCTTCGATGGTCAGCACCGAGTCGGTTGAATGTTCTGTGTAAACGCGCGGGATGTAGACCCCCAGATCATCGGCAAACATCTGGGCAAAGCGCATGGCGTTGCGGGCTTCGTGCTTGTAGGAAATTTCTTCCAGTAGCACGCGCCCGAACTCCTCGGTCAGCGCTCGCATATCCGCCCGGCGGCGGATGAAGTTGAACTGGTTGGCAACCCGGGCGACGATTCGCAGCGCCGCCAGGTCGGTGTAGACAATCTCGCGGATGCCTGGCCGCTGTACCTTGACCACAACCTTCTCGCCATCGAGGAGCTGTGCTCGGTAGACCTGTCCCAGTGAGGCCGCCGCGATCGGATCGGGCGCCAGGTACTTGTAGCGCAGCCCAATCGGGCCGAGTTCAGCCTCGATCACCTGGCGAATTTGGTCGTTGGGCACGCTGGGGACTTCATCTTGCAGCCCAGCCAATTCGCGGGTGATCTCTTCCGGCAGCACATCCTCACGGGTGGAGATAAACTGCCCCAGCTTGATCATCACCCCGCCCATCAGGATGGCGAAGCTGCGGAATTCCCGCGCATACACGACGAAGCGTTTGGTGCTGCCCCGGTCTACCCGCTCCTGGCCGATCACCCTGGGCATCAGATAATGCCAGAACAGCACCCGCGCGAACAGCAAACCCGCCCACCACAGCGTCTGGACAAACCGAATCTGCATCCGCAGCGAGCGCCCGCGGTGAATCGCTTCCAGTCCCGTCGCTGCTGGCTCAGCCGGTTCGTCCGCTTTGGCGTGGACGTCGTGGCGTGGGAGGTGAATTGGCGCACCGGCCCCATTCCGGTATGGAGGCGGTTGGTCGAGCCGGGCCAGGAAATCCGGCTCTAGGTTGTCATCAGCGCCGGAGAGATCGATTTCGACGACCGGGGCAGCGGGGCTATGCCCGTTCGCGCTGTGGCTGCCGTTCGTCCCGAACGAAGCGAATTCGGAGGCTGGACTCTTCAAATCTGGCATCCCCAATCTCCAAGTCCCAGAGGGCATAGGGCAGCACAATATTTCGGCGGTATGGGCCGACCCGCAGCGTCAGTTCATCGCGTGAGCGGTACAGGTCCATGTCTTCCTTGCTGGCGAAGGGCAGGGGGACATTCAGCACAAACGTGCCATCGCCCTGGCTGTCAATCGTGTGCGTGCGCCCGTCGAACAATTTCTGCGCCGGGTTTTGATCCCCGTAGAGTGCCTGCGACAGCTTCCGCAGCGTCTCCAACCCGCCGACCTCTTGGCCGAACAGCGGCGCTTGAAACAGCGGCAGTTCGCCAAAAGCCTCGTGGATATATTCCAGGTTTTGCTGCTGGTTGGCTTTCCACATGGCGAAGTACGGGTCATTGACTTCTGGTGGGATTACGCGGTTGCAGAGGATCGCATCAGTAGCGTAGCCGTATAGATTCAAATACGTGTAGGTGCGCTGCGTTTCCTTGATGACCATCTTTTCCGGGTTGACGACCAGCCGGATGCTGCTCATCTCCGGGTCGGTCAGCAGCCGCCGCACCGTGTCCAGCGTGGCGAAAAGATTCTGCACCTGGTTCCAAGCGTCTTCTTCCGGGACAGCATCGCCGCGCCGCATCAGTTTGGTGATTGGCCGGATGACTTTCGTCACGCCCCTTGTCAGCGTCAAGATGCGCTCGAACCACCAGCGAGTTACGTCCGGCAGGCTCAGCAGCCGCAGCGTCTCCGCCGTTGGCGCGGCATCCACGACCAGCACATCGAACTGGTTGTCTTGGACATACTTGTTGATCCACAGCAGATGCGCACCTTCTTCCAAGCCGGGCAGAATAGTCACTTCTTCAGCGACGACATCTTCCACGCCCTGCCGGGTGAACAGCGCCACCATGTATTTCTGGAACAGACCCCAGTATTTTTCCATCGAATAGCGGGCATCGACTTCCTGCGCCCACAGATTCGGATACAGTTCCACCGGCTCCGGGCCGATGGGCTTTTCCAGTGAATCGGCCAGGCTGTGCGCTGTATCGGTGCTGATGACGATGGTCTTCAGCCCCATCTCGGCGCAGCGCAGGGCTGTCGCTGCCGAGATGCTGGTCTTGCCGACGCCGCCTTTGCCGGTATGTACGATAATACGCATGGATTTGCCCTCATTCCTACTTACGGTGATTATACACGAGCGAAGTCTCGACTCCGTTCTTCATTCATGTACGTATAATCTGTTCCAGATGCTGCTGGCGAATCGGATCAAGCGGCTAAACGGGCAAAGGCAGAAACGCGAGTAGAGGCATGTTCCTTACCAGCCAACCAATCCAACACGCGCAGCAAGTTCAGGGCGGCAGCCGTCAGCAGATGCTGAAGATGAACTTTTGCCATCCCTGTGTAGCGAGTGCGACGCATGCCCAACACATTTGTCGTCTGGGAAATCGTGCCTTCAATGCCTGCCCGCTTTTGGTAGGCTTCCTTGAAGGCTGCCGTGTTTTCTCGCTGACGAGCGGCGCGCAAGGCGCTGAACTCCGGTTCAGGGATGAAGCTGAGCTGCCGTCCCTGCGCGCTGGTGGTGCAGCGCTGGCGTACCGGGCACGCCTGACAGACTTTGGAGGCGAACATGGCCTGAACAGCGGGTTTACCTCGACTACCAAGCCGCTCATACCAGTATTGGCTGGTCTGCCCCTGGGGACAGGTGACGACTTTGGCAGCGAAGTCAATCTGGAAGTGGTCGAGGGTATACGCACCGTTGGTGGATGCCTGCCAACTGACGTTCGGGCGAGCCGGTCCGAACAACTCAACCCCATAGGTCTGCTGGCTGGACACAAACGCCTCCCCGGAACCATAGCCGTTATCCACCAGATGGTGAGCGGGCAAGCAGTTTTTCGCTTCCAGTGCCGCATGAATGGGTTCAATCATTTCGCTATCGGACTGAGTGGCCAGGGTGGTTTCGACGTGAGTGATGAGGTGCGGGTAGTCATCATCACAGGTTTCGGTCAAATGCACCTTGTAGCCCACCCAACCGGTGTCCCGTTTCTTGCTCAGGCGGGCATCGGGATCATAGGGCGAGGTGAAGATGCGCTCTCCCGGTGGTATATTGCCGCTGCCGCGCCAGCGGGTCTGGTCATCCTCCTGGTAGAACTGGACCACCCACGCTCGCCGCAGAAATTCCACCTGCGGCAGTACCCGCAGTTCAGACGGGGTATTTGGCGCATAGACCGCCGTCAGCAGCGCCATGCCATCCCGCCCAATCTGCTCACCCAATGCCAGCCGCTCGGCTTCCTTCTGCGGCAAGCGGTAATCGCTGAAGGGGCGGCTGTAACGCTCGAACCAGTCGGACGACACCACCGTTTTCAACCACTCCGGCGCCGCCGTCGCCAGTTCATTGAGCGCTGCCCGCAGCGTCTCGCCCACAAATTCCAGTCGGTTGAGTTCACGCACATTGGCAAGAATGTGGG
>DAOUCY010000178.1:0-10754 GCA_034431625.1 Anaerolineae bacterium | reverse complement strand
TTCAAGCCGAACAGGGATCATGCCGCAGACTCGTCAGTAGCCTAGAACCGGGGTGAGTCTATCGGTTTGCCGGGCGTGTGTCCAGTGTGCTCAACATCAGGTGATGGGCAACAACAACTGCTGGTCGGCCTGCTCAGAGACTTTTTCGGCGCCTTGATTAAAGCGGCTCAACACTGTTTGCTTCAACACTGCCAATTGAGGTTGCCCGGTTGCTGCCTCTTTTTCGATAGCTACCGCGCCTTGTTCAACAAAGTATTGGTTGCCGGAAGCATTCAATCCGCGTTTTTGGTAGAGTGCTACAAAGAGAGGCATCCCAAGCTTTTGTGTCATCTTGCCTGCTTCAAATGTACCCCCCTCCGAACGAGCTTCGATCAATACCATTGTATCTGATAAGGCGATAATCGTTCGATTACGCGCCATAGCATTACCGATGCTCCAATGCGACTGCGGCTTGAACTCAGATACAATCAAGATTTGTTCAGGGCTGGCGATACGTTTGAGTTCCTGACGCAGTTTGAAACTGAGTATTCCCTCCGGCGCAACGATGATGGTGCTGCCGCCATTTTCGAGCGCCGACCGATGCGCGGCTGTATCGACACCACGCGCATGACCACTGACCACAACCCAGCCCAACTTGGCGATCTGCGCGGCGATATCGTGAGTGGCGCTCAGGCTCTCCAGCGAAGCATCCCGCGAGCCGCAGAAGCCGACCGATGGCCGCCGCCACAAGTCAAGGTTACCCCACACATAGAGCGGACTGGGGGATTTGACTCCTAGAATGGTCGTCAACCGGTCAGGATAATCATTGTCACTGTGACTCAATACCCGAATATTTCGGGAAGCCAGCGATTGAGCTTGCTCGCCTGAGGGCATCGACTCTATCAGTTTTTCGTTGACAAGTCGGGAAGCTAGAAGCGCCTCCGCAACTGTTTTAGGGATTTTGAATTCAGAGACAATCTTGACAGCCGATAACTCAAACAGATCATCTAGTCTACGCCCCGTGTTGCTCAGATGAGACAGTATCTTCTGAGATCGTTTAGGGCCAATCCCTTTGACGGCTTGAAGGGTTTTCAGATCATGGTCATACATATCAAAACATTCTACTTCGGGTCACTCAGCGTTTTTGTTGCCACTAGCCCAAACACGGTTGCGCCTGCGTCTTGTAAGATCATAGCCATTTCGTGTAATGTTATTCCGGTTTGATAGATGTCGTCAATAACAATGACTGTTTTACCAACTAATGATAGGTCTCGACGCAGGGCAAAAGCTCCGCGTACATTCTCCATCTTAGCAGGGCGGGATTTGAGGTCTTTCATAGGGCTGGTTTCACGAACGCGATGAACCAGGTCAGCACCATTCGGAATACCCAACTGATGACAAATCACTTTCACAATGTGATTGGGAAGATCGAATGATTTCCCGGAACGAGATGGTATTGCCAATAAATAATCTGCGCGGGCATAGGCAGGATGTTGATTGATGAATTCGCAGTACGATTTAGCCAGTTTATCAGCACTTTTTGTTTGGAATATATTAGGTTTGTTGCTGTAGGGTTTTGCTTCATATACCTGTTGACCCATTTGGGTTCTTCCAGCCTCTCTAACAGAATGATAGTCAAGCGCAAAAGTCATTTCCAGAGCATCGTCGATACAAACTACTTTCTTCATCATGTCGATCAAAGTCTTCAACTGCTCTCTATCTACTGGTTCATCAATGTAAGTTCCCCAATCAAAACGCGCTTTTATATCGTCAAATTGCCGGCTGAAGCGATTCTTTGGAAAAGCATAACGTAGGACAGCGTAATACTTGCGGTGGCGCTCGACAAGAACCAGAATCTGATTGTTGTTCTTTAGTTGGATTTCATAATTGCTCAACTGGAAATGATCAACCATATCAGTGCCTCAATAGAGGAATTGGAACATAATTTCTAAAATTTGTCAAGCTAATGAGAGAAGCTTTCATACGACTGCACTGACCAGTTTTCCGAGTGTTTGATTATAGTCTTGTAAAAAGTTTGTTTTTACCTCGCACTTCGTAATCAGGTGCGGTGGAAGGCCAGTCGATGGGTTCCACGCAGCTTCAGCCGCTGCCCACCCAGCGGCTGGACGACCAGAGAGTCATCACAGCGATAACCAGAGAGGCTCACCTCGGCAGTGAAGGGTTCGCGACCGGCGATCTCGAGTGTGAGGCGGGTTCCCTCGTCGATTACTGCCTCGACTTCCGAGGTGAGGTAGTGGAGGTAGATGCCCGGCTTGAGCTGCCAGTCGAGGGGAAGAATGAGGCCGCGGCGAGCCGGCAGATGAAGCGCCTGGCCGCCAAATAACAGGATGCCGGCAGCCGAAACTGTGGTTTCGATAGGATCGTCCTGGTAATTGTTGATGAACAGGAAACTGCCGTCTTCGCCCTCGGACAGACGCACGTCGGCCCAGTCACTCAGGCTGAAGAACGGCGGGCAGTCCATGCAGTTAGCCATCTGGTGAAGGATGTCCAGGTCATCGAGGGTATTGGCGGCCAGTGCTGCGCCCAGAACCATCACCCGGCCTTTGCCGAGCGTCTTGATGAAGCCGACTGTTTCCCCCTCCGCAGATGCGGCGAACACCTCGTCGAAAGCACCGACATACGTTTCCTGGAATGAAACTGGCACGTCGCGATAGGCGAAGGCGTGGATGAGAGCTGGGGTGAACGGCGGCGATGATTGGAGGCTGCGAATGCCGAGGGCGTCCTTGAGGACGGTACAGGGGGTGTGGTCGAAGGTTTCTTCACACAAGCGGCCAACCAAGATCAGGCGGCCCCCCTGCCTCGCATAGTCCACCAGCTTCTGCTGGACGGCTGCATCACAGGGTTTGTCCATCATGACCCAGAGGATTGGAGTCCGCGTAGGATCGAGTTGGGCGCGGGAGAGATCGAGTGCGTCAAAAGGACGGTGGGTGAGCGCCAAGCCCCGTGCGAGGAAGTCGAACAGGATGACTTCGCGCTGGTGGGTGAGGATGTCCGCCGCGGGGCGGGTGAAGGGGGTGTTGACCTCGGTCATGAAGTGATCGAGCAGGAAGCCTATCGTAGTGACGGTCTTGGGACGCGCGCGCACCCAATCCGTGCCATAGGCCTTGAGGACGCGAGACAGGGCCGGATACCGCGCATAATGGCGGCGCAGCGTGCCGTCTTTGCGGACGGGATGTCCCCAATCATGGCGCTTGGTTGGGCTGAGCAGCGGATCGTTCTCGCCGTCGAAGAACAGGTAGTGGTTGATGGCCCGCATTCCGCAGGAGAGGCACAGGCGGGTATGCAGATCGTAGAACGAAGACTGCGCTCCGCTGAAATCCTGATTGCCGCCGGCCTGGAACTCGATGGAAAAGAGCGGTTGCTGGGGGTTGTGCAGCGCTTTGGTCATCTCGTTGACCAGCAGAAGCTGGTGGAAATTGCCTTCGCCGATGAAGATCGGGTAGACATCGGTGGCGCTGACCATGCCGTCGATGGACATGACCTCGATTAGCTGAGACAGGCCGATGGGGAACGTTTTTCCGCCATTAGCGAAACCGTGGATGTTGGTGACCGGGGGAACCTCCATGCCGCAGGCTCTGGCGCGATCCCAAAGAAAGGCGGCATAGTCGCGCAGGTACAGGCGGTAGAAGCGGCGGTAGTCCTCAATCACGCTGGCAGCATGAGCTGGCTGCGGTTGGGTGATCTGCTCGTGGAGGAATCCGGCCAGGTCAGCAGCAGGGTAACGCGCTGCCAGGCGCTCGCCGTAGGTCTGCTGGAGGTAGGCAGCGAAATGGGCTAGGGTATCCGGGTTGGTGTCCACGATGTTCCTGACCCACTGGAGCATCCCCATCTCGTTGTCGAGCTGGATCAGCAGGATGTTGCCGCCGCGCGTGATCTGGCGCGGAGCCAGCACCTCGAACACGGCCTGATACCAGCCGTCCACGCAGGCGAGAAAGTCGGGATGAAGATAGCTGGCGATGTTCTGGACGCTGCCGTCTTGGGCGATGAAAGCGGCCTGGGGGTGCTGGCTGAAGACCCAGGGTGGGATGCCCTCGTTGATGGTTTCGGCCATGATGTAGGGGCCGGGGCGGGCGATGATGTAGAGGCCCATCTCGGCGGCTAGATCGAGGAAGCCGGCCAGGTCGCGCATGGGATGGGTGTGCCCATCCAGGTCGGAAAGCCCTGGTTCGGGTTGGTGCCAGAGCCAGGGGATGTAGGCGGCGACGGCGTTGAACCCGGCCGTTCGCAGCAGGTCGAGGCGGTGCGACCATTGGTCGGCGGGCGTGCGGAAGTAATGAAACTCCCCTGCCTGAATGAACAGGGGTTGGTCGTTCAGCCAGAACTGGCCGTCTTTGACAACGAAGGTGTCCATCAATGCAGCTCCCTCACTGCCGTTTGCGGAATTCGAGGATGTTCAAGGCGTTCTGAACAGCGGTGCTGTGGGTATACACATTCCAGATGAGGCCGCTCAGGTGGTTCTCGACCATCAGCATCGAGCAGCCTTTGTCGATGCCATAGAGGGCTGTGCTGTACCAGGGCGGATCGACCGCAAGGTTGTAGGCGTCGAAGAACCCATAGCGGCCCCAGGTCTGAGGGTGTTCCCGGTAGAGGTGATCGATCATTCCCAGCACGAGATCGGGCGCAAAGGGCAGCGACGAGATGGCGCTGTAGATCGAGACGGTACCTGTGTGGTAGGGGGTGTGCAGTGAGGGCGCACTGCCCGCTACTTCGTAGCCCCAGGGACTGTCTCCGGCACTCAATCCCCAACTGTTGGCGTGATAGGTTCTGAACTGGCCGGCGTGGTCGATGCAGAACTGGCGGTTGGCAAGAGTCGCCAGGCGGGTGTTGGCGAACCAATCGATGCCATCGGGATCGAGATAGATGGCCGTATCCAGCCAGGCTTCGCTGAACTGGTAGGCGAACAGATTACCGCCGGGATTGACGATGATATCCTGTCCCTGAAAGGGGCGGCGGTCACGGCGAAAGCCTTGATAGAGGCGGCGGGCGAGCGGCGGCTCAAGCTGCCCGGCAGCCTGCAAGTACATCATCTTCTGCTCGGCGGCCATATCCCACTGGCTGATAAAACCCGGCTCGCCGCTGACATAATCGCCATCGCGGTCGGGGTTGTAGGCCATGCGGAACAAGGTGAGGCCGTCTTGCTCGAAGATGATGAAGCGCCAATCGACTCGCTCCAGGAGTTCCTGGGCCATCTGGCGAACCGGCTCATCCTGGAAATAGGCGGCGGCAGTGATGACCCCGTTCAGGCATAGGGCGGTATCGATGGTGGAATACTCACACCGGCCCCAGCGTTCAGCGGTATCGATGTCGAGGAAGTGGGCGAAGAAGCCGCGATGATGCGGGGCACGGCGCAAGAGCGTATTGAGCGTCCCGCGCGTGATCTTCAGCGCTTCCTGGGCCGGCAGCAGACCACGCTCGGCAGCGATCACCCAAGCGGAGAGGGCGAAGCCAGCGGCGGCGATGGACGCGATCCGCAAGTCTTTGGTGCAGTCCACGGTGAGGCCGTATCCGGGACTGGCCGGATCGAGATTGGTGAAATCCCGAAAGAATTCAACCGAGCCTTGCAGTTCACGATGAAGGAGCGTCTGTTCTGTCATTGGCTGCTTACTCCGTCAAGAGTCGAAGATAGGCGCGGAATAAGCCGGGTGGGAATGCGAAGCGGCTCAAAGGGGGTGGCGTTGTCCAGGAAGTTGATCAACTGCCGGGCAGCGGTCGCCCCCCACTCAAAGCGGGAAGTGCCAATGGTAGACAGCGGCGGCTGCAAGTAGCGGGCAATGGGGATGTCGTCAAAGCCGATGATGGCGATGTCCTGCGGCGCGCGCAGGCCGTGTTCCCACATGGCCCGCAGAAAGCCCAGCGCCATTTGATCGTTGGCGCAGAAGACCGCATCTGGAATCGCGCCGGATCGGAAAACCGCTTTGGCAGCTTCGTAGCCGGAGGCTTCGGTGAAGTTGCCTGAATAGACCGCAACGGTCAGGTGGTGCTGTTCGGCTTCCGCCAGGAAAGTCGCCATGCGCTCGGTGTTATCGAACGAATCGGCTGCTCCAGAGACAAAGACCATTCTCCGAAAGTTTTGGCGGTAGAGATGCGCGAACGCTTCGCGAACGCCCTGCGGATTATCCAGCAGGAGGGGGAGGATGCAGTCGCCTGCGAGCATGCGGTCCAAAACGACGATGGGGAAGTGGCGGGAGGCCAATTTTATCAGGGGTTCATCCGGGATTTTGGAGTCGAACACAACTGCGCCATCGACCTGGCGGTGCAGCAGGATGCGGCGCGTGGAACGGCTTTCTGGGCAGACCAAGAGTTCGTAGTCGGTATCTAGAACGACTTGGTGAATCCCTTCCAGGATTTCTTCGTAGAATGACCCGCCAAACCGCGAAATGAATACTCCGATGGTGTGGGTCTTGCGCCGTTTGAGGTTGCGCGCAAAAGCGTTGGGATGGTAATTGAGTTCATCGGCAGCCTGCAGGACTCGCTTGCGGGTGGCTTCGCCGATAGAGCCGGTTTCATTAAGGGCATAGGAGGCGGTGGTGATGCTGACCCCTGCTCGTTTCGCTACATCCCGAATCGTCGTCATGCTGAGCTTCCCTACGGTGGCACACTATTAAAGCAGAATCAGGGCTGCTGTTCGCAAACCGCAATCGACCTGTTGACAGAGAAAAATAAGTATGGTAAATTCACTTCAAAAGTGAAACGTTTCACTTCACTGTGCATAGTCTATCGTGAAGTGCATGAAAAGTAAAGCAGTCTCCTTTTCCGAGGCCGAATGAACAAGAAACTAGAAAGCCGTTACGGATTTTTTAGCGAAGACGGCCGCGAATACATCATCACCACGCCGTTCACGCCGCGCCCCTGGGGCAACGTCATCAGCAACGGCGACTACAGCATGATGGTCTCCCAGACCGGCTCTGGCTACAGTTGGCGGGGCAATGCCGGGCAGAACCGGATTACCCGCTCATTCCAGGACTTGATTCGGGACAATTGGGGCAAATACCTGTACATCCGCGATTTGCGGCGGGATGTGTATTGGTCAGCCGCCTACAAGCCGGTCATGCACCCCTACCAGCAGTATCAGGCTGCGCATGGGTTGGGGTATTCGCGCTTCACACAGCAGGTTGAAGACATCGAAAGCGTCCTGACGGTTTTTGTGGCCGCCGATGCACCGCTGGAAATCTTCCAACTGACTTTGACCAACCAGAGCGCCGAACTGCGCGACCTTGATGTGACCTCGTATGCCGAGTGGCTGCTGGGCTTCGCGCCGGATGAACACCGCGAGTTCCACAAACTGTTCATCGAAACTTCGGCTGATGTGGAGCGGAGCGCCGTCTTGGCGCGCAAATGTCTGTGGGGATTCCCGGATGATAAGGGGCGGCACAACAACATCGACTGGCCGTACACCGCGTTCATGGCCGTCAGTGAGCCGCTCAAGTCGTTTGACTGTGACAAAGAAACATTCATCGGCCTCTACAACAACGATGACCGTCCGGCTGCAATGACCAGCGCGGAGCTTGCCTGCCGCACAGGACGCTTCACGGACGCGATTGCTGCGCTGCAAGTGGCGGTGAGCTTGCAGCCAGGTGAATCCCGGACGGTGGTCTTCACGCTGGGTGCGGCTGAAGACGGCCGTGAGGATGCCTATGACTTAATCCGGCGCTACACCTCGGTGGAAAGCAGCCAGGCGGCTTTTGAAGCTGTCGGGACATTCTGGTCACGCTTCGTGGATGCTGAACGGGTGGAAACCCCGGACGAGGCGCTGAACTTTATGACCAACTTCTGGGCGAAGTACCAGGCGATCTCCTGCCGGCTGTGGGGGAAATCGGCGTTTTACCAAGTTTCCGCCGGCTACGGCTTCCGGGATCAACTCCAGGACAGCCAGATTTTCCTGGTTGGCGATCCGGCGTATGCCCGCAGGCAGCTCCTGCTGCACGCGGCCCAGCAGTTCATCGAAGGGGATGTGCTGCACTGGTGGTTTTCGATTCGCGGCGGCGGGCCGCGCACCAACTGTTCGGACGATCTGCTGTGGCTGCCGTTCATCCTGAACGCTTACCTGAAAGAAACCGCCGATTACGCCATCCTCGATGAAGCGATCCCGTACCTCAATGGGCCGGCTGAGCCGCTTTACGACCACTGCAAACGCGCGATTGAGCGCTCGTTCTCGCGCTTTTCGCCGCGCGGCGTCCCGCTGATGGGTGACCATGACTGGAATGACGGGCTGAGCGCAGTGGGCACACTGCTCAAGGGGGAAAGCTTCTGGGTAGCCGAGTTCCTGTATATGATCCTCGGCGGCTTCATCCCGCTGGCGCAGCGGCGCGGCGATGACCGCTTTGCCCAACGCTGCCAGGTTGTGCGCGAGAGCGTGAAAGACGCGCTCAACCGTCACGGCTGGGACGGGAAATGGTATCTCCAGGCCACGACGGATGATGGCCTGCTCCTCGGCTCCCACGAGAACGAAGAGGGGCAGATCTTTTTGATGCCGAACATCTGGGCGGTCATCAGCGGAGCGGCGGACGACGAACGCGCCCGGATCGCAATGAATTCGGTCACGGAGTATCTCCTCAAAGACTACGGCACGCTGCTCAACTATCCGGCTTTCACCCGGCCGCGGCCTGATGTGGGCTACGTCACGCGCTATGCGCCGGGCCTGCGCGAAAACGGCGGTGTCTACACCCATGCGGCCACCTGGTCGGTCTGGGCGTATACGCTGGTGGGGCAGCCTGAACTGGCCTATGCCGCCTACTCGCGAATCTGCCCGCCTAACCGCAGCGCCGATATCGATACCTACAAAGCTGAACCCTATGTGACCCCCGGCAACATCGACGGACCGCTTTCAGAATACTATGGGCGCGGCGGCTGGACGTGGTACACCGGTTCGGCACAGTGGATTCACCAGGTTGCCACCCACTGGATTTTGGGGATTCGCCCCCAGGAAGACGGCTTGCTGGTCGAGCCATCCATCCCGGCAGAATGGCCTGGTTTCAAGGTCACGCGCCAGTTCCGGGGGGCGACTTATGTGATCGAGGTTGAGAATCCGCAGCAGGTTCACAGCGGCGTGCGCACGGTATTGGTCGACGGACAGACCCATGACAGCAGCTTACTTCCCGTATTCGCGGATGGGAAAACACATCAGGTCAAGATAGTGATGGGGGGTAACCCCGGAAAGGAGACGGCGGCCCATAAGGAGACCCTTCTCACGACGGATGCCACAGGCGCGCGATCTGCCAAGCGCCCAGGCTACTCTGAACCGACTGGCGATTAGTTCACAAAGAGATGTCGAAATGAAACGTACAACCAAATTGATAAGCATGTCCTTCCTTCTGGTTCTGATCCTTGGTTTGACGGCTTTCGCCGCGCCAGTCCAGGCCCAGGGCATCACCCTGCGCTATGCTAACTGGAACGTCGGCACAGCGGAAGAAAACAACATTCAGCGCCAACTGGTCGCGGCCTACGTGGCAGCTAATCCAGGCGTCACCGTCGAATTTGTCGACATGTCCGGCGATGGGCGCTGGGACGAAAAGCTGACCAACTATGCCGCCAAAGGCGAGCTGCCAGACGTGTTCATGGCAGACAACACTCCGTACTATGTCCAGAACGGCTGGGCAGCCGACTTGACCGATCTGGTGAAGGATGATGCGGACTGGGCGGATGTGCCCCAGGTATTGAAAGACGCCGTGACCTATTCCGGCAAGGTGCTGGGCGTGCCAGCGGCGCAGTTCGTCATGGGCTACTTCGTCAACCAGGACCTGTTTGAGGCTGCCAACCTGGATGCGCCCCAGTACGGTGTCTCGGTGGATGATTTCTTTGCGGCCGTCACCCCGCTGACGAATGTGCAGCGCGGCGTTCTGGGGCTGCATGAGATGGAGCCGATCCTCGGCTGGTATGCCAGCACCCAGGACAGCAATCTGCACTGGTTCAGCTTTGACGGCACACACATGAACTACAACTCGGCGGCGTTCAAGGCAGCGGTGGCGAAGGCTCTGGAGATGCGCCCGCACACCTGGCAGGGGCTGACCGACGAGCAGAAGACGGCCTTCAAGTCGCAGGGGCCGTGGGAACTGTTCCTGAATCAGGAATCGGGTGCAGTCTGGGAAGGTGGTTGGGCCGTCCCCGGTTTCGCGCAGAACGCTACTTTCAATTGGGACTTCATCGGCATTCCGGGCGGCAACCAGGCAATGGTCGCTGACATCCTGGTCGTTTCGGCGACAACGGCTGATTTGGCTGCGGCCTATGATTTCGCCAAGTGGATGAGCTTCTCCAGCGCCGGTTATGCCAAAGAAGCCGAACTGGCTGCGGCGGCGGGCGCGGTTCCGACCCGTATGCCGGTCGCGGTCAATGCTGCCAGCATTGACCTGTACATGTCGTTCGTGGGCGAACGGCCCGGCCTGCGTGCCGCGCTGGAAAACCTGGATAACAGCCTGGTCGAATCGCTGGCGAAGATCGTCCCCGGTTACATCAATGCCCGTTGGGAAGGCAAACCCGGCATCGATGTCGGTGATAACCTGGATGTGAACATGGGATTCATCTTCGGCAACATCGCCGCGGGAAGCTTCAAGTTTGAGGACCTGTCGGCGCAGTTGGAAACGTTTGCCAATAAGATTTTGGACGACGCTCGCGCTGCTCTAGCGAGCTAGTTATATACTCATCGGAAGGGGGACGCAGCGAAAAGGCCGCGTTCCCCTTACTAGCAGACTGGTATCGCGTTTTTGCCAGTTAGTGGTGCATCCGATAAGTTCGAACAACGTCCCATCACCTCACCCCCC
>DAOUCY010000177.1:0-6384 GCA_034431625.1 Anaerolineae bacterium | reverse complement strand
GGTGACGCCAGCCGGCGATGACGAGGCGCTGGTAGAGGTGCGAGCGGTGCGCGGCAAAGATGTTTTCGCCGCGGCGCCAGCGGCGCAGGATCGTGAAGGTTGTGTCGAAGACAAAGGGCCAGAGCAGCAGCACGCCGGCGAAAGGCAGCCGAGGGTCGGCCAGCCCGCCGAGCACAGCCAGCGTCGCCAGCGTGAAGCCCAGGAAGGCGCTGCCCACATCCCCCATGAAGATGCGCGCTGGCGGCCAGTTGTGCCCCAGAAAGCCCAGGCTGCTGCCGGCCACGAGCACGCCCAGCAGGCTGACCAGCGGCAGCCCGATAAGCTGCCCCAACGCCAGCCAGCCCAGCCCGGCGACGACCGCCTGCCCACCGGCCAGACCGTCGATGCCATCCATGAAGTTGTAGGCGTTGGTCAGACCGGCCAGCCATAAGAAGGTGATCGGGATGCCCAGCCAGCCAAGTGGGAACGCAGGAAGCAGCGGCAGTTCGACGCTGCGCCAGTAGCCGACAAACAGGATCACGAGCAATGCGCCAACGGCGTGGATGCCAAAACGGACACGATTCGAGACTGGACGCAGATCATCGCGCCAACTGACCCAGGCGATCAGGGCGGCGGCGAGGCTGAACGCAGCCAGGGCGGTCGTCAGCCAGCCGATGCTGAGGAACGGCGCCGCCAGCCACAGTCCGGCTAACGTCACCAGCACGATCAGCAGCCCGCCGCCGCGCGGGGTGGGCTGCGTATGCGAGCTGCGCTCGTTGGGGATGTCCAGCATGCGTTGGGCGGCCCAGCGCCGCATGGTGGCGACGCCGACGTAGGCAACGACGGCCGCCACGGCGAAAAGCCCAAACCACCACAGCGACTCACTCATAGCGCGCCCTGCCGCCGCATCTCCTGAACTGCATCCGCCCAACCGGCGGACAAGTCGTAGGCAGGGCGAAACCCCAGTTCGGTCTGGATACGCTGCCCGTCGACAGCAACGTCTTCCGTGTATTTGTCGATGGCCGTCCGCCCAATCGGGGATTGACGGCGCAGCAGACGTGCGGCATCTTCCACCAACCCCGCTGCCGCCCGCACAGGCGCGACCGGCAAATACACTCCCGGTGGTTTACGCCCCAGCGCCGTGCAGATTGCCTGGTTGATTTCGTTGACCGTATGCACCTCGCCGTCGGTGACGTTGTAGACCCGGCCGGCAGCGGCGGGATGCTGCACGGCCAGGAGCACGGCGCGGGCAACATCCTTGTCGTACACCAGCGTGCGGCGATTCTCGCCCTTGCCGATCGGCAGAAAGCGGTTGCGCGCCAGCGCACGCACTAGACGCTGATAGTTGCCCTTGATACGCGCCCCATAGACGGCGCCCAGGCGCAGCACGACGCCCAACGGCTGATCATCGGCGCGCCGAGCCGCCAGCACGATCTGCTCGGCGGCCAGTTTGGTTTCGGCGTAGAAGGTGTCGGGATGAGGAATACTATCTTCCGTGAGCAGGCGTCCCTGGCCGTAGCCATAGACGGCGATGGTGCTAAAGAAGATCAGGCGCTGAACGCCGGCTTTGAGCGCAGCTTCGACAATGATGCGCGTGCCCTCGACGTTGATACGCTCGTATTGTGGAAACAGGCTTGGCGGCGGATTGACAATATGAAGGAGTGCCGCCATATGGGCGACAGCATTGACGTCACTCATGGCTGTCTGTACCGCAGAGACATTAGTTATGTCACCAGAATACAATTCTATTTGGAATGGTGACAAATCAGTTTGTACCGGATTTCTAGAGAAGGAGCGTACCTTATATCCAGCTTGACAGAATGAGTTGACTATAGCAGGCCCTAATGCTCCAGTAGCTCCAGTAACAAGGATTCGCTCAAGCATTTTATTATTGTCGATAGCGGAAAGATGCACTTTGATTTAAGGCAGATGTTACGCAGTTAGTTTGTTTTCCTGGCAGCTCTAGCTTGGTGGAAGGGTAATATGGCATAGGTAAATCTCATCAACAGAGCAACTTTTTTATGATTTGAGTAGTTTGCGATAGACGTCCAGTGTTTGCGAAGTAATGATTGTCTCTTCGAACTCACGTTCAACCCGTTGACGCGCTGCGTATCCCCATTGTTGGCGGAGTGATGGATTGGAAAGTGCAAAATGGATTGCGTCAGCTAGTGCGGAGCTTTGACGTGGTGGAACAAGCAATCCCGTTACATGATGCTCAACTATCTCGCGACAGCCTGGAGTGTCTGTAGTTATAATTGCGCGGGCAGTAGCAGCCGCCTCCAATAGGATTTTGGGCACACCTTCAGGATAATAACTTGGCAGGGTTACAATTGTTGCCTGTCGTAACACGGTAGGCATATCATTACGCAATCCCCACCATTCAATGATGCCGGTTTCACGCCACAGTTTCAAGGTGGACTCAGGCACGTGATTGGGATTTTCGATATCGGGTGCACCAACAAGCACAAAGCGACATGAAATCCCGGTTGATCGAACAAGTTGGGCAGCTTCAACAAATTCGGCAATACCTTTGTCCCACAGTAATCGCGCTGCCAATAATACAATTGGTGTTCCTTCCGGTTCTGGAACTGGCTGAAATGTTTCAATATCAACCCCTGAACCACGGATAACATAGGCGCGTTGTTCGCTAACTAGCCGTTGACTAACGAAGTAGGTGCAATCTTCAGGATTTTGGAAAATGACTTGTGTTTGTTTGCCGCCCAGAGCAAACCGATAAGCCTCAGTAACCCACTTTTGCATCAACCGACGTGACCAAGTATCGCCCAGAAAGGCATAGCCACGACCGGGTATGGTATTGATAACACGAGATATGCCAACTAATCGAGCGGCCAATGATCCGTAAAGTACGGGCTTGATGGTGAAATGGTGAATTATGTCGGGTTTTTCTTGCCGATATAGATTAAGAAGGTCGATTACGCGGGCAATCTCTGCGAACGGATTTATGGAACGTCGCTGCAAGCGTAAGGGGACAAAGCGAAATCCTGCTTGACGAATTGCGGTATCATAACCACGTTCAATCGTAGCTGCCACCACTACATCAGCGCCTTGTGCTTGTAAGGCCTTTGCTAAAGGGAGTCGGTGTGACCAGAAGTACCACTCGGCGTTCACCACGAGTAAAATCTTCAGCATCTTCATGACTATTTTCGGACGACCAAGTTCATTCCTCGAATACGCAGCTCATCATCTGACATTTTATCGAAGGGGGAGGCGAGGAAACGCCTGTTAATCGGTAGATGATCCCATCTATCAAAATGCGCATCGATGATCTGGTATCCGACTTTCTCCAGTTTGCTGATGATTTGACCAGCGCGCAAGCGGTTTGTATAGAACCCAGACTGCATTGCAAACCATGGCTTTTCCCACCAGTCTTGTGAAAAGCGGAGCGAATTTAGTCCGTGAGTAAGGTGGTCCTGTAAGTCAATACGATGGCTTGAAATACCATTTGCCGCCTGGATGCGGAATAGTTCTGCCATAGTATCCTCAAATTCTGCATAGGGAATATGTTCCAGTACCGCCTGGGAGAAAATGAAGTCTATCGATGCGCTGGGAATGGTTCGTAGGCTCTGTAGTCCATTGGTGAGATACGTTGCATGCGTTGCTTCAAGCATAGCGGAGACGTCAGAAAACTGGGATTTCTCCCATGGGCCAGAGAACTTGCTGAGCAAAGGGGCGTATTGATCAATTTGATCTGCTGCAAAATTACCGGCATCGATCAGCCAGATTTCTCTGGCCCCAGCGACTGCACCTAGTACAGCTGTAAACAATGAATCACCCGGCCCTAGTTCCAAAATGGAACATCCAGAGGTGTTTCCAAGATGACTCCTGGCGATTTCCCAGTGACTCGAAAATGTTTGTATAGCATAATCGGGGTCTAGCATTGCACCATGTTGGAAGACTCCAAGTTTTCGCCACATTCTATAAGGAAGACGAACTCTGGAAAGTATAATTTTTCCAACGATTTTTGACCACCAAGGAAGCAATTCTTTTAGGTGATTCATCTAAGTGTCTCTAGAGTTAGTGCATCTAACTTGAATCGTCAATCGATTATCGGTTTAGTTCTTGCAGCCATGCCTGGAACATCAAAATGTTCCACAAGAGATGTGCCCAATTACGGGTGCCGCCGAGATGCTCTTCCCACTTTGTTCGGATCGGCGTTGGATTGAAAAAATTCTGCTCTCGCATAGCCCTTTCATCTAGCAGTTCCTCTGCCCATGTCCGTAGCGATTTTCTTAGCCATCGGTCAAGCGGTACACCAAATCCCATTTTGGGGCGCTCAATAATGGATTGGGGAACATATTGGTACAACACCTGTCGAAGTACCCATTTGCCTTTTCCATCTCTTATCTTCATACGGAGGGGGAGCGTCCATGCGAACTCTACCACCTGTGGGTCAAGCATTGGCACTCGCGACTCTAAGCTGACGCTCATGGCAGCGCGGTCAACTTTGACCAGGATATCATCTGGTAAATAGGTGACCAAATCCTCAAACATCATCTTGTAGAGAAAGCCAGATGTTCCCGCAAGGTTGACAGATGGATATGCTTCATTGCCAGTATGCTCAGCCATCCCGTTGATAACCTGCCAGGGTTTTTTCCAGTGAGATATCAACGTATCGTACATCTGCAAGGGGTTTTGGGCATTCAGGATAGCAGCAGCTTTATGAATTTTGTCTCCGGCATTCGACAAAGTTGGCCAAAAGCGTGTAGCAGGGCGTGTCAACTCGGTCCATAGATGCGGTGAGATCATAACCAGCCCACGAGAAGCTAGGTCCCGCAACGGCAGAGGCACCCAACGTATTTGTCGCCATAACGTTGCCCCCATGAAATAACGGTTGTAGCCGCCGAAGAGCTCATCTCCCCCATCTCCCGAGAGACTAACCGTAACATGCTGACGCGCCAAAGCGGACACCAGATAAGTTGGAATTTGTGAAGAGTCAGCGAAAGGTTCATCATAAATTGTTGGTAGTTTAGGAATAACTGCCAACGCTTCTGCCGAGGTGACGTACAGTTCGGTATGTTCTGTACTAAGATATTCAGCCACTGCACGCGCGTGATGAGCTTCGTCATATTCAGCGACCTCAAAACCAATGGTGAAGGTTTTTACCGGACGGCTGCTTTGTGATTGCATCAAGGCCACTATGGTTGATGAATCTACTCCTCCGGAGAGAAATGCCCCCAACGGTACATCTGCCACCATCTGACGGCGCACGGCATCCTTTAGTAATGAATCAAGCTGTAAGACTGCTTCTTCTGAGCTACCCTGGAAAGGGTTTGCCAGCCCCCGTTGTGCAATAGTCGATGCTGACCAGTATTGAACTGGTTGTGGGTATGATCGGGCTTGAATCTGCTCCCATGTGATTCGTGCAAATGCGCCGGGTGGTAATTTGAAGATATTTCGATGAATCGAAAAAGGAGCGGGCACGTAACTATATTTAAGGTACATTGCGAGCGCATCGCGGTCAATCTCTCCTTCCCAGGCTGAATGCACACGCATGGCTTTCAACTCTGAACCAAACAAGAAAGTCGAGTTTTGCCAGCCATAGTAGAGAGGCTTCTCCCCCAAACGGTCGCGTGCAAGCAATAGTTCGCGCTTGGCGATATCGTATAGTGCAATTGCAAACATGCCGCTGAGTCGTTCAATGGCGTAGGGCGTTCCCCATTCCAAAACAGCTGACAGGATTACCTCAGTATCTGAGTGTCCGCGGAAGTTGTGTCCTAGTTTTTCCAGTTGGGCGCGAACATCTTGGTAATTATAAATCTCGCCATTGAACGTGATGACATACCGTCCATCCGCCGAAAACATGGGCTGATGTCCTGTTGGCGATAGATCAAGAATTGAAAGGCGTCGAAATCCGAGGGCAATCCCTACTTCGGGGTCGCACCAGGCACCTTCGTCGTCAGGGCCACGATGAACGATCGTATTCGACATCTGCTTGATTTGTTTTTGATAATCTATATTTGATTGAGGAGTGCTATTCCAAAATCCTATCAAGCCACACATTGTTGTTTCCACCCGACAGGATATGTCGGTCACTATAGAGAACGACTCACACTGCGCTAGTCAGAATGACGGCCTGTTATCTTGTTTGTAATAGATTGAATTGTCAAATTCAGTCGATACAGGGAAATCGACTCTCAGTCTTGACGAACAAATGGTAACCAGAGTTTTTGTGACTGCTCTATTGAAGGGAGAACATTAATAGAAAAGGTTGCATTGTAGATGTATTCGTTGTCAACTGCAGTAATGACGACAGTATAGAGATCGGCTGTCAAAAATACTCGTTCAACTGTTGTGCCATGCAAGGTGAGGCCATCACTGAATTGCCAGGTGAAGAGTGTGTTGGAGCCAGCCTGCAGGGTTGCAGTCATGACAACCGGCTGGTTT
>DAOUCY010000176.1:0-5797 GCA_034431625.1 Anaerolineae bacterium | reverse complement strand
GAGAAGCCGTTCCGCCTTTATTGGGAGAACGCATTGCCCAGGCGGTAAAAGACGTTCTCGATCAGGTGAATAGACCGGCGGAACATACTTTAGAAATTACAAGCTCGGTTTGGTTTGCTCAAACAGCGGATGTATAAGTTAAGGGCAGCAAAACTCAATTAACTTCTGAAATTCCCCATAGAGTTGTAAAATTGACGGTCACTTTGCCAAAATTGACGCTCGAAATTGCCAATTTTACACAGGTCTGATGACCTGACTTTGATAAGCTGACTGCATCAGTAAAACGTGGGCGTACCACACACTGAGCAGTCAGCTTTTGATTCTGGCAGAGCGCTGAAATATTTCAGACACTTTCGCAAGATTGCTAACCCAAAACTGGAAAAATGCGGGGTTCGCACAGGGGTGGTGTGCTACGCTCAAATCATGCGTAAAACGAAGGAATGAGACTGATGGAGAAACCAACAATCCCCACCCTACCGGTTCGACAGGTGACACGTAAAAGAATCTTTGCGATGCGGCTGACAGACAGGGAACGCGCTGAGATCGAGTCACTAGCGAAACAGCTTAAGCTGCCCGACTCCTATATGGCGCAGCATTTCATTCTGGAAGCAGTCTGCTATCACAAAAACCAGATCACGCGGGAGGCAGCCGTTGAAGCCTGAGCGCCTGTCAGATGAACAACCACATACACCTGAAACCGACGGCATCAATTTGCTGTCGGTGTATCGTTCCATGCTTCGCATTGTTGCGCGGTTGGGCGAAAATGAGTACACTGAAGGCAATTCGTTGTTGCGCCAGACCGAAGTGTACCACCACTCCGATCTGGCTGACCCCGCGAGTGCTGATGACACGTCGCAGGGCTAGGAAGCATTGTACAATATGCGCCTTGCTCTTGCCGTATCACTTTCGCGGGAGCAGGGCGTTTTTCGTTGGAAGGAGGAATGAGCGATGCCCAGAACACTGAAGCGCCCTGAACAGCCAATTGATCCCTACAAGCTGCAACCACTGCCCGTCGGACGACCTGCGGCGGTGTACTACCGCCAGTCGTCTGAGGGACAAATTGGCAACATCTCCACCACCCTGCAAACGGTGGACATGATTGAACACCTGCTGCGGCAGGGCTGGGTGCGCGAGAACGTGTTCATGATTGACATGGATGCGGGCGTAAGCGGCACGAAGAAAATCCGCGAGCGCAAAGGCATGTCCACGCTGTATGACCTGATCGAAACAGGGCAAATCGGGCTGGTCGCGGCGCAGGATGTAGACCGCTTCTTCCGCGATGTGACCATGATCGAAACCAACATCTTCATTGATGCCTGCAAACGCAACAACGTGCAGGTGATGACCCCGATGATGATTTATGACTTCGCGCATCCGATTATGGGCTCATCACACATGAAGATGTTCCGCGAGGAAGCACAGCGGGCAGCGGATTACCTGCAATATCAGATACGCGGCAGGCTGGTCGCGGCGCGTCATCGCCGGAATGCCAGCGGCATGTGGACCGGACGGAAAATCCTGCCCGGCTTCATGATGGATGGACGCAGCCACTTGCCCAACGGTGCGCTAAATCCTGACTACCGCAAATACAAACGCTTTGACCTGTATGCCGATGTGATACTGCGCTATTTCGAGCTGTTCCGCGAGAATGACGGCAACTTCAGCGCGACCTGGAAATTCATTGACCGGAACGGTCCCTACTTGCCGGACATCCCGAAAGAAGCAGTGCCGGAAGGCTTTCAAGTGACCGATCATCTGGAGCGGCGTTCACCCTTCACGGGCGGGTTGACCCCTTCGCAGGATGGTTTGCGAAACATGCTGGTGAATGTTGCCTATATCGGGCACTGGATTCACAAAGGTGCAATTGTCCAGTTCAACAACCACGAGGGAATTATCCCGCTTGACCTGTTCATGTATGCCTACAACCGCCTCTCGCCAGTGGATTTCTACGGCGAGCCGAACCCGCAGTATGTGCCTTACCGCCCCTGGATACGCCATGACAAAGATGAACGGGAAGAACCGAAACCGACCTACGCTTACCTCGCCTACACCGATGACCTGCCGGAATATCCTCACCGGCGGCTGACGTGTTCGTGGGCGACGGAAGCGAAGCACTACAAGTACCAACTGGCAGAGTATCCCTACCGCTCGAATGTATGGAACATCAAAGCCTCGATTGTCGATGCGTTGGTGGACGAGATGCTGCTGGAACGCCTCCATGCAACGACGATTGACGAGAATTTGTGGCAGGCAGCGCTGGCAAGTCTGGAGAATGTGGATCAGGCGGATGTGAGGCGGGTGCAGGCAGCGATTCGGCAGGCGGAACAAACCAAAGACAACATCATCGCCAGTCTGGGGTTACTGACCCACCCGGAGATGGTGGCGCGAGCGCAGGCGCGATACGAAGCCGCCGAACACGAACTGGAAGGCTTACGCGCCGAACTGCATCACATCCAGTCCAATGAACACAAATCGCGTTCGCTGGTGGAAGCGCGCCCGGTGCTGGAAGTCATCATTAAACGGTGGAACGATGTGCCGCGTGAGGAAAAGCGCGACCTGTTTGAGCAGTTCGCCCGTTATATCCACATCAGCAAAATCACCCGCCATACCAAGCGTATCACCGTTCACTGGCGGGATGGCAGCACTTCTGAGCGCAGCACGACCCATAAAAGTACGGGCTATTTCTGGGATGAGGACGATCTGGTGAAGCTGCGCGAGATGATTGAAACCGGGGTAGACCAGTGGGAAATCCTGCGTACCTTCCCCGACTACACCTGGCGTTCCCTGCAAGAACGCTATGCCTATAACTTTGGGGATGGTCACTGGTACAAAGACTACGCAGGGCGGAAACCGTACAACCGCCATGCCCGCTGGTGTGACACAGCAGAATATCAGGCAGAGCAGGCTGCCTCTAGCACAGATGTGCCACAACTCGCCGTGAATTCGCTCTCCACTGATCCACACAAATGAGCTTTTTGCGCCGGGTACGGAAGGTCTTGGCGGCTTCAATCAGGAAGTCCAGCAGCGAGGGATGGCGCATCAGGCGGTAGACCTCATCCACCGCGATGATGCGCGGCTGCTCGTCGATCAGGCTGTCGCGGCGGATAGCAGAAAGCACCTGCGTATACGCCAGCGCCTGCAAGATCGGGTCACTCTCCAGTTCGTGGAAACTGAATACACGTGGGCTGATCCAATCCCTGCCACCGCGTGTCAGATCCACATTGGTGATGCCGTTCAGAAACGATGACCACGGCCCCGAACCGGTACACAGTCCGGCAATCTCATCGGCGAGATTTTTGGCGATGTGTCGCGTGGCTTCCTTGTCGCCCAGTCCCGAAAGCACATCACAAACGACATCGCAGGTCGGCGCGAGTTCGGGCGAGACTCGGCTTAAGTCAGGAAAGCCGCGATACAGGATTTCCAGCGCCTCGCCGAGCAAACCGCGTTCCAGGTTCTCGCGCTGCGCTCCCGACAGCGTGCGCCCCAGCACCGTCTCGTAGATGCGCGTGACGTGCGACACCTGCTCAATGAGGGTGGGAAACATCACATCCTGCGGATTGAGTTTGGTCGCCTTCGCGCTCATGACGTACCAGGGCAAGCCGAAGGCATCGGCGATGTGCCTGCCATGTCCCATCGGTTCGAGCAGGTCGAAGGGAATACCGTTCTCGGCATACTCGCGGGTCAGATAGCAGTTCAAGCTGAAGGTCTTGCCGAAGCCCGATACCCCCACCCAGATTTCGTGGGTGGCACGTTTGTCGCGCCACGAGTTGTGGAACACCGGATACGAAGCGCCCACCGCTTCGCCGCGCAAGATGCCATCCGTTGCCGACAGCTTGCGGTAGCCCAACGGCGACAGCATCACGGCGAGTTCGCGTGAGGTGACGGGCCAGGTGGTCGTGGGGACATTGATGTCTTTGGTGCGTTTGGCGGTGAAGAAGCCCACCGAGCGTGCCAGCAGTTCACCGACTTCCTGTCGCAGCGAAAACCACGCCCGCGTTTCGTTGACCACCGTTTGGACCCGCTCCTTGAGCGTGTTCAGGTCATCGGCAGCAATGGCAATGGTGAGCTGAACCATGTGCAGGGCATCACCGTTATTGATCTCCTGCAACGCCTTGCGGCAGTCGGCGATGCGCTGCACCGAACGGCTGTCTTCCCCCGTCGCGCCCGCCAGATGCACCTGATAGGCTTGAATGATGCCTTCCAGTGCATCAATCGCGGCGTTGCGGTCATAGGTCTTCGAGATGTCCACCGACAGCGCCAGCGGGAAGTTAAGCCGCAGTAGCGGAGGCAGGGGACGGAAGAAGTTCCAGGTCGCCGGGGCGAACTCGTAGCTGGTCAAAATCGACCAGTAGGGACGACTACCCGGACGACCTGCCGGAGCCAGATGCCAGAAGGGTGTCTCGCGGATTTCGTAGCGTCCTTCAAACAGCGACGGCCACGCGCCTTCCGCCACCTGCGTCTCAAAAGCCGAAGTCATGCCCCCGGCTAAGGCACGGGGATTTTGGTCGCTCCACAGCGCCATGCCGCATAACGCCCGCTGATACTCGGCGCTGTCGTTCAGGCTCTCGAAATGGCGGCGGTATTCCATCAGCAGCGCCCGCCGCTGGGCATCGTCCACCTCCTGCGCCTTGCGGCTCAGGCTGCTAATCTTGTCGTTCAGCGTAGCGGGCATCTGCCAGCACACGAACCGCGCCGGTTCGCGCAGGGTTCGCAGCCACGTTGAGAAACGCGCCTGAAGCGACTGCACCCCTTCTTCGGTGGCGTGCAGCATAATGTCAAACGGTTCGATGAGGAAGGTGCGGACGGTACTCATCAGCGCAGCGCCTCCGTCATCGGCGCGTCTACAAACACCAGCCCATCGTCCCGATCTGCTTCCGCTGCACGGGCGAACGTCACCCACTCACGCATGTCGATGTCGTAATTCGGCTGGGCAGGCGCAAACACCACCGCCGCGTCCAGCTTGACCAGTTCGACGGGCAGTTCCAGCGATTTCGCTATGCTGCCAAACAGACCCTGGGTATCCCGCGCCGCCGCCAGCAGCAGTGACCCACGTGCGCGGTACATGAGCCGCTGCCAGAGAGGCAATCCACCGCGCGTCCCGGTCATGATGAGCACGAAGATGGCAAGCGCCACGCCCGACGGGATTGCCCAACCGGGCATGACGATGTTGCAAACGGTGTAGGTCAAGCCGCCGCCCACACCGCCCAGCAGCAGGCGTTTGAACGGGATGCCGAAGAAGCCCTTCTCATCCCGCAAAAGCACATGCGATTTGAAATCAGCAGCCATGCCATTCCTTTCAGATAGACAAGGCGCGAAGCGCATCCGCGCCTCGCGCTGCGTGTGGGATGGGGGGTTAGGGAGCGCCGAAGGTGATGAGGGTGGTGACGCTGGAGGCGAAGATGACAAAGAGCAAGCCCACGACCACCTGGTTGGCGGCTTTAGGATTGTCCTTCTTCCAGTCCCCGATGATGGGCCAGCTTGACCCCATATACATCAACCCCAGACCGAGAAACCCGATGACGGCGATCAGCGGTGCGATGGTCTGTGCAGCCGTCTGCACATCCCCGAACAGTTGCGCCATGGCGGGTGCGCGATCCACTTGCTCGTCCTCCTTGATTGCGGATACTTCCAGCCTATCAAACCCGGGCTGGGCAACCCGCCGATTCCTTCAGTTCTGGCGTGGAGTTTTGCGGGATTTGAGGGGCAGTTTTTCGGGGTTTCTTAGTTGTTACCGATTTGTGAACAAGGCATAATGGAAAGATGGTTTCAGCGCAAAGATGCAAGGTGTTGTCATGCC
>DAOUCY010000175.1:0-45739 GCA_034431625.1 Anaerolineae bacterium | reverse complement strand
GCAACCGCTATGCCGCGCAGCGTGGTTTGCTGCGCGATGAGCTGTCCGGCTTGTTCAAGTCGATGGGCAGGGATTATATGGCGGGCTTGAAAGAACTCATCATGACCCTCTACGACTGCCCACCCTATCTCGACTCGAACACCAACAACAAAGGTCTGGTCGTGATCCGCGATGCCGCGCTGTCCATTCTGGGGGCGGCAACCCCGGCGGAACTGTCAACGGCACTGTCCTCATCCGACTGGTTCAATGGCAACCTTGCCCGCTTTGGACTGCTCACGCCGGAACCGGATTATAAGGAACGGGCTGCTCCGAAAGACAGCCAGACCCCCACCGAACTGGCGAACCGTTTGCGCCGTTTGCATGA
The DNA here is from genome assembly GCA_034431625.1 of Anaerolineae bacterium. Lineage (GTDB taxonomy): Bacteria > Chloroflexota > Anaerolineae > Aggregatilineales > Phototrophicaceae > CFX2. Next base: position 45,375 of record DAOUCY010000175.1, on the reverse strand, counting down.
ACGCCTGCCCGAACCACCGCTGCCGGATGCGCTGGGCGAGAAGAAAACCAGTGAAGCATGGTCGCTAACAGCCGACATCTGGATCGCCTGCCACGCCTACGAGCAGGCGCTGCGAGCCATGACCGCCCCCAGCTCATCATTAGATGATCGCCTCCGCGCCGTCTATGGGCGCTTGCATGTGCAGGCGATTAAGGTGGCGACGCTGCTGGCGGCGCTGGACTGGGCGGACGACGATGGCGGACTGCCGCGTCCGCAGGTGACAGCCGCGCACTGGTATCGGGCACAGCAGATTGTCGAAGACTGGCGGGCTTCCGCTCATCGCCTGCTGGCAGATTTGGGCGAGAACGAAGAGGGACGGCTGGAAAATCGTATTCTCAGCTTTCTGCGTGCCTGCGGTGGGGTGGCAACCGTGCGCGACATTTATCGGGCGCTCCGTTCTGCGCGTAAGCCGGTGATTGAGGCGCTGCGGGCGCTGGAAGAAGACGGCTGCATTGAGCGCGTTGAACTGCCGCCGAAACCGGGCGTGAAGTCCGAGGCCTACCGCCTGACCGAGGGAGCAGCTGTCGCGGGGTCGTGACAATTGCCAGCAATTGTCGAATTGTCAATTGTCACCAAGTGTGTCAATTAGAGAGCCAGAGGAAGAAAACGTGACCGATACACAACGTTTGAAAGAACACTGCGACCTGCGCCGCCTAGTCGAGCAGGATTTGGGACCTGCCCCTTTACGCGGTGGTCGCGCTAATTTATGGAAATGCCCGTTTCACAACGAGCATAAAGGTTTCAGTCTGGCAGTATGGGCCAATGGCTACCGCTGTTTTGGAGCCTGCGATACGTGGGGCGATGCCATCGACTGGCTGATGAATTACCGCCGCCTGAGCTTCGCCCAAGCTGCTGAGGTGCTGGGCAGACCGACAGACGACAGGCCGCGTGTGGAACACCAATGCCTGAAATCCCCATCCGAACCGCCGGAATGGGACTGGCAGCATCGGGCGGAATGCGTGGTGAGTCAGGCGGAAGAAACGCTCTGGTCGGATGTGGGTGAACCTGCGCTGAAATACCTGATCGGTAGAGGGCTAACCACGCGCACCATTCGTTCTGCGCGACTAGGCTATGTGCCGGGCGATTTCCGCGGCTGGCGGCTGATGGAAGGGATGGATGTTCCCTGTGGCATTACCATTCCGTGGTTTGCATCCGGTGCGTTGTGGGCAGTGAAAGTCCGCCGCGCCTACGGCACGCCGAAATATCAGCAGATCAAAGGCGGCAATGTCAATGGTTTGTATGGGGCTGACGGGCTGGCAGATCGGGATGTCGCTTTATTCTGCGAAGGCGAGTTTGACGCACTGCTGGCGCGGCAAGAAGCGGGAAATCTGGTCGCACCAGTGACGTTGAGCAGCGCCACCGCCATCCTCAGTTCACGCTGGTATGCCGAACTCACGCACTGTCATACCATCCTGGTCGCCTATGACCGTGATGCCGCTGGTGAAAAAGGCGCAAATCGTTTGCTTTCACTCTCACCGCGCTTTCGTGAAATCACCGTGCCGCAGGGCAATGACATCTCGGACTTCTACCTGAACGGCGGCGATGTCTACGACTGGATTGCGGCGCAGTTATCCGTGCCGGAAAGGCTGAGCGATGCGATCTGAAACCCGTGAAAAGCACAAACTGGAGGATATGCTGCTGCGGGTGATCCGGGTCGCTGAAATTCTGGTGAAAGGTCAGGGTCAGCCCGTAGCAAATACATCACACTACAAACCGAACAACCTGATCAATGGAAGCACGGATCAAGCGCAAAAAACACAGAATTGAAATTCTGTTGTAAGGTGAAGCAAATCAATTTGAGGAGTCAAACATATGGGCCGTCGAAGCAGTAAACGTCTACCACCTAAACCCGGATGGGCAATATATTTACGCACGAGCAGCCAGGAAGCCCAAAACCCGGAGAACTCACAGCGCCGTCAGCGCCATGCTATTCATCGAGCGCTATTGGAACACTCCGACCTGCCTTTGATCGCTGAATATGTGGATACTATGAGCGGACGCACGCCCAACCGCGATGGATACCAACGATTGTTAGATGATGCGCGTGCGGGCAAATTCTCCCATGTTGCCGTCGAAAATGCCGAACGCTTTGGACGTAATGACACTGAAGCGCTTATGACCATCGATGAACTCCACAGTCTGGGTGTCGCCATCCGCTTCGCTGATTATCCAGACCTGGATCCATTTGATCCAGATGATCGCATCATGGTCAGCCTGTCTTTTACGCTGGCGCGGCGAGAATCCATGAAGCTGGGGCAACGTGTGACGGGTGGTCTGCATACCAAACTTCGTAATGGCGGCTTTGTCGGGCTAGCGCCTGATGGCTATGTGAATGTGGAACAACGTGTCGATCAGCCCTCAAAATCGAATAATGGACGCTATACTCGCTGGATTGAACCTGATCCAGAGCAGTTCAAGGTCTGGCGGCTGGCATGGGATTTACTGCTCACAGACCGCTACACACTGGAACAAATCTGTGAAGAGCTTCATCAGCGTGGCTACAAATATCGCAGTGGTCGCCCATTTGTCACCATCAGGGACGGGCGGCGAATGCCTGCCGTGAATACACTGTCTAAACGCTTTCGCAACTGGTTCTATGCCGGTTGGGTGGTCAGTCCTAAAGCAGGTATCCCACCCAAAACGGTAAGAGGCAATTGGAAGCCAGTCGTCACAACTGAGGAGTTAGAACGGGGACTCGAAATACTGGCGAAACGCGGTCAGCGAACAATTCGACAGCGCAGGCATGAGTATCTGTTGAGCAGTCTGATTTTTTTGGAATATCCGGAAGACAAGCGCCTCATCCGGCTGACTTGTTCCACGTCCAACCCAGGTCGTTCCGGAGGTGGCACATCGCACTACCGAGTGGCGCGCACCGACATTCATCTGTTGTGCAGTGAAATCGATCAACAGGTTGCCGATTATCTGTTACAGATACAAGTTGACCCTGAATTTATTCCGCTTATTCGCGAATGTTATACAACGGAAATCGCTGAAAAACTGGGACACAATCGCCTTAATGAGCGGGCAAGAATTGAAGCGGCGCTCAAGGCGACAGATGAAGAAGAGGCGCGAGCGGCGCGATTGTTTGCGGCAGGCAAAATCACAGAAGCGGTCTGGGACAGCCTGTGGGCGGAATGGCAGGATCGTCGTCGCACATTGCGCCATAGCCTTGAATCTGCTGACCGCCAGACGGAGTATCATATCGCCCATCTGGATGATGCGTTGCACATCATCTCGAAAATCGGTGTATTATTTAAGAGGCTCGACGCAAGCAGTCAAAAAGACTTATTGCGAGAGATTGTCGAGAGGGTTGTGGTTGACCCAAGCGGCAAGGTACTGCGAGTGGAACTGTTGCCCCCGTTTTCATACCTGCACGGATTGTCTGATCGCATCCGAAATGCAGACGGCGGGGATGATGGGGATGGAAAAACAAAAGCCAGCGTGAAAGCTGGCTCATGTTCGATTAGTATCGCCTTAGGTGGACCTGAGGGGACTCGAACCCCTGACCTCTACAGTGCGATTGTAGCGCTCTCCCAACTGAGCTACAGGCCCTTTTCACGAGGCAGATGCATTGTAGCCACCGCCTCGGCTGGAGTCAATTCCTAAAGCGAGGGCGCAGCCCCCTAACAGCCTGCCGCACCCTGCTCTTTCTACCCTTTGACGGCGCCAAATGTCAGACCGCGCACGATGAAACGCTGCACCAACAAGGACAGCACTACCGGCAAAGTCACTGCAATAATCATGCGGGTCGTCACAAAGTTGAACATGATCCCGCGTACTGAATCCGACCCGGCCACCAACATTGGATAAGGTTTCCAATCCCGGTTGGTCAGCACGCTGGCGAACAAGAATTCGTTCCATGCAAAGGTGAAGCAAATGATGACCGCTGCAACTAATGCCGGAGTCGCCAACGGCAGGGCAATCCGCCAGAAGGTTGTAAACTCACTCGCACCATCCACCAACGCCGCCTCGCGCAGTTCCACCGGGAAATCCGCAAAGTAATCACGCATGATGAGAACGGCGAAGGGCAGCGTAAAGGTCGTGTTGACGATAATCATGCCCGGCAGCGTATCAATCAATTTCAAATCACGGAACATCAACACGAAAGGGATCACGGTTGCTACAGGGGGCAGGAACCGCTGGGAGAGGAACCATGATACTAGATTCTTGTTACCTATGCCGTACTTGAACCGCGCCAGACCATAGCCTGCCAGCGTACCGAGAGTGGTCGCCAGCAGCGTCGCTCCCAGCGAAATCAACGTGCTGTTGCGAAGTGCTTTGAACGTCTCCGCCCCACCGGACCCGAATTCCTGCTGCCAGTTCAACAGAGTCGGTTGATATTGAATCCAAGGCAAGATTGTTCCGTCAATCGAATCGCCCTGCGTCTTGAAAGAGGTGGTCAGCGCAAACAGAAATGGAGCCAGGGAGATGAACGTACAAATAATCGCTAGAATCAGAATACCTGTCTGTCTAGCGTGAACGCCGCGTACGATTTGTTTCCCGGCTTCTTGGGCGACTTCGGTCGAGTTGGAGAGTTGAGTTGCGGTAGACATGTTGTTGCTCCGATGCCGGTTTACTCGAACCGCGCACGCACGCGCCAGAAGTAAATCGTCGAGATGATGATTGAGACGATCACGACAAGATAGGCGAGTGCCGAGGCTGTACCCAGTTGGAAGCTCCCGATCAAGCCAGTTTGATAGGCATAGTAACTATAGGTTTGTGTGACCTGCCCAGGGCCGCCGCGCGTTAGGCTGAAGGGAATATCTAGGGCTTTGAAGGTCTCCACCAGGCGCAGCAGGAAGACCGTACCCAGCGCAGGGGCAATCAGCGGGAAAGTGATATGCCGGAACAATGCCCAATTCGATTTACTATCCAGCCGTGCCGATTCATACAGATCATCTGGGATCGCCTGCATCGCCGCCAGCACGATGATGAACACGAACGGCGTCCACTGCCACACATCTGTAATCAACACCGCAAAACGCGCTCCCCATGGATCGATGAACCAGTTCACGCGCTGTAAGCCTATCCCCTGCAAGATATTGTTAATCGGCCCGTTAGACTCGTTAAAGATCACCACCCCCAGGAATCCCAGCGCGATGGGGGCGGCGAAAAGCGGCATGGTGATAATCGCCCGCATCTGCCTCAAAAAAGGAATATCATGGTTGAATACCCAGGCGATGAATGTCCCGAAGGTCAGTGTCAGCGTGGTACTTCCCACAGCTAGGAAAGCAGTGAACCCAGCCGTATCCCGTGCTTTTTGATCGCCGCCCTTTCCATCTAGACCGAGGATGGCCGCATAATTGGCAAAGCCGACGTTGGTTGGCTCGCGCCCCAACTTGAAGTTAGTCGTGCTGAGGTACAAAGAATAGATCAACGGAAACAACGTGAATATCAGTAACCAAGCCACACCGGGCATCAAGAAAAAGTACTTGGCGTTGTTACGCATGTTCACTTACCCGTAAACTGCATGAGCAGCGCCGCCAACCGCCAGGGTCATTCTATTCCGCGGTGAGCCTCACTGCACGTCGTTTTGGAAATGCGGATATGGGTAGGGACACGGCCACGCCATGTCCCTACGCCATTCGGATCAGTTGAAACTACGGAGACCAGCCTAACCGCCCGGCGTGTAACCGATAGCCTGCTGGTAGATCGAAAGTTGGCTCTCCAACCCCAACGATTCGGTGATGCCGCGCCAGTCTTCCGCCGTTGCATCCAGCGCTTCTTGCGGTGTCTTCTGGTCGGTCATTGCTTCCGAAAGCCGGATGTCCAACGTGTTCTGGATGTACTCCAGGGTGCCCGGAATACGCAGATAGGTCAGATAGGTCGGCTTGTCATAGACGTTTGCGCCGTAGGCGTTGATGTAGCGTTCCATGTCGCCCGCATCGAAGCCCACTGCCGTGTAGTCCGCCGAGGTCGCCTTGCCGCGCGGTTCATACAACTGGTAGGTGCAGCACGGATCGATACCCTGCCAGCCAGTAGTAGCGTTGTAGAAATTGATGGCTGGGGTAGCGATCATCGACATGAAGAAGTAGGCCAGATCAGGTACGTCGGTGAAGGCCGACATAGTCGGATGCCACGAACCGCCGGTGGTGTTGCCGACGCAGTTCGGATTAGCCGGATCGTTGACAAACTGCTGCGTCTCACGGTCATACCACTCTTCCGAGCAGAGGATCGCTGAAGCGCCCAGTTTACCCTTGATTTTGGAGCGGTTGGTGTCCTGTGACAGCGAGCCAACATCACCCCACGAGAACGTAGCAACAGCATTGCCACCCAGGAAGTTATCCCAGGCCTCACCGAGCTGCCAACCAAACTGGGCTGCCTGGCCGGTCGAAGCCAACTGCTTGAGGAATTCCAACGCGCGGACATGGCCAGGCTGGTTGATGAGCGGATCCATCGTGTCCGGATCAAACCAGAACACATTGTCGTACTTGGTGACCTTGCGCGGGTCGTCACCTTCTGCCGGGGTCACAGCGAAGGAAGCGGCCAGCGTCGCATAGTGGAAGTGCCCTTGACCCCCAGCGGCCAGATGCAAACTGATACCATCATCTGGGTCACCATCACCATTCCAGTCCTTGCCATTGAAGAAGGCCATGACCTTATAGAGCTGCTGCCAAGTTGTCGGCGGGTTCGGCATGTCTTCGCCTGTCTCGGCCTTATAGGCCTCCTGCCATTTGGGGTCATTCAGAATGTCATAGCGATAGTAGAAGAGCTGGGCATCGCCGTCCATCTGCGTACCATAAGTCTGCCCGCCCCACTGGAGCAGCGCACGGAACGCCGGAGCGGTGTCTTCCGGGGTCCACTGCGGGAAGCGTTCATCGCCGAGCCACTTGTCGATAGGCTGAATCCAGCCATTGCTCACCCAATCACCGTACTGCCAGGCTGCGCCAATGAAGGCGTCGTAGGTGTACTGTCCCGTCAGGAAATCGGCGGGAATGGTCGTGCCAAGCTGGTTGTAGGGAATTTCGACAATTTCCATCGTGGCGCCGGTGGCGGCCTCGAAAGCCCGCCGCCAGAAATAGATCGTGCCCGAAATACCGCCACGTGACCCCTGACCCAGCACGCCGAAGGTCAAGGTCTTGCCTTCGCCAAACTGACGGCCATCGGGAATATTTGCCTTGAGCAATGCTTGGAACGCCGCCTGCTGTTCCTGCTCATTGGCAGCAACATCGGGAACAGGGAATAGATCAGCGGCAGTTTTGCCAAAGAACGTATCCTGAGCGGCAACCTGCGAGAGACCGAGGGTTGCCAGCAGAGTAAGTGCCAGAATGACCAGCAGAGACTTCGACTTCATGCAAATTGCTCCTATTCAGTAAGTTTCTTAGAGGCAGACAATTCAGTCAACTTGGGGTAGTTTTGGCGGCTCACCTCCTTGATAGTGAACGTTGACAAGATTATAGCGACATTTGCTTCTCTCGCAACAAGATCAGACCAATTCAAAAGCAAACGACAGCGATTGACTTTTGACTTTTGACATTTCAGCCTGGCCTTACTTGGCTGTTGCTCATTGTGTTGGTCGCAGCACAATTAGGCGGGTATCCACCGCCACCGCCTTCATGACAGATGACCTGTTTTCGGCGACCGTTTGGAACGTTGCGAGGGCAAGGGGAAATGCTATAATCACACTAGCCTCGTTCGCGCCAAACAATGTCCTTTCCGTACTGTCATGCCTCGTTGCTAAAGGGATTCAGGAGGAAATAACTTGACATCTCTGGTTTTGACGCTCACTGAAACGCTGCGATACCGGGGCGCGCTGGGTCAGTGGAGTTGGGTGCTGCACCGCATCAGCGGCCTCGGCGTCGTACTCTTCTTGACTCTCCACGTCATCGATACATCCTGGGCCGTCTTCTATCCTGACCTGTATGTCAAGGCGATTGCTGTCTACCAAACGCCAATTTTCACCATTGGTGAATTCGTGCTGGTGGCCTGCGTGGTCTATCATGCCTTCAATGGGCTGCGGATCGGCATCATCGACTTCAAGCCCGTTTGGTGGAAATACCAGCAGCGCGCCGCCATCTATGTACTGCTGGCGACGCTCATCGTCCTTGTTCCAGTCTTCGTTCTGATGTTCGGCCATGTACTGAACTTCTACAACGCGCCGGATCGCCAGATTCTCGGCCTGGGTGACGTCATCGAAGCGCAGATTCCTTTCGTCGTCGGAATTGCGGCGGCGGTGGTTGCCAGTGTCGTGTACGGTTTCATCGCCAATCTAATCGTTCCGGAACGCACTAAGGCTGAGCGCGCTCAGGGCATCCGTCCGAAAGGCAGCCGTATCGAGCGTTTCTGGTGGTCATTCATGCGCGTCAGCGGCCTGTTGATTGTGCCGCTGGTCTTCGGCCATCTAGCGATGATGCATGTCATCCAGGGTGTCTTTGACATCACTGCTGCCGGTTACACCGTGGTTGGCACAGGCGCAGTCAATGACACTGGCACAGCCGTCGAGTTTGTCGGCGAGCGCTGGAACTTACTGGTCGGCAGTGTTGCCGTCTGGCGTGTCTATGACTTCGCGCTGCTGGCTCTGGTGGTTGCCCACGGCTTTAACGGCCTACGGCTCGTCCTGACCGATTACACGACCTTCAGCCCGGTTCTCAAGCGCGCTTCAATCTATTTGTGCGTGATCGGCGCGATTGTGCTGCTGGTGTTGGGCACTGGCGCGCTCTTTGGGACAATTGACCAGACCGCTATTGAGATGGCTCAGGAAGCTGCGGCCAACCTGCACAAATAGCAGGGATTTCCCGTTTGCAGCCGAGGGAAGCATTTCTCCGGTTGAGGATTCAATGATGAGGAGTATTCCGAATGCAGACGCATCAATTTGATGCCATCATCGTCGGCGCAGGCGGCGCGGGCTTGATGGCGGCGCTTTACGCCAGCATGGGCGGCGCCAATGTCGCCGTTGTCAGCAAGTTGTACCCGACTCGCAGCCATACTGGTGCGGCGCTTGGGGGCATCGGTGCCGCGCTTGGCAACTATGAAGAAGACAAACCCCTCTGGCACGCCTATGATACCGTCAAAGGCGGCGACTACTTGGCCGACCAGAACGCAGCTAAAGTACTGGCCGAAAATGCTGTCGATGCGGTTATCGAACTCGAACACATGGGCCTGCCCTTCGACCGCACGCCGGAAGGACGCATCAGCCAGCGGCGCTTTGGGGGTCACACCAGCAACTTTGGCGAAAAACCAGTTCGCCGCGCCTGCCACGCGGCTGACCGCACTGGTCACATGATCTTGCAGACCCTCTACCAACAGTGCATCAAGCGCGACGTGCGCTTCTTCGATGAGTTCCACGTCGTTGATGTACTCATGAACCAGGGTGCCTGTGTTGGCGTCGTCGCCATTCAGCTCGGCAGCGGCGAGTACCACGTTTTCCACGGCAAAGCGACTCTCTTCGCTACCGGCGGATGGGGCCGGGTCTGGCGCATCACCAGCAATGCACATACGCTGACTGGCGATGGTGCGGCTGTCGTTTACCGGCGCGGCGTCCCGATGGAAGACATGGAGTTCTACCAGTTCCACCCTACCGGCCTTTATGGGCTGGGGGTGCTGCTGACCGAAGGTATCCGCGGCGAGGGAGGAATTCTCCTGAACCGTAAGGGCGAACGCTTTATGGAACGCTATGCCCCCAAAATCAAGGACCTCGCCAGCCGCGATGTCGTCAGCCGGGCGATCTACCACGAAGTCCGCGCCGGCAACGGCATCAATGGCAAGGATTATGTGCACCTTGACATCCGCCCTTCGACCGTCAACCGCTATCTAGCTGAGGCCGGGGAAACCCGCCGCGTGGATGACGCCTATATCGCCCGCGTTTTGGCCGAAACGTTGGATGTCTGCCGCACTTTCGCCGGTGTCGATCCACTGCGCGAAGCCATGCCGATCCAGCCAACTGCTCACTATGCTATGGGTGGCATCCCGACCAACATCGATGCCGAAGTCATCATGGATGAACGGGAAACCGTCCTGCCCGGCATGTATGCTGCTGGCGAAGTGGCTTGCGTGAGCTGTCACGGAGCCAACCGCCTCGGCACGAACTCGCTGGTCGATCTGATCGTTTTTGGACGGCGCGGCGGTATGAAGATTGCGGAATACGTCAAGCAGGCCGATTTCGTCCCGCTGCCCGCTAATCCCACCGCCGAGATCGAAGCCGAGTTCAACCGGCTCCGCAGCGTCCGCGCTAACGGCAAGACCCGCCCGTACCAGCTTCGCAAAGAGATGCAGGCTGTCATGATGGATCACGTCGGCGTCTTCCGCGTCGAGGAAGGGATGAAGGAAGCTGTCAACCGAGTCCGCGAACTCCGCGACCGCTACCGCAGCGATCTGACCTTTGATGACACCGGCTACAAGTTCAACACCGATCTGCTGGAAGCCTGGGAATTGGGCTGCCTGCTTGACCTGGCTGAAGTCACCGCCGTCAGCGCTGTCGCCCGCACTGAAAGCCGGGGAGCACACTACCGCGAAGACTTCCAAAATCGTGACGACAAGAACTGGATGGTGCATACTCTGGCTTACCGGAAGTCTGACCAGCCCTATCCGGACGGCCATCCTGACATCGAACTCAACCACAAGAAGGCTGTCGATATGTCGTTGGCCGCGGAAGACCCGCGTTTCGCGCCCAAAGAGCGCGTCTACTAGCCCGGGTTCACTTGGATCAAAGAACAGGAACACACGATGGAAGTCACATTCAGAATCCGACGTTACAACCCGGAAGACCCTAAGAAGGCCAAGCCCTACTGGCAAGAATTCACCCTCCAGGATGTCGTCGAGACCGACCGCATCCTAGAACTGCTCCACCGCGTCAAGTGGGAGCAGGATGGTACGCTGGCCTTCCGGCGCTCGTGCTCACATGGCATCTGTGGTTCCGACGCCATGCGGATCAACGGCCGAAATGCGCTGGCTTGCAAGCTCCTTGTTCGGGATACCGGCACCAAAATTCAGGTCGAGCCGATCCTGGGTCTGCCAGTCCTGAAAGACCTGATCGTGGATATGGAGCCGTTCTTCGCCCATTACCGCCAGATCATGCCCTACTTCGTCAATGACACTCCCGTCCCGGCAGATGGCCGCGAACGCCTCCACGACTCGCAGGAACAGCAGATTATCAACGACACGACCAACTGTATCCTGTGCGCATGCTGCACCACTTCCTGCCCCAGCTTTTGGGCGAATGGGCAGTATGTCGGTCCGGCGGCCATCGTACAGGCGCACCGCTTCATCTTTGACACGCGCGACCAGGCTACCAAAGAGCGACTGGATGTGCTAGCCGAGCCGGATGGGGTCTGGCGCTGCCGCACCATCTACAACTGCACACCGGCCTGCCCGCGCGGGATTGAAGTGACCCGCGCTATCGGCGAGGTCAAGCTGGCGATCATGCGCGGCACGCGCGACGGGGTCATCAACCCGAAGGACATCAAAGTCCACACCTAAGCGGCTCACTCGAGATAACCCCTCCAGCAGCGGAGGGGTTATTGTTTGTCTGCGGTCTGCGACTCCCACGCTCCTATTCCCCAATCGCCAAGTTGTACACATCGCGGCGGTTCCAACCGGATTCGGCGGCGACAGCCCGCGCTGCGCTGCTGAGCGGTTCCCCGGCGGCCAGGCGTTCATGGAGAGCTGCCCGAACATGCTCGGCATCCCATTGGGCGGGAGCGTCTTCAGAGGCCCCGGCGATCACCAGAGTGATCTCGCCGCGCGGAGGCTGCTCACGGAAGCGGGCGGCGATCTCGCTGAGCGTACCGCGCTCAAAGGTCTCGAACTTCTTGCTGAGTTCGCGGGCGACACAGGCACGGCGATCGCCGAGAACGGCATGGAGTGTTTCCAGCGTCTCGGCAAGGCGGTTAGGGCTTTCGTAGGCGATGAGCGTACCGGGTTCGGCGCGGACGGACTCGATGAAGTCACGCAGCGCTTTTTCACGGCGCGGCAGAAATCCCAGGAAGGTGAAGCGGTCAGTCGGCAGGCCGGAGCCAACCAGCGCGGGCAGAATGGCGCTGGGGCCAGGCAGCACCTCGACGCGGATACGGCGGACGATAGCCTCGGAGACCAGTTCGTAGCCGGGATCAGAAACGCCGGGCATCCCGGCGTCGGAGACCAGAGCGACATCGCCGTCTTCCAGGGCGCGAAAGATGGCATCAAGGCGGACCAGCTTGTTGTGTTCGTGGTAGCTGGTCAGCGGCGTGGTGATCTGGTAATGCTGGAGCAGGACACGGGTGGTGCGGGTATCTTCGGCGGCGATGAGCGAGACTTCGCGCAAAAGACGGAGCGCCCGCAGGGTGATATCCTCCAGGTTGCCGATGGGGGTGGGGATGACGTAGAGGGTGGGCACGGTTGGTGAGGGAGAGAGGATGGAACGGATGCTCCACCCTCTCTGATGTGTGCAGGGGAGCGTTATTCTACACCGATGACGACGGTGTTTTCCATCTCATCGAAGACGAAGGAACCGAAAGCACGGGTCACACGCAGGATATAGAACTGGCCGCCATCGAGCTGGACGGTGAAGCTGGCTTCGCTGACACCGGCGGTGCTTTCCAGGCTGAGCAGCGCGCTCTCATAGCTGTCATCAGCCCAGGGCGAAAGGCGCAGCGCGGCGTAGAGTTCACTGACTTCCTGGCTAAAGGTGATGGTATATTCGCCTTCCTCTTGCGGGCGCATCACGAAGACCGAGGGAATATCCTCTTCACTGACCGAGGTGATGGTGGCTTCCAGCTCGCTGCCGGACTCAACCAGATCGACGACACTGACGCGCAGCCAGAATTCACCTTCGCTGCTGCCGGTGGAGCCGCCGGAGCGGGTCGCCAGCACAACATACTGTTCGTCAGCCTGCAGTTCGGCAACGACCAGTGACAGCGGATAACCGAAGTCATCATTCTGGCCGAGGACATCACCGTCGCTATCGCGCAGAACGATGTACGGATCGAGGTCATAGGTGCCGGGCTTGGGCAGCATTTCGACAAGGACGATATCTCCCTCCTTGCCCTCAAAGGTGTACTTCAGTTCATACTCGCTATTGGTCAGTTCGCCTTCAACCCACTCGCCAAGTTCAATCGGAATACGGTCACTCTGGGCAGCAACCATGCCGAGTCCCATGACCAGCAGGGAACTGATGAGCAGAGCGGACAGAAGCAGCTTGCGCATGTGGAGAGTCTCCTTGTTCATTTCGGATAAAGGTGTAACACGAACACAGTTTCACTGTATAGGCGAATTGACGCCGATGCAAGCGAAGATTTTTTTAACAAGCGTTTGGGTCAGCCGATGAGCATTTACGGCTGATTGATGTTTGTTCCGGACGGCAGCTACACCAGGATGAAATGGCGCAAGATTATGAGAATCTTGCGAATGATAAGAATGAGAACGGGCTATGTGATAATCATTTGGGCTGGGGTGTCTGTTGAAAGACCAGACACAAAGGCAGCACAGCCCGCGCATATTCACAGAATAGCACAAAACGAGGGCATTAGGGTGACATTTTGTCTACTCTTGCGGAGCAAACCTGCGGCGGACGGGGACATTTTGCGGTAGGCTGGTAAGAATTGGTTCACGAGGAGACAAGCCATGACTCGACCCCACCCTCCACAACTCCCGCCACCGGTGCTGCCGCTGGCGAACACCGCGATCAACCGGAGCTACCGGTTGGGGCGAATCCTGGGTTTGCGGCTGACGGCGGAAACATCAGCGTTCGCGGCGCAGATCGTGCTGTGGGCGGTGCTTGCGGTGGTTGGGCGCCAAGCATTGGGTCTGACTGGACCGGACGTGGTGGTGGGCGGGGCGCTGACGGTGCTGCTGCACGTCGGGCTGACGCTGGCCCATCACCTCGGCCATGCGGTGGCGGCGGAACGGACGGGCTACCCGATGGTTGGGATTCACTTGTGGCTGCTGCTGGGACGGTCGATCTATCCGGCGAATGAGCCGCCACTGCCAGGGCGCATCCACATCCGGCGGGCCGTGGGCGGCCCCATCGCCAGTGCGATTGTCAGTGCCATCCTGGGCGTGCTGGCCCTGCTGCTCTACCCGGTGGGCGGGATGGTCTACGGGATGGTGGTGTTCCTGTTCCTGGACAATCTGCTGGTGTTTACACTGGGGGCACTGCTGCCCGTACCGATTGCAGATGGCGGGACGCTGCGGCGATGGAGCAGGGATCAGGGGAATCCCAAAAGACCGTAACCGCAAAGCTGCCGTTAAAGGGCATCATACCCCAATTTGAAAGTCCGATGCCATTTGAACCGCAATCCCCTAGTGGGGAGGCTTCACACAGACGCAAAGCAATGGGGCGGGAACGGACGTTAGGGTTTGGGGACGGATTCGGGGACTTCCAGGCGGAGCACCTGCAGGACGCCCTTGATGAGGTCCTCGATGCTGACCGGTTTGCCCAGGAAGAGGTCAGCGCCGCTCTGAATGGCCTGGTGCATCTGGAAACCGCCGGTCGCGCCAGAGCAAACGATGATGCGCACCTGATCGCCTTTGGGCAGGCGGCGGACGTAGCGCATCACATCCTGACCGTTGAGGTCGGGCAGGATCAAATCCAGCAGGATGAGGTCCGGGAAATCCCGGTCTACGAGGCTCATGGCGCGAGCGGCGTTATCAACGACGCTGACGCGGAATCCGGCATGGCGCATGGCGATGCTGAAGACTTTGGCAACATCCTGATCATCTTCGACGATGAGGACATGCTGGCCGCGCCCAACCAGCGGAACCGTTTTCTGAGCTGTTCCGCCTGTACCCTTCTCGGCTTTGCCAATGGTAGGCGTGACTGCGAAGCGCACTTGAAGCTTGATCTGGCCGACTTCGATTTCGTCACCGTGACGCAGACGGTAATCCTCATTGGGGGCGAGCAGCGCGCCGTTGATACGTGTGCCGTTCAGACTACCCAGATCGCGAATGTTGATCTTGTTGCTGCTGACGACGATCATGGCGTGCTGGCGGGAGACGCCGCGCGTCTGACCGCCATGCGGCCCCAGATCGACGGCCGGATAAATCCCACGGGTTGCGTCGGCGCGGCCAATGAGCATTTCTTCGTGAACCTGGGCCTGAATGGTAGCCGCAGTTCCAGCCACGCGGAACTCGATCACCCAGGGCAGCGCATCATTGAGCGGGCCTGTGGCCCGGACAGGCAGGAAGGTATCGCTATTGGACAGGCGAGGATCATTCAGGTATTTGGTATCGCGGCCAGGTGCATCAGACATGCCGTTTTGCTTCCCCCAAACAGGTATTCAGTGGAGCCTTGCTCCTGTTCTGATTATAGGAGTAAACGAAGGATTGAGTGTTAAGCATTATTGCGGACTGGCTTAAGGTATTACTCAGGCGACAATAATTAGGGAGGACTTTCGTACTATCGGAAGGCTTGGAGCGGGATCAGGGACGGCGAAACGGGCAGCGTGTATTGCAACTGAAACGGCATTCAAGATATGCCGCATAAGGAAAGGAAGGGGCTATGGCTAAGCTCGTGTTCGGCATGAATCAGTCTCTGGATGGTTACGTTGACTTTACGTCGGTTGCGCCGAGCAAGGCGCTCTTCCGCCACTTTATCGAGGAAGCTCAGGGACAGGCGGGCAGCGTCTACGGTCGCCAGATGTATGAGATCATGCGTCACTGGGATGACGATCATCCTGAGTGGGATGCAGAGGAACATGCCTTCGCGGCGGCGTGGCGGAAGCAGCCGAAATGGGGCGTCTCGCGCTCATTGAGGTCGGTCGGCCCTAATGCCCGGCTGGTTAAGGGCGATCTGGAAGGCGTGATCCGCGCGCTGAAGGCCGAGCTAGTCGGGGAGATCGAAGTGGCTGGCCCGCACCTGGCACACAGTCTCACTGAACTTGGCCTGATCGATGAGTATCGAATCTACCTGCATCCCGTCGTGCTGGGTCAGGGTAAGCCCTATTTCGCCGGACCCCGGCCGCCACTCCGGCTAGTGAGCCATGATCGGATTGGCGAGGATGTCATCCGGTTGGTCTACGTTCCTGCTTAACCCCGCGACTTGTCAGGAAGGAGACAAAAAAACTCCCTCGCCGGCGCGCGGTGTGCTGCGCCGGAGAGGGAGGGGCTGCTCAGAACCGAGGGGGTGGGTTCTGAGTGGC
Source organism: Anaerolineae bacterium (assembly GCA_034431625.1). Taxonomy (GTDB): domain Bacteria; phylum Chloroflexota; class Anaerolineae; order Aggregatilineales; family Phototrophicaceae; genus CFX2. The sequence continues at coordinate 29,284 of DAOUCY010000175.1, read as the reverse complement.
TTTCAACGGAAGAGTTCGCGCACGATGATGTTGCGCTGAATTTCACTGGTGCCTTCGTAAATCTGGAAGATTTTCACGTCGCGCAGGAGTTTCTCGACTGGATATTCCTTCATATATCCATAGCCACCGAAGACCTGGACAGCATCGACAGCCGCTTTGGTCGCCATATCGGCGGCGAAGGCCTTGGCATAAGCAGCGGCGCGGGGGTTGGCATGGCCGGATTCGACCATCCAGGCGGCCTGCCAGACGAGCAGGCGTGAGGCTTCGTAGTTGATCGCCATATCGGCGATTTTGTGGCCGATGGCCTGGTGCTGGTAGATGGGCACGCCGAAGGCTTCGCGCTCGCGGGCGTACTTGACGCATTCTTCCAGGGCACGGCGCTGCAAGCCGACGGCAGCGGCAGCAACGCCTGGACGGCTGTAGTCGAAGACTTTCATGGCGATGTAGAAGCCCTGGCCTTCCTGACCGAGCAGGTTTTCCGCCGGGACTTCGACGTTCTCGAAGACGATCTCGGCGGTATCGCTGGCGCGCTGGCCGAGCTTATCGAACTTTTTGCCGATCTTGACGCCAGGGGAACTGCGGTCGATGACGAAAGCGCTCATGCCGCGATGTCCGGCTGCCGGGTCGGTTTTCGCGAAGACGGTGAAGAAGTTGGCGTGGCTGGCATTGGTGATGAAAATCTTGGAGCCGTTGATAATATAGCGACCGCCCTTGCGCTCGGCACGGGTCTGCATCCCGACGACGTTGGAACCAGCGCCGGCCTCGGTCACGCAGTAGGAGACGAACTCACCCTTCTCGACCAAGCGCTCGCCGAGCCAATACTGCTTCTGGCGGTCATTACCAGCCAAGATGATCGGCAGGGCGCCGAGGTTGTTGGTGCTGATGCTGGTGCTGATGCCGGTGCAACCGTAGCCGAGTTCTTCCGCCACCAGGCACTCCTCGAAGACGGTCGCGCCGACTCCACCGACTTCCGCCGGGATGTTCATATTGACGATGCCGATTTCACGCGCTTTGTGAAAAATATCTTCCGGGAACTTAGCCTTTTCATCATATTCGGCGGCGACGGGGATGATCTCCTTGGCGGTGAAATCCCGCGCCATTTTCTGGAGCATCTTCTGGTCTTCAGTGAGTTCAAAACTCACACCGACCTGGGCCAAAACCTGATCTACCATGAGCATACTCTCCGCAATAATCGAATCGCCGTTAGATTAATTATAGCGTGGAATGCCTTGCGAATGCCATACAGGATTTGAAGGCGTGGGGACACCGGTATTTCATGCTTTGCGAAGGTGCGCGAGCGGTTACAAAAGTCGCCGTGCATCAAACCTGAGAAATACACTATACTGACCTCAATATCCTGCGTTCGGAAAGGTTGGCATATGAGCCTGCTGAACCGCATTGCGACCGGTTCGTGGAAAATTTACCGGCAGCGCCCATGGACGGATCAGGAACTCGTCGCCGACGGCTTCCACTACTACCGTCCGGTCAAGCGGGTGACGATGGCGCGGATGCTCCCAGCCTCGGAAGCGCCGAAGACCATCGTGACGCCGTGGGATACTATCATAGCGACGGCCGGCTACATGATCGCCTATGTGGCCGGAGAGGAACTCAAAGCTAGCCTGGACGATTACGAACCCCGCCCGATTGAGCCAGACATCTTCAAGACCACTTATAAGCCCTGGGATGACCGCAACTGGAAACCCAGCCCGACTGAGCGCCATCTGATGCAGTTAGGCTGCAAGCCGTATTACAAGACGGTTGGCGTTTGGGCGAAAAAGCTGGAGCAGGCCACACTGGTTCGCAGTATGGAAAGCCCGCGGCCGTCGGTGGCTCCGGCGGGAGCCTGGCTGTGCATCGGTGTAGCGGGTGAACCGTGGAGCGTTACTGACGAGTGGTTCCACACCCGCTACTTGGTCGAGAACGTTTCGACGCGGTGAGCGGCGCATCCGATAAGTTCAGACAATGTTTCAGAACCTCACCTCCCAGCCCCATCAGCCATTGCAATGGCTGATGGGGAGCTAAGCAAAGCGCAGCGGGATGAGGTCAAACCAAGTAGTGCTGCCTTACCGGATGAATCAGTAAGGCGATCCCCAGAAGAAACCCGAATGCGAACTGAACTACAGAGAGAAGCAAAAGACTTTATTAACCACAAAGAACGCAAAGCAATGCGGGGGCAGCTCAGGGCAGAGCCTTTCAAAAGGAAAGGGCGGGAACACATCCCGCCCTTCGTAAAAGAAATCTGGGCTGCTGAATGAAGTGATAAGCTTACGGCCCAGTATAAAAACGTAAGGAATTTCAGCCTGCGGCGACCAGCACGGGCTGTGAGGCGGGGACAGCACGGAGCGCATCCCGGACGGTATCCAGCAGGTCATGGGCATCAAAGGGCTTGGCGAGGTACTCGGTCGCGCCCTGGTCGAGCGCATAGACCAGATCGGTCAGTTCATAGTAGCGGGAAATGGCGACGAAAGGGATAGGGCGGTTGAGGTCATCATGCCGGAGCTGGCGGAGCAGCGCCCAAGCGTCGGTCTCGACCATATCGACATCGCACAGGATTAGGTCGGGTTTGAGCGGCGAATGCACCGCGTGCAGCGCTTCCTGAGCATTCACGGCGCTGAGCGTTTCATAGCCGGCGATTTCTAGCAGGAAGGTCATGCTCCGAAGCAGGCGGGCATGGTCTTCGATAATCAGGATCGTTAAACCGTTTCCATAACCTGTCGTCTTCATGATTTTCACGCTTTCTCATTCCCCCGATCTATTTTGAGAATAACGTAAAGAATTGATGAAGTCCATCAAGAAATCAATTCTTTATATATTTTTCAGAACTCATCAAGTCTTGTCTGAGCAGCGGCATTACGGCATATGAGAAGGCAGTGAAAAGAGGCTCTTTCCTGCCGTAGAACCCGTTAGAATGACTACGGAGACAACTGGGTTCAAGGGAAACAGGATATTCATGAACAATCCAGGTGAGACCGTATCCTGGCGGAGCGCGGCGGCCGCCGGGCTTTCCTTCGCAGCCATGACAGTCGGGCTGACGGTGCTGATTCAAGCGGTGGGGCTGGAGCGGCTCCAGCAGGCCATCGTCGAGGCTGGGCCGTGGGCACCGGTGCTGTATATCGGCGTGCGAGCAGCGACGTTCATTGCTGCGCCGCTGAGCAGCGGGCCGATCCAGTTCGCGGCAGGAGCGCTCTTCGGGCTGATCCCTGGCACAGTCTACTCGCTGATCGGCGAGGTGGTTGGCGGCAGCGCCAATTTCTGGATCGCGCGGGTGCTAGGCCGCCCCGTAGTGCGGCGATTGGTCGGCACGAGCGGCATGGAAAAGGTCGAGAAATTTTACCATCAAGTCGGCGAAGCCTGGACGCTGGTGTATGCGCGGTTGTTCTTCTTCGCCTTTTACGATTTCATCAGCTATGCCGCCGGATTCACACCGGTGCGGTATGCTATCTACGCGGTGATTACGGCTGTGGTTGGCATCGTGCCGACGTTCGCGGCAGTCGCCATTGGGACGACGCTGACGGGGGACAACAACGGGCTAGTGCTGCTCTACGCGGCGCTGGGGGTGTTGTGTATCATTCCCCTAGTGTTCTACGGGCGTGTCCGCCGCTGGTTCAAGCGGGCGGAAGCACAGCCTGTCAGCGAAGGATAAAACGGATGTCCGGCCCGACCCGTTCCGCAGCCGCGGCTTATATGCAGGCGGTGCGCGAGCGCCTAGACTCCATCGCCGCTGCTGAGATGGAGACGGTGCTGCGCTGCGCTGAGATCATTGCCGAGGCGATCCAGCGGGGCGGGATGCTCTACTTGTTCGGGACGGGACACTCGCACATGCTGGCTGAAGAAGGCCACTTCCGGGCTGGGGGATTGGCGGCGGTCTGCCCGGTTCTCGCCAGCGGGTTGATGCTGCACGAAAGCGCCGATGTCAGCGGTCTGCTGGAACGGACACCTGGAGTCGCCAGCAGCATCCTGACACGCTACCAGCCGAAGGCCGGCGATGTGATGATGATCTTCTCCAACAGCGGGATCAACATGGCCCCGGTGGAGATGGCGCAGCGGGCAAAAGCGCTGGGACTGACCGTGATTGCGGTCGTCTGCCTAGCCTATGCGGACAGCCTGCCGACCGGCCCAGCAGGGGTCAAATTGACTGAAGCCGCTGATCTGACACTGGATAACCACGGCGTGCCCGGCGATGCACTGATTGCCGTGGGCGAGGGGCTGCGGGCCGGGCCGCTCTCGACAATTGCGGGGGCTTTTCTGCTGAACGCGATCTTGGTGGAAGCGGCGGCACGACTCCAGGCGCGGGGCATCACCCCGCCGGTGATCGTCAGCATCAACATGCCCGGCGCCGCGGAACACAACGCCGAACTGGTCACCCGCTACGGCCCACGCAATCCTCACCTATAAACCCTGCTTTCTTGAGCGAACGTGACGCTCCTGCTTGCAGCAGGATTATTGGGTTTTGTTTGGTAGGCAAACTCCTCACGAGGGGTTAAGGCGATTCTCAATTCCGGTTTGGGTGAGCAGATTATGGTTATGCCCTGATGTACGTGAGGGTGCGCCCATATCGAAATCTGAGCCGTGTGAATATCGAGGACAGCCACCATGCCCAACTATATCGAACAGGTCATGCACCCGGAACGCTATCATGGGCATGGCAAGCGCCCCCCCTTCTTTGAAGGCTGGTACTACAAGCTGATCGATCCGAGTGAGCAGCACCGCTACGCGGTGATTCCCGGCATCTTTCTGAGCCATGAACGCGAGAAGCACCATGCCTTTGTCCAGGTGCTGGACGGGCAGACGGGCGCGTCAGCATATTTCAGCTACCCGCCTGACCAGTTCAAAGCGGCGGAGCATGATTTTGAGGTGCAGGTAGGACCGAACCGCTTCCGGGCGGACTGCTTAAGCCTGAATTTAGAAGGCGGTGAGCTGGCGCTGAAGGGCGATCTACGCTTTGAGGGGTTATCGCCCTGGCCGGTGACGTGGACGGCTCCAGGGATTATGGGTTGGTACGGCTGGGTCAACTTTATGGAGTGCTACCACGGCGTGGTCAGCCTGGACCATACAATCCGGGGAACACTGCGGCTGGATGGACGGGCACTGGATTTCAGCGGCGGACGGGGATACATCGAGAAGGACTGGGGGCAGTCGTTCCCATCGGCGTGGGTGTGGATGCAGACCAACCACTTCGAACAACCGGGAACATGCCTGACGGCTTCGATTGCGGTGATCCCGTTCTTAGGGTTCAAGTTCCCCGGCTTCATCATCGGGGTGTGGCACGAACAAAAGCTCTACCGGCTGGCAAAGTACACTGGCGCCGTAGTGGAGAAGCTGGCTGTCACTGATGACCATGTGGATTGGGTGGTGCGGGACGACTCGACGCGACTGGAAATCCGCGCCAGCCGAGCCAAAGCGGGTTTGCTCCAAGGGCCGAGCCGGACGGAGATGCACCGCCGGGTGATGGAGACGCTCAAGGCGGAGGTCAGCATACGGCTGACAGCGCTGGAAAACGGGCGCGAGCGGGACATCTTCAGCGGGACAGGGCGCAACGCTGGATTGGAAGTCCACGGCGACCTGACGATGCTGCTGAAATGAGGATCAAGTCAGTGTCCGGGTTCGCAGTCGTCAGTACGGCCGGACTGCACCAGCACCTCGGCAAGCTGGCCGAAAAGCGCCTGGTGGCGCTGCGGCGGGAGACCAAGCCGCCGTCCCTGCTGGCGATAGAGCAAGATCGTCTGCTGGGTCGAATCAAGCACAACGTGGCAGTTACGGCAGGTGGCGAGATGTTCGCGCGCTTCAGCCGCCAATTCCTCGCTGAGATTGTTGTCGATGTAATCAGACAGATAGCGGATCAAATCCTCACACTGCATGGGGTATCCCTGCTTTCAGGCAGCTTATGCGTTTCGGAGAGCCGGCATTCTCACCCCTTGTCCCCTTCTACGCTTCGCAGAAAGGAGGAAAGTAGGGCATCCCGTTCAACACAGGCTCTCAGCGGGCGAACTCGGTGAAATAAGCGGCCAACTTTTCCCGTAAAGCGAGGCGGGCGCGATGTAAGCGCACTTTAACGGCTCCCTCGCTGATATTCATAATGCGGGCAGTCTCCTCGGTGGACAAGCCCTCCACATCACGGAGCATGAACACGGTTCGCATCTCTGGCTTCAGGCTCTGGATAGCGCGTTCCATTTCAGCGCGGGCTTCGCTGCTTTCCAGGATGTGATCGGGAACCGTCGACCAGTCGGCGAAGTGCTGCGGCATGGTATCTGGGTCTTCGACCGCATCGAGTTCGATATCCGGGCGGATGCCACGCTGCCGCATCCGGCATTCATTGTAGCCGACACGGTAAAGCCAGGTTCCCAGGCTAGAACGTCCCTCAAACTGGTGGATCGATTCGATCAGAGCCAGGAAGGTATCCTGGACGACTCCATCAGCCTGCTGCTCATCGTGCAGGAGGCTGACCGCCAGCCGGTAAATGCGGTCGGCATACTGCTCAAAGACGGCGGCCAGCGCATCCGGTTCGCGCCGCTTGAGGGCGGCAATCAGATTCTCCTCGGACACAACCGCTTCCTTTCGTTTAGATGCCGCAGCGGCCAAAATGTTACATCCGGCTTCATCCGTTTTGGCCGGGTTGGAGGTGGCGCTGACGGCGGGCGTATTGGATGGCGTAGTTGAAGCGCTTGAGGCCGCCCACTTCGCAGCCGAGCACATAGCCATCTGGGTGAGGCTGGTCTGGATGGCTGGCATGAACAAGTTCGATGAAATCGACACCCTCGGTCTGCACCTGAATTTCGCCTTCGCCGCAGATTTCCGTGATGGCCTGGCGGACAGCTTCTTCTACTGGGCCGGGTTCGCCATCAACCATTATGATGAAATCGCGGTCATCGGAAAAACGAACAACACCGATATAGACCTTGAGCATCACCAATCTCCCTTACGCTGCCTCTCCAAATCCCGACTCAAATGGTAGCGAAAGAGCAGACAATCACCAAACGTTTCGTGAAAAGTTTCGGAATTACGGGACAAAGGCGAAAGATTAAGTTCCAGGCGCGCCAGGCGGCACTATAATCAGAAGTGGTCATAAAACCGAGCCGTTGAGGAGCAGCAGGCGATGGAAATCAAAACCCGCGTCGAAGGCAGTATTGCGGTCGCCCAATTGAGCGGACGCTTCGACGCCCATGAAGCTCCGCCGGTGGCCGCGTGGCTGGAGCAGGTCAGCACGCGCCCCCCCGCCCGCGTGGTTGTGAACCTGGCGCAGGTGACCTTTATCGATTCGACGGCGCTGTCCTCGCTGGTCAAGGGGATGAAGCAGTGCCACCAGAACGGGGGAAATCTGGTTGTGTGCGGGCTGCAATCGAATGTTAAGGTGATTTTCGAGCTGACCCGGCTGGATCGGGCTTTCAGCATTGTGGCTACAGAAGAAGAGGCGCTGCGCGCCTGGGCGTAACTATGCTGCTGTCCCCGGCTTACCCTTTGCTGATGCTGATCGATATGCATGCGGAACGCCTGCAGCGTCTGGCTGATGCCTGGCTGTTGTGCGGAGCATCTGGTTTTGGAATCGCCACCGAAGGCGATTGGCTGGCGCTGTGGCCGCAGCACGCACTGACAGATCGACACGGCGTGAGTCTGCCACTCCAGGTGGAGCGGCAGACGCTGGGGTATGTGTGGGTCTTCGGCGTGGAAGGTCCGTGGGTGGATGCGCGACTGGCCGCTGACGCGGAACTTCTATCGCAGTGGCTGGCGATGGAAACTGTCCTAGAGAGCATGACGAATGATTTGATCGCCAGTCAGGACCAACTCCTGGCACTGGTTGATCTGACCCACTTCACCCGCGCTGATTTCGATATTCAGGCGGCTTTTCGCTCGCTGACGCGGGAAGCGTGCCGTTTGAGCCAGGCAGATTCGGCCAGCGCCATCCTGATGATGGGGGATACGTTCATCGCGCACTATCCTGCGCCGATTGTCAGTGAGCAGACGCTCAGTGAGTGGGTACGCCAGTGTGCCGCCAACGGCGGACGCCACTCTGTAAATGACCCGGCCCGGTCAACCTCCCTACCGGGGTATTCTGCCCTGGTGGAGCCAATTCTGATGGACGAACACATTGTGGGGGTGCTGGCACTCTTCAAGAAGAACGCCGTCTTCACGGCGCCGGACATGAAACTAGTGCGCGCGATCTGTGACCAGATTGGCGGGCAGATCGAGCATGTGCTGCTGTACCAACAAAAGCTCCAACAGACGCGGCTGCAAACGGAAATGCAGTTGGCGAAGGATGTGCAGCTCAACCTGCTGCCCCAGCGCCTGCCCGATGTTCGTGGGCTGGATATCAGCGCTGGGGCGCTGCCAGCACTGCAAGTCAGCGGGGATTTCTACGATTTCTTTGAGCGGCCGGGCGAATCGCTAATCTTCACGGTGGGCGATGTATCAGGCAAAGGGATGTCTGCCGCGCTGTTGATGGCGACCACCCGGACGCTGATGCGCAGTAAGGCCCGGTCGCTGTACCGCCCCACGCCGCTGGACATCCTCGGCGCGACCAACGATGAAGCCTACGATGACTTTACCCAGGTGGGGATGTTTGCGACGGCGTTCGTCGGACAATATGACCCGATAGAGAAGCTGCTGTATTACGCCAACGCAGGACACTCGCCCGTCGTGTTTTGTCCGGCAGGCGGTACGCCATTGATGCTGGAAGCCGACGGTCCGCCTATCGGGGTGATGCCAAACTGTATGTGTGAAAACCATGTACTGGAGTTCCAAGGGGGTGATCTCCTCGTGGTGGCAACAGACGGATTCAGCGAGGCCCACGATTCTGCCGGGAACCTGCTCGGACAAGAGGGGTTTCTCGACATGATCCTGTCACTAGCCGAACAATCGGCACACGAGATTGTGTCCGGGCTGTTCAGCCTGACAGCGCGTTTCAGCAGTGGGCAGGGACACGTCGATGACCAGACGGTCATCGTGGTGAAGGGATGTTAGGCAATGCAGCAGGGCGAAGTCTTCCGATTGGAACTACCCGCGCAGACCCGGTATTTCAACATCTTGAGCGGCTGCATCGCGGAAATCCTCCAGCATGTAGAGGCGATTCCCGACCGTGAACACACCATCTACAGCGTTCAACTGGCGGTGCATGAAGGCTGCGCCAACATCGTCGATCATGCGTACCGACACGAGGAGAATGCTCGCATCTTGATCGAAATGTCCTTGCAGTGGAATCCGCTCCAGTTTGTGGTCGATCTCTACGATGTGGGGATGGCTTTCAACCCGGAGAACGTGCGCGAACCTCATCTGGATGACCCTCAGGTCCGCGGATATGGACTCTATTTGATGCGCCAGATCATGGATGAAGTCAGCTACTATCCCCTGCCGGGCCAGAACCGCTGGCGATTGGTGAAGAATTTGTACGCGGGCCGCTGAATCTTGCTTGTCAGTAAAGCGATGCAGCGTTAGCATTGAATCAATAAACAATAGAGAAAAACATTCCGCGCGGCGGAAAGGATGAGGAGAAATGGCAAAGATACTCATCGTTGAAGACTATCCCGTCACACAACGGGTGTTGAGTCTAACACTGCGAAACAACGGACACGACGTAGCCGTGGCGGGCGATGGGCGGGAAGCATTGGATTACTTGACGGCGCAGCCGGTTGATCTCATGCTGGTGGACATTGCCATGCCGGAGATGGACGGCATGACACTGCTGCGCCATTTGCGGAATGACGAACGCTACCAGACACTGCCCATCGTGATACTGACGGCCAGCGGCCAGGATGAAGACCGGGCCGAGGCGCTGTCGATTGGCGCAGATGGCTTTTTGACCAAACCAACCAGTTCGCGGGAGTTGATTGATACGGTGAACCGGTTCGTATAAAAGCCGGTCACCGTCATCTGACCGCATCTGCTCGTTCTTCTCTTGTTTACCGCCCGCCCTCTAATTCAATGAGCCATCATGACATTTCCGAAGATTTCACACAATCTATCCTGGATAACGCGATGGCTCTACCGAGATGATGCCGTGCTCGACGAGACGGCAGTGCGAGCACGCCTGCTGACTCGGATGCTGATCATACTAACCGTCGCTGCGAGTGCAATCCTGGCCGGGGACGTTCTTTTCGGACTGCTCCCAGAAGATGTCTCCAAGCTAATGCGTCCCTTTTTTATACTGCATGTGGTGAGTTCACTCGGCGGACTGCTGCTATGTGCCGCGCAGCGTTACACGCTCAGCGGTATGCTGGTCGTGGTGTCAACGGGGGTACTGATCTACAGTGCATCTTTGGGATACGAAGACCCGGTTGGCATGTATCTAACCCTGTTCTTCTTGGTGATACCGGTGCTGCTGGCGGGGCTACTGTTTTCCCCGCGTTTGATGCTGGCATTCGGAGTGGTATCTGTCGGGGCCATTCTGCTTGTGCCCGCGTTGAAAACCACTGTTGGTGGAGAGCGGTTGGTTCTTCCCATCTTGCTGATTGTCATCCTTACGCTGCTGACCATAACCTACCACTACTACCGTGCTGCCCAGGAGACCGCACGGAAGGCGAATCTTCTCGAACAGGAACGGGCCTACCGGCTGCTGGCAGAAAACTCGACCGATTTGGTGGCACGGTTGTCTCCTGACGAGGTGTTCTTATACGTCTCGCCCTCTTTCCAATCCTTACTGGGCTACAGCGCAGATGAATTGGTTGGTCAGAAATGTTCACTGCTGTTCCACCCAGACGAGGCACAGGACGATACACTGCAGAGAATGAGGCAGAGCCAGGACAAAGGCATGTATGTCCGCACACACCGCCTGAAGACTAAAGATGGGGCGTACCGCTGGTTTGAGACATACAGCCGCCCAATTCTAGACCCGGTATCAGGCCGAGTCGTGGAAATTCACAATACCTGCCGCGACATCACCGAGCGAATGATGATTGAAAAAGCGCTGCGGGAAAGCGAACGCCGTTACCGCCAAATCGTGGAGCAATCCAGCGATGTAGTTTTTACGGTCGATCTGCGCGGGCGGTTTACTTTTATCAGCCCTTCGGTCAGCCACCTGACCGGGTATCAGGCTGAAGAACTGATCGGAAAGCATTTCACCACGCTGCTGCACGATCATTGGAAGCAGATATTGAGCAACTTTTACCAGAAGCAGTACGACAACCGCCTTGCAGAAACGTACTTGGATTTCCCCATTCGCACTCGAACAGGTGAAGAGCGCTGGGTTGATCAGACCGTCATCCTGGTTTATCAAGAGGGACAGGTTACAGGTTTCCAGGCGGTGGTGCGCGACATCACCGAGCGGCGCAAGGCCGAGATGACGCTGCTGATGACCCAGTTCTCACTGGACAGTGCCCGTGATGCGGCCATCTGGCTGCTGCGTTCGGGGCAGGTCATTTATGCTAACCGAGCTGCCTGCACATCATTCGGCTACACCTACGAGGAGATGCAGGCGCTGAACGTCAGTGCTCTCTTTGACGGACTGGTGCCAGAGAAGTGGACGCAGTTGTGGGAGTCGGTCAAGAACAGCGGCTCGCTGCAACTGGAATACCAATGCCGGACCAAATCCGACGGTCGCTTCCCGGCCGAGATCGCTGCGACCTACTTGGACTTCAACGGCCAGGAATACCTGTTCCTGTTCGCGCGGGATATGAGCGCGCGCAAGCTGATTGAGCATGAACTGGAACAGCAGCGAGACTTTGCCCTTCAGGTCATGGAAACGATGGGACAGGGCCTCACCATCACCAACGACCAACAGCGATTTGAGTACGTCAATCCGGCCTACGCGCGGATGCTCGGCTACCAACCGGAAGACATGATCGGCCGTAAGCCAGAAGATTTTACCGTGGCTGAATACCGCCCCGTTTTGAACAGCGCTTTTGCGGAACGCCAATCCGGCTTGATCTCGACGTATGAGGTCGGCCTACAACATGCCGACGGCCACATGGTTTACGCGCTGATTACCGGCGTACCGCGCTGGAAAAATGGCAAAGTACACGGCTCGATTGCGGTCATCACCGATTTGAGTGAGCGTAAGCAGGTCGAAGAGGCGATGCAGCGTGCCCGCGACCAGGCGCTAGAGGCTTCTCGGTTGAAGTCGGAATTTGTGGCGACGATGAGCCATGAAATCCGCACGCCGATGAACGGCATCCTCGGTATGAGCGAACTGCTGATGGACACGCCGCTCAGCGCTGACCAGCGGGAATATGTGGAGGTAGTGCTGTCCGAGGCGAATTCGCTGCTAATGATCATCAATGACATCCTGGATTTGTCCAAGATCGAAGCCGGCAAGATGATTTTGGAGTCAGTCGAGTTCGTGGTGGCCGACATTGTGGATCGCATCATCGAGTTCATGGATCCGCGCGCCAAGGGCAACTTGAACGTGACGCTGAGGGCAACTATCGAGCCAGAAGTGCCTTTCTCGGTGCGGGGTGACCCTACGCGCCTGCGCCAGATTCTGATGAATCTGGTCAGCAACGCGATCAAGTTCACTGCCCAGGGCCAGGTTCATGTTCATGTAGGCGTACAGGCCGTTGAAGGTGACAGCGTGATCCTGCGCTTTGTCGTCCAGGATACCGGCATCGGCATCTCAGAAGCGGTACGCAAGCGGCTGTTCCAACCGTTCATGCAGGCGGACAGCAGCACTACGCGGAAATATGGCGGCACAGGACTGGGACTGGCGATTTCCAAGCGGCTGGTGGACATGATGGACGGGGAAATCAGCGTTGAGAGCGAAGAGGGACAGGGAGCGACGTTCACCTTTACAGCACGTTTTGGGTTGGTTGAAGGGCTTCGGATTGAATCCAGCCCTGACACTTTGAAAGTTCTCCTGGTTGAAGATAACGAGAGCATCCGCCGTGTGCTCAGCCGGATACTTGGCAAATGGGACACCCACACCGTCCATGCGGTTGATGGACAGCAGGGGCTGCATATCTTGTTGGAAGCGGCAGCAACCGGAAACCCGTTTGATGTGGCTATTCTGGATGTGGCAATGCCACACCTCAACGGCTTTCAGGTGATCGAACAGGTTCGCCAGCACCCTGAGCTGGATGACCTCGACGTCGTGATGCTGACCGCCTTCGACACGCCGCAGCACCGAGCGGCGGCTCAACAGCTTGGCGTGGAAGCTTTCCTGACCAAACCTGTCAAAGTGCCGGTACTACGGGAAACGCTGGAACGGCTGCGAGAACAGGCCATCCAGCGACGAGCGGCTAAGACTAATCCCGTCCGCAGCACTTCAACCGCCACTGTGCCCACGATTGAATCAGCTGTGCGCGTGCTGATCGTCGAAGACAACCCCATCAACCTCGACCTCACCAGCAAACAGCTTGAGAAGCTCGGCTACCAACCGGAAACAGCACAAGACGGCAAGGAAGCGGTAGAACGGTTCAGCGCTGAACCTGACCGCTACCAGATCGTGCTGATGGACTGCCTAATGCCGGTGATGGACGGCTATGAAGCGACCCGCCGCATCCGTAAGATCGAGACCGAACGCGGGCTGGCACGCATGCCCATCATTGCGCTGACCGCCAGCACAATGGGTGGTGACCGAGACCGCTGCCTGGAATGCGGCATGGATGACCATCTGGGCAAGCCGGTGCGGTTGGAGACGCTGCAAGAGATGCTGAACAACTGGATTCACAAGGACGGGACTCACCCGGATGCGGCGGACGTCCAGCCGACCTCGGATGGGATTACGTCTTCGATGCTGTGAAGCGTCAGCCAGGGGCGCCCGTCATAAAGCTGCGGATGAGGATTCCGACTAGGACAGCAAAACCCCATAAGTAGCTGCCCATCGCGGGGCGCTTTTTCGCAGTGACTTCCACAAAGATGAAGAAGGGCAGCGCTAGAGTCGCGCCCAGTCCATAGATCAGGTGCACTTCTTCGTAGGGGCGGACGCCCATGGCATACAGCGCCAGGCCGATGAGCGACTGCATGGCGATGCTGCCGGCGATGATGTAGACCACCAGCCGATACAGGGGGGTGACATCGCCGCGCCGGAAGATGCCGATGACGAAGCCGATGAGGAACATGATGATGGCCGAGGCCAGCGCAGCGCGGCTGAGCCAGTAATGCAGGCCATCGAGCAGGAAAAAGAGATCGGGATTCATAGCGCAGTCCTGATAACTAACCAGAGGACGCGGCAGGTTCAGCGACCGGCTGCGGCGGCTGCCGCTTGTAAGATGCTGCCGGGATCAACAGCCAGAGCAGGCTGGAGGCCAGAGTCAGCACAGCGATGACGTGGAAGGTGCTGACTGCGCCGAAGCGGTCGATCAACCCGCCGACGATCAGATTGCTGATTGCGCCCGCGGCGAAGATGAAGCCAAGTATGGCGCCGGAGGCGAAGCCTTTCTTACCGGGCAGGAGCCGCTGCGACAGCACCACGATCAGGCTGTGCGAGCCGCTCATCGCCCCGATGACGAATGCCCCGGCGACCGCCAACAGGCCGTTGAGGTCAGGGATCAAGAAGACCACCGGAGCGGTGACGATGAGGCTGAACATAATGACGCGGCGCATGTCGTAGCGGTCACCGAGGCTGCCGAACCAGACGCCAGCAAAACCGGACGCAATCCAGAAGGAGCTGGCGAGCGCTCCGTATTCGGCGGGAGACCAGCCTTTCAACTGGAACATGTAGGGCAGGAAGTTGACGGTTGAAAGATGGGCCATGCTTCGCAGGGCGACGGCCAGGCCGAGGATGGCGAAGGCACGCGGCGCCACGCTCGCCGCTGGAGTACGGCTGGTCGACTCACTGCGGGCCGAGTGAGCGAGGCTGGCAGCGCGGCTCGGGATGGTCAGGGCCATCAGCACAGCAGCAGGGATGATGATGACCCCCAGCGCGAAGAGCGGCAGCAGGCTGCCCCGCTCGAACAAGCGCGGCCCCAGCGTACCCAACGCTGCTCCAAACCAGACATTCAAGGTGGTATGGGAGCGATCCAGCAGGAGGCCGGAGAGCATCGGTCCGAGCGCCAGCCCGATCTGACCGAACATGAAGAAGAGCGCCGCATTGCGCCCGGCGCGAAGCGGATCGACATCGGTGCTGTACATCGAGCCAACGGGGTGAAATGCGCCGCTGCCAAACCCGGCCAGTGCCATCAAGATGAGCATCAACCAGAAGCCGCCACCGAGCGTCACGGCCAGCATGCCGAGCAGCATGAAGGAAGCCGTCCACGTGATGCCGCCCGCACCCAACCAGCGCCCACCGCTGCGGTCGGCACGGCGGCCAAAGAAGGGCTGGCTCAACGCGCCGCAGAGTTCGATGGCGCTGACGGCCAGACTGATCTGCTGGGCACTGATGGGCAGGACATAGGCACTAATGAAGGTCAGGACGACCGAGCGCATGCTCATGAAGAGATCATTGGCGGCGTGCCCTAGGCTGACAGCCCAGAACAGGCGGTGGGTGGGCAACTGCATCGGAATCCTCGGCAGGGATAGACAGTGACGAACCGCTCTATTGTGTGGGGAAATGCTCGCGCTGCCTAGTACCGCCTCACGGGTCTTCAAAATCGTCCATGATTTTGCGGTAGGCTTCGTTGATGGACTGCATGTGCTGGGTGGCGTTGGCATCGCGGTTCAGATCGGGGTGGAAGCGGCGCGCCATGCTGCGGTAGGCCGTTTTGACGTCTTCCGGTTCGGCATCGCGGGGGATGTTGAGGATGGCGTAGTAGACGGCCAGGGGGTCGTTCTTGGCGGTGATGGGGACTTCGCCATCGCCGGGATAGTGGGTTTTGTGGTGGGCGTGCTGGGTTCGCTCGCCGAAACTAGCGACACGCCAGCGGCCTTTGATGAACGGCAGGGTGGCATCGACCATCCCGGCCATGAGGTGACGGGCACTGACCGTCCGGCCATAACGGATTTGGCGGTAGGGGCCGATGCGGTCATAGAAGACCGGGAAGATGAAGATTTCGCCGCCGAGGACATCGTAGGCCCAGATGCGGTCGCCATAGAGCGCCAGGAGCGGCCATTCCCAGTCCTGCACCTCGATGACATCGCCTTCCGGGGGCAGGAGCATATCGCACCAGAGGAGAAAGAGGGTGTGAACATTGTTGGCGTGGTTGTAGGCAACCGTGCCTTTGATCTCGTAGCCCTGGATCGAGCTTTCGATGAGGTGGATACTGATTTCTTCGCCCGTAGGCAGGCCGACATGGATGATGTCGCCGCCATCTTCGTGGATGGTCGTGCCGGAGAGCTTGAGCTGCCAGACGAGGAAGGCGCTTGCTTTGTAGGTGTCGAGTCTGACCACGGGCATTTCACACCAATTTCAGACTGTCTGGACGGGAAAACAGACCGAGGGGCGGTCACCAGCGCAAGCTCGCCCCTCACCATGCTCAGACTCTACCCGATTTTGGGCGCAGCGGCGACTTTGCTAGACGAATGCTCATTTGAGCGCACTTCGTCCAACAGGTCGAGCATTTCTTGGTGGATCAGGCCGTTGCTGGCGGCGATCTGTTTGCCGTGGTAGAGCGCCTGGGACTCCTGGCCGCTGTAGTCAGTGACACGGCCGCCGGCTTCGCGCACCAGGATGATCCCGGCCATGACATCCCAGGCGTTGATGGACTGCTCCCAGACGCCTTCCAGGCGGCCGGCGGCGATGTAGCTTAGTTCCATGGCGATGGAACCGAAGCGGCGCAGGCCGCGAGTCCGCATGGTGAAGGCGGCCCATTCACGCAGGTTGTTATCGGGCGTGCTGACGGCGTCGTAGGGAAAGCCGGAGCAGAGCATCGCATTCTGGAGCGTACTGGTGGCAGAGACGCGCAGAGGGCGACCGTTCAGGGTGGCACCGCTGCCTTTCGAAGCGGTGTAGAGTTCGCGGGTGAAGGGGTGGTAGACGACGCCGACGAGGGGATTCATGTCACGGCCAGCCATGCCGATGCTGACAGAGAAGAACGGCAGGTTGTTGGCGTAGTTGCTGGTTCCATCCAGGGGGTCGATGTACCAGACGTATTCGGCTTGATCGAGCGGTGCACCGATGCCGGCGCCGCCGCCTTCTTCGCTGACGATGTGATGGTGAGGGAAGTGGCGGGTCAGCCCGTCCAGGATGACGGCTTCGGAGGCGGTGTCGCCTTCGGTGACGATGTCGGTGACGGTTTTCTTGGTACGCTGCTGGTGAGGCTGGTCGTACTTTTCCATGAGGACGGCCCCGGCAGCGCGGGCAATTTCGGCGGCGATAGAGCGGACGGCAAGCAGATCCATGCAGATGTTTCCTTGAACTGGGCAGCAAAAAGGCCTATCGTAGCGCGACAGGCCTGGGTGGGTCAATAACCGTGGAAGGCCGGTTCAGAGCTTGGTGACGGTGCTGGCCTGCTTGCCCTTAGGCCCCTCGACCACCTCAAACTCGACTTTCATGCCTTCATCGAGAGAGCGGTAGCCGCTGCCCTGGATGGCGCTGTAGTGGACGAAAATATCGCCCGCGCTGTCTTCCGGGGTGATGAAGCCATAGCCTTTCTCATTGCTAAACCACTTGACGACCCCACGCATCTTCTCAGCCATTGCCGATCAACTCCTCAATACCACTGCTCCACACTATCCGGAGCGCAAAGATTCCAGTATGCATTAGGGGACGAACGCACCGGATTTAGGGGAAAGTCTAGATGAAAACCCGCCTTAATGTCAAGCAATTGTTGAGGTATTGTCGCAAAATCGTCCTCTATTACCGTGCCTGAGTACAAATTACAGAAATCCTTACGACTGGAATATGGCGATTGAGTCGATGAAATAGGTTTGCGGCGAGAGATCGATGGGCTGGACGCGGACAAGGCGGAAGCCTTTGGCGGTGAGGCGTTTGGCATCGCGGGCAAGGGAAGCCGGATCGCTGCTGAGGTAGACGAGGCGGGGGATGCGCTGGGCAGCGAGTGCATCAAGCGCAGGAAGGCTGAGGCCATCAGGCGGCGGATTCAGCAGGGCAACATCGCAGCGGTCGTCGAGTTCGGGCAGGACATCTTCGACTGCGCCTTCGATGATGTCCACGTTCTGGATGTCAGCGAGGTTGGCATCGGCGTCATCGACAGCAAAACCGAACGATTCGATGAGGGTGACGAAGCGGGACTGCTGGGCGATGAAGGCGCTGAAGAGGCCGACACCGGCATGGCAATCCAGGACGGTCTCGCTACCGGTGAGGGCCAGGGCGGCAAGGACTTCGGCGGCGAGATTTTGGAGCTGGGGGTAGTTGGCGGGGAACGGGCTGCCAGCGGTGACGCGGAAGCGCCGCCCGGCCAAATCGTAGTGGCTGCGCAGATCGCCGATGAGGTTGACGGGCTGGCCGTCACTGAGGACAAGGTTGACACTCATGGGCAGATCGGTGTGGAGTTCGGGGGCTTCGTCATCGGCAGTGTGGAGGATGACCATGACTGCGCCATCGCTCCCCATTTGGAAGGTGATCTGCTCCAGGCCGGGGATAGGCTCCAGATCGAGGGCCTGCTTGAGGGCGAGCAGGTCGGGATGGAGCAGGTGGCATTCGTCGATGGGGACAATGGGGGCTGCGCCAGCGCCCGGCTCCCCGACACCGGGGAAGCCGAGGTGACCATCGACCGGGTAGAGGGTCATGCGGAAGTTGTAGCCCCAGATATGGGGGGCGGGAATGACGGGATGGACTTCGACTCCGCTCAAGCCGCCGATGCGCTCCAACTGGTCGGCGAGGACATCCTGCTTGAGGAGGAGCTGAGCGGGATAGTCGATGTGCTGCCAGTGGCAGCGGCCGCAGCGCCCCGGCCCGAAGTGTGGGCAGGCGGGATAGACGCGGTCGGCAGAGCTTTCCAGCAAGGTGAGGCCTTCGGCGAAGAGGACGCGGCCTTTCTGGGCAACGGCGCGGGCACGGACGCGCTCGCCGGGGATGGTGTAGGGCACGAAGACGGTCTGCTGGCCGAGGCGGCCGAGGGCGCTACCGCCGTGGGCCATGGCTTCCAGGGTGAGGTCGAAGGTGTCGGGCATGGTGGAAGGGCCTCTTTTGGCTATTTGCTTAGAGCTTATAGCGATATGAGTCAGATTATGAAATATTGGAATTGGTGGCGGTGGTGATGCGAGACATGATAAGAATGATAAGAATGAGAATATGAGAATGTGAGAATCTAGTGCCCTCACCCTGACCGTCTCCCGAACGCTCGCTGGGAGAGGGAGTCTAAGCGGACGCCAAGAAGGGCGTCCCTACTTCTACGATAGCACAAAATGGAGCGGAAAGGGTGACTTTTTGGAAAAACATTTGGTGTCTTAAGGATGCTTGCGTCATTCGAGCTTGCCGAGCCAACCGCGGCGGACCATCCATTTGGCGATTTCCAGGACGGGGGTGATGGTGGCGGCGACGGCGACCACGATGGCCCAATCGGCCAGCGACAAGCTGTAGGTTCCGAAGATGTCGCGCAGGAAGGGGACATAGAGGATCAAGAGGATCAGCGTCATCTCCCAAGCCACTGCCAGGTTGAGCCAGCGGTTGCGGAAGGGGCGATCCACGACGCTGTGGTATTCGGAGCGGTGGTTATAGGCTTTGAAGAACTGGATGACGACCAGCGAGACGAAGGTCATGGTCATGGCTTCGGCCAGGGTGCGGCCCGAGTTCATCGCCCAGGCGAAGAGGTTGAGGTTGACGAAGCCAGACCAGAGGCCAGCGATGCCCATGATGGTGACCATCGGACGGCTGAAGATGCCGGCTTTGGGATTGCGCGGAGGCAGCTCCATGATGTCCTTGTCGGGCGGATCGACGGCCAGCGCCAGGGCGGGTAGGCCATCGGTGGCGAGGTTGACGTAGAGGATCTGCACGGCGCTGAGCGGGAGCGGCAGACCGAGCAGCGAGGCTCCGGCCATGAGGGTAATTTCGCCAGTATTGGAGGAGAGGAGATACATCAGGTACTTCTTGACGTTGCTGAAGATGCTGCGGCCTTCTTCGACGGCAGCAACGATGGAGGCGAAGTTGTCATCAGTGAGGGTGATGGCAGCGGCCTCTTTGGTGACGTCGGTTCCGGTGATGCCCATGGCGATGCCGATGTCGGCTTTTTTGAGGGCGGGAGCATCGTTGACACCATCGCCGGTCATGGCGACGACGTGGCCTTTGTCCTGCAGGGCAGAGACGACACGCAGCTTGTGGGATGGAGAAACACGGGCGTAGATTTCGATAGTTTCGACCTGCTGGGCGAACTGGGCATCGCTGAGGTTTTCGAGTTCGGCGCCGGTGATGACGCGGCCCGATTTGAGCAGGCCTAACTCGCGGGCGATGGCCTGGGCGGTGAGAGGATGGTCGCCGGTAATCATGACGGGCTTGATGCCAGCGCGCTCGCAGACCTGGATGGCTTCGCGGACTTCTGGGCGCGGCGGGTCGATCATCCCGGCCAAGCCGAGGAAGGTCATGCCCTGCTCGGCTGTTTCCAGCGTGGGATCGAGTTTATAGGCCACGGCGAGGACGCGCAGCGCCCGGCTCGCCATCTCGGCAGCGACACCGAGGATGGCCTGGCGGTCTTCGGGTTGGAGGGGGGCTGGGCCGCCGCTGGTCAGGCGGTGGGTACAGGAATCGAGGACGATTTCGGGCGCGCCTTTGGAATAGGCGATTGTGCCCTGGGAGAAGGCGTGGAGGGTGGTCATGCGCTTGCGTTCGGAGGTGAAGGGAATCTCCTGCAGGCGAGGGTACTGGGCATCCAAGTGGGTTTTATCCAGCCCGGCTTTGGCGGCGGCGACCACCAGCGCGCCCTCGGTGGGATCGCCTTTGACGTACCAGCCTGCGCCGTTCTGGGCGATGGTGCTATCCGAGGCGAGAACAGCAGCTTTGAGGAAATGCTGGACGGTCTCGGAAGGGGTGATGGCCGAGCCGTTCTGCGAGAAGCGGCCAGTGGGGTTATAGCCTGCGCCGGAGACATGCAGGAGCTGACCATCGACAAAGATATCGCGGACGGTCATCTCGTCTTTGGTGAGCGTGCCCGTTTTATCGGAACAGATGTAAGAGGTGCGCCCCAAGGTTTCTACAGCGGGCAAGCGGCGCACGAGGGCGCTGCGTTTGATCATGCGCTGGACGCCAATCGCCAGCGAGATGGTGATGACGGCGGGCAGGGCTTCCGGGACGACCGCCACAGCGAGGGCGATGCCGAAGATGAGCATTTCGATGAAGGGCTGGCCGCGGAACAGCCCCAGGCCGACGATGACGAGGATGACGATGAAGGCGGCACGGGCCAGCGCTGCGCCGAGTTTGTCGAGGTTCTGCTGAAGGAGGGTACGGCCCGTCTCGACGGTCTGGAGCATCTGGGCGATTTTGCCGAACTCGGTGTTCATCCCGGTGGCGACGACGACGGCACGGCCCCGGCCGTAGGCAGCGGCTGTGCCAGCGTAGACCATGTTCTTGCGGTCGCCGATGGGCAGATTGGGGTCCGACAGGACGCCGGCGTGCTTTTCGACCGGGACGGACTCGCCGGTCAGGGCGGATTCTTCGATCTGAAGGTTGATGGATTCGATGAGGCGGGCATCGGCGGGAATTTTGTCGCCGGTATGGAGGCGGATCACGTCACCGGGGACGAGATCACGGGCGGGGATGACGATTTCTCTGCCATCGCGGAGGACGGTGGCGTTGGGGGCGGCCATTTGGCGGAGGGCTTCGATGGCGCGTTCGGCACGGTATTCCTGGATGAATCCGAGGACGACGGAGAAGAGCACGATCACGGTGATGGCGACGGCTTCGACGCCGTGACCGAAAAAGATCGACAACACGGTGGCGATGAGCAGGATGATGATGAGGAGGTTTTTGAACTGCTCGAAGAGGATGGCCCAGGGCGAGATGCGCTCGGCGGCCTGGAGTTCGTTGGGGCCGTATTGGGCGAGGCGTCCGGCAGCATCGGCGCTGTGGAGGCCGGAAGGACCGGAACCGAGCTTGGAGCAGACCGCATCCACTGGTAGGGTGTGCCAGGCTGGAATCGATGAAGGGGCTGCGGACATGATGTACCTTTTCTCTGCGCCCATTCAGCAGGGGCAAGACGAATGTTCCATTTGCACATTAGCACTGAAGCGGAAGAGATACCCCCCAAGAAATGGGGGGTATGCATTGAGAAGATGCGGGTGGGAAGGATCAGTTGTAGGCGAGGACACCACCGACGTAGGTCTGCTCGACGCAGAGGCTGGTGAGGGCCTCGACGGGAGTGGTGAGCGGATCGCCGCTGAGGACGGCGAGATCGGCCCACTTGCCGGGGGTAAGGCTGCCACGGTTGGCGGCGTCGCCGCTGGCGATGGCCCCACCCAGGGTGTAGGCGTAGAGGGCTTCGGCGGCGGTGATGGCCTGCTCCGGGGCGATGGTATTGCCGAAGGGATCGCGGCGGTCGAGGGCGGCCTGCATCCCCAAGAGGGGGTTGTCGTCGGGGACGACGGGCGCATCGGAACTGAGGGCGACAGTCAGGCC
The DNA here is from genome assembly GCA_034431625.1 of Anaerolineae bacterium. GTDB lineage: Bacteria > Chloroflexota > Anaerolineae > Aggregatilineales > Phototrophicaceae > CFX2. Next base: position 6,978 of record DAOUCY010000175.1, on the reverse strand, counting down.
GGCGTCGAGCATGGCGCGGACGGGATAGCAGCGGGGGATATAGGAGTCGGGCAGGTAGCGGCGGAAGGCTGCACCGAGGGCAGGCAGGAAGACGGTCTGCGGGACGGCGATGACATCGAGCGCCTGGCAGCGGCGCAGATGCTCGGCGCTGGGCAAGCCGAGGTGTTCGATGCGGTGGCGGAGGCCCGGTTTGCGCTGGTGGAGGGTTTCGTAGGCGGCGAGGACCTGGTCGATGGCGACATCGCCGATGGCGTGCGTGCCGATGCGGAAGCCGGCGTCGTGGGCTTCCCACATCAGTTGGGTGAGTTCATCGAGTTCGAAGCGCAGCAGGCCGTGCTGGAGGGTGACCTTGTAGGGTTCGCTGATGGCGGCAGTGGCGCCGCTGAGGCCGCCATCGGCAAAGAACTTGACGCTGTCGATCCGCAGGAAGTCGCTGACGAAGCGTTCCGGCAGGGGGAGCGTCTCGGTTCCGCCATCGGGGCGGCGGATGGGCATGCCGTTGACGCGGACGGCGAGTTCGCCGCGCGACTCCAGCAGGCGGTAGACGCGGGTGTGCAGGGGCGTCAGCAGCGGATCGGTGGCGCTGGTGATGCCGAGGCTGAGCTGGTGGCGGAGGCAGGCTTTGATGGCACCGGCCAATTCCTCATCGGTGAGATCGGGAATGACGCGGGTGACGAGGCCCATGGCGGTCTCTTGGAGGAGGCCGGTGGGTTCGCCGTTGAGGTCGCGGACGATGACGCCGCCGGGGGGATTGGGCGTGTCGTGGGTGATGCCGGCCAGTTCGAGGGCGAGCGAGTTGGCGACGAGCATGTGGCCACAGGTGCGAGTCAAGGCGATGGGGTGTTCGAGGCTGGCGCCGTCGAGGTCGTGGCGGGTGGGATGACGGCGTTCAGGGAGTTCGGCTTCGTTGTAGCCGCGGCCGAGAATCCAGGTTCCTTTGGGGAGGGTTTCGGCGCGGTCGCGGAAGTTTTCGATGATGTTCTCGATATCGGGGGCGGCTTTGATGGTGGCGGGGACCTGCCGAGTGAGGAGCAGGCCGAGCTTCCAGATGTGGACGTGGGCATCGTTGAAGCCGGGGATGAGGGTGCGGCCGGCCAGATCGACGCGGCGCGTGCCGGGGCGGGCGGCGGCTTCGACCTCGGCGAGGGAGCCGACGGCAGCGATGCGGCCATCGTCGCCGACCAGCAGGGCCTCGACATGGGGGTAATGGGGATCAACGGCGTGAATGGTTCCGTTATGGAAGAGGAGCATCGTAGTTCCTCACTGCTCGTGGACGGTCAAGTTTGTCTATGGCTTATGGTAGCCGATTTTGGGGCAGACTGGATAGCACCTGTTTGGGAAGCCGGGCGGAACGGCGGACGGCGGGCGAGGGGCCGAGATTTCCAACCGGATACGCTCGAACTGGGGGTGAGAGAAGAGGCAGGGTGGTGAAATGGGACGGGGGGACGTACAATCGGCAGACGGATCGATATTGAAAGGCAGGCCGCGATGAAACTTCTGATCTTGGGCGGGACGCAGTTCCTGGGCCGCCATATCACCAGCGCCGCGCTGCAAGCGGGCCATGAGGTGACGCTGTTTAACCGGGGACGCACCAATCCCGGCCTGTTCGGAGCGGTCGAAGTGCTGAAGGGCGACCGGGACGGCCGGCTGGAGGCGCTGGCCGGACGGCGCTGGGACGCGGTCATCGACACGTGCGGCTACATCCCGCGGCAGGTGGGGGCGACGGCGCGGCTGCTGGCGGAGGCGGTGGAGCATTACACGTTCATATCGAGCATCTCGGTGTATGCGGATGAGCCGCCGATCCCGCCGGGGATGGATGAGAGCGGAGCGCTGCGGACGCTGGAAGATGAGACGGTCGAGGAAGTGAATGGAGAGACTTACGGCGGGCTGAAAGTGCTCTGCGAACGGGCAGCAGAGGCAGCCATGCCGGGACGGGTGCTGCACGTTCGGTCGGGGCTGATCGTGGGGCCGTATGACCCGACCGACCGCTTCACGTACTGGCCGGTGCGGGTGCAGTTGGGCGGGGAAGTGCTGGCTCCGGGGCGGCCAGATCGCGCGGTGCAGTTCATCGACGCGCGCGACCAGGCGGAGTGGATTCTGAAGATGGCAGCGGCGCGGAAGGCGGGGGCCTACAACGTGACCGGGCCGGCAGAGCGGCTGTCGATGCAGGAGCTGCTGGAGGCGTGCCGGCGGGTCAGCGGGTCAGCGGCGGAATTCACGTGGGTGGATGATGGGTTCCTGCTGGAGCAGAATGTAGGGCCATTTTCGGAGATGCCGCTGTGGATACCGGACGCTTACAACGGCTTGCAGGAGCTTTCGGTGGCACGGGCGCTGGCAGACGGGCTGACGTTCCGCCCGCTGGAGGAGACGATCCGGGATACGCTGGCGTGGAATGCGGCGCGGAGCGGAGCGGACAGCGACGCTAAACCCCGCGCTGGGATGATGCGCGACCGGGAGGCGGAACTGCTGGCCGCGTGGAAAGCGCGGGGGTAAAAGCGGCGGGCGCGCCGCTACTCAATTGCGAACATCTGTTGTATACTTTTGCGAAATATTTGGGAAAAATCCACGAGCAGGAGTCGTGTCACCGATGAAAGTGTCCGTGCTGCAAGACAAGCTGGCGAAAGGGTTGGGCATCGTCGCGCGGGCTGTTGAAAGCCGCCCCACGCTCCCGGTGCTGGGCAATGTGCTGCTGGCGACGGAAGATGCCCGCGTCAAGCTGAGCGCGACCAACCTGGAGATGAGCATCACCACCTGGATTGGGGCCAAGGTCGAACGCGAGGGGGCGATCACGCTGCCGGCTAAAACGCTGGCGGACCTGGTCAGCAATCTCTCGCCGGAACGGGTCGATCTGACGCTCGACCCCGCCACACAGACGGTCAACGTGCGCTGCGGGGCGACCGTCTCGAACATCAAGGGGATCGACTCCAGCGAGTTCCCGCTGGTGCCGCAGGGCGGCGACGCGGACGTGACGCTGCCAGGCAAGCTGCTCAAGGAGATGATCAATCAGACAGTATTCGCCGCAGCCAAAGAGGACAACCGCCCGATTCTAACCGGCGTGCTGACCCAGTTGGACGGCAACGTGATGACGATGGCCGCTGCTGACGGCTACCGGCTGGCCGTCCGCACGGCGGAGATCGAGCAGCACTTCCCTAAGCGGGTCGATGTGGTGATTCCGGCCAAGGCGCTGGCCGAAGTCGGGCGCATCATCGGCGACGATGACGATGTGGTGTCGATCACGCTGCCGAAAGAGCGCGATATCGTCCTGTTCCACATGAAGCATACCGATGTCGCCACGCAGCTCCTGGAAGGCAAGTTCCCGGACTTTGCGGCGATCATCCCGCGCAGCTACGTCACGTCGTCGGTGATGTACACGAGCGATCTGCTGGCGGCCTGCAAACGGGCGGAAATCTTCGCCCGCGACTCGGCTTACAGCGCCAAGCTGTACGTCAAGCCGGCGGCCGGCCCTGGCGAACCGGGGGCGGTCACGATCATCGGGATGAGCGCCGAGCGGGGCGACAACGAGGGGATGCTGGACGCCTCGGTCGAAGGGGAGGCGCTGCACATCTCTTTCAACATCCGCTACCTGATCGATGCGCTGAACGTGATCGCGGATGAGCGCGTGGCGCTGGAAAGCAATGGGCCGGCCAGCCCCGGCGTGCTGCGCCCGGAGAACCGGGACGATTTCGTGACGGTTATCATGCCGATGCAGATCAGCCGGTAGACGGAGTTCTCTCTAATTCTCACCCTCACCCCCCTCGCCATTGGTTTACGGAGAGGGGGGTGAAGAGATCAGCCCGCCCCGGTTCCTTCCGCGAACAGTTCGGCCAGGGGCAGCTTGAAGCCCGGCAGCAGCGTCCCGCCATCGAGCAGGCCGTCTTTGCGGACGATCCGCGCGGGTTGGTTGGGAAGATAGACCTCGACGGTCTGCATGGCCGGACTGACCAACCAGACCGCTGTTCCCACCCGCAGATAGTTCACGATCTTGATCCGAATGTCCACCTCGGCATTGGCCGGGGACAGCACCTCGACAGCTAGATCGGGCGGCACGGGGTTGTGGGCATCGTGACAGGGTTCGGGCTGGCGGGCATAGGACACGAAAGCCACATCGGGGATATAGCGGTCTTCACCGATGATGCAGCCGCCATCGGCTCCGGTGACACGTCCAAGCTTGTTTTTCCGCGCAAACACACTTAGTTCGCCGCCCAAGAGCATGGCGACATGCGAGGAGCAGCTGTTGGAAACCACCTCGACGATCCTCCCGCCGATCCATTCAAAGTCACGGTTACGGTTTTCTGGCTGAGATAGGAACGCCTCAAACGCCTCCAGCGTCACCGCTTCAGCGAGCTGTGCTGATTCCATCGGGTTTCGTCCTCACACTCCACTGCTGACTACGATTATAGCGCAGATAGGCCATGCTCCGGTTTGGGGAGGCGAGGCTCTAGAAGAACATGCTGCTGTAGTCGGCGCGGCAGGAGCAGACCGGCGCGGGCTGGATTCCCGGCCAGCCGATCCCAGCCAGCGTGTTCCGCAGCGTGCAGACCGGCAGGCCGACGACGTTGGAGAAGCAGCCCTCGATGCGCTCGACGGGGCGGAAGACCGGGTGCTGGATGGCATAGCCACCGGCTTTATCGAAGGGGTCGCCGGTAGCGATGTAGGCGGCGATTTCGGCATCGGTGTAGGGGCGCATGAGGACATCTGTGCGCGCCAGCTCGGTGAGCAGCGTGAGCGGCTGCCCCGGCTGGATCACGGCGAGGGTGATGGCGGTGCAGACTTGATGGACGCGCCCGCGCAGCCGCTCCAACATGCGGCGGGCTTCCTCGGCGTCAGCGGGTTTGCCGAGCACCTCGCCCTGCTCGTCGATGCCGAGCGTATCCGCACCGAGCACGACGCTGGTATCCGCAGCCAAGACGGCCGCGGGCTGGCTGATCTGCGCGGCGACGCGGGCGGCTTTCTCGCGGCTGAGGCGGCGCACGTAATCGAGGGGGGACTCGCCGGGGCGCTGGGTTTCATCGATGTCCGGTTTGACAACGGTGAAGGCCAAGCCCAACGCGCTGAGGAGTTCGCGGCGGCGGGGTGAACTGGAGGCGAGGATCAGCGTGGGGGGCATGGCGGGGAGAGAGGCCCGCTCTGACCAGGGGCGGGCCTCCGGGCGGCCGGATCAAGGCCGGCCGTCATCGTCATCGTAGTCGTCATCGTCGTAGTCGTCGTCACCGTAGAAGCCATCCAGCGCGTGCGGGTGGCCGTGGTCGAGTTCTTCCGGATCGGCTTCGCGCAGCGACAGGATTTCCACGTCGAAGTGGAGGGTTTTGCCGGCCAGCGGGTGGTTGAAATCCACCAGGACGACGCTGTCGGTCACTTCGGTGATGATGCCTTCGTAGATGAAGCCGTTCTCGTCTTCGACCTCGATGAGAGTGCCCGGCTCAAGCTGGTCGGCATCGGGGATTTCGTCGCGGTCGTATTCGTCGATCTCCTCTTCGTCATAGGCTCCGTAGCCCAGCTCCGGCGGAACAGAGACGCTGACGCGCTCGCCCACGCGGCGGCCTTCCAACGCCTGTTCCAGACCGGGCACGATGTTATCCGCGCCGTGCAGATACTCCAGCGGAGACTCGGCGGTCGCGCGGTCCACTTCCTCCCCATCGACGGTCAGCAAGTACGCCAGGCTGACCACGATCCCATCCATGATGGTGTCCACTTGGGTCATTGAATTCTCACTTTCACTGCCCCATTCCGGGGGCTAATCCCGGCGGATTATAGCTGCGGCGGTGGGGAAATGGTAGATCAGAACCCCAGCTTGCGCAGATATTCGCGGTTGCGGCGGGCGCTCTGGCGCGGGGCGTCCAGATCATCCACCAGGACATCCTGCTCGACGATGGCCCAGCCGTCGTAGCCGAGCGCCTGCATCTGGCTGAGGATGGTCGGGAAATCGACCATACCCTGGCCGAGTTCGCAGTAGACGCCGGCCTGGGTGGCCTCGCGGTAGTTGAGCTTTTCGCGCCGGCAGAGTTCGCGGATCTCGGCACTGCAATCCTTGAGGTGCAGGTAGCGGACGCGCTCGCCGTACTCCTGGATGCACTGGACGGCGTCGCCGCCGGCATAGTGCCAGTGGCCGGTATCCAAACACAGGCCGACCAGATCGGGATCGGTGCGATCCATCAGGTGGCGGGTTTCCTCCGGGGTTTCGACATAGCCGGCGCAGTGGTGGTGAAAGACGACCTTGAGGCCCAGCTCGTCGTGGACGCGGCGGGCGATGCGGTTGACGCCGGCGGCGAAGACATCCCACTCGGCAGCGGAGAGGATCGAGCCGGTGCGGTGGCCGGCGCGGTTGACCAGATCGGGAATCGTGCCGTTGTCGTCGGCGAGGACGATGACCTGGGCGCCGCAGTCGGCCAGCAGACGGCCGACCCTGAGGGCCTGGGCTTCGCCCTCGGCGTGGGCGTTGGGATCGACCAGTTTGACGGGGACGTAAGAGGAGAGGAGCTGAAGGCCGCGCTTCTCCAGCTCTGGGCGGAGGACGGCCGGATCGGTGGGCAGGTAGCCCCAGGGGCCGAGTTCCAGGCCGGTGTAGCCGGTCTCGACGATTTCATCGAGGACGCGGGTGTAGGGGTACTTCGGCTCGATGTCTTTGAACTCATAGATGCCCCAGCTCACGGGGGCATTGGCGATATGGATAGTCATGGGCAGGTTCCTCATGCGGGTATCAGGCGAATTCATCACTGGGAAGACTCTGCCCAATTTCGGCGGTTTTGGCAACGGGGAGAGGGAAGGTTGATCACCAAGGGGAGAAGGTTAACCGCAAAGGACACAGAGGCATCACGGAGGGGGTGAAGGGGCGGGGCGGCGGGAGGCATCCGGACGGGGGAGCGGATGGGGTGCTTGTGATTTATGGGTTGATAATATCCTCACTTTTTTGCCGCGACCCGCTGCGCGGGATTCCAAAATACTCAGAAAATCAGAATTCCAGAAATCAGGATCTCAGAA
>DAOUCY010000174.1:0-99697 GCA_034431625.1 Anaerolineae bacterium | reverse complement strand
ACTCCTCACTCAATCTGGCGCGGTCAATGGGCAACTTCCAACCTTATTTTCACTCACAATTCATCCTGCTGCGATTCGCCAGCAGCATCTGAAACATACTTCACAAGGGCGGCCAATCTCCGTATAATGTCCCCAGAACGCAATTGCTAAATCACTGGAGCGACCACCAAGGGGCGGCACAACGAGCTGCCCTTTGTCATGTCTAGTATCTGAATCGGTTGCTTCAAACTGCGTTTAGGACATCTTTTCGCCAGGGTTTTTCATGTCGGAGGAACCATCTGTCCTATGCACAAGGTCTGGAAAAACGAACCGCTAAATCCTGATCTGGCACGCGCATATACCCTGGACGCGGGCTGGTACCTGGACCCTGCACTGTTTGAGATCGAGAAAGAACGCATCTTCGCGCGGACATGGCAGGTCGTCGCCCGCGTCGACCAACTGACCAAGCCGGGTGATTACCTAGCAACCGATGCAGTCGGCGAACCGATTGTCCTGGTGCGCGATACTCAGGATCAAATCCGCGCCTTCTATAACGTCTGCCCGCACCGCGCCGGAGCCGTTGCTCGCGGCCAGGGCAGCCGCAAAACGCTGCAATGCCTGTATCATGGCTGGACGTTTGGGCTGGATGGCAAGCTGCTGCGCGTGCCTGGTTTTGAAGGAACCGAGGACTTTGATCCAGGCTGCTTCGGGTTGAAGCCAGTGCGCGTCGAGCAGTGGGGACCGTACCTGTTCGTCAACCTAGATGACCATGCTCCAGCGCTGCATGACATCTGGGGCGATCCGTTCTTACGTACCTCTGGGATTCGTTTTTCAGACTGGCGGCTGGTCGAACGCAGCGATTATCTGATCGACTGCAACTGGAAAGTCTACATGGATAACTACGCCGAAGGCTATCATGTGCCAATGGCGCATCCTGGCCTAAACCGCGAGATGAACCTAGACGACTATCAGGTCGATACCTATCCCTACTACTCAACCCAATGGGTCAATATCAAGCCAGGAAATCAGGGGAACCTCTCCAAGCGGCGCTACACCGCACCTCAGCCTGGCGACAAAATCTGTTATCACGTCGTCTTCCCCAATTTCATGATCGACACCTACCCGGACAACATCTCGGTCAATCTGCTTAAACCCATTACGGTGGACAAAACGCTGTTAACCTTTGAGTGGTATTTCCGTGACGACATCCCCGAGGAAGCCCGTGAGAGCATGGTCAAATTCGCCGATGAAATCCAATACGAAGACATCGAAATCTGCGAGTATGTCCAAACCAACTTGAAATCACGTTCGTATCATGCAGGGCGTTTCTCGGCGCGGCATGAGAACGGCGTACACCACTTCCAGGGATTGGTCACCCGCTTCGTCAACAGCGACGATCCGTGGGCAGACTTTCGCGCAGAAGCAGACGCTCTGTCCGAGGCACGGCCGTGACCAGTGCGGATTTTATTGCGTCTCTAGGGCGGATCGCTCGCCGTGACCTACCATCCGGTCTGACGTTGAATGAGGCTGTGCACCACCTGACGGGGGGAACGGCCTCGCTAATCCGCTCCACTGAACCAATCCCCACGGCACTGCCGGGCGTAATCCGCATCGAGGATACCCCGGAGGCTGAAGCGGATTTGACGCTGGTCATCTACCGAGACGATCCCGCGCAAACTGCCGCCGAGATCGAAGAACGGATGCTGCTAGGCCAGCGGGTGGCACTGGTGGATCAACGCAGCCCAGGGCGATTCGATCCAGCGCTGATGGATGCACTGCTCGCTAGCACAGTCTACATCGGCAGCCTAGCGGCCTACGACACCGATCTGGATGCAGCACTGGCGCTGGCAATCATCCCCCCTCGTGACGGACGTGCATTCCGAGCAGTTCTGGCTGAAAGGTTAATTCGACTGTGGGCCTGGGATGCGCTGGTACGAGAAGAAGTGCTGCGGCGCTTCGGCCCTGTTATCGCACCCGAACTGCTCCCCAAAGCAGTCATGCACAGTCGGACGCGCCTAGGGGCTTATCTGCTGCGGCTGCACCGGCGCGGACTGCGCTTCCACATTGGAACGATCACTTTTGACCAGGGCCGTGTCGATGGGATGCTTTTTACCCTTAAAGACCAATAAGGACTGCCTCGATGCCGCTCAATCTGACCGGGCAGAAGGTAAAACTGCGGGCACTAGAAACCCGTGACCTCGATGCCATCTGGGACGCTTACCAAGACCTCGATCTGGAGCTGACCACCAGCGGCGACGCGCCGCCCATCAGCGATGTACAGGTGCGCGACTTCTGGATGGCAGTCATCACCAATCCGGGACCAGACCTGCGCTACTTCGCCATCGAACCGCTGCCCGGCCAACCGGGCGTAGGCAGTTTTGCAGGCGCATGCAGTCTACAGCATATCGACATGCGCAACCGCCATGCCGAACTGGGCATCTGGATGGCGCAGCGCGAAGGACGGAGTCAGGGCTTCGGCACCGAAGCAGTCAACCTGCTGCTTGACTATGCCTTTGAGGTAGTACGCCTGGATAAGGTACATTTAGGCGTCTACGACTTCAATGAAGCCGGCCTCCGAACCTACGAGCGTGTAGGCTTCCGCTATGAGGGACGCCTGCGTCAGATGCTCTACTACGACGGTCATCTGTGGGACGAGTGGACGATGGGAATGCTCCGCAGTGAATGGCAGACGATCCGCCAACCGCCCGCCGATGGGTTGCGCCCTTACCATCCAACCGACCAGGAACCTGCACTAGAACTGATTCGCCAGCACATCCTTAGAGGGGGCGATCGTGGGGCTGCCCGCGCCCTACTGCGCCGTTGGTGGCGCCAGATCGACCGGTCGGTGTATGGTTACCAACAGCACGAGAAGCTGTGCTGTGTACTGACAGTTGGACATGAAGACCAGCCGCCCACTATCCTGGATATAGCTGCTTCCGAACCCTTTCACACTGCAATAAGACAGGCTGTCGAGTCTCTCAGCACTGCATAAGCCCTACTGGCCAGACCCAGACATACCGCCGAGCAGGAAATCCTTCTACAGGTTGGGCTGCGCCCCATTGTTCCCATCCCGATCCACTGCCAGTGAGCCGAGGTATGTCCGTTGGTAGGGATTTACCTGGCCCCGTCCGCTGAGGTGCGGATAGCGTTCAATGCCGTGCTGCAAGATCGTGTTGATGAGCTGCTCAAAGCTCCAGCCAGCAGCAAAGGCACAGCGTGGAAAGATATACTCTGGATCAATTCCTGGATTCAGGTTGACTTCCAGCAGGTAAAGCTTGCCTGCCTGATCCATCCGCAGATCGACCCGCGCCCAATCCTGGCAGTGCAGCGCCTGAAAAGCCGCTACAGCTAGTTTCTGGATGCGTGTTTCCAGTTCCGCTGGCAGATTGGCGGGCACATTTGAACGGCTCTCCATCTGGATGATTTCCAGATCGCGCCCGGTCACTTCCATGAGCGGAGCGATATGGGCATCATCGATCTGGTCAAGGCGGATAGGCAGGCGGCCAAAAAATTCAAGTTCAGCCACAGGCAGCGCATAGGGCGGAGAATTGCCTAGCACTGCCACAGTGAATTCGCGTCCGTCAATATACTCTTCGACCATCACGCCCGACTGGTAGTAAGTCATCAGTTTGCGAACCTGTGCCCGCATTTCTGCCTCAGTATAGACCACTGAGTTGTAATCCAGTCCCATGCTGGCTCCCTCGCTCGTCAGCTTGACAATCAACGGGAAGCGCAGTGCTGGGTTGAGCGGATCATCCGCCGTGTGCATCACTTGGAACGGCGCGGTCGGCAACCCATGTGCCTGAAAGACCATCTTGGTCTCTGGTTTGTGATGACACAGTGATTCGCCCAACACGCCGGAGCCAGTATGTGGAATCCGTAGGTATTCCAGCATGGCCGGGACATGCGCCTGGCGTGTTTCTCCCCAGACTCCGGTCGCGATGTTAAAAACGATGTCGAAGCTCGACTCAGTCAGTATGCGGGGCAGGTGGCGATCCGCGTTCAAACCGGTGACGGTATGCCCACCAGCTTCCAGTGCCTTGCGAACAACCTCAATGGTTTCTGGTGTATCAGCATCGTGGAGAATTTGTTCAGGGAATTCACGCAGAAGTTCTTCAGTGGCGATATTATAGATGAAACCAATGTGCATGATGGCTTGAAATACACCTTGATGACTCGGCCTATTCAAACTCGTTCATTCTACTGAGGCCGAGAGTTGAATGGAATGTTTCAAGCCTGATCCAACATTTGATTTCTTTGCAATATTCGGGGGAAAGACGGCTGTGGTGTAGGCCGGAGAATCGTGCGAGCGGGTTATCAGCCCCGCTCACACTCAATGGTGATGAAGATAGACACCAGCCTGATCAGGCGATCCGGCGGAAAGTCTCCTTGTACGGGATCGGGCGACGGCTAGAAGCCAGTTCGCGGCGGTGCGCATCCCAGAGCATCGGCAGACGCGCTTCAATAGTGTGGAGCCGGTCCAACTGTTCCTGGGTAAGGTGCTGCTTACCGGCCAGGCGATAGAGCAGATGCAGCTCTTCGCCAAGGGACTGAATTTCTACCAACGAGTCGTGAACCATAGGCAGCCATACTCCAATCCGTTGTGCTTCAACATCTATGCAGACGCAGCCAACCGGAACTAATATACACGGTGAATGTCAGAATTGGATGAGAGTCCCCTGAGCAGGTACAAATATCCCAAATATCAAGGAAAGTCCTGCCACAGGCTAGAAGTTGAAAAAATAAATGGAGGGCAGCCAGTCCTTTCCGATCCTGATGGAGGACAGCTTCAGAGGACAAGACGGTCGTAGAGCAGCTCCTGACTCAGTTCAGGCACGACGGTTTCATAGGTTTGTAATGTGAGCGAAGCTGCTGTGACCCCCAACCGCATGGCTTCGTCCAGGGGTACATCGTTAAGCAGCCCGAAAATGACCGCCCCGGTCAGCGCATCGCCAGCTCCTGTTGAATCAACCACCTGAGTGCTCACCGCCCGGATGAATCCGCCTCCACTGCCATCCGCATAAGCTAATCCCTGCTCACCCATCGTCACAACGGCGATATGCGCTCCAAGGTTGACCAACCGGCGGGCCGCGGCAATACCCGCCTCACGATCCCGTACAGGTTCGGAAAGCTCGCACAGCACAGCCGTTTCGATAGCATTAGGCACAACTAGATGAAGCTGGTGTAAATACGGACGAATCTTGGCGGCCAGTATAGGTGTGGTCGGGTCAGCACAGACTCGCAGCCAGTGGCGTTCAGCAATCTCAAAGAGTGTGTGCAGCGCCGCCTCATCCAGTGTAGCATCGATAACTACCATATCAGATCCAGCTAGCAGTTCCTCATTTTCCAGCAGATAGGCACTGTTGACCTGGCGCATGATATCGAAGTCGCCGATGGCAGCAAGAAGTTCTCCATTGGGTTTCAACAAGCTAAGATAAGTTCCAGTGCGTGCGCCGTTGATCATCAGCAGGTGTTTGCAGTCGATGTCATGATCCAGGCAGTGGGCAAAGACTCGTTCACCTTCGACATCACGTCCTAGTGCAGTCAGCAAAACTGTTGGAATCTCCAGACAGGCCAGGTTCTCCGCAATGTTGCGTGCCACCCCGCCGACGCTGTTGCGGACAACGCCAATGTTCGAAGATTCCCAATGGAGTTCGTCGAGCGGTCGCCCTTTGATATCGATCCCGGCAGAGCCAACAACCACGACATAACCTTCGTCCATGTCGTCCCTCCTGGGTTCGCATTACCTACTGATATACGTCGAGTTAACGGTGAAAAGTTACCACACGGAAGTGTTGGATGTCACCTCTGCGGCTGTCGATTGAACCTTCAGGGATCGAGCAGCATTGCCGGGGGCACCACCGCTCGGAGGCGACCTTCTAGTTCGCCAAGCATTGCGGCCGTTGCACCCCATACCTTATGGCCCTTGATCCAGTAGAATGGAACTGAGTAAATCGTTCCCTGGAAATTCCAATCTTCGGCGGCTTTGGCGCGGTCATCCAGCAGCAGGCTAAGCGGGAAAGTGAGCACTTCAGCAACTTCGTGTGGGTTGGGCCGGAAGACCGGCACACTCTCAAGCGCCCCAACAGTCGGATGCACCTCGAAATTACTCGGCGGCACATAAATCGTCGAGAGCATGCCAAGGATATGCACATCGCCAGTACAAACGCCTAGTTCTTCACAGGTTTCTCGCAGCGCCGTCGCCATAAGTGACTCGTCTTCCGGGCTGTAACGCCCACCAGGGAAGCTGATCTGCCCGCTGTGGGCGCGGAGATGCTCGGTGCGGCGCGTTAGAACCAGATTCATCCCATCCGCCGTAGGGAAAGTCAACAGAAGCACACCAGCCTGTCGAGGAGTCACGCCCTCGGCTGGACGCATTTGACGGCGCAGCGGAGCCATACGGCTCTGCGCTGCGACCACATCAAAGTCCGTCAACCGAACAGCATCCTGGAGTATCTCGAGCGAGATCATGGAGGCAATTACACTTCCAGCCAGATGTGCAGGTCGTGATCCTGCCGCGTGAAGATGCGCGAGTTGGGGCGTTCGCTGACAGCTTCCGGTTCTGAGGCATCTTTGGGCAGCAGTTTCAACCGCAGGTTGGATGACCCCGGACGCCCATATTGATCCCATCGATCCAGCAGATCATCCAGTGCGATGAAGGCATCCGCACTACCAAAACACAGCACTTCCCCATTCTCGGCGTAGGGAGCAAAACAGGCCGTTCCACGCCCTATTAGAGCAAAGCCGCTGCCTTGCAGTCCATAGACCTGCTGGTTTTCTAGGACGTTGAACACCGCGAACGAGTATCCCTCCGGAGTGTTGAGCGTCATGAAGGGAAGGAAACCACGCCAGTATTCAGACATCGACATTGAACGTCCAAGGTGATTTACTTCAATGTCGTCCGAGAGGAGTATTTGGAGCATGGCCGTATCGATGCGAGCAACATTGTGGGCAGAAAGATACAGCCCAGTGCTGCCCACTCGCCGGGTAAGGCTTGGCCCAGCAGCCATCCCACGCAGCGAGATGAAACCACAGGAAATATTATTGCGGCTGAACAGCGTACCATCTGGCTGTTGAGTGAAAGCTGCACTGACTTGCATCCCTTCCAGCCAGATCGGAGCAACAAGGATACCATCTGGCTTTAACTGCTTGACCCAGGCTGCCGGTACATCCCAAAGCGCAGCGGTAGCAATGATCCGGTCATAGGAAGCACGCGGCGCATAACCAAGCGCGCCATCCGCATTCACGACTGTTACGACTGCACCCAGGCGAACGCGCTGTAAATTGGCCTGTGCCTGCTCAGCCAGCTCACCATCCACTTCGATAGTCGTCACCAAGCCTTCTTCTCCGACAAGGTGCTGCATGATGGCAGCATTGTAGCCCGTCCCTGTACCGATCTCCAGCACGTTGTCCCCGCGCCGCAGCCGAAGCTGTCGCAGCATCAGCGCCATCATACTAGGTTGGCTGGACGAACTTAGTACTGTACCATCCGTATCGCGTTTGACGGCAATGGCTTCGTCTGAATAGGCCCGTTCGAGTGTTTCGCCAGGCAGGAATAAATGGCGCGGCACGGCCATAAAGGCTGCTTCCATAGCGCTGTCCAACAAGCCACCCTGCTTCTTGAGCGAATCGACCAGAAGCCGCTGGAAATATTCAGGGCCGTAAAGTGGACTAACAGGCATACCATGCCCGCCGTTTGCGGAGCGACACCCCTGCTTCGGCATCTGAGCGCCGCGCCGCGCGGACGCGCCCCCGTTCATCGATATGGACTTGTCCAGCCTTCTGCAGCCGGGCAAATTCCTCAGGTGTAATGGCTGGTGCAGGTTCGCCTCCCAGTCGTTCGAGGCGCTCTTCCATACGGACATCTTCCTCCGGCATTTCTGGAGGGGCGGGAGGTGGCGTGACCGCGGCTTCTGGCGTTTCGGTTGAAGCCGGCGTATCAGCAGGCGGAGTTGTCGGTTGATCAGTCACTCTTGTCCTCCTCGGATTGCTCTTGCATGACCAAGCCAGCCTCATTCATCACCTGATCCAGTGACACACCCGTTTGGGAACCGCTGGCAAGGTGATCCCTCAAGGAATCACCGCAGACCAGACACTGCGGATCACGCGTGATGTTGACCCAGACGGCAGTGTATGGCTGGCTGACCTGCCCGGTCAGGATTTCTAATTCGGTGTTGGCAAGGATAACGGTGTTACCTGGCATCGTCTTGTAGACATCCGTTCCCCGGAGCAGTTCATTAAGAACCAAATCGGCCTGTGCCGAAGCCACACGTGCCACATGCAGCCACAATCCCGGCTCAGCTTCGAGCGTTCCTTCTGGCCCAATCATACCATAATCGAGTTCCCCAACCGGATCCGATTTAGAGAACGCCAATCCTTCACGCAGTTCGGCAGCCCAGCATGCATAGCATGGCCCGGCATACGGCCGGATGATGACGACATCTCCACCTTCGCCACGCTCATATACCCCAGCATAGACAGCAATCAGTCCCCGTTTAAGGCACTCCTGATTGAGCGTATATTTGGGGCCTTCATGATCTACACCAGAGACCAGAATATCCAGTCCGTCCAGCACATCCAAGTTATCTTCAATCCGTCCATGCCGCACCTCGATATCCGTATGTGCATTACGATAGCGGATTAGTTCGGCTACAGCTTCGGCTTTGGGCTGACCAACATAGCGACTGTCAGCAACATGCCGGACCACATTGTTGGCTTCCACTACATCATCATCGACCAGCACGAAGTGACCGATACCACTCATTGCCAAACTGACAGCGACAAATCCCCCACCCGATCCCAACCCGACAACGCCAACCCGCTTCTGGTGCAGTTTTGCGAGATTGTCTGAGCCGATCAACCGCTCAACACGATCCCAGTTCATGATTCATCCTCCGGCGGCGGTACAGCCTTGATCCCCAGATGGTTCTCCAGCGCCAACAGGTAATCGTACAGACGGCGCCGGTCTGACCAAGTCCATCCGGGAGGATCACTGACAGGGTGGGATGTATTCCAGAGTTCCTCGAAGATGGTGAAGATGTCTTCACCATCCTGAATATCGATTACTGGAGCTGCACGGGCGCGAGGCGGCTGCTGCGGATAATTCCACGGCGTGACCAGAATGATGGCCTGATCCGCGCCTGGACGTGCTGTAAGCAGGCAGACATCCAACGGCGGGGTGCCGTCGGCATCCCAAAGCACCAACGCTGTGAACAATCCGTTCTTGCTGAGCAGGTCATACTCGGCATGAAAGCGCGACTCATCGTTCAGATGCCAAGGATAATCCGGCAGTCCTGGCAGCAAATGATTCGGATACACACTCGGTCGTAGGGCAATGAAATCACGTCCCTGGCGGTCGATATACCAGAAATCGACTCGCACCCATGTATCATCACCCTGAGGAACAGTAATAAAGGTAGGATCAACAACTTCTGGTATATCCGAGGATGAATAGCCCAAGGTCAGAATCGGCGCCAGGAGAAAGTCCATCCCATTCGAGGGATCGGCCAGCCAATTGCGAGCCGTCATCAGATCACCGGAGCTGGGCTGGATCATAAAGCCAGGTTGTTTGTGCCAATCCCCTAGATAGCGCAGCGGCACATCCCACTTCGGGAGCAAATAGCGCCCATCTTTATCGAGCTTCTGTTCACGGTAAATACGCCAATTCTCCTGGAGCCACCAGATGATTTCATCTTGGCGGTCATCACCCTGCTGGAAGGTTCCCCAATCACGCACGGCCGATTCGTCCGGCGCGATGGTATCCAGAACATACAACGTAGGAATGCCGTTGGTGTGCGTGCCTGGCACAAGCAAACCCACCAGTGCTTCTCCCGTTTCGTCCATCAGGAAGCGCGAGGCAGCTAAACACATCTTGTCGATCACTCGCTGCGCCAGGACGAGGTTAGGGATTGTGGTGCGCGTCATGATGTCTTTAGCCTCGCTCGGCAGATCCATTAACGGCGGCGCGGCGGCAGCGGCGTGTTCGGATCGACCCGTTCCTCGATCCCTGGCCATTCGCCTGTTTTGCGCCAAGTATAGTAGGCGTACAGCCATTGAACAGCCCAAGCAGCGACCGTTACCGCCGTCGATTTGCTGGGATTCCAGCCGTACTGCGTACCATCTTTCGGGTTGAACAAGCACAACTGTCCGTCTTCGTACTGGTGCTTCTCGCTGTAGATGCGTGGCCGCAGCACATAAGCCTCGGCCGGCCGGTTCGGATACTCACTTGGATAAACGATCTTCAGGCGATGAAACGGTGATTCAAGAGTCACCAGATTGAGTTCAACTTCTCCGTCCCAGTACAGCAGCCCAGAATCCGGCACAATCAGTTTGAAGGTATTGCCAAACGTCGCCCGCATTGCGTTCACTTCCAGACGCAGCCTCGGCGAAACGTTGCTCCGCGAACCCCACCAGGCAGCCACAGGCATTCTCCTCCACAGCGTCCTTTTCCAGTCCATCAACTATTGTACCACCAGGCATTACCTCAAAGAGGAGTGAGAGAACGCCTCAACTTTGCTGTACGCGACACTTCCCTCTGAAGTTGCGCCGCAGCTTATTTTAGCAACGAATGAGCAATGCATTGAAATTAACTAAAACATTTGAAACCTTAATTGACATTCAACATCAACCGACTATACAATGAAAGTACAGCATTGAAACGAAATTGAATGATATTCAACAGCATCGTTTCAACCGCACCTGATGCGGACTGTAGTACTCAAAGGAGTCCCCTATGTTCACTGTCAACTACATGCTCGCAAAGGCGTTGCAGAACGACCATCTTCGCGCGGCTAAGCAGGATGGTCTCGTCCGGCAGTTCATTGCTAACCAACGGAAGAAAGCCGCCGCGAAGACCCAAGATAAGGCTAAGCAGTCACACGCATAAGCCGCACAATCTGTATCGATTGAGCAAGAGCAGCCGGGCGTCACAGCCCGCTGCTCTTTTATTTCCGGGTTTGCAAGTAGAATATTGCTGTCGATGCACTATAATTGATCTTACGAAGGGGAGTCATTTGTCTGCCCTAGATGGCGGCCGCGATCATGTCTGAGCCAAAAATCGACCCAAACCAACGTTCCTACCGCCCTGAACCAGAATTCATCGTCAACGATCTGGAAACGCTCAAGGTGCTGGCCGACCCGCTGCGGCTGCAAATCGTGGAGCTGTGTACACAGGCTCCCCGCACCGTGAAACAGGTCGCGACTGTACTGAACATGCCACCGACCAAACTCTACTATCACATGAAGCAGCTTGAAGAGCGTTCGCTGATCCGTGTGGTGGATACGCGCATCGTCTCCGGCATCGTTGAAAAACAGTACCAGGCTGCGGCCTTTAATTACCGGGTGAACCGCGAACTCTTCTCGCTGACTTCGCAGGCGGGTAAAGAGGGGCTGAACGTGATGCTGACCGGCCTGTTCGATGACACCCGTGAGGACATTCAACAAAGCGTAGACGCCGAGGTTCTGGATGTCTCTGCGCCGCAGAACGACGGCCAACCGCTCAACCGCTCGTTGATGATTTCACGGCACACACTGCACCTGACGACCGAAGAAGCTGAAATCTTTTACCAGCGGCTGAAGACGCTGGTGCGGGAAACGCTGGAACAATCCCGCATTGGCCGCGCCAATCCCGACGCACGCGCCTATGGCCTGCTGATCTCGCTGTATCCCTCGACGCGCACCGGCACAGTGGACTCAAACGACACATGACATTTGACTACCTTGAATTGTGATGAATGTCACCAGGGGTCTTGGGTCTTCGGTGGCACAATTAATCCTGGACACAAACAGGAACCAGCAACCTGATCGACGCAAAAAGGTTCTTGGAAAAAAGTTAGTGCGGACGCCCCTCAGCAGCCAGAAGGGGCGTCCGTTTTTTTATTGGCGCGGGAGGCGGGTTATGTGCTGCTGGTGATGGTTTCGGCCCAGCCGCGCAGGGCGGCTTCGATCTGCGCACGCAGCGCTAACCGCTCGTCCACGCGATAGACGGCTGCAAGCAAGCGCCAGGTTTCGTCGGGCGGGCCGGAGTCATCGGGATAGTGCAGGTCATAGCGGCGGCGCAGATGGTGGTAGTAGGACTCCGGGTTGAAGACAGGAGCGTTGAAAGCCAGCAAACGGCGGCCTACGACGATCTGTACAGCATCCCCCTGCTCCAGCGCCCAGATTCCCAGCAGGCCAAGAGTCTGGTAGCGGTAGTAGCCTTTGGGCTTGTGCCAGAGGATGGAAGCGAGCCACTGCGGAACCGCACCAGCACGCGCGTGGGCAGTGCGTGGCCCATAGATGTTCAGGCCGGCAGGTGGACGGCGGCGCAGGTTTTCCAGGAAGCCCGCGGCATTCAGGTCGTTGAGGGCCGCGGCCAGGAGACCTTGTACCGGAGCGCTGGCTGCCTGAGCACGACGCTCCTGAATCCGGCGGAGGATTTCCGCGTAGCGTTCATCGTTGGAGCTGGGCATAAGGTTGGCGACCGCTCAGCCGCGTTCGAGCGCGGCACGAACCGTTTCCATCAGAATACTGGGGCTGAAGGGCTTGGTCAGGTAGCGGAAGACCCGGTTCTGGAACTTGCCGATCAGCTTGTTGGCGGGGTCTTCGAAGGCGGTCAAGACGATCACCGGGAAGGTTGACTCCGGCCAGCGGGTTTTGACCTGGTCGAGCACCTCCCAACCGCTCATCATGGGCATTCCGATGTCCAGCAGCATCAGATCAGGCATACGGATCGCTAGGAAATCGAGCGCTTTCATTCCATCGGAGGCATGATGACTCTCCACCCCCATGTTGTTCAGGACGGCCTGAATCAACAGCGCGATGTCGGTACTATCTTCAACAATCAAAACGAAAGGTGGGATCGGGGACATGGGCGCTGCTCACTGCTGGCATCCGATTTGAGTTCCATTATAGCCTGAAAAGCGCTGCCGTCCCGCTGCCTTTAAGGACTGAGGGCAGCAAGGGACTGGCTGAAATCGGCGAAGAGGTCTTCGATGTTCTCCAGGCCGACGGAGATGCGCACCATGCCAGGCGAGATGCGGGCAGTGGCCAGCGCTTCGGGGCTGAGCATGGAGTGGCTGGTCAAGACGGGAATACTGACGAGCGTTTCGGCTGTACCGAGATGGGCGACGTTCAAGGCGATCTGGAGACGGTCGCAGAAGGTTTTGGCAGCCGTGAGGTCTGCCAGTTCGATGCAGAGCATCCCACCAAAGCCACGCATCTGCTCGCGAGCGATGGCATGGCTGGGGGATGAAGGCAGACCCGGATAGAGCACCTGCTTGACCTGGGGCTGCGCGGAGAAGAACTCGGCCAGGCGCAGGGCGCTGGCGTTGTGCTGCACCATGCGGAGTTCGAGGGTCTTCAGGCTGCGGTCGAGCAAAAAGGCATCGTGGGGGCTGGGGATGCCGCCGAAGACTTTGCGGGCGGAGAAGATGGCTGCCAGGTGCTCGCGGCGGCCCATGACAGCGCCGAGGGTGATATCGCTGTGACCGCCGAGGTACTTGGTGGCGCTGTGAATGGAGAGGTCTACGCCGAGGTCAAGGGGTGTCTGGTTGATGGGGGTGGCGAAGGTGTTGTCCTTGATGACCAACGCGCCGATGCGCCGGGCGGCCTCAACCACGCGGCGGATGGAGAGGCAGTCACAGCGGGGATTGACGGGAGTCTCGAAGTAGACGACTTTGGCATTGGGGGCGTGCTGATCGACGGCATAAAGCTGCGCTTCGTCTAGGGCAACGACGTGGATGCCGAAGCGGGGCGCCCAATGGTTGAAGAAGGTCAGCGTTCCGCCGTAGAGGGCGTTGGAGACGGCAATGGTATCCCCGGCGGCAAGGAAGGTCATGAGGGTGGTGGTAATGGCCGTCATGCCGCTGCTAAAGAGCAGGCAGGCTTCAGCATGTTCGAGCTGGGCGAGCTTGTCGCTGACGTGGCGGATGGTGGGGTTATCGTAGCGGGTGTAGAAGTATTCATCGCCGCCATAGTCGTTGATGTGGGCGTAACCATCGCTATCTTCAACGGCGAAGGCAGCGGTTTGGTAGATCGGATAGGCGACGGGGCGGACGCGGGAGTCCCGCTGGCCGTGGATGGACTGGGTGGCGCTGCCGTGAGTCATGATGGGTAGCCTTTAGCAGGTAAATTATTATTATATATATGACAGAACAGCTTGTCGCTGACAGAAATGCAGCATTTGATGCGAAATATGATAAGAATGATAAGAATGAGAATGTGAGAATATGCGAATCTAGTGCCCTCACCCCCTGGCACCTCTCCCGAACGTGCCTTCGGCACTGGGAGAGGGGAGAAGCCCTCACCCCAACCCTCTCCCGAACGCGCGCTGCGCTCGCTGGGAGGGGGGGCTAGGCGGACGCCAAGAATGGCGTCCCTACCTACGATAGCACAAAATGGACGGTTTAGGGTGACATTTTGTCTACTCTTTGGCATAAAATCGGAGGGAAGAAGATTTAACCGCAAAGGACAAGGTCGATGGTTTGTGCAAAACAGACGAATCTTTTGCAGTTGGGCGCTTGTTTACGGCGGGTGGATTTGTGCGAAGTGTTCGGCTGAAGCTGGCAAAAGCAATGATGAGTCGCGCAAGGAGTCATGACATTTTTTAGGGTCGCTGATGGCGATCTGGGGTTAAGATGAGGTTAAACATCATTCATGAAATGAAGGGAAAGGGGTATGGCAAAAGGAACCATTTACATCGACCAGGAACGCTGCAAGGGCTGTGCATTATGCACCAGTGTTTGCCCCCAGCACGTGATTGCGATGGAGTCCCAATTTCTCAACAAGCGCGGTTATCACCCAGCCGCGCTTGTTGATTCTCAGGGCGAATGCACGGGCTGCGGGGTATGCGCAGTTATCTGCCCAGACGTGTGCATCACCGTCTTCCGGGAGGTTCCAGTATCCCGGCGCGTTCCTATACCCGCTGCCGACTCGTAGCTTTCGAGGAAGTTGTACATGCCCAAAGAAATGCTCAAAGGGAATATGGCGATTGCTGAGGCCGCCGTCCGCGCCGGATTGGAGGCCTATTTTGGCTATCCCATTACTCCGCAGACTGAGATGCTGGAACACCTCTCGGCGCGGCTGCCCGAACTGGGGCGGGTGTTCCTGCAAGCCGAAAGCGAAATCGCCGCGATTCATATGGTGTACGGGGCGGCCTGCGGCGGCGCGCGGGTGATGACGTCATCATCCAGCCCCGGCATTAGTTTGATGCAGGAGGGATTGTCGTACATCGCCGCGTCTGATCTGCCGTGCGTGGTCGTCGATATGATGCGCGGCGGGCCAGGGCTGGGCAACATCCAGCCCTCGCAGGGGGATTACTTCCAGGTGACGCGCTCGGCAGGACACGGAGATTATCACCCGATTGTACTGGCGCCGGCGTCGATCCAAGAAGCGATTGACTTCACGGTGCTGGCGTTTGAGCTAGCCGACCGCTACCGCCACCTGGTGATTCTGGCCGCCGACGGCCTGATCGGCCAGATGATGGAAGCGGCGGAACTGCCGCCGATGCAGCCCGTGCGCAGGGAACGTCCAGATTACGCGCTGACGGGAGCAGAGGGGCGCAAGAGACGAGTAATCACCTCAGTGTACATGCAGCCAGAAGCAGAAGCAGCCTACAACCAAACCATTCAGAACCGGCTGCGGCAGATCAAACGGGCCGAACAGCGTTCGACGGAATATTACACAGAGGACGCAGAGCTGCTAGTGATCGGGTACGGGACGGCAGGGCGGATTGCATTCTCCGCCGTGGAGGAAGCCCGGGCGCGTGGGCAGCGGGTGGGGTTGTTCCGTCCACAGACGCTGTGGCCGTTCCCAGAAGAGCGCTTAGGGCAACTTTTGGAACGGGCGCGGGGCTGCCTGGTGGTGGAGATGAACGCCGGGCAGATGCTGGAGGATGTGCGGCTGGCAGCCCAGGGGCACGTACCCATCAGCTTCTATGGACAGATGGGGGGACTGATCCCGGACACAGAGGACATTTTGGAGGCTATTGACCGGGAATATGCCTGCTGGTTGCGACCGCAGCCGGTGGTGAGCCGAAGCCTGGTGGGAGAGATGCCATGACCACAACTGCGCCACCTGAAGGAATGCAGGTTGTCTATGAGCGGCCAGAAGCGATGACGGCCGTGCCATTCCATTACTGTCCCGGCTGCACACATGGAGTTGCCCACCGGCTGGTGGGGGAAGCGCTGGACGAGCTGGACCTACGGGAACGGACGATCCTGGTCGCTTCGGTCGGATGTTCGGTATTTTCGTACAACTACTTCGAGGTAGATGCCTGCGAAGCGGCGCACGGCCGCGCGCCAGCAGTCGCCACGGGGTTGAAGCGGCTGTACCCGGACCGCACCGTCATCACGTACCAGGGTGACGGCGATCTGGCGTCGATTGGGATCGCCGAGGTGATCCACGCGGCGGCACGAGGAGAAAACATCACGGTCTTTTTCATCAACAACGCGATTTATGGGATGACCGGGGGACAGATGGCCCCGACCTCTGTGCCGGGCCAGAAGACGAGCACCAGCCTGTGCGGGCGGGATACACGCCAGACGGGGATGCCGATGCGGGTCAGCGAGCTGCTCGCCAGCCTGCCGGGGACAGCTTACATCGTGCGGCGGTCGCTGCATGATGTGACCCACATCCGCAAGACGAAGAAGGCGATCCTGACAGCGCTGAAGGTGCAGCAGCAGCAGCTCGGCTTCAGCATGGTAGAAATCCTTTCGACGTGCCCGACCAACTGGGGGATCACACCAGAAGCGGCGCTGGCGTGGATCGAAAGTCACATGCTGCCGCAGTTCCCGGTGGGGGACTACCGGGTGAGCGATGCCGTACTGGCCGCGAAGTTGTAAGAGGAGTCAGTGGTCGTGAAGGAAGACTTTCTAATCGCCGGATTTGGGGGACAGGGAGTGATGTTTGCCGGACAGCTTCTGGCCTATGCGGCGAATGAAGCGGGCTTGCAGGCTACCTGGATTCCCTCCTACGGCCCCGAGATGCGCGGCGGGACAGCGCACTGTTCGGTTGTGGTGAGCGACCGGGCGATTGGCTCGCCGATTGCGCGGCATCCGAGCGTGGTGATTGCGTTCAACGGGCCATCGTTTGATAAGTACGAGCCGATCCTGGCGCCGGGGGGACTGCTGGTCAGCAATGTCTCGCTGATTCCGGCCCGCAGCCAGCGCCTGGACATCCGGCGGCTGGATATCCCGGCAACGGAGATGGCGAGCGCTATCGGTGACACACACGTCACCAACCTGGTGCTGTTGGGAGCGGCGCTGACGGCCTGCCCAGTGATTCCGCTGGAGGTGCTGCGGCGCACGCTGGAGGCACACATCCCCGAACGGCGGCGGTCGCTGCTGCCGGCCAACCTGGAGGCGATTCAGCAGGGCGAGGCGTTCGCCCGCAGCCACGTGATGGTATGAACCTTTCTGTTTTCCTCCTTGCTGAAGGGGCGCGCAACCTGCCGCGCCCCATTTCGTATCCCCAATAGGGGAATCATGGCAGCAGCAAGGGGAATACGGCACAACGAGTCCAACGCACGCCTCATCAGCCGCTGACGGCGGTATCCATCTCCTTACGGACGGTTTCATAGAGCGTATCGGCGCGAAGCTGGGTCAGGGAGTAGCACGGCCCGCCCATGCGTTCGGCCAACTTGGAAGCCATGCCCTGGTCAAAGGCCACGTGTTCCATGTTGATGGTGACCGTCTTGATGTTGTCCAGTTTGAACTGGTCGGCAATGCGATTGGCTTCCTCGATGGGAGGCAGACTGCTCATGGAGACATTGCCAGCGCCATCGGTGAGCAGGATCATCAACGGCACGACGTCTGGGTGGAGCATCTTCTCGCGCTTGATGATGTCGTAGGCGAGGACGAGGCCGGCGGAGAGCGGGGTCTTGCCGCCGACGGGAATGTTTTGGAGGGCTTTCTTGGCGAGAACGACCGAGTTGGTGGGCGGCAGGACGACGCTGGCACGGTCTTTCTGGAAGACGACGAGGCCAACCCGGTCGCGGCGCTGGTAGGCGTCGGTGAGGAGCGACATGATCGCGCCTTTGGTGGCCTGCATGCGCTCAGAAACGGCCATACTCCAGGAGGCATCGACCACGAACAGGATGAGGTTGGCGGTACGGCGGACCCGCACCTTGCGGTAGAGGTCGCTCTTGCGGAGGGCATAGGCCATACCAGTATCTTTTAACTGCTGGAGGCGCTGTTTCTGGAAAGGCGCGGCAGCCCGCAGGGTGGCATCGAAGGCGATGTCGGTGGTGTTGTTACCGGCGGGGCGGGCCTGGATGTAGTGGCCGCGCTTGCGGTCGGTTTTGGTGCGCGAGCGCCGGCCAGCGTGCTTGCGGGTGAGCTTATCGAGGTTGGTCTGGAGCTTGCGCGGAGCAAATTCCGCGCCAGACTTGACCTGCTTGCCGCCTTCCCACCAGTAGGCATCCCGATTATCGAAGATGTTCTGGGGGGAGGGATCGGTCTGACCGAAGTCCGGCACGTCTTTCTGATTATCCGCGGCTACCGAAGGACTTTTTTTTTCACCGGACTCTCTTGATCGCCTTCGGCAGGCTCAGAGATTTCTTCCCCCTGCCCCCATTCGGAAGCGACCTGTTCCATCTTCTCTTCGAGGGCGGTCATGCTCAATTGAGCGTCGGTGAAGGGGCCGCGCTTCATGCGATGTGGGAGGGCCAGCTCGGCAGCTAGGAGGATGTCCTGGTTATCGATGTAGGTGCGGCCACGCCAGGCGGCATGGGCACGGGCAGCCTTGAGGATGACCAGGTCGGCACGATGGCCGTCGATTTGCAGGCTGCTGGTCATGTTGGCGATGGTGAACAGATCGCGGCGGCTGTACTCCACCGAATCGACCATGTCCTGGGCGGCAGCGATCTGGTCGGAGAGTTTCTGCTCCTCGGCAGCCCAAGCACGGCGGAAGGCTTCGGGATCGGTTTCGTAGGCGATGTGACGTTCTAGGATTTCCATACGTTCGCCGGCATCGGCAATGCCGCGGACTTCCACAGACAGGGCAAAGCGGTCGAGAAGCTGCGGGCGCAGGTCGCCTTCTTCCGGATTCATCGTGCCGATGAGGATGAAGCGGGCTGGATGACTGAAGCTGATGCCTTCGCGCTCGACGACGTTGACCCCCATGGCAGCCGAGTCGAGCAGCAGATCGACGACGTGATCATCGAGCAGGTTGACCTCATCGACGTAGAGGATGCCCCGGTTGGCATTCGCCAGCACGCCGGGATCGAAGTGGCGTTCGCCCTTCTGGATGGCTTTCTCGATATCGAGCGTGCCAACTACGCGGTCTTCGGTGGCACTGACGGGCAGATCGATGAAGCGGATCTTGCGGCGTTCGACGCTGAGGGGTTCGCCCTTCTCGCGGCGTTCACGGGCGATATCTGACCAAGACTCTGGGTGCGCCGGATCGTCATTGAAAGGCGATTCAGCGATCACGTCGATTTCCGGCAGGAGCGCGGCCAGAGCGCGAGCGGCTGTGGATTTGCCGGTGCCGCGTTCGCCGCGAATCAGCACGCCGCCGATTCGCATGTCGATAGCATTCAGGATCAGGGCGCGTTTCATGCGTTCCTGGCCGACGATAGCGGTGAAGGGATAAACCGGGGGTCGTCTACTCATAGAGGGAGTGTCTTCCGAAATTGTGAATTGGGCAACAAGCGCATTATAGCGCAGGCCGCCCGGCGGTCAATTGCCAGCGCGATCCGCCACATGACGAAATCGGAGGACGATTGAGGGTAAGCTGTTAGACGATGACGCTGTCGTCATTCTTGGCCTTGTCTTCGTTTTTGCGCTTTTCGTCGAGGTCATCGCTGTAACGCCGATCCCACCACTCTCCTTTGATGTTATAGCCGAAGAGCATCCCAACGCCGACCAGGATGAGGAGGAGCGGCAAGCTGAAACCGAATTGGAAGACCAGTCCCAGGCCGACCATCCACAAGCCGCCAGAGACGTTATACCAGGCCTGCCCTTCGGCGACGCCGCGGGCGATAGCGCTGGCGCCGATGACATAGAGGATGCCAGGCCAGAAACTGACAATATTACCCCACAAGAGGATGCCGAGGCCGATGAGAAAAACGGCTCCAGCGATCTGATCGGAACGGGTTTTGGTGTGCATGATGCTGCCCCTTCAATTCCATCTACGGAATGCTGCTGATTTTTCTTTACGCAGCGACGTAAATAAAGTTGCGAATGGCATTTCAATCCGGCGGGACGGTGCTACAATCGTAGCCTCCAGTGTTCGCCGCGCCGGACGGTTAGAGCGCGGCAGACTTTGAGCAAGGCACAGCAGATCTTATGCCGGAACAACCTTCTCTGACTACCCTCCAGATTCTTACCGACCGGATCAATACGGCGGATACCCCGTTTGATGCTGCACAAGCCGCACGAGATTGGCTGGCGGATCACGGCGGGGGGGTGATCGCGCTGCTGAACCTGGAGCGGACGCAGATTCAGATTCACGCCAGCCCAAACGAGGACATCCCAGACGAGGTGCTGCGCTGGCTACGGTCACCCGATGCTTGGTTGGACTGGCAGCAATGGGAGGGGCCACGCCGAATCAGCGCCGAGATGCCACTACCGGGGTTGGACTGGCCGGGAGAGGCGATGCTGATCCCGCTGCGAGTTGACCAGGATACACGGGGCATGGTGTGGAGCCAGGGGGTGGGGCAAGAAGATGCGGCGATCCTGCTGGCGGTCACGCAGCTTGTGGCGTCGCGGGCGCAGTACCTCGAAATCAGCCAGCGGTGGACAGAGGTTGTCTCCGAGCTGCACGAATTCAGCCGGGCACTGGCGCGGCAAAATCCATCGGAGGACATCTGGGGACTAACGCATGACCAGATGCTGCTGCTGTTTGATGCGTCCTCCTACTTCGTCGGGCTGCTCGACTCGAAGGAGTACCGGCTACGGCTGCCGCTGGTTTGGCAGAACGACCAACGCGAATCACGGGAAGCGATCCCGGTCAGCGGGTTGAGCAAAGCAGTGCTAACCCAGGGGGTGGCGCTGCACTTCCGTGATTTGGAGCAGGAGCAGGAGCGGCTCAGTGGGCTGGATGTATACGTGAACAACTTAGAGCCGGGACTGCCAGCGCGGTCGTGGATCGGTGTGCCGCTGCGCGATCGGTACGGGGCGATCATCGGCCTGATCAGCATTCAGAGCGAGCTGCCGCACCGATTCAGCGACCCGGATTTATGGCTGCTGTCGCTGGTAGCGCTCCAGCTTTCGCAGACGATTGAGAACCGGCAGCTCCTGCAAGTCGAACAAGAGCGGCGGCGACTGACCAACATCCTGATGGAAGTGGGACAGGTGGTGAGTTCGTCGCTGGATCATGAGACGGTGCTGGAACGCATCTTGGAGCAGTTGGAGAGGATCATCGGCTACGACCGGGCCAGCATTATGCTGCCAGCGCCGAATGCGCATGATGGCAGCCTAATGGTGATTTCGGCCAGCAGGGGGGCACAACCCGCGCCAAAAGGTCAGGAAGTGTATCTGCCGGAGGGCAGCGCAGGGCGGCGGGTGTTCCGCTCACAGCTCCCGGTTGTGATTGGGGATTTCCGGGCGGACCAGCCAGCCTACAGCCGGGCGGTGCAGATCGAGGCAGCCTGGACACGCTCATGGTTGGGAGTGCCGATGGTGGCGCAGGATCGCGTCAGCGGGCTGATCGTGCTGGAGAAGTTCACGCCGTCCTACTATACCGAAGACCAGGCCAGCACCACCTTTGCGCTGGCACGGCAGGCGGCTATTGCGGTGGACAACGCGCGGCTGCACGCGCGGGCGCTGGAAGCCAACCGGCTGAAGAGCGAGTTCCTGGCGAATATGAGCCATGAACTGCGCACCCCGCTGAACGCGATCATCGGCTACAGCGAGATGCTGCTGAGCCAGGTGTACGGCGAACTGAACGCCAAGCAGTACGACCGGCTGTCGCGGGTGGTGAGCGGGGGAAAACACCTGCTGGAGATGATTAACGGCGTCCTCGATCTCTCCCGGATTGAGGCGGGACAGATGAACCTGGCAACTACGCCGCTGAACGTGATCGATGTGGTTTACGACGCTATCGCCGACATCACGCCGCAGATCGACGCGAAAGGATTGAAACTCAGCCTCAACTTGGAATCCGACTTACCGCCGATGGCTGCTGACCCACAGCATATCCGGCAGGTCATCACTAATCTATTGGATAACGCGGTCAAGTTCACGCATGAGGGCGGGATCAGCATCGAGGTGGGGCTGGTGCAGATGCGGGCCGGGGTCTGCGAGCGGGGACGCACTCCGCCAGACTCGGTCAAAGTGACGGACGGGACTTGGGTGGCACTGACGATACGGGACAGCGGCATCGGCATCGATCCCGAACATCACGGGATGATCTTCGATGCCTTCCGGCAGGTGGATGCTTCCAGCGTGCGGAAGTACGAAGGCTCCGGGCTGGGGCTGGCGATCACGCGGCAGTTGGTGCGCATCCAGCAGGGGTATTTGTGGGTGGAGAGCGAACTCGGCCAGGGAAGCGCCTTCACGGTGCTGATGCCTTCATACCAGCCGGAGGATTATTCGCAAGCCGCCAGCGATTCCGGGCAAGACCAGCAGGTGGTGCTGGTGGTAGACGATAACCCGGAGACGATGGCGGCGGCACAAGCGGCGCTGGCGAACACACCGTATGGGGTGTATGGTGCGCCGGGGCCGGACCAAGCAGTGGATATTGCCCGGCGGCTGCGGCCGGCGGCCATTCTGCTCGGCCCAGGGATACTGGGGGCGGCGGGGACGGCTTTCGTCGCGCGGCTCCAAGATTACGATGAAGTGGCATCCATTCCGGTGATTGTGCTGGCGAGTGCCCAAGACAGCCTGATCGAAGGCGCGTCGGCCTACTTGAGCAGCATCACTGACGGAAACGATCTGTTGGAGGCCATCAACCGCACCTCGGTGAACGACAGCCCACTCCCGATCCTGGTGGTAGATGATGACGCTTTGACACGGAGTCTGCTGCGCAAATTTCTCTCGGCGGCCGGCTATACCAGCCTGGAGGCAGAAAGCGGTGAGGCGGCGCTGATGATGGTGAACAGCCGCCCGGTGAGTTTGATACTGCTCGATCTGGGGCTGCCGGGCATTAGCGGAATGGATGTGCTGCGGCGGCTGCGGCAGAGTCCGAATACGCGCGACCTGCCTGTGCTGATCGTGACCGGGGCGAACCTGAGCAGTGAGGATGACCAGGAAGTCCGCGAGAAAGATGCCGAAGTGCTGCAGAAGGGGACGGTGAGCGGGCGGTCGCTAGTAGATCAGGTGCGGGCAGCGCTAAGCCGGCGCAGCAAGCGGGAATAGGATTCTGCCCTTACGAAGCAGCGATGGTATAGGCGCGCAGGTAGATAATCTGGCGGGCGGGATCACTCTGGTCGGCCAGAAGTTCGATGATTTTGCGGCCCGTGTTTTCGTAGATTCCGGCGAAGATGACGGCCTGATGCGGCATCCACCAGGACAGGCTGGCTTCCTGAGGGTTGGGCGCGGGGAAGGGAGTCCAGCCCTCGCGGAGCGGCTCGGTGAGCGCAAGATCAGCCAGGAAAGGGGCGAGATCGACACCCACGGGCAGCTCGAAGCGCAGCCAGACGATGCGCCCGAACTGGGATTCGGTGGCGAACTGGACGGCTTGGGATTGGGCGGGCAGATCAGCGCCGATAAACCCTTGAACTTCCTGAATCCGCCATTTCCGCCAGCCGAAAAGGTTGGTCACCCAGAGAGCTGCCAACAGAATACCGGCGACAGCAACCAGAAGCAGGAAACGCAGGCGGAGGTTCACTATTCGAGACTGAGCGGACTTCACGGCTCCAGCCCCAGGCGCGCTACCAGCTCATCCAGCTCGCGGAGCAGCGCCTCGGCGGAGCCACTGTTCAGCAGCGTATAATCCGCAATGGCGATGGGGCCGCCCTTCTCGATGTTCTCGATTTCCTGATAGTCGCGGCGTTCGGCTTCTTCGACCGTGAGCGGACGTTCCGAGCGGCTGGCAAGCCGTTCGTAGCGCAGGCCACGCGGGCTGATGACCGCTACCACGACCATACTCGCGCCGAGTTCGGTGTGGAGCGTCTTATACTCGCTGAAGCTGTACAACCCGTCGATGATGATGCTGGGATGCTTTTCCAAGGCTGCGCGCAGGTAGGGAAGCGCACGCCGCGCAATCGCGTCCATACCCTCGCTGTGCCGGAATTCCTCGCGGACGATGCGCTCGTTCTCCGGCGTCAGCGACCATCCTCGCCGCAGCACCTCGTCCACAACGATGCTGCCAAACCGAAACTGATAAAATCCCCGCGCTTCCAGATGTTTGGCACACAAGGTCTTGCCCGCGCCGGGCATTCCTACCAGCGCCAGGGCACGCGGCTTTTCATGATCGCTATCGCTCATTCCATCCTCAGACACTCTTTTGGGGCGGCACGGTCGGGATTATAGCGGAGGGGTAAGAGGAACGGAATGGACGGTTCGACACTCAGGGCCGGACGTAGACGATCACCTGCCACAATCCCATGCGGCGGTAGAAGCGCCGCTCCAAGCCGTTCTCGCGCGCGATGCGGTCTACCTCGGCGGAGGAATGGACGAAGGTGCGGAAGGGATTCCGCCGAAGCCAGAAGACCAGATTGAGCAGACGGTTACCCAGGCGCATCCACCAGGCATCACGCGGGAAGACGACTCCGTAAACCCGCGCGGCCCGTTCCGAGGAGAGCTTGACCAGCGCGGCGACATCTGGGTAGCAGCAGATTACGCGATCCAGCGTGACCACGTCCGCAGCGGCAACTTGCCCGGCCAGCTCGACGAAATCGCCATGCAGGTAAGTCACGCGAGCGGCATGGCCCAGCCGAGCTGCTTCCGACTGGGAGGCATTCAGATAGGCCCGCGAGGCATCGACCTGGATGGCGCTCTGCACTCCGGCCCGCAGCAGATCATGCTGGATCGCCCCGATTCCGCCACCAATGTCAAGCAGTGTAGCCGGGTTGGCGCAGTGCAGGCGGATCGCTTCTAACAGCACGCGCGTCTGTTTGGAGGGACCGCTGCGGCGGTAGGCTTCCAGGTCATCGCGGGCCATGCCCGGATCGAAGACTTCATCTGCCCCTCGGCAGTGTGGACAGGTCATTGTCGTGCTCCTCATTTGCGCTTGTTTGAGTATACACACACGGACGCGATTTATCGCTGGTGGGGTCTATTCGAAAATGGGGATAAGGTGCTGGATTGATGCGGAACGACACACGGGGAGTCCCGTACACAATGGTACGATGGCGGGGGAATGTCCCAAAATCCGAATGCATCGCATACGCCCACGCGCTATGAAAACTGGCGCTACAATAACCGTACTAACCAGCAGTGTATCGCGCGCGGAGTGATGAGGCGTTATGTCCACCTCTTCGGCATCCAACCCATTCCTTCCTACCCCGGCAGGAAACGCCCCGTTCGTGGGGCGGCAGAAACTCTTTGACTATCTTTACCAGCAGTTGGCCGATCCGCAGGGGAACCGCACCGCCTTGATCTTGGGGCGGGAAGGCAGCGGCAAGACGGTAGCTTTGCAGCGCTTCCGCCAGGCTGCTGAAGACAGTTTTATGGGCGTGTTTATCGATCTGAAGGCCATCCCGCTGCAGGACGAAGCGGCCTGGCTCACGCAACTTGCGCTCAGCGCCATGCGCGTCTTGGGGGAGCAGGACTTCAGCTTGTACCGGCTGCCGCGTCCCGGCAGCGATGAGATGGAGACTCGCGCTTGGTTCCACGAACGCTATCTACCCGAAGCCTTCAACATCATCCGCCACCGCCGCTTGATTTTTCTGCTGGACGACGGGGATGCCCTGCTGGATGCAATCCGGCGGGGCGACCTGCCGGAAGACAGCTTAGCGTATTTGAGCACTTTGCTGCGGGATCACCCTGCACTCGGTTTCGTACTGACGCTCAACAGCCGGCATGAAGCTCGCCTGCCCTCGTTTTCGCCGCTGGTCAACCCGGCCCAGACATTCCGGCTGACTCGGCTGGAGGATGCTGAAGTCGCCGACCTGCTGCGGACAGCGCTTGATGGTCAAGCAACTGTCGAAGAAGAAGCCGCGCTGGCCGTCGCCCGCGCCAGCGGCGGGCAGCCCTGGCTGGCGGCACGGTTCGGGGAAGCGCTGTATCGACGGTGGGCCGCCAATCCCAGCTCGCGCCAGTGGAGCGCTGAGGATGTCAAAGCGGTCAGCCCGACGGTGTATGCGGCCAGCAGCAGCGCCTTCCAGCGCGTGTGGGAGGAGCGCAGCCTGACCGAGCAACTGATTCTGACGGCCGTCACTCGGCTGGCCTATGACACGCCGCTGACGCCGGTGGACGCGCCAGCGATTGCCCGATGGCTGGCGGAAAACGCCGAGCCGCTCGACCTGACGACCGTTCACGCAGCCCTGCGCGCGCTGGAATACGACGAGGTGCTGGAAACCACGCCCGGCGGAATCCGGGCGGCATCGGGATTGATGCAAAGCTGGATGCTGGAACATGCCCGGTTGGGACATCCGGCAGAAGTGTCCCCGCAGCGGCGATGGACGCTGGCCGCGGTGGCCGTGGTGGTGGGACTCGCCCTACTGCTCATCGCGCTGGCGAGCCAATCTGGGGGTGCGCCGAGCACAACGCCGGGGACGATTCCGCCAACGGTCACGCTCCTGCCGACGCCGGAAAGCTCACAGGCAGGGAGTTAGGAGCTGGGTTTCGGGTTGAAGGCGCAGATGCCGGCGTCAATCGGGCAGACGGCCAGCACTGTGCCGGCGCGGCGCACCTCGAAGGTCGCGCCGGGTGCATCGCTCAGCCAGAACCAACGGGGGAACGATACGCGGCTCCAGGCATGGCGTTCGGCACAGTCCGGGGGTGGATCGACCAGGGCGATGTCGTTGCGCTGGACCTGGAAGCAGCCGCCGGGCGGCAGCGCATCCGTTGGGCGGCTGCCGCCTTCCCAGAAGCGACTTTCAAACTCCAACGTTGAGTCATTCGGTGCTGTCTGGACAAAAGTCAATCCACTAACATCTACAAACTGCTCCGAGCGGTTGAGCAGGATCAGCATCTCAGAGGTGTAGCTCAGGACGACAGCTCCATCGCTGGCGGGGGGCAGCACAATGGCGGTCACCTCTGGCGCAGTGGTGGCAGCAGCAGACGAGGCCACGGCGGTGGTTGGCGGCGGCGTGCGGCTGGCCGTGGGGGAAGGTTGTGCCGTGGTTGGACGCACGGCCGGCGTCGCGGATGACTCCGGGCGGCTCGTGTTTGTGACCGATGGCTCGACAGTCGCGCTGGGTTCGGGGGTGAGAGTCAGCGTGGCGACAACTGAAGGCGTGACGCTGGTCACTGTCGCTGCCGCTGCGACCGCCGTATTCTCGACCTGCGTGGGAGCCAACGTTCCACTAGTCAGCGAACCACTGCCTAGAACGACTGCCGCGGCGATCACGACCATCAGAGCCAGCACCGGAACAGCAACCAGCAGCCAGCGCCGCCGCTGACGGCGACGCTGCTCGCGGATGAGCGCTTCCCGGCTGCCGGCGGAGGCTTTGGAGTCGGTGACGGTGGGGGTGTCATCCAGGGTCGCACCACCGCGCGAGGGCCGGGAAATCTCCGAGAGCGGCAGATTGACTGTGGTTCCTGCCTGTCCAGGCGCTGGGACGGGCGCAGAAGGCAGCTTAGCACCCGATTGAGCGGTTGGGGACTCTTTCTTGATGAGCGGGGCCAGCGCGGCATCCAGCGCCTTGAGCATCTCGGCACAGTTTGGATACCGCTTCTTGGGGTCCTTATCCAATGCGCGCGCGATAATGGCATCCACTGCTGGAGGCAGTTCATCGTTCAGGCGGCTGGGCGGAGTCGGTGGATCGGTCAGGTGCTTCATGGCGACGGCCATCGCCGACGGATCGTCGAAGGGAACACGGTTGGTGAGCATCTCGTAGAGGACGATGCCGAGCGAGTAGATGTCGCTCTGGGGGACGGCTTGGGCCGAACTGATGGCCTGCTCGGGGGCGATGTAATGGGCGCTGCCGAAGGTATTGCCTACCGTGCCCTCCGGCACGCTCAACGCCAAGCCGAAATCAGTCAAGATGGCTTTGCCCGTTGAAGTCAGCATGATATTCGACGGTTTGATGTCGCGGTGGATCACGCCCTCGGCATGAGCATAATCGAGGGCACTGCCGATGTCCTGGATGACGCGCAGCACTTCGGCATAGCTCATGCGGGACTTGAAGCGGTCGTGCGTCTTGATGATCGTGCGGAGGTCTTTGCCCTCGATGAAGCTCATCGCCATGTAGTAGAGGTTGTCGACTTCATCGAACTGGTAGATCATGACGATGTTCGGATGAGTCAGACGAGCGATGGCACGGGCCTCGTTCTGGAAGCGCTTGCGATATTCGTCTTCGTCCTCGCGGAAGGCTGCGGCGTCGATCACTTTGACGGCGGCATAGCGATTTAGCTTCTTGTCTAACCCACGATAGACGCGGGCCATGCCACCCTGGCCGAGAATATCAACGATGATGTAATCGCCTAGTTTTCTTCCAATCAGGGGGTCACTCGTCGCCATGGCTGCCTTCACTGGACTGCTGGTGGACGCAAGAATGTTCTCTCCTAATGCTACAACGAAACAGAGGCTTTTCCCACATCAACGTTTTCTTAATCTTATACGACAGCCCTGCGGAACCCCATCGAGGGTATGGGGTTCAATTTGAGGATGCGCTATACTTTAGGAAGCATGTGCATACGGGCGCATCCCCAGGACGCGATAAGGATAGTTCCAGCCGTGACGCTCCGGCCTGATATTCCCGAAAAAGAAATCCGCGAACGCTGCTCAGAACTGCTCACCGCGGCGGCAGAAGAAGCCCGCCGTCTTGACCACGACTACATTGGGGTTGAGCACCTGTTTATGGGCGCGACCCGCAATGAACACGGCGCGGTATCCAATCTGCTCAAACGGGCTGGGCTAGAACCGCGCTTCGTGCGGAATGAAATCCGCAAAGAGGTGGGCACGGGCGACGGCAAGTCCGGGCAGGTTCTGCCGCTGACGCCCCGCGCCATCCTGGTGCTGGCGCTGACGTTAATCATGGCCGAACAGGACGAGGAGGCCAACGGCGAAGTCAACGAGATTCATTTCTTGATCGCCACCCTCCAGGAAAAAGAGAGCATCCCGGTCCGCAAGCTGATTGATTTGGGATTTGATGTCGAGCTGTGGCTGCAACGGCTGCTGCTGGAGGCCGATTCGATCAAGGAACCGCTGCTGGAAAGCGAACCGGAAAGCAGCCTGCCGAGCTTCCCGCACCTGAGCGACGACTTTGGATTGGATGAAGATTTCTTGGCTTCGGACCCCGGCTCGAAGGGCGGGCAGCGCGTGCCGACTCCGCTGCTGGATAAGTACGGCCGTGACCTGACCGCACAGGCCGCCGCTGGGAAAATTGGCCCAGCCATCGCCCGCGAATCGGAAATTCGGGCGCTGGCGAGGACGCTGGCACGCAATAAGAAGAACAACCCTCTGCTGCTCGGCGATGCAGGTGTGGGGAAGACGGCCGTGGTTGAAGGGCTGGCCTATGCCATCCACGAAGGGACGGCGCCGAAATCCCTGCTTAACCGCCGGATCGTCCAGATCGAGATCGGCACGCTGGTGGCCGGGACGAGCCTGCGGGGGCAGTTTGAAGAGCGTCTGATTGGGATCGTCGATGAGGTCAAGAACGCCGGCAACGTGATCCTGTTCATCGATGAGATACACACCATCGTTGGGGCCGGCGACACCATCGACAGCAACCTGGATGCGGCTAACATCCTCAAGCCAGCGCTGGCTCGCGGCGACCTGAACTGCATCGGCGCGACCACGCATGAAGAATACCGGCGCGCGATTGCGCAGGACCCGGCGCTGGATCGCCGCTTCCGCACCATCGACATCGACGAACCCAGCCAGGACGACACGATCAAAATCCTGGAAGGCCAGCGGAAGAAGCTGGAAGACCACCACGGCGTTCACATTACCCAGGATGCGCTCCAGGCGGCCGTCAACCTCTCGGTGCGATTCATGCCGGACCGGCGTCTGCCGGACAAGGCGCTCGACCTGCTGGATGAAGCCTGCACCCGCGTCACCATCCGGTCGATCTCACCAGACGAAGACAGCAGCGGCAATCCCGAGGTTGAAGTGGCGAACGTCGCTGCTGTGCTGTCGGATTGGACGGGCATCCCGGTGACCGACCTGACTACTGATGAGAAACGGCGTCTGGCCGGGCTGGAAGCGGCGCTGATGGAGCGCGTGATCGGCCAGGACGACGCCATACGAACGGTCGCTGCTGCGATCAAGACTGCCCGCGCAGGACTGAGCAACCCGCACCGTCCGATTGGCGTGTTCCTGTTCGTCGGGCCGTCCGGAGTTGGTAAGACGGAACTGGCACGGGCACTGGCCGAGTTTCTGTTCGGCAGCGATGAGGCCATGCTGCGGCTAGATATGTCCGAGTTTCATGATTCACACACGGTCGCCCGTTTGATCGGCGCCCCGCCCGGCTATAAGGATACCCAACGGGGGGGCCAGCTCACTGACGGGCTGCGGCGGCGTCCTTACAGCGTCGTCCTGCTGGATGAGGTCGAAAAGGCTGCACCAGAGGTCTTCGACATCTTTCTGCAGGTCTTCGATGAAGGCCGCCTGAGCGATGCCCACGGCCGCCATGTCGATGCTCGGCACTCGATCTTCATCATGACGAGCAACATTGGCACGGACGAAACCGGGAAAGCGCTCGGTTTTGGCGCCAGCGACGCGCTACCGGATTATACGGCCCACCTCAAAGACTTCTTCCGACCGGAATTTCTCAACCGGGTGGATGAGACTATCACTTTCCGCCCGCTGACGACGGAAGCGCTCAGCCGAATTCTGGAGCTTCAACTGCGCGATCTGCGTGAACGGCTGACTTCACAGAAGCTGACACTGACACTGGCCGACGATGCCCGCGACCTGATCCTGCAAAAAGGTTATGATCCGATCAGCGGAGCACGACCGCTGCGCCGCGCCATTGAACGGCTGGTGACTCGTCCGTTGAGTGCCAAGATCATCGAAGACGCCTTCGAGCCGGGTTCGACCATCGTCGCCCGAGTTGATAGTAAGGATCGTCTGAAGTTCGAGGCCATCCAACCCGAAGCAAAGAGCTAAATCTGCATCACCCCAATGGACATTCCACAGACTGGCCGCCAACCGACCCAGATGAGCGAAGACGCCCTCGACCGCCTGCTCCGCAAGCGCCATTCGCAGGATCGGGTCGATCCCTTTGCCGCTGATCCCGACCCGGAGATCAGCACGCTGGGGCGGATCGCGCTGCGTCGCAAGGATGTTAGCGATGCGTTCGCCCTCGGCGATCTATGCGCGCTGAAGGCACTGGTGGATGGTGACCGGCTGCTGATTTTCTATGTGGGGAAGACGCTGATCGCCTACAAGCGCGCGCTGCAGATGGCTGATGCGGCAGCAGACCGCAACTTGGCGCAGCGGGCTTACCGCGATTTCTCGGCCTGGGTGGTTACGACAGCGCAGCAGTTCCCCAGCCGCCGCAACCTGGCCGTAGCGCTGTGGGTGATCGGCGAGAATGAGGCTGACGATCTACCGGTGTTTGACGATCCCGAAGTGATCGACGAACTGCTGGTGCTGTACCGCACCGAGACTCCGACCTCGCCACCGCTGCCGGTTGGCGATGAAACTCACGCAGATGTACCACCGGAGGAACGCACGACCACAACCGCCCGCGTGGTTCCCTCCGATCTCTCCGATACGGCTGGGGCACTTTCGGCCACGATTGCGGACGAACCAGTGACCGGACTGAAGCTCGGCAGAAGCGACTTTGACCCGTTCAGCGAAACCCACCTCGAACAGACTATTCTGGATTCGTTCACGTCTGCCGAGCGCGAAGTCGGGCGGTCGCCACGCCGCTCTACGTACCACCCGGCTGCTCGCTCCAGCACCGATGACGAGTTCGATGTGGGTGACTGGATTCAGGATCGGTACGAAGTTGCCGATGTGCGGCGCGGGGGGATGGGGGTGGTGTATCTGTGCTACGACCACCAGCAGAAAGAAGCCGTCGCCATTAAGTCGTTCCAGAGCCGGTTCTTGGATAATGAACGGGCTGTCGCCCGCTTCTACCAGGAAGCCACAACGTGGATCATGCTGGAAAAGCACCGCTACATCGTGCAAGCTCGGCGCGTGGAAACCATCGGTTCGCGCCCGCATATCATCCTGGAACACATCAGCGGACCAGAAGGACTCGGCCCCGACCTGCGAAGCTGGATCGACAACAAACGGCTCGACCTGCCGCAGTCGATGGAGTTCGGACTGCACATCGCGTTGGGGATGCAGCACGCCTGCCAGCGCGTTCCCGGCCTGGTTCACCGCGACCTGAAGCCGGCCAACATCTTGGTGACCCATGACGCCATCGCCAAGATCACGGACTTCGGGCTGGTACGCTCGCTGGAATTCAGCGATGCCCCTCTGCCAGGCAACGAGGCCGATGGCAGCGGCTCACACTCCGGAGATAACCGGCTGACCCGCTTCGGCGCGATTGTCGGGACGGCGCCGTACATGTCGCCGGAACAGTGCGAATCCAAAGATGTCGATATTCGCGCCGACATCTATGCCTTCGGCTGCATCTTGTTCGAGATGGTCACGGGGCGGCAGGTATTCGTCGAGAAGAAGTTCAGCGCGTGGAAGCAGGCTCACCTGACCCAGAAACCTACTTTCACGCCCGAAGAAGAAGTCCTGATTCCGGCTCGGCTGCGCGAGTTGATCTTGGCGTGTTTGGAAAAAGCTCCGATGCGCCGGCCGTCTGATTGGGGCACGATTGTTGATGAACTGGCGGCGATCTATGAAGCAGTCACCGGGCAGCGGGCTACGCTGGAGATCACCGGCCCCGAACTCCAAATCCACGAGCTGATCGACAAAGGCTATTCGCTGACCGAGCTGGGGCGGATGGACGAAGCGCTGGCGGCCTACGACCGGGCTATTGCCTTGCAGAGCGATAACGCGCTGGCGTTCGCCCGCAAAGGCCGCGCTCTGCGGCTGATGCAGCGCTACGACGAGGCGCTGGCCTGCTATGACCGCGCTCTAGAGATTCAGCCGCAGTACAGCTTTGCCTGGCGCGGCAAAGGCCTGGTGCTGGAACGCACTGGCAAACTGGAAGAGGCGCTGGCCTGCTACCAGGAGGCTGCCCGGATCAAGCCCAACGAGGTGTGGAACTGGTACAACCAGGCCGATGTGCTACAAAACACCAACCGCTACGATGAGGCTATCCCTCTGCTGCAAAAGGCGCTGGAAGTTGACCCGCGCCATCCGAACAGTTGGGCCAAACTCGGCCAGATCTACCGGCTGCGCGGCGCCTATGCGGAGGCAGTTCAAGCCTATGAAAAGGCTATCGAGATCGACCCGGAATACGCCTGGGCACACAATGGGCGCGGGCTGGCGCTGAAGGCCCTGGGACGCAGCGCCGACGCGCTGGTCAGCTTCAAACGCGCTACCCAGCACCAACCTGATGAAATCCGGCACTGGTACAACCTGACTGAGATGCTGGTCGATCTCGGCCAGTATGCGGATGCGGTGCATCCGGCACTCCAGGCCACCCGCGTCGATCCTAACCATGCGTTCAGTTGGGCCAAGCTCGGCCAGGTCTACCGGCATGTCAACCGCAATGCCGAGGCGCTGGAAGCCTACGAACGCGCTATCCAGCTCCAGCCGGATTACAGTTGGGCGATCAACGGCAAAGGCATCGTACTGGAACATATGGGGCGACTTGAGGAGGCACTGGCCTGCTACGAACATGCGGCGCAGTTCTCCGACAGCAATGTGTGGCACTGCTGGTACAACCAGGGGAATGTGCTGGTGCTGATGGGGCGACACGAGGAAGCGCTGCCGCTGCTGGAAAAAGTCACCCAGGCCATGCCCGATCATGCCCAGAGTTGGGCACGGATGGGCAACGCGCTGCGTCACCTCAAGCGACCGGAAGATGCACTCCTGGCGTTCCAGAAAGCGCTCGAACTCGACCCGGATTATGCCTGGGCATGGAATGAGCAGGGCATCACACAAGAATCCCTAGGGCGGTTGAACGATGCGCTGCAATCGTACCGGCGCGCGTCCGAATCGTCTCCACGCGATCCCTTCTACATGTACCAGCAGGCGGACATCCTGATCCAATTGGGGCAGCACCAAGCGGCTCATGACCTGCTGACAGCGGCACTCAAGCTGGACAGCGGCAACGCCCGCATGTGGGCCAAACTCGGACAGGTGCTGCGCCGCCTCAACCGGCCAGATGAAGCACTGCGGAGCTACACCCGCGCCGTTGAACTCGATCCCAAGTACGGCTGGGCGTGGAACGGGCGCGGGCTGGCCTTCAGCGCCTTAGGCCGCCATGAAGAAGCGCTGGCCTGCTTCCGCGAAGCCACGCGCTGCGAAGAGCAGGATGTGTGGTACTGGTACAATGCTGGGGATGAACTGGTCACTTTGGGGCGCTTTGGCGAGGCACTGGATGTCCTCGACCAGGCTCTTCGTTTGAACAGCCACCATCCCGAAAGCTGGGCCAAACGCGGGCAGGCGCTCCGCCGCCTAGGAATGCATGCCGAAGCCCTGGCCGCCTACGACCAGGCACTGGCCTACAATCCCCGCTATGCCTGGGCATGGAATGGGCGCGGGCTGGCGCTGGAAGCGCTGGGCCGGCGCGAGGAAGCCCTCGCCAGTTATGAGCGTTCTATCGAGGAAGACCCGCGCGTGATCTGGTACTACACGAACCAGATCGATGTCCTGCTGGATATGGGACGTAAGCAAGAGGCACTCGCCGCTGCTGACCGAGCGGTCAGTTTGATGCCCAACAATCCGGTTGCCTGGGCGCGGCGGGGACAGGTCTTGCGCCGTCTCGGAGATTACAGGCAGGCCGTCGAAAGTTATGACCGCGCACTGGCGCTGGACGACACTTACGCCTGGGGATGGAACGGCCAGGGCTTGGCCTACGCGGGACTGGGGGATTGGCAGAAAGCGCTGGTGGCCTACAAGATGGCACTGTCCTATAACGACCGAGACCTGTGGTTCTGGAACAACTACGGCGAGGCGCTGTTAGCCGTCGGCGATGCAGCCCGCGCCGTTGAAGCTTTTGAACGCGCTGCGGCCATCGATCCCACCCACGAGGTTA
Organism: Anaerolineae bacterium; assembly: GCA_034431625.1. Lineage (GTDB taxonomy): Bacteria > Chloroflexota > Anaerolineae > Aggregatilineales > Phototrophicaceae > CFX2. Next base: position 64,632 of record DAOUCY010000174.1, on the reverse strand, counting down.
CACAGCAGAAGCTCAAGCAGGCTCGTGACCGGCTCAACGGCGGGAAGTGACCGGCACAGGTTTAGACGATGATAAACTTGTAATTTAACGCTTGCTAAACCCATTCGGACTGGGGTATATTAATGACAGTTATGAGCAAAATTCGAATGGGTTTGAGGCGTTAGCAGGAATGGAAATTACGCAGGCGATGCAAGAGTACCTGGCCGAGACCTACCGGTTGGCCTACTACCAGGACGGCAATCCTTACATTTCGACCTCGGATTTGGCGAATGTGCTGCACGTCTCTGCGCCGGCTGTGACCCGCATGGTGCAACGCCTCAAAAACGCCGGCTATTTGGAACATGAACCCTATCGCGGCATCTGCCTGACCCCTGCCGGGGAGCGGGAGGCACTGCTCGCTATCCGGCGCCACCGCCTGGTCGAGCGTTTCCTGGTGGATGTGATGCGCTTCGGGTGGCACGAAGTCCACGATGACGCTGACCAGCTTGGTGCGGTCGTCAGCGACGATCTCGTCGCGCGGATGGAGAAGCTGGCCGGGAATCCGCGCCGCTGCCCGCACGGTGAACCGATTCCCACACCCGACGGGCGGATGCCGCAGGTCGTGGATTATCTGCTCAACGAGATGGAGCCAGGGCGCGATTGGGTTCTGAGCCGCGTAGCCACCCACGACGCCGACAAACTGCAATACCTCGGCACATTGGGTTTGATCCCCGGCACACGCTTTCATCTGGTGGAACGCGCGCCGTTCAACGGGCCGCTTCAGCTCCGCGTGGGCGACCGCACCCTGGTGATCGGCCATGAACTGGCCGGCGTGCTGCGGGTGTGCAGTGAAGCCGAATTTGAGCTGGTCTAATTGCCTTACGGCCGTTTGGCTTTACCCTCGATGATCTCCGGCGGGTTACTCCCGCTTTCCAGCGCCGCACGATGTTCGGCCACCACATCGTCCGGCGAGACCGCCTCGAACAGGCGCATCGCACCCATGAACAGCGCCAGGTCATCCAACTGCCCCAGCCCGATGATGACATCCGGGATCAAATCGAGGGGCGAGAGGATGTAGGCCAGAGTCAATACAGGAATGGCCTTCGACCAGACCGGGACGCGCGGATCGCGGATCAGGCGCCAGGTCAGGCGCAGTTGAATCCAGAGCGCATGCAGCATTCCCATCTCAATTTCCTATCTCAAACACAGACAACGACACCACTGATTCTACGCAGATGAAGCACTGGAGTTGCTGTGCCGGGCGATGAAACCAGCGGTCAGCGCGAAAACGGTCTCCCGTTCAATATCCTGGGGCAGGATGTGGTCACTCTGGTGGAGCAGATGCGACTCGACCGAGGTGCCGCTGGCCGCCAAACGGATCAGATCGAGGTTTTCCGGCGGGACGGTGCGATCCGCCGTCGAATAGATCAAGAGCAGCGGCGCTGTGATTTCCGGCAGATGTCGGCGCGTCTCGCAGGAGAGCGCGTACAACTGCTCGACACCGGCTGATGCCCACCGGTCATAGCGCACCCGCCCAACGACCGCTTCACCCCGGCGCTGCTGCTCGGCGCGGATCACTTCGACCAGCGGGCTGGTATCAGTCTGGTCGGTAAAGCGCAACCCATACTTCAGCCAGCGGGCTGCCCGGATCAAGCGGCTGCGGAACTGAATGGGAGCAGCCTGAATGACAGCCCCTGCCACGGGGCAATTCGCGGCCAAGAGCAGCGCCAGCAGCCCGCCCATCGAATGCCCGACGACGAAGACCTGCTCGCACTGTGCCCGCAGCACCGCCCAACCGTCCAAGGCGGCTGTGTACCAATCCCGCCAGCGCAGCCGCAGCAGATCACGCGGGTCGGTGGCATGGCCGGGCAGGCGCGGCCCGTACACGGTATGCCCCTGCTCGGCCAGATACTCGCCCATCCAGCGCAGCTCCGCCGGAGAGGCGGTGAATCCGTGGAGGCACAAACAACCGACTGCCCCACCGCGGAAGAAGAACGCTTCCGCGCCCGCTTGTATGATTGGTAACTGCATATCTCCTGCTGTTCCTTTCACGCCCGTCTGCCTATAGTGTTCGTGTTCTTGATGACTTTGCGGTTTGATTGCGTGTTGGACTTTCTGTTAGGACTCTTTTCCCAGTAAACCATTTCCCCAGCGCTTCGGCAACGTCCGGTTGCCCACAGCGCCAATCTGATGCACAATCAGCGCGTGTTGTGTTCAGATTGAGATGCAGGGGAATACACTATGAAACGACTACTCCCAGCGATCATGATGATCATGCTGCTGGCAGTCGGGATGGCGGCCAGCGCCCAGGATGGCAGTGCCTCCAGCGTGACGATCTTCTATGTCGCCTGTGAAAACCAGGGCGTCGTCAACCTATCCGGCAATATGGAAACCGGCCTGGATGTGTACTACCAGGTCTTCTCTGGGCCAGGCGGAACCGGCACGCCGCTGTCGAATGTGCGGCAGGTGCAGGTCGACGGCGCGTATGCCTTCAGCGAAACCATCGCCTATACTGGCGGGACGATCCCGGCAGGTGGGACGGGCAGCATCCGCGTGTTCATCGCCCGCGAAGGCAATCCAGCATCGACAGCTAGTGACATTTTCACGGTTGACGACTTGCAGGACGGCTGCAACAACGCCCAGAATCCGCTGGGGACCAGCGTTGATACCGGCGCGACGGGTGCAGGCGCAGTCAGCGGCAGTTCGAGCGGCCCGAAGATTCGCTCACCTTTCGGCGGCTACATCAATCCTGACCTGACGCTGACTCCCGAACCGGAAGTTGTGCTGGGCGCGCGCCAGTCCGTTAACCCGCAGCGGTCACAGACGGCCGGCGTGATCTTCGCCGAATGCGACAAGTATCTGCCGCAGGCCGCACCAGGACTCCTCTATGACACCGATAACATCGTGATCTTCTGGTCGTGGTACGCCCGCACCATCGCCCAAGTTGAGGATCACATCGCCCAGGCGGAATACAGTGTGCAGCTCAACCGCGCGCCGCTGGTCGGGATCACCGTCAGCCCGATCCAGAAGCTCGGCGCCAACTACTGGGTCTTCTATACTGCGCAGATTGGGCGGCTGCGTCCGGGCCAGTACGGGGTCGAATTCCGGCTAAACTGGAAGCAGGCCATCTTCGACGGGTATGCCAATTTCGGCCCGGACACGAAGACACCGGAGATGAGCGCAACTTGCTCGTTCACCATTGAGCGAAATCCGGATAACATCAACGTCACTGACGCCAACCTGATGTACAGCGTGCGCTAACGCGATTTCTCAGGGGCGGTCACACAGCCGCCCCGCCGATCATCTACTCTACGATGCCAACCCTCAGTGAGCAGGCCGCTGCGCTGGTCCAGATCGCACTGACGCCCGAACAGGCCGCTCAGTTCGATACTTATGCCCGGCTGCTCGCCGAATGGAACCAGCGCATCAACCTGACGGCCATCATCGATCCTGAAGGTATTCAGGTGCGGCACTTCCTGGACTCACTGTCGATCTGCCGCGTCCTGCCGATGCTGCCGGGTTTGCGCCTGATCGATGTGGGCACGGGCGCGGGTTTTCCAGGGCTGCCGCTGAAGATCGCCTATCCGGATATCGAAGTCACGCTGCTGGAAGCCACGGGCAAGAAAGTCCACTTTCTCGACCAGGTTATCGCGGCCTTAGGGCTGCGCGGCGTAGATACCCTCAAAGCGCGGGCAGAGGAAGCCGGACAGATGCCCAACCGCCGCGAAACCTATGATGCAGCTCTGGCGCGGTCGGTGGCACGGCTGCCCGTGCTGCTCGAATACCTGCTGCCGCTGGTGCGCGTCGGGGGACGCTGCATCGCCATGAAGGGTGAGACGGCCGCAGCCGAGATGGCCGACTCGAAACGCGCTCTGGCGATCTTGGGGGGGCGCGTGCTGAACATCGAGACGGTGCAGCTTCCCGGTGTAGCTGATCTTCATTACCTGGTGGTCATCGAGAAGATCGCGCCGACACCGCCCCTGTATCCTCGCAAGCCGGGGATGCCCACCCAGAAGCCGCTGTAGGATTATTTTAGGAAGAGGGTCCTTGTGCGAACGATCAATCAGGAACTGCTCAATGACCTACTGGCACAGGCTGCCGGCAGCGCCCGCCTGCGCGTGCCGTATCGCTTCCACGCGCATGAGGAACCAGTGCAGCGGATGCTCAACGCTATCCTGCCCGGCAGCTACATCACTCCGCACAAGCACGAAAACCCGGATAAGGTCGAACTGATTTCGGTGCTGGTGGGCACAGCGGCCGTCGTCCATTACACGGATACCGGAGAGATTGCCGAGGTCTTCATCCTGCGGCGAGATGGCCCGGTCTACGGCGTGGATATTCCGCCGCGCGTGTACCACAACTTCGTCGCGCTGACGCCCTGCGTCATCCTGGAAATCATCCAGGGACCCTATGTGGCCGAAACCCACAAGAAATTTGCGCCGTGGGCACCCCTGGAAGATACGCCGGAGACAGCGGCATATCTAGCGCGTCTGGAAGGTTTGATCCGGGCGCGGGAGGAGTCCCTATGAGCTTCGAGATGATTTATGCGAACGTCCCGGCTGATCAGCGCGAGGCACTGCGCCATTTCCGCGAGACTCATCCCATCCAGACGCGCGATCTGCGCGGGACGCGCTGGACGTATCTGGTGGGCGGCCCGCAGGATAAGCCGGTGATTCTGTGGCTGGTCGGGGGGCTGCGGATGGCCGATGCGGCTTACCGCTCGATCCCGCTGCTCGAAGACGAGTTCCGCATCGTCGCCCCAGATTACCCGGCGATAGACACCATGGCCGCGCTCACAGATGGGCTGGCCGATCTGCTCACTGCCGAGGGGGTCAGCCGGGCGCATGTGCTGGCTGGGTCTTTCGGCGGGATGGTCGCTCAGGTGTTCGCCCGGCGGCATCCCCGCCGCATTGGACGCCTGATTCTATCTACGACTGCCGTGCTGGACGAAGCCAGCGCCGAACGCTACCGCCAGCAGCTAGAGCTGATGACTGCCGCGCCGCCAGAGGTGCTGGCACAGGTCAGCCAAGCTCGTTTTCTGGAGATGATCGCGCCGCCGGATTCCGAGCGGGCTTTCTGGGCAGCGTATGTGGAGGAACTTTTCACCGAGCGGCTCAGCCGAGCCGACCAGCTCAGCACCGTGCGCTGCCTGCTCGACTTCGCCCATTCCTACCCGTTGAGTCCCGACGATCTAGCCGATTGGGGCGAGCGTATCCTGCTGATCGAAGCTGAGGATGACGCAACCTTCGACGCCGAGGCACGGGCGCGGCTGCGGGCGCTTTATCCCGGCGCGCGCATTCACCGCTTCGAGGCAGGTGGACATTCCCCAGCGACGACTCGGCGCGAGGAATACTTCAGCCTGGTGCGGAACTTTCTGAAGGGTGTGTAAGGCCGTTCTAGAGTCATTCGACTTGGAGCAGGACGCGCAGCGCGCCATCTGAGCCGCCGCCCGCGTGGGTCACCACGACGACGTAGACTCCATCAGCAGGCAGCGTGAACGAGTCAATCCGCGCATTGTAATCGCCACCGCCGTCATCATCCGCTACCAGCGCATTTCCGTTTGACTGGAGCAAAATCACCAGCGGATCGACAGCCTGCGGAGCACGGGCATCCACTGTCAGCGTGATCGTCTGCCCAGCCTTGCCCTCGAACCCCATGCCGTAGAGCAAACCGGTCTCCATCTCAACCACCTGGGATTCCCCAGGGCGCAGGGTCAGTTCGCTGTTGACCGCGGTCCGGATCAGCCGCGCATACTGCATGTAGTCCTCAGCAGCCGGGACAGTATTGCCCAGCTCACTGTTCACTCGTCCGCGCTGGAGGTAGAGTTCGGGAACGCTGTCTTGAAGGTCAATGGCCTCATCGAGGTCAGCCAGCGCTGCTGACCACTGCTCCTGGCCGACGTAAGCCAGCGCCCGCTGGAAGTAGGCCCGCGCATCATCCGGCGTGAGTTCGATCAAGCGGCTGTAATCCGCTGCAGCAGAAGCGTACTCTTTTTTCTGAAGGTAGATGGCTCCACGGTAGGCGTAGGCATTGGCTGTATCCGGCGCATATTCGATGACCTTGCTGAAATCGGCCAGTGCCGCGTCGATTTGATTCTGCTCTAGATAGAACTGCCCGCGCCAGTAGTAACCATCAGCCTGCTGCGGCGAAGCTGCGACTGCCGCGTTCAGGTCTTTCAGCGCGGCGTCCAGATTCGCCAGCTGTTGGTAAATGAAGGCCCGCACGCTGTAAGCCCGCACCGTGAAATCCGGCGAGGGCTGTGGAAGTGCCAGCGAACTGGTCAGATCAGCCAGAGCCTTTTCATAGTCATTGAGCTGGGTGTAGCTGACTCCACGCTGGAAGTAAGCCTGGCTGAAGGTTGGATTGAGGAGGATGAACAGGCTGTAATCGGTGATGGCCTGCTCAAAATCGCCAGCGTCGAAAGCTTGTCCAGCCCGCTCAAAAATGTCCACGCCGACAACGATGGAGACTGTACCGCCCTGACTGCCAGCGGGCTGCTGATCTTGCGCCAGCGCCACCCCGGCTGCCAGTCCGATCCCGATTACGAATAATGCCAACCGCATCCACTTCGCCATACACCATCATCCTGCTGCGCACAATCAATCGATGCTTCACTATAGCACAGGAATCGGCCAGATGATGCAGCCGGCTGAATGAGAGAAAGCCGTGAAAATCGCGCTGAAACCAGGGAAGAACCTCAGGCTTCGGCGGGTTCCGCTGAAGGGAAGTAGAGGCGGAAGGTGCTGCCTTTGCCGACTTCGCTTTCGACCTCGGCTCGCCCGCCGTGCAGTTCGGCGATGCCTTTGACGATAGCGAGGCCAGCCCCGGCGCCCTGGTCTTCATTGGTAGCGCGGTCGATCTGGTAGAAGCTCTTCCAGATGTTCTCAAGCTCGTTGGCGGGGATCCCCCGGCCCTGGTCGCGCACCCAAATGACGACTTCATCGTCTTTGGCGAAAGCGCCAACAGTGACCGGACTCCCTGGGTCGGAGAACTTCGAGGCATTGCTCAGGAGATGCGCTATGGCCGAAGTGACATACTCGATGTCGCCGATGAAGAACGGCAGCGGCTCGACAATCTCGACGGAGACCCGGTGGCGGCGCTCATCCAAGCTCTTGACCCGCTCGCGCGCCTGGTTGATGAGGGTGGGTAGATTGCCAATGGGGCCTTTGCGCCAGTCATAGGTTTGTTTAGCTTCACCGGTTTCCAATTCAACCAGCAGGATGAAATTCTCGATCAAATTCCGCAGCCGGTCAGCACCGGTGCTGATTCCTTGGATATAGCTCAGGATTTCGGCTTCGGTCAGCTTTTGATCGCCGGGATTGTTGAGCATGTCGGCGTAGGCAACCACAAAGGTCAGCGGGGTGCGGAATTCGTGGTTGAGGATCGTCAGAATTTCCCGCTTGAGCGAGGCCATACCCGTGGTATGCAAGGCGTTCAGACTGCGGTGACGCTCCAGCCGCGACTCGATCTTGACGAGCAGATCTGCCGGGTCATACGGCTTGACGACGTAATCATCCACACCCAGCCGCATTCCCCGGTGAACATCTGACTTTTCGCCTTTGGCCGTCAGGAAGATGAAGGGGATGCTAAACCACCGCATCTCCCGGCGCACTTCCTTCAGGAACTGGATGCCATCCATGCGCGGCATCATAATGTCCGACACGATCAAATCCGGCGGTGCGGGCTGCGCATTCAGGACAGCCAGCCCCTGGACACCGTTATCGGCCGTCAGGACGGAATACCCGTCCAGTTCGAGGATATCCTGGATTCCTTTCAGAAGATGTACATCATCCTCAACAACCAGGACTGTGGCCTTCTCCATTGTGACTGGCTCCTGCAACACTTGAGGCGAAACGGTGATTGTCGCCGATTTTCACGCAATCTCTACATTTTTTCACTATGGCATCGGTAGAGCGATTCGTCAATAGGGGGAAATCCGCCTTATGGGCATGAATCCCCTAACCCGTCCGCTCGTGAATATCCAGCAGATCAGAGAGCAGCCCAAACCCAGTCTGGAGCCGTCCCGCGCCAGCGCCAACCAGCGTGACTTCGCCGAGGAGATCGGTGACATAGGTCACGGCGTTGGCTGCGCCAGAAACCGCAGCCAGTGGGCTGCTGAGCGGCACACGCTCTGGCGCAACGCTGCCACCTTCCGGGGTAATCCGCGCAACCAGTTTCCAGCGCTCCCCGGCTGCCTGAGCAGCCTTCACATCGTCAAGGCTGATGCCGCTGATCCCCTTGACCTGCAAATCGTCCATTGTCAGGGAAATATTAAACAACGCCCGCGCTAGGATCAACAGTTTGCCAGCAGCATCCCAACCGTCCACATCCCCGGCAGGATCGGCCTCGGCATAACCCAACTGCTGCGCCTGAGCCAGCGCAGCGGCGTAGCTCATGCCGTTTTCCATCTGCGTCAGAATATAGTTGGTCGTGCCGTTGAGGATGCCGCGCGCTTCTGAAATCGTGCAGCCGCGCAGCGCCTGCATCGCCAGCCGAATAGAGGGCGTTCCAGCCATGACTGTGCCCTCGAATCGCAGCATTTTGCCGGCGTGCCGGGCATGTTCCAAGAGTTCACCGTAGGCCACTGCCACCGGTCCCTTGTTCGCCAGGACGACATGCTTGCCGCTGTCAAAAGCCGCCAGGCAGTAGCTCAAAGCCGGCTGCCCGGTATGCAGGTTGGTCGGGCTGGCTTCCACCAACACATCTATGTCTGCGCGGCGGATCAAAGTGAGGATACCTTCGTCACGGATAACATCCGCAGCGGGTGGATACAATGCCAGCGAACCACGCTGGGCAGCATCCAGGAGCCAATCCAGGTTCAGCCCGTCGGGGTGATAGAGCGTCCCTTTGCTGCGCGTCGCCACGGCCACCACTTGGGCGCGGAAACCATAACGCGCTTCCAGTTCAGCCTGTTTATCCCGCAGAATCTCCACCAAGCCCTGTCCTACTACGCCGAAACCAACCACCATCAATTTCATTGTTTGCTGCCTTGACCGGTTCAATTCGGATCACAATGCCGATTGTACCGCACCTTGACGGTGTGCCAGAAATAAATCCCGACCTCCAAAGCAGCCTTCACCTTCCAAAATCCCCTCTCGTATCACAAGAAATCACAAGGGGTCAGATCGATTCAGACGAATGGTTATCAAATCGTTTGCCGAGTTTCCATGCTCTCGTTATAATACCGCCTCTGTACCCATGTGCGCGGAGAGCAGAGACTTATGAATTCGAATCTTCAAGAGGTTGGCGACAGCGCAGAGCTGGAGACCAACCCGGTTAGCGCCGAGGAATCACAGCCGGCAGCGCTGGAGATGCCGGAGGTGTCGGCTGAGGCTGCCGCAGTTGAAGGCGTTCAAGACGAACTCGCCCCCGCCGCAGAGGATACCAGCACCAACGGCGAGACCGCAGCGCAGTCTCCCGACAGCGATTGGTTGGCGCAGGACACCAGTGGTGATCCTAAAACCTTGAAGCGCGGAACCGTGCTTGAAGGTACTGTCACAGCGACATCGCCAACTGCTGTTCATGTCGATATCGGCCAGAAAACCGAAGGCATCATCCCTGGCCGTGAACTCGAACGCATGAACCGCGAAACGCTGGACATGCTCAAGCCCGGCGCTGTGGTGACGGTCTACGTCGTGAATCCGCACGATCACAACGGCGATATCATCCTATCCATCAACCGGGCGCTGGAGGAGATCGACTGGCAGCGGGCGGAAGAATACCGCCAGAGCCAGGAGGTCTACGAAAGCCATGTGGCGGGGTACAACAAAGGCGGCTTGATTGTGCGGTTTGGCCGGCTGCGGGGATTCGTCCCGCAGAGCCAGATCAGCGTGGATCGCCGCCGTCTGATGGTCGGGGAGACACCGGAAGAACGCTACGGCAAGATGGTCAATGAGGCCATCGCGGTCAAGGTGATGGAAGTGGATCGCGCCCGCAATCGCCTGATTCTTTCTGAGCGATCTGCTGCCCGCGAGAGCCGCGAGAGCCGCAAAGAGTCGCTCATCGGCCGGCTCCAAGTCGGTGAGGTGCGTACGGGCCGGGTGGTCAGCCTGGTCGATTTCGGCGCGTTCGTCGATATTGGTGGGGCCGAGGGACTGGTACATCTGACTGAACTCTCCTGGAAGCATGTCACCCATCCTAAAGAGGTGCTCAAGGTCGGCCAGGAAGTCAAGGTCGAGGTCATCAGCGTCGATCCCGAAGCCAAGCGGATCGGCCTAAGCATGAAGCGGCAGGAAGCCGACCCCTGGGACACAGTGGCGATCAACTTCCAGGTCGGCCAGTTGGTGCAGGGCATCGTCACCAAGATGACGAAGTTCGGCGCTTTCGTGCGGCTTGTGGATGTACCTGAAATCGAAGGCCTGGTGCACATTTCTGAACTCTCCGAGCAGCGCGTCAACCATCCTCGTGAAGTCTTAAAAGAAGATGAGACGGTCACGCTGCGGATCATCAAGATGGACATCAGCGAGCGCCGCCTCGGTCTGAGCCTGAAGAAGGTCAACTCGGCGGAGTATCTGGACATGGACTGGTTTGCCGGCGGCAGCGGCTGACGTTGTAAGAACCAGCGTGACCAATCAGTCTAATGTGACAAGAGATCATCAGGGGGCAGCCGCAAGGTCTACCCCCTGTTTGTTTCACGTTTGTCCGCGTTATCGGATTGTAAGGCGGTTCATCCTATACTTTTTACCGGATCACGATCCGCGGATTGCAGGTGTACCGTTATAATGAGTAAAATGATTTAAAAGGGTCACTTCCTTCGTTCTTATTGATCAAGAGGGTGGCCTGGAGCCACAGGCTACGGAGGGAATCGAACCGTGCCGAACAATAAAATGGAGCGTTTCACTCAACGGGCGCGGCGTGTACTCAGCCTCGCGCAAGAAGAAGCCGAACGCTTACGCCATAACTACATCGGGACCGAGCATTTACTGTTAGGGCTGCTGCGTGAAGAGGGCGGCGTGGCCGGGCGCGTTCTGCGCGACCTCGGACTGGAACAACGTCGCGTCGAAGAACTGGTCGAAGAAATGACCCGTGCCTCTGCCCGGACATCCAATACCGCGGCAGAACTTTCACCCGGAACCAAGCGGGTGCTGGAATTGGCCGTCGATGAAGCTCGCCGGATGGGACATCACTACATCGGCACTGAGCATCTGCTGCTCGGTCTGGTACGCCAGTCAGAAGGCGTCGCCATCGATGTCCTGAAGCGGTTAGGGGTCAGCCCGGAGGAAGTCCGACGCCAAACCCGGCGTGTCCTCCAGGAAAGCCCGGTGCAGTCCAGCTCCACTGAGACCGAAAAGCAGCAGCGCACCCCGCGCGATCTCCGTTCGGGCGAAGCCAAGACCAAAACGCCGCTGGTTGACCAACTGGCAACCGACCTGACTGCCCTGGCGCAGGAAGGCAAGCTTGACCCAGTGGTCGGGCGCGAAACCGAAATCGAGCGTGTCATCCAGATTCTCAGCCGCCGGCGCAAGAACAATCCGGCGTTGATCGGCGAACCGGGCGTTGGCAAGACGGCTATCGTTGAAGGACTGGCACAGCGCATCGTCAACGGTGAGACACCCAAGCCGCTGCTAGGCAAGCGCGTCCTCCAGTTGGATGTCGGCTCGCTCGTGGCCGGGACGATGTACCGCGGCCAGTTCGAGGAACGCCTCAAGCGGGTCATCGAAGAACTGAAATCATCGGACAGCATCCTGTTCATCGACGAAGTACACATGCTGGTCGGCGCGGGCAGCGCTGGCAGCAGCGTGGATGCAGCCAACATCCTCAAGCCGGCCCTTTCTCGCGGGGAACTCCAGTGCATCGGTGCGACTACGCTGGATGAATACCGCAAGCACATCGAAAGCGACCCGGCACTGGAACGCCGCTTCCAGCAGATTATTGTCGATGAGCCAACCGTCGAAGAAACCATCGAAATCCTCCAGGGTATCAAAGGCCCCTACCAGGAACACCACAGCGTGGAGATCACTGATGAGGCCATTGAAGCTGCCGCGACCCTCTCCGCCCGTTATGTGCCGGATCGCTATCTGCCAGACAAAGCCATCGACCTGATCGATGAAGGTTCGGCCCGGCTGCGGATGTACAAGAGTCCAGAAGCGGCTCAGGTCCTCAAGGCCGAGCGCGAACTGACCTCGCTGGAAGAAGACCTCGAACTGCTGGAAAAGGAAGACCCAGAGAACGAGGAAGTCAACCAGCTTCGCAGCCAGCGCGACAGCCTGCAGGAGATGCTCTCCGACCTCAAATCCAGTTGGAACGAGGAAACCAACCAGCCGCGCCTGATGGCTGAGGATGTTGCCGAAGTCGTCTCGATGTGGACGGGCATTCCCGTCTCGCGCATCTCCGGCGAGGAGAGCGAGAAGCTGATGCAGATGGAAGAGGCGCTGCACCGCCGCATCGTCGGCCAGAGCGAAGCCATCGACGCAATCAGCAAAGCTGTCCGCCGTGCCCGCGCCGGGATGAAAGACCCGCGCCGTCCTATCGGCTCGTTCATGTTCCTCGGCCCGACGGGTGTCGGTAAGACTGAGCTGACCAAGACGCTGGCCGAATTCCTGTTTGGCAGCGAAGACGCGCTCATCCAACTGGATATGAGCGAGTTCATGGAACGGCACTCGGTCGCGCGGCTGGTGGGCGCGCCCCCCGGCTACGTCGGCTATGAAGATGCCGGGCAGCTCACCGAGGCCATCCGCCGCCGCCCTTACAGCATCGTTGTCTTCGACGAGATCGAGAAAGCCCACCCAGAAGCCTTCAACATGCTGCTCCAGATGATGGAAGAAGGCCAACTGACCGACGCTCGTGGGCGCACTGTCAGCTTCCGCAACGCCATCATCATCATGACCAGCAACGTCGGCGCGGATACGATCAAGCGCGGCAATTCACTGGGCTTCGACCTGGCGCGGGATGACGAGCGCACCGAGCAGTTCTACCATGAAGAGATGAAGAAGAACGTCACCGAGCAGCTCCGGCGCGTCTTCCGGCCTGAATTTCTCAACCGTGTGGACGCGACTATCGTCTTCCGCGCTTTGACCCGCGATGAGATCAAGCAGATCGTTGATCTGGAAATCAAGAAAGTCAGCGAGCGGTTGATCGAACACGCTATCACCCTCGACCTGACCGAAGCGGCTCGCGATTGGCTGGCGACCAAGGGTTACGACCCCGAATTTGGGGCGCGCCCGCTGCGCCGCCTGATCCAAAATGAGGTCGAAGATGCCCTCTCGGATGGCATCCTCATGGGGCGCTTCAAGCTCGGCAGCGAAGTCCGCGTGACTGTGGGCGACGACGGCGAACTCATCCTGGAACCGAGTGAAGCCGCCGAAACCTCGATGGACTGACCTCGGCAGTCTTCAAGCGCTGGCCTTCAGAATCGACAGGGGCGAGAATGACACTCTCGCCCCTGCTGTTTTCTACGCACTAAAGGTTGTGCCTGCGAAGTCAATTTCGCAGGCAGATACACTACTTCCCCCGGCGGCCAGCCGTGAGCGTGTCCTGGAAGGCCTTCAGCCCATCCCAATCGCCGCGCGCGCAGTAGGCGGCCTGATCCGCCCAAGTGGGGATGCTGGGGGCGAAGCGCATCCCCGCCGCTTCGATGGCCGCGCGCAGTTCAGTTTCGGTGGCCTTCGCCAACTGCTCGAAAGTCTTGATCCCGGCAGCGTGCAGCGCCTTCTCGAATTTCGGGCCGATGCCTTCGATCACCTTCAGATCGTCAGGTTCGCCAGATTTCGGCGCAGCAGGAGCCGCTCGCACTTCCGTGACGGGTGGTACAGGCGGTTCGGGTTCAGGTGTAGGCGCCGGCGGGGGCGGGGCCGCTGTCCTGACCACGGGCGCAGGCTGCGGGATGGCGCGCACGGCAGGTTCGGGGCGCTCCCAGAGCACCGGCTCAATCCCGACCGGTTCAGCCGCCGCAGCCCGGCGGTCTCGCAGCCAGCCATAGGCCCAGATCAGCAGCGCGACGGCCAGCAGCAGCAGGATGAGCCACCAATCGGCCAGTGTCGCTGCTCGGCGCACAACATTATTTAGAATCAGAAAAATCACAGCCACAATCAAAGATGTAATCACAAAATTGGAGCCGGATCGATCCATGTATGCACCCCTCATAGACAGATATTGGTTATGAGCGCGCCAAAATCCGAATCGCGAAATCGTCCTTGATTGTAACGCACCGCGGGGCGTTTGGGGCAAGATTACGTCCGGTTTCTTTCACTCGCTCGGCGGCACTGTGAATCGGCCGATCTCGGCCAGCCCATCGGCGGCTCCCGGCACATCCGCTAGCACCGCGAAGCGCCGCAGATCGGGGTAGCTGTACCAGCCTACCACCACTCGGTAGTCTCCCGGCGGCAGGCCATCCGGCAGCACCAGCGTCACCGCCTCCAGCCAGGTGCGGCCCACCGGATGCCCGCCCAGGCTTTCGTCCAACCCGGCGATCTGCCGGCCGTCCGCATCCAACAGCTTGACGAAGCGTACATCGGTGTCCGTGACTGGCTCGCCGAAGTTCCAGACCATACCCACCGAAACCGCCTGACCATCTTCGCTAACCACAGCCCGCAGGCTGACTCCGCGTTCAAAGCTGATCGGCGCCGCGAGTGTCCCAGCCTCGAACTCCACCCGCGTGAACAAGAACTCAACCGGCTCACACCGCAGCCGCGTTGGGATCAGTACCGGGCAGGGCTGCGCCTCCACCAAAGCGACCGTGTGATACCCCGGCACATCAATGGGCAGCCACAACTCACCTGCCCAATCCGCTGACCAACTCCGCATAAGCTGGTCATCCAGCAGCAGCCAGAGGTCACTACCCTGCGGATTGAGCTTGATTCCGACGCGCAGCCAGCCCCTCGCGGCACTGTACAGGTCGAAATCGGTGCGCCCATTGCTGACACGCGGAAAGCCGAAGCGATCCACCCACTGTGGAACTGTCCCGCCCGCTGGAACATCGAACAGCGCCAGCCGTTCATCCTGGTAGCTCGGCCCACCCAGCCGAGCGGTCAGCCGTCTGTACCAGGCTCCGTCCAGATCATAGTGGCGGTGCAGGATGACCACATCCGCTCCGGCGGCAGCCAGCAGCGCCGGATCGAGTGTCTCGCCCAGCAGGGTGAGCTTGGCTGGGCTGACTGGCGTCTCCCGCGTGACCTGTCCAGCGATGAGCGGCTTCTGGTGCGCCGTTTGCAGCCAGAGGGCATCTTTGGCCGTCAGCAGATTATCCCAGGGTAGATCGAACACTGCCCGCACATCCTCGCGCCCAGCCAGCTCATACACGGCCTTGGGAATCTGAGCATCGAAGGTCGGCAGCGGCCAAAACGCCTGTACATCCACCAGGACGAACATTCCAGCAGTTACCAGCGCCGCCCACTGGAACTCAAGCCGCCGGATGCGGACGCTGAGGATCGTCCAGCCATACCCAGCCAGCACGGCGACAGCCAGTGCCAGCACGAAGTTGAAGCGTCCCGGCGTCCGCGCTAGGCTGAAACCTGGCAGATCGGCCAGCAGCGCCCAGGGCAGCGGAACTGCTGTTGGGATGCCGCTGACCGCCAGCAGGACGGGATGGTCGAAGAGCTTCAACAGCGGCCCCAGCGAGAGCACCCCAGCGATCAGCGCCAGTAATCCCCACCAACGCGACTCCCGCGACCGCCACAGCGCCAGCAGGCCGAGCAGCGCGGGCAGGATGCCCAGGTAGCTGTGACCTTCGACGATATTCGTACCCAGCACACGGTGGGTATAGTCCAGTTGGCCGTAGAGCGGATGGGCAAACGAGGGTGTGATCACAGCCAGTAGATCGGCGCTGAACGTCACCGCACCCCCCGCGCTGGTGTACGACTCTGTGCCGAAGGTCGCACCGAAGACGGGCAGCAGGAACACCCCCAGCAGCACCGTTCCTGCTGCTACAACCCCGACCAACCGCGCCAGCCCGCGCCAGTCACGCCGCCAGAGCAGCGCCAATCCCAACGCCCCGGCCAGCGGCAGCACGGCATAGATATATTGGAGCGTGTGCCCCAGCGGCGTCACAAAGACCAGCAGCACCGCCAGCGCTGTCTGGCGAAGGCTCGCACTAGAACCGGTCGCGCTCAGCAGCGCTCCAGCCAGCAGGGGCAGCGGCCATTGGACGACCAAGCCGCCATGTCCACCGGCTAGATGCCCCTGGAGCGCCGGCGCAGCCATGAAAATCAGCCCGCCGATCAAGGCGGCTCCACGCTGCTTCGTCAGGCGTTCGACCAACCAGCAGGCCGCCCAGCCGTTCAGCGCCATGGTGAGCAGCACGAACAGGTTGTATGCGGCGGGCAGCGGCAGTACAAACGCAAACAGCCAGCCAGGGAAGAACTGCAGCGGGTCGCTCCACAGGATCACGCCAGGCATACCGTCGGGGTATCCGAGAAGCGGCTGGAAGATCAGCGGTTGGCCGGTCGCCAGCGCATGCCGCATCCACCAGATATGCCGCGTCATCTCATGGGCATCGCCGAAAGGATAGCCCGCGAAGTGCGTGCCCAGCACCGTCACCAGCGGCCAGGTCATGACCACCGCGACGGCAAGGTATAGGGCATAAGTGAGCAGATGGCGGCGCAGTCCGGCATTGGGCATTCGGAAGTTCCTTATTTTCTCCACACGCCGCCTATTCTACATCACCGCGTCCCACGGTCTGATGCGATTCTCTTGGTGCTTACCTCGCGCCATTAAGCTGCCGCCTTAATAAAAAAGATGATTTTGATAAAAATCCGCTTTTCCTGTAGACTATCGTTGTCATGCTTTCCACAGCCCCGTGACTCTGTATCACTGGCTGTGCATCCAGGTTTTGGAAGTTTGCCAATATGACCACCCCGCTCCTTGACCGCTTCAAACGTCCCCTGCGTGATCTGCGCGTCTCGGTGACGGATCGCTGCAACTTCCGCTGCACCTACTGCATGCCTGCCGAAATCTTCGGCGAAGCTTACCAGTTCCTCCCCAAGAGCGAAGTCCTGACCTTTGAGGAAATAACTCGGCTGGTGCGGATCATCGTTCGGCTAGGGGCAGTCAAGGTACGGATCACGGGTGGGGAGCCGTTGGTGCGCCAGGACATTGAGAAGCTGGTGTACATGCTGCGGCAGGTCGAAGGCGTCGATGACCTGACGCTGACGACCAACGGTTACTTTCTGCCGCAAAAAGCCCAGGCGCTCAAGGCTGCTGGGCTGGATCGCATCACGGTCAGCCTGGACTCGCTGGACGAAGCGGTCTTCCGCCAGATGAACGGCAACCGTTCCAGCGTGCAGAAAGTGCTGGACGGCCTAGCCGCTGCCGAAGCGGCTGGACTCTGGCCGATCAAGATCAATGCGGTCGTCCAGCGCGGGGTGAATGACCACACCATCATCGACCTGGCGCGCTGGGCACGCGACAAAGGCTATATCCTGCGCTTCATCGAATACATGGACGTGGGCAACCGCAACGGCTGGCGCATGGATCAGGTCGTCTCCGGCAAGGAGATCGCCGAGCGCATCCATGCGGCCCTGCCGCTAGAGCCGCTGGAACGCAGCTACAAGAGCGAAGTTGCTATGCGATTCCGCTACCAAGATGGCAGCGGGGAAATCGGCCTCATCACCTCGGTGACACAGCCGTTCTGTGGGGCATGCAGCCGGATGCGGCTTTCTGCAGAAGGGCAGATCGTGACCTGCTTGTTCGCCACCCACGGAACCGACCTGCGCGGCCCGCTCCGCGCCGGCGCAAGCGATGACGAGCTAGAGACCATCATCCGCCAAACCTGGGGTGAGCGAATTGACCGCTACAGTGAACTCCGCTTCCAGGAAACTGACCAGCCCCGCGCCCCCAAGGTGGAGATGTACCACATCGGGGGATAGGTTCTGGTCTAGCGTACACCAACTTCGCAGATCACATCTCTGCATTCCAACGTATCCGGCAATTGCGTGGCCTTCCCCCCACGGCATATAATCATGAGCAGCATACAGGGGAACATCCATGTCTGATGAACAAACCATTCGCCGCGCTGTCGCCGCCGCGCTCCGACGCCAATTAGGACAGGGCAGCAGCCGGCCTGTAATCGACGAGGCCGCCGTGAACGCGGTTCCTGAAGGCAGTGAACTCCGCCTGCCACCCGGCGCGTTAGTCACGCCGCTGGCCTACAGCACTGCCCTTGACCGCCGCGTAAAGCTCATCCCGGAATCTGAAGCCGGGTATGCCGCTCCGGAAGGCCAGGTGATCGCCCTCGGCGCGGATCACGGCGGCTACCCGCTCAAAGAAGCGCTCAAGGCCGAACTGCAAACTCGCTATACTATCCTCGACTGCGGCACGAACAGCGCTGAGAGCGTCGATTACCCCGATTTCGCGCTGGCTGTGGCCGAAGCAGTCGCCAGTGGGCAGGCCTGGCGCGGCATCATGATCGACGGGGCTGGGATCGGCTCGTGTATGGTTGCCAACAAAGTGCCTGGCATCCGTGCGGCCCTGTGCTATGACCACGCTACGGCAGTCAACAGCCGAGAACATAACGACGCCAATCTGCTCACATTGGGCGCAGGGTTGATCGGAACTGCTCTCGCCAAACAGATCGTCCACGTTTGGCTGACAACTCCATTCGGCGGTGGTCGCCATGCTAAGCGGGTCGATAAGATCATCGCGCTCGACAAGCGCTTCCGGGGCGGCTCAGCCTAAACATGCGCCAGTTATCCAGATGCTGCCAACCAGAGACGAGCAACCATGAACCGAATCAACAGCACCGATTTTGAACGTCTGGTCGATGAAATCACCCGCGAGGTGCTGGCACGAACGCAGCAAAAGCCCGCGTCCGTCGCACCTCGACCGGCCGCAGCAGGCGGCTGCAGCCCGGACTGCTGCGAATGCCAAGACGGCCGCTGTGTACGCGAGTGTTCCGACCGGGTGAAACAGGTCGTCAATAACGGCGCGGGACGCATCAGCGCCGGACTAGGGTTCATTCCGCGCGATCTGAGCATCGCCCGGCTGATCGACCATACGCTGCTCAAGCCAGACGCCAGTGCCGCCGAAATCGCCCAACTATGCAAGGAAGCGCGCGAATATCACTTCGCCTCGGTCTGTGTCAACAGCGCCTACGTACCGCTGTGTGCTGATCTGCTCAAGGGCAGCGATGTGGCCGTCTGCACGGTAGTCGGCTTCCCGCTGGGGGCTTCGCCCGCCGAGGTCAAAGCCTACGAAGCGCAGCTTGCTATCCAGAATGGAGCCAGCGAGATCGACATGGTTCTGAACATCGGGACCATCAAGAGCCGCGATATTCGTGGGCTGTACCACGACATCAGCACGGTTGTCAAAACCTGCCACGCTCACAATGTGATCTGCAAAGTCATCCTAGAAACCAGTAAGCTGACCGACGAGGAGAAGGTCATCGCTTGCCAGGTCGCCAAAGTCGCTGGAGCCGATTTCGTTAAGACCAGCACGGGATTCGGCGGAGGCGGAGCAACCGTGAGCGATGTTGCCCTGATGCGCAAGGTCGTCGGCCCGGATATCGGCGTAAAGGCCTCCGGCGGCGTGCGGAACTACCAAGACGCCGCTGCCATGGTCAAAGCCGGCGCGACCCGCATCGGCGCCAGCGCCGGAGTGATGATTGTCAAGGCCGAGCGCGGCGAGTCCGTGGGAGCGAGCGGTAAAGGCTACTGAGCCAACTTTGTCAAACTTACTGGTTGCAGAATTTACACCGTCTAACCAGATCTCATATCCTGAACATTCCGCGGAGGTATTCATACCAATCAGCGCCCTGAGCTGACCAGCGGCAGACGAGGATCAAGCTCGCCCCAAGCCTGCTTGAACCAGGCGTGAGCCGGATCATCACTGTTGGCGAGAGACTGCGCTGACCCGGCCAGGAAATTGAGCAAATAGGTCGTGTAACCGGGGGCGCTGACCGTTGGATGGTAGCCCTCATGAATCAAGATCATGTCATTATGCTGCGCGACAAAGGTTGCATCGCGTTCGACGGTATAAACGCGCTGCAGTGCAAAGCCGTCTGGCGGCTGCAATTTGTAGAAGTAGATTTCTTCTAGATCCGCTTCCAACAGCGCACCCGATGCGTCCTGCCGGTGAACATCGTGCTTATGAGGTGGGTAGCCGGCCCAGTTGCCGCCGGGAATGTAGGCTTCCACACAAACCAACCGGTGACAATCAAAACCCGGCGGGATGATGCTGACAACCTGGCGGGATGCATTTCCACCGCCGCGCAGATCAATCGAACACTGAGCAGGCGTAATTAACTGAGCGGGATGATCCTGGTCAGTGGGAACCCAACAGGACGCTACCTCAAAAGCATCGCTCAAGGATTCGATCTCAAAAGCCACCCCGCGAGAGAGATACAGGGCAAATGGCAGCCCGGCAAAGACATCAACCCGTTCGCCCATATTCAGGAAGTCCCCTTGCGTGGTGCGGATATGGCACTGCCCGCCCAGGACGACGTGGACACATTCATGCTCGCCAGTTTGGCCCACCCAACGCGCCCCCCGACTCAGACGGCGAGCCGCCATGTTGAGCAGATCCCACCCCGCCTGCTGCGCGGTCACTTCGGCAAAGACACCTGCTTCGGCTGTATGGCGAGATCGAATGAGCATTGACATGGACCCTTTCAGGGAAGGCTGGCCTTAGGTTAGGTTTTCCAGGTAATGTCTCGTTCCTCAAAAGCCGCTTTGAAACGCGCACGGGCATCAGGACTCGCGGCCAGTTCAGCCAGATTACAGTGCGGAGCAGAGGAAAAATTGCCGGTGCCAATCTCGACTGCATCGAGTCCCTGTTCGGCAGCCCAATCCAAAGCCGGCTCAAACGGCAAGTCTTGCAGACTGTCGGTATACAAACCGATCTTCATCGTCACGATTCCTAGATCAAGTAGCGCTGGTTCTTCTTTTCGGCTTCATAGCGCTGGCGGGCTTCGTTGACAGCTTCCATTTCGGAGACCTGCGCGGTTGCCATATCCCACCAGAAACCGTAACCCGGAACCCGCTCGTGCCAATCCGTTTCGGTGACGATGACGGTCGTACGATCAGCTTTCTTGGCGAAGGCGATGGCCTCGGCCAGGGCATCTTTGGTATTGGCGTGAATGCCGATGGCTCCCATGCCTTCGGCAATCTTGGCAAAATCGACAGGCAGCAAACCACCATCGTACCAACCTGACTCGCCGCGATAGCGATAATGGCAGCCAAAACCTTCGCTGCCGACTTGTTCGGAGACACGCCCCACGCTCGAATAGCCGTTGTTGTTGCTGACCATGATGATGATTCGCAGCCCTTCTTGAATCGCGGTGACGATTTCGCTGTTCATCATCAGGAAGGACGCATCACCGACCATCACAAAGACATCCCGGCTGGGATCGGCCATTTTGATACCCAACCCACCGGCGATTTCATAGCCCATTGTGGAATAGCCGTATTCGAGGTGGTAGCCTTTGCGGTCGCGGGTACGCCACAGTTTATGCAGATCACCGGGGAAGGTTCCGGCTGCGCTCATCACCACATCGCGCGGATCCGAGAGTTCGTTGACCGCGCCGATGAGTTCTCCTTGACTCATCAAAGGACCGTGTTCAAGGTTATAAATTCGGGTGACTTCTTCGTCCCATTCAGCATTGTAGCGTTTGACGAGCTGCTGGTAGCTTTCTTCAGTGCGGTAGCCATGCAGATGCTGCGCCAGTTCCTCCAGGGTGGCCTGGGCATCACCGACGAGGGGAATGGCAGCGTGTTTGTAAGCGTCCATTTCAAACACGTTGATGTTGATGAAGCGCACATCGGGATTTTGGAAGGCGGTCTTCGAAGCAGTCGGGAAATCGGTATAGCGTGTGCCAATGCCGATGACCAGATCGGCATCGCGTTCGATCAGGTTGGCTCCCTTCGTTCCAGTTCCCCCTACCCCGCCCAGATTCAGAGGATGATTGTAAAGCAGCGAACCTTTGCCCGCCTGTGTTTCGGAAACGGGAATGCCGGTCTGGTCAACAAAGCGCTGCAAGGCGTCGTAGGCTTCGCTGTAATGCACGCCGCCGCCGGCGATAATCAGCGGACGTTTGCTGCTGCGGATCCATTCGGCAGCGCGTTGAAGCTGCCGAGAGTCAGGACGGTTGCGAGGAATAACCCAGACCCGTTTTTCGAACAAGTGGGCCGGATAGTCAAACGCATAGGTCTGGATGTCCTGCGGCAAGGCCAGCGTGACTGCGCCCGTATCAGCAGGCGAAGTGAGGACACGCATGGCTTCGGGCAGCGACTGGATGGCCTGCTCTGGTCGGCTGAGGCGATCCCAATAACGCGAGACGGGCTTGAAACAGTCGTTGACCGAAATATCCTGTGAATGTTCCGATTCGAGCTGCTGCAAGACCGGCGCCTGCACCCGCTCGGCGAAAATATTGCCTGCCAGCAGCAGCACCGGGATGCGGTTCACGGTGGCGGTGGCTGCTCCCGTAACCATGTTGGTCGCACCGGGGCCAATGGAGGACAAACAGGCAAAAGTCTGTTTGCGGTTTTTCATTTTGGCGTAGCCCATTGCCGCCATCACCATCGCCTGCTCGTTGCGGGTCTGGTAGTAGCGAAAGGCTGGCCCGTACTGCTGTAATGCCTGCGCGACCCCGCCGATGTTGCCGTGCCCAAAGATGCCCCAACAGCCTGCAAAAAATGGATTTTCTTGACCATCCCGCTCCACATATTGATTCATCATGAAGCGAACAATGGCCTGCCCTAACGTTAATTTCACGGTTTTCATGCCATTCTCCTCAGAAAATATGCTTTATTGGGTAAAGTAAAGCGCGTGTTTTGGGGGTGAACAGACTGCCGCGATTCTGTTCACCTGGTTTCGAGCACATGTTTGATGGGAAGCGGCGCAGGTTTTCAATCCATAACCTACAACAGGCCGGCTTCCTGCTCGGCGGTGGTGAGCGCCCGTTCGAAGCGTTCCAGCCCTTCCTGCACCGTCGGCCGGTCGATCATCAGCGGGGGGCAGAAGCGCAGGGCGCTCTCGCCACAGCCGAGGATCAGCAGGCCGGCATCGATTGCCAGCCGCTCGACACGGCTGCGGAGTTCTTTGGCCGGGGTGCGCTTCTCGTCCAGCACCAGCTCGGCGCCGATCATCAGGCCGCGGCCATCGATGCGGGCGTGCTTGAGCGACGGGTGATGCGAGCGCATCTCTTCCAGCACCTCCTGGATGTACTCACCCTGTTCGACGGCGTTCTGCATGTAGCCCTGCTCGATCAGCTCTAAAGTGGCGAGCGCCGCCGCGCAGGAGACGGGATTCCCGCCGAAGGTGCTGCCGTGCGCTCCCGGCGGCCAGCTCATGACATGCTCGCGGGCGATGATCGCACCCAGGGGCATCCCGCTGGCGAGGCCCTTGGCCGAGGCGACCACGTCTGGTTCGACGCCGTGATGCTCGATGCCCCACCATTTCCCGGTGCGACCGATGCCGCTCTGGACTTCATCGACGACCATGAGGATACCATAGCGGTCGCAGACCTGGCGAATTTGCTGGACGAAGCGGCTGTCGGGCACGATATAGCCGCCTTCGCCCTGGATCGGTTCGAGGATGGTGGCGGCCACGCTGTCCGGCGGAACCACCCGCTTGAAGAGGACATCTTCGATGTAGTCCACGCAGATGCAGTGATCGCGGCAGGCCTGCTCTTCGCGGCCGTGCATGCAGCGGTAGGGGTTGTTGTAAGGAACGTGATGCACACCGGGGATGAGGGGGAAGAAGCCATCGCGCTGGACGACTTTGCTGGCCGTCAGCGAGAGCGCCCCCAGGGTGCGACCGTGGAACGCACCGTAGAAGGCGATGATGTGCTTGCGTTCGGTGTACCAGCGGGAGACCTTGATCGCGCCTTCGACGGCCTCTGTGCCGGAATTGGTCAGGAAGATGCGGGCGTTTTCACCAAAGGGCGCGATGGATGCCAGCTTTTCGGCCAGGCGGATTTGGACTTCGTAGTAGTAGTCCGTGCCGGCGATGTGGATGAACTTTTGGGCCTGATCGATGATGGCCTGGACAACTTTGGGGTGGGAATGCCCGGTAGCGGTGACGGCAATGCCGGCAGCGAAATCGATGTACTCGCTGCCGTCCACATCCCAGACGCGGGCGCCTTCGCCGCGTTCGATGACGAACGGGTAGCGGGGGGTCAGCGAGCCGCTCATGATGACCGAATCGCGGTCGATCAACGCCTGCGACCGAGGGCCGGGGCGGGTGGTCATCTCAACAGCCATGGTGGGGTACTCCGATTTGGTGATTCTGCAAAAAGCGTGTTGGTCGAAGCGCACAAACGCGCCGGGTGAGTATAACCGGCCTTCCCGCGGGCTGGCAAGGCAAAATGACGTTAACTGATGATAATTTATTTTTAGAAAAACAATGCGATAATAGATGAGAAATGATAAGAATGAGAATCGATCATATGATAAGAATTTTGAGAATAGGCACGAGACACACCCGCTGTAACATCAGGATAGCACAAAGTAGGGCGGTTAGGGTGACATTTTGGTCACTCTTTTGAGGAAAAAAAGCGGAATTGGTGGGCGGCAACTGGATCAAGAATTCGGGTCGAGCCAGTCGCGGAGGCCTTCGCTGACGAGGTTGCAGGCCAGGATGACGATGAGGATGGCAAAACCGGGGAAAGCGGCCAGCCACCACTGGTAGAACTTGGTGCGCCCCATGGCAATCATCGATCCCCATTCGGCGGTAGGCGGCGTCACGCCTAACCCCAAGAAGCTCAGCGCTGAGACGAGCAGGATGATGCCACCGACATCGAGCGCGGCTTTGATGATGAGCGGAGTCCAGGTGTTGGGGAGGACATGGCGCAGCAGGATGCGGCTCTCACGCATGCCCAATGAGCGAGCAGCGACGACGTAATCCATCGAGCGGATGACCATGACCTGACCGCGCATCAGCCGGGCATACTCCGGCCAGAGGACGATGCAGGCGGCAATGATGGCATTGGTCAGGCTGGGGCCGAGGAAGGCGGAGATTGCCAGCGCCAGCACAATCGAAGGGAAAGCCAGCGTGACATCGGCGATTCGCATGATGGCGTCATCAACCAGGCCGCCGAAGAAGCCAGCCGCCGCACCGAGGAGCGATCCGACGATGATGGAGACAGCCACGACCACGAACGAGGCTGGCAGCGAAATGCGCGCGCCGTAGATGACACGGCTGAAAATATCGCGGCCGAGTTCATCGGTGCCGAACCAGTTGAGCGCCGAGGGCGGCTTGAGGCGCAGGGCGAGGTTCTGGGCGGTGGGATCGTAGGGGGCGATCTGGCTGGCAAAGACGATCGTCAGGATGAAGATGAACAGGACGCTCATCCCCACCCAGAAGGACGGATACCTGCGAGCATGAGCCAGCAGACGGGGAATCAGCGGGCGGGGTCGCAGACGAACCGCTTCAACCATAGCGCACCCGTGGGTCGAGGATACCGTAGGCGATATCCACGAGCATATTGACGACGACGTAGATCACCGCGATGAGAATGGTTCCGCCCTGGATGGCGGGATAGTCGAAGTTGACGGCCGCTTTGACGAGGTACTGCCCCAAGCCGGGCCAGTCGAAGACCGTTTCGGTCATGACCGCACCGCTGAGCAATCCGGCGAAGGCCAGACCGAGGATCGTCACGAGCGGGATGAGGACATTCCGCAGGGCATGGCGGACGACAACCTGGCGTTCACGCAGGCCTTTGCCGCGGGCAGTGCGCACATAGTCGCGGCGCATCTCTTCGATGATGGCGGCGCGGGTGACGCGCAGCACAATCGCCAGGGTGAAGCCGCCCAGGATCAGCGTCGGCAGCATGAGGTGATGCAGCGCGCTGAAGAAAGCCGGCCAGTTGCCCGTCAGCAAGCTGTCCACTGTGTAAAGGCCGGTGATGCGCTGTGGATCGACCATGCGGGCGTCCAGACGGCCGGGGCCAGGGGCAATGCCCAAATTGAAGTAGAAGACGGTCAGGAAGATCAGGCCTGTCCAGAAGGGCGGCAGCGAGGCGTTCAGCAGCGAGACCAGCCAGGTGAAACGGTCGATCCAGCCGCGGTGGCGCAGGCCGGCGATGACACCCAGCGGAATGCCGATGATTCCGGCGAAGAGCAGCGAACTCACGGCCAGCTCAATGGTGGCCGGCAGGAAGAGGAGGAGATCGGTCACGACCGGGCGCTTGGTTAAGAAGGAATCGCCAAAGTCGCCGCGCAGCATGTTGAGAACGTAGGTGATGTACTGTTCCCAGACCGGACGATCCAACCCCCAGCGGCGGGTGGCAGCCTCGACGATCTGGGGGTTATCCATGGCGCGTTCGCCGACGATCATGACCAGCGGGTCGATTTGGACGAGGTTGAAGATGAGGAAGAGCACCAGGGAGATTCCGAGGAGCATCGGAACCAGCAGGATGAGGCGGCGGAGGATGTAACGCGCGAGCATGACAGTCGGATTGACCTCGCGTGAGCGCGGCGGCGATCTGGCAGCCGGGCGCGAGGGGAGCAGTATCCCCTCACGCCCTTGGCTGCATCGGGATCAGGACCGGCTCATCAGGTAGAAGTCCATGAAGTAGACCGGATGGAACAAGAAGCCCTGGATGTTCGAGCGCAGCGCGTACAACTGCTGCGGCTGGAAGAGCGGGATGAAGACGGCATTGGCGACGTGGGCATCGACATACTGCCCGTAGAGTTCTGCCCGCTTGGCTGGATCGGATTCGAAGCCGGCCTTGGTCGCCAGATCGGCGATTTCGGGAATATCCATCTTGACGCGCCGGGAGAGGCCGCTGTCCGGGTAGCTGAAGTAGTCCGACCACATGGTGGCGTCGAGGTAGTCAGGCGTCCAGGTGGAGAAGACGAAGGGCAGTTCTTGGGCGCGGAAGGCGGTCAAGAAGTCAGAGCTGGGGCGCTGGTCGATCTTCAGTGTGATGCCAACTTCGGCGAGGTCGGCCTGAATCTTGGCGGCGAGCGTTTCAGCCGGGATGCCACCGGGCGAGCCGCTGGGAATGCTCAGGGTGAGTTCAAAGCCATCAGGATAACCGGCTTCGGCCTGGAGCGCCTTGGCGGCGTCCACATTGCGGACGTAGCGCTTGGCCGGGTCTGATCCAGCGATGCCCAGCGGAACCGGCGCTGGCGGACGGTCCGCATAGCCGGAGAGCAGGCCGCCGATGATGCCGTCAAAATCGATGGCCTGGGCGATGGCCTGGCGGACGCGGACATCAGAAAGGGGCACGTTGAAGTCCGGGCTGGGGGACATTGCCAGATAGGTGATGTTGAGCGTCTGGCCGAGCGAAAGCTGCAAATTCGGATTGCCGCTGATCTGGGCGGCAAGGTCCTTATCGACGTTCTCGTAGACATCGACATCGCCGCGTTCGAGGAGCTGGAGCTTGGTGGTGGCGTCTTCGCTGTGGCGGAGTGTCACAGCCGAAAGCGCCGCTGGGCCGCGCCAGTAATTGTCATTGCGGACGAGATTGATTTCGCCCAGGGGCGTCCAGCCCGTGAGGATGAAGGGGCCGGAGCCAGCCGAGTTCTGGCTGAGCCAGTCGTTGGCGGTGTCGGTGGCATCGGCATCAGGGGCATCGGTCGCGCCGTGTTCCATCGCCAGCTTGCTATCCAGAACGCTGAGCGCCGGGGCGGTGATGATGGTGGCAAAGGCCGGATAAGGCGTGGTCAGCGTGACCTTGAGAGTCAGGTCATCGACAACTTCGATGGAAGCGATCTGGTCGGCATAGAAGGACGGGTTGCCCTTGAGGTTCTTGAGGCGCGTCCAGGACCAGCGGACATCCTCGGCGGTGAAGGGATTGCCGGAGGCGAAGGTCACGCCGGCGCGGAGGTTGAAGGTATAGACCAGGCCGTCATCCGAGATGGTGTAGCTTTCGGCAAGGCTGGGCACGATGGTGTTGAGGTCATCGGCGCGGATTTCCAGCAGGGTGTCATAGGTGGCATGGTTGATGGTCAGGTTGGTGGTTTCATAGGCGCGGCCTGGATCGAGCGTAATCACGTCGTCCAGTTCGGTCGCCACGATCAAAGCGCCGCCATCCTGCGCGTGGACAGCGGTCATGCTGAGCAGGAGCAGGGCCAGCAGCAGCAAAGCCAAACGAAGCGTGTGACGTGCCATTGGATTTCCCCCCAATATGTGCAGGTCGAAGGATATGCACAGAAACGCCGATTACTTTACCGCTGGACGGGAAGAACGGCAAACACCACAAGGACGTTTATTGTACCGTATAATGACGCAGAGCGGATCGGGGCATGATCCCGGTATGGAAAGTGGGGCAGCGATGAATTCTTTTCCGGTTGGAGATGCCGTTCCGACGGTCGAGGCGGTGGAGCGGATCGCGGCGCTGGCCGACCCGGTGATCCGCAATCTGCACATCACGCAGAGCTACCACGAACTGGCGCGGGCATTTTCGGCGCGGACGGGAACGCAGGCTAACTGGTGCGTCTACGCAACCTGGGCCTCCAAGCAGGCCGGGCAGACGATCCGCAAGGAGGACTTCCGGCGGATGCTGGAAGCGGTCGTGCAGGAGTCCCCGGCGGCGCAGCAGGTGGACAACACAGCGGCGGCGGCACGGGAACTCGGCGCGACCCAGAGCGCAGCGGAGATTGAGGAGACGCTGGCGGAGGTGCTGAACCCGCTGGCCGCGCTGAACCGGGCCAGCGCTGCGGTGGGGCGCGGCAACCAGAAAGTCTATGCGGAAATCGGGCGGGAGTTCGCGCGGTTTCTGGCGCTGTGCGGGGGTGACACGGTTTATGACGCAGACAAGCTGGCGGCATTCAACAGCGGACTGCGGCCGGGCGAGCCGCCGGATGGGCAGGCGCACCTGCGGGAGGCATTTCGCTGCTACTACGGGGCATTCTTCGAGAACGATCCGAAAACCCGCGCCGAGCTGATTCTCTACGCCAACATCGAGATCGGCTTCCACGAACAGACGCGGTTACAGCCGGAGATCGCCGAGGCGATGAACGCGGCTTTGATCGATCCGCAGACGTTCCGGGCGCGGCTCATCAAGGCGCTGTTCCCCTACTGGGGCTGGCTGGCACGGCTCCGACTGTTTCTGCTGCGGCTGCTGGATCGACCACGGCCGTTCGACACGGCCGCAGACGGTCTGCTCCAGGAAGCGCAGCGGCGGGCGCGGCTGCTTATCACCGAATATGTGATGAGCCTGGAACTGCCGGGCGGCAGACGGCTGCGGCTGGGGAAGGATGTTCCGGGGGACTTCCCGGAGGCGCTGCGCCAAATTGCCCTGCCGGAACTGCGGGCGCTGCTGGCGCGGATCGACCCGACGCCGGACAGCACGCGCGATACCGGAGCGGTGGATTGGTCACGGCTGGACGAGCGGCTGCACTTCATCGCCGACCTGTTCCGCAGCACGCAAGAACGCTCTGACCTGTTCGATCCACCCTTCACACCGGCGCAGGTGGCTGCGCTGAAAGCCGGGCAGCGCCCGGATGGCCGGCTGTGATCTATCCGCCTTTGGGATGATATTTTCGAGCTAATATAGCCACTGCTTGACAAAAGACGCGATACCGTGTAGTCTCAAATTTAGACCAGCCTTAAATGGATATTTGCAATGGCTAACCAGTTTCAAGAAACGACCTCGCTCGACCAGATCAAAGCCGGACAGCAAGCGGTCATCGTGGCGCTGGAACACAGCGGCGTCCAGCGACGGCGCTTGATGGACTTGGGCTTTGTACCAGGGACGCGGGTGGAAGTCGCTCTGAAAAATCCGTTAGGGGACCCGACAGCGTATCTGGTGCGCGGCGCAGTCATCGCACTGCGGCGCGTCCAGGCGCGGCACATTCAGGTCGCTCTAGTGGAATCCACACCGGCACAGGAGAAGGCATCATGACCGTTCAAAGTATACCGGCTGGCGCTGCCTGCCAGACCTGCCCGGTTTACAACCAGGCACAACTGAAGAAGCTGGGGATCAATACCGAGGGCGCGCAGTATGTCGTCGCGCTGGCGGGCAACCCCAACACAGGCAAAAGCACGATCTTCAACGCGCTGACCGGGCTGCGCCAGCACGTCGGCAACTGGACTGGCAAGACGGTCGCGCGGGCGGAAGGCGGCTTTGTCTTTGGCGGAGAGACCTACAAAGTGGTCGATCTGCCGGGGACATATTCGCTGCTTTCGACCAGCACCGACGAAGAAATTGCGCGGGATTTCATCCTGTTCGGCCAGCCGTCGGTGACGGTGGTGGTGGTCGACGCGACCCGTCTGGAACGCAACCTCAACCTGGCGCTGCAAATCCTGGAAATCACCGACCGCGTGGTGATCGCGCTCAATCTGATGGACGAAGCCGAGCGCCACGGCCTGCGGATCGATGTGCGGCATCTCTCGCGCAGGCTGGGCGTACCGGTCGTGCCGATGGCAGCGCGGCAGCGCAAAGGGCTGCAAGAACTGCTGTCCGCCATCGCCCAGGTGGCGCGGGGGGAGATCAAAACGCAGCCGCACCGCCTCAGCAAGCTGCCGCCGCAGATTGAGTCAGCGGTCGAATCGCTGGCGGCCAGCGTCGAAGCCGAGTTCCCCGGCCTGCCGAATGCCCGCTGGGTGGCACTGCGCCTGCTGGATGGCGATCCATCGATCATCGAAGCAGTGCAGAACCGTACACTCGGCGATCTGGCGCGGGGGATGACCGTCACGCCGGCTGGCGAGTGGATTCGAGCGGAGGCGGTTTCATGAGCCAGTCGCAAAACAGCCTGCTCGACCGCGCCGCCCAAATGCGAGCGCAGGCCGGCAGCGCCTACCATGACCACCTGGTGGAAAGCGTCTTCGCCGAGGCCGCGCGGCTGGCCGATGAAAGCGTCGTCCGCGATGGGCAGCGCGCCCGTCTGCGCTTCGACCAGATGCTCGACCACGCTTTGACGCATCCGGTATACGGCTTCATCGTCATGGGTTTGATGCTGATGGCGGTGTTCTGGATCACCATCGCCGGGTCGAATGTCCCTTCGTCGCTGCTGGGCGACCTGCTGGTGACGCATGTGACCGGCTGGCTGCATCAAGCCGCAGCGGCCATCAGCATGCCGGTCTGGTTGAGCGGTCTGCTGATCGACGGCATCTACCTGGCGACCGCTTGGGTCATCTCGGTGATGCTGCCGCCAATGGCGATCTTCTTCCCGCTGTTCACTCTGCTGGAGGACTTCGGTTACCTGCCGCGCGTGGCTTTCAACCTGGACCGGCTCTTCAGTTGGGCGGGGGCGCATGGCAAACAGTCGCTCTCGATGATGATGGGCTACGGCTGCAACGCCGCCGGCGTGGTCTCCACGCGCATCATCGACAGCCCACGCGAACGGCTGATCGCCATCATCACCAACAACTTCAGCATTTGCAACGGGCGCTGGCCGACCCTGATCCTGATGGGCACGATCTTCATCGGCGCGGCGGCCCCGCCCGGCCTGGCGAGCTTCGCGGCGGCGGCGAGCGTGATGACCGTCGCAGTACTGGGGGTCATCGTCACGCTGCTGGTCTCGCGGTTTTTGTCCAGCACCTGGCTGAAGGGCGAAAGCTCGACCTACAGTCTGGAGCTGCCGCCCTACCGCCCGCCGCAGATCCTCAAGACCCTGTACACCTCGCTGATCGACCGCACATTGATCGTGCTGGGGCGGGCCATCGTCATGGCCGCGCCTGCCGGGGCGGTCATCTGGCTGTCGAGCAACATCTTCATCGGCGATACCAGCATCGCCGGGCACATCGTCAACGTGCTCACCCCGGTTGGCCTGCTGTTCGGGCTGAACGGGATCATCCTGCTGGCCTACATCGTGGCGATCCCGGCCAACGAGATCATCATCCCGACGATCCTAATGTACACGCTGACGTTGGGGCGGAATATCGCCGGGGCGCAGAGCGGCGTGATGCTGGAGCTGGATGACACGCAGGTGTACACCGTGCTGACGCAGGTCGGCGGTTGGACGATGCTGACAGCAGTCAATCTGATGCTGTTCAGCCTGCTGCACAATCCGTGCAGCACAACCATCTTGACGATCTGGAACGAGACCAAGAATCTGAAATGGACGGCAGTAGCAACGCTGCTGCCGCTGACGCTGGCCTTCGCGGTGACGTTCGTGACAGCGACGGTCGCCCGGCTGTTGGGCTGGGCGTGACCGCGCGAAGATCAGCCAGCGGCTGCTTTGTCGTACTTGACCTGGCCGCCGACATCCCAAGTATCGACAATGGCGAAGATGGTCGCGTCGGCCGGGCGGCCTTCGGTGGAGGGCGTCTGGCGAGCGCTGCTGCCGGTAACGTACAGGACGACTTCGCCCTCCCCTGCGCCGACGGCATCGAAAGCGACGACGTACTGGCCTTTGGGCTGGCCTTCCAGATCGAGCGGCTGCAGGATGAGCATCTTCAGCCCGTCGGTTTTGGCGCTCTTGGCACTGGCAACAACTGTGCCGATGACTCGTGCAAGGATCATAGGATATCCATCACTCCCAGCGCAGGCATGAAGCCGGCGCAGCATATCAGGCTGGCACTGCCGGGGCACAGCGGGGCGCGCCCCGGCGATGACAGCCGGTTAGGGTTACTTCAGCGGACGTTCCTACGAATTGGCCTTCATCCCGGCTTTGCCCTCTTCGGTGCGGCCGAGGGGCATGACCGCATCGACATTGACATGCGGGCGCGGAATGACATGGACGGCCACGATCTCGCCGACCTTCTCGGCGCTGCGGACGCCAGCCTCGACGGCCGCTTTGACCGCCGCGACATCGCCGCGCACGACGGCGGTCACGAACCCGCCGCCGGTCTTCTCGTAGCTGACCAATTCGACGCGGGCCGCCTTGACCATCGCATCGGCGGCTTCGACCAGCGCCGCGAATGATTTCGTTTCAATCATGCCCAATGCTTCTGCCATGCTAATCGCTCCTCAGTAGCGTTCGATGAACCCGAACCAAGCCTACGGGGTAGAATATCACCGGACGGCCAAAAAGCCATCCTGGTGGGGCCAGCAGTCCCCCCAGACGGGTCTTCTGCTCTACTGTACCGCTTTGCCGGTGATTTTGCTGCATCCATTGTACCAGCAAACGCCTGCCGCGCGGGAGCATAGGTCTCCTGTCGAGTGGACAGGTGAGAATTCGGCCTTTCGGTGGATGTACAATTCCACCAGATAGGCGACAATCAAGAAGACTTCAACCGCAAGGGTGGGTGCGCCCACTGATTTCGGAAGCCCAGCCAGGACGATCCAGAAACCTTTGCGCGGAAACGTGCGTATAATTCGCTTAGAAGCCGTGTTGACCACGGGCCGGCACGCGCGGTGTTGGGAAGGCAAGTATGTCGGATCCAACCACGATACTTGAATGGGTGGACGCGGCGATGCGGGGCGACCAGGATGCCTACGCCAGCATCGTTTATGCATATCAAGATGCGGTTTACAACCTGTGCTACCGCATCCTAGGGGAACGTGGAGAAGCTGAAGATGCTGCCCAAGAAGCCTTCTTGCGAGCATATTTGAATCTAAGCCGTTACGACCGGGAACGCTCATTCAAGACGTGGGTCTTAAGCATTGCCTCAAACTACTGCATCGACCGCCTGCGCCGGCGGCGGCTGCAGTGGATGTCGTTGGATGACGAACCCGTGGCCGACCGGTTGGCGCTCCACAGCGACGATCCGGAACCGGAGCCAGCGACGCTGGATCGCGAGCGCAGCCAGGCCATCCAGAAGATGCTGAACGAACTCAGCCCGGACTATCGCGCGGTCGTGGTGCTGCGCTACTGGTATGAATACTCGTATGCAGAGATCGCAGACATGCTGGAAACGACCGAGAGCGCGGTGAAAAGCCGCCTGTTCCGCGCTCGCCAGGCACTGGCGGATAAGCTCGGATCGGATGCAGCGGCAGCGCGGCTCGGCGATCCAGTGATGGAGGGATTGTGATGCCTGACGAACGGCAGCAGCGCTTGATGCAAGAGGCGCTCGATGAACAAATGACGCGCGAGGCGCTGGAGATGCTGCATCGTCAGTTGGATTGGGACCCGGATGCAGCCGCCCAGTTCAACCGCCTCAAGCGCGTGGATGAGATGCTGCGGAATGCGCCCTACGAGCGGGCGCCGGCGCGGCTGGCGCTGGGGATCATGGCGCGGCTGGCGGCGACGATGCGTCCGGAACAGGTCGAGCAGTCGTCGAGCCTGGCGCTGGCGATGGCACTGTCGCTGGCGATCCTGATCGCGCTGCCTGTGCTGGCGCTGGCAATCAGCCTGATGCTGAGCGCGATGGGCAACCCGGCGGCGCTGAACATGCTCTTGCAGCAGTTGGCCCACGTGCTGGCGCTGATCGTGGCGATCCTGGAAAAGCTGGTCGAAGGAGCGCAGACGATCATTGCGACCTATCCGCAGGCTCCGCTGCTGATGATCTCGGTGCTGCCGATCCTGGTCTTCTGGTTGTTGAAGTTTTTCCCACCCGACCCGGATGATTCGGAATCAGGAGGATCGTCGTGAAGCTCGACAACCGCACGCTGGGACTGATCGTCATTGTTGGCATCCTGCTCGTGCTGGCGATCAACCCTGGCAGTCTGCTGACCACCCTGAATCTGATCCAGACGGTGGTCTTCATCATTCTGGGGATCGTGGCGACGCTGTATTTGTGGAAGCGGCTGTAGAACCGGCAGGTTGGGCGAGCTGCTGCGGGCTGTGCTACACTCG
This sequence comes from Anaerolineae bacterium, assembly GCA_034431625.1. Lineage (GTDB taxonomy): Bacteria > Chloroflexota > Anaerolineae > Aggregatilineales > Phototrophicaceae > CFX2. The sequence continues at coordinate 30,154 of DAOUCY010000174.1, read as the reverse complement.
GTGGGAGTAACCGGGATGTGTAGACCTTCAGGAGCACCCTCATGCGACGGAACCGCCGCTTGTTATGGATTGTACTGCTCACGTTGGGGCTGATGCTGGCGGCACTGCCCGCCTCCGCCCAACAAACACCGGACGAACCCGGTGAAACGTATCGCATTCAGGAAGGCGATACGATCCTCTCGATTGCCACCCAGTTCGATAAACCCCTGCGCTGTTTGCAGCTTGCCAACGATCTGCCGACTTCGTTCCTGACGGTGGGCACGCGCGACAGGCTGTTCATCCCGGAAGACTGCACGCCGTACACCGGCGCGGGCGGAGGCACCTCCGCCGGCAGCCAGATCATCACGCTAGAAACCCAGACGTATACCGTGAAACGCGGCGACCGCCTGGCGGACATTGCCGAGAGCTTTGATGTGCCGCTGGCCTGTCTGGTACAGGCCAACGGCATTCGCAACCCCGACCTGATCTATATCGGCCAGACGCTCACGATCCCAGCGGACTGCGCTGGATCGGGCGGCGGTGGTAACAGCAGCGCTGATGATCGGGTCTGCAAGTTCGACCGCAACGCCGGGCGCGAAGCCGTTGGCGGGTTGTATGTGGTGCAGGCCGGCGACGCGATGGACTTCATCGCCTGCGACTTCGGGGTGGCGCTGCAGTGCCTGATCGCCGCCAACCCGCAGATCGCCAACCCGTCGCGCCTGAAAGTGGGCGAGACGCTGGTCATCGATTTCTCGTGCCCAGCCTGGACGGACCCGACGCTGCCGCCGGCGCGGCCTTAGAGCGGCGCCACCCGTACCCTAAGCTTTCGACAACCCCTCGACCGCCGAGGGGTTTTTTTGTTCGCCCAGAGAGGGGCTGAAGCGCGCCGGAATGGGTGATGAATTTCACTAGTGCCCTGGTCAGACGGCAGGAGACAATAGAATCAAATGCCCCTCTTGTTGTCTGAAAGGGTGCAGTGTTCATGTTCATACTGGTGATTTACGACTCGCAGTTTGGCAACACCATGCGGCTGGCACGGCTGATCGGTGAAGTGATGGCAAAACGCGCCGACGTGACGCTGCGCTCCTGCGCGGAGGTGCAGTCTCAAGAAGTCAAGGCGGCGGATCTGCTGGTCATCGGCTGCCCGACTCAGCGACACAGTCTGACCCCGGGAGTTGATGCCTTTTTATCCTTAAACGAGTATTCGGGGCTGACCGGAAAAGCGGCAGCCGTCTTCGATACCCGCTTCAACAGCTTTCGCTGGCTGACCGGCTCGGCAGCCCGGACGACGGCGCGGCGGCTGGAACGAGCCGGCGTTCGTCTGGTCGCTCCGCCGGAGAGCTTCTTCGTGGCCGGGATGCAGGGGCCGTTGGAAGACGGCGAAGCCATCCGCGCCGTGAACTGGGCACGAGGGCTGCTGGAGCATGTGCGTCAGCCGGAAGTGGGGATTAGGAGTTAGGGAAAGGCAGAAGCCCGTTCGCCGAGGACGTGAACGGGGATGAGTGATTCAGTGGGAGAGAAGCCCATGATAGAGAATGTACCCTTTTCAGAGCGGCATCCGACCGCGCGAGCGATTTTGACCGGGCTGGCGCTGCTGCTGATCGTAGTTGAATTGATCGACCTGCCGCTGCCCCTGCTGCTGACCGAGCGCACAGCACTGGTCCTGCTGGCGGCGACCGGCGGGCTGCTGTGCCTGCAATCGTCGGGACACAGCCAGCACATCGCCGACCCGAATCCCCGGACGGCGATCCTGGCCGGGTTGGGGATCGTGGGCATGCTGCTGGTCTTGCTGACGCTTATGGACGTGCTGGCCGGCTGGGGCATCAGCGACCGGACGGCTTTCTTGGTCATGGCAGCCTTCATCGTCATCGAGTGGGCTGTGACGCGCTGGGATCACTGGCTGCGGCAGCAGGAAACTTTTGATCCGGGCGAACTGACGCTGCATCGCGGGCCGTCATAACCCCAATGCCCACTCGACCGCCGCCAGCGCATGCAGGCGGGTGGTGTCGTAGAGAGGGACTGTGGTGTGTTCCGGCTGCACCAGCAGCGTAATCTCGGTGCAGCCGAGGATGACCGCTTCCGCGCCGCGCCCGGCCAAATCATCGATGATCCGCAGGTATGCGCGGCGGGAGTTTTCGCGCACATCCCCCAGACACAATTCCTGGTAGATCACCTCATGTATGGTGGCGCGGTCAGGCGCGTCCGGCGTCAGCACGCGCAGTCCGAAGCGCGATTCCAGCCGTCCCCGGTAGAAATCCTGCTCCATCGTGAAGCGCGTCCCCAGCAGGCCGACGATCCTGCGGCCGTCGTTTAAGATGTGCCGGGCGGTCGCATCGGCAATATGCAAAAGGGGAATCGACACCGCCGCTTCGACCTCCGGGGCGAGTCGGTGCATCGTGTTGGTGCAGATGACGATGCCCTCCGCCCCGCCGCGCTCCAGGGATTGGGCCGCCGCAGCCATCGCGCGGGCTGCGCCGTCCCAATCTCCAGCCATTTGCAGCGCCTCGATCTCAGCGAAGTCGAACGACCACAGCAAACACCGTGCTGAGTGCAGACCGCCCAGCCGCGCCTTCACGCCTTCGTTGATGAGCCGATAGTATTCCAGCGACGACTCCCAGCTCATGCCGCCCAGCAGGCCAATCGTTTTCAATGCCGTGTCCTAGCGCTTGGGTTTGAAGGCATCATGAATCATATCGTAGGTGAAGTAGCTGCCCGCGTCGCCTTCGGTGGCATAACGGTACAGCGCCGCCTGGTAGATGCCGGTCAGCGTCGAAGCAATCAGACCGACGACCAGCACGGCAATAATCAGTCCCAGCACCATCAGGATCGCCAGTCCATCGCTGATGCTGGCCGCCACACCGATCAGCACAACGCCGAGGAGGATGATGCCGAACATCGCCAGTCCGAAGACCGTGCCCATACCGAAGTTGGCAATCAACTGTTCGCCCCAGGTGCGCTTGAGCAGATCGGCGCTCTTCTTGATGGCGTCAACCGGGCCGATGTCTTCAACAACCAGCACGGGCACAACCAGGAAGGTCGCCACGCTCCAGGTGAAGCCCAGGATCGAGGAGACGATCTGCCCGACCAGGCCGCCGCGTTCAGAAAGCGCCCGCAGGATCATGCCAACTGTCGCCGAAATCAGGGCATAACCGATGATGTGGCCGAAGCGCTGCTGCGCAATCCGGAAACCGTCGCTCAGGGTCGGATCGCCGCCTTTGAGCCGGATCATCGCTGCACCGACCAGGGCGGTATTGGCGAAGAAGGTAACCGTATAGGTCACGACATAGAAGAGGAAGGCCACAATCAACGAGACGATACCGGGGCCTTCGCGGCTGAACGAGTCGAAGAAGCCGGCGGCCAGCATCGGTATGGCGAACGTAATCAGCACCAGGATGCTGCCGATGAACGACACAATCGGGAAGACTACCAGTTCTTTATCGGCCTGGAGGACAGCCCAACTGGCCTTGACCAGTTCCCAACTGCGCTGCAATTTGCCCATCATCTCTTTTCCTCCTACATGCTGTCTTTGGCGCTCTCAACAGTCTACAACGGATTCGCCAGACGTGAATAAACTATCAGAACGAGTTCATCCCAAGAAGCCGCTAGGTTTTGAGAGATTTCCTGTGCTAGAGTGGTGGCTTAATTGTGAAAAACAGCACAGGAGAGTCTAAACTATGCGTGATGTGGCTGTGATCGGCATCGGGCAAACCACCATCGGAGAACACTGGGATACGAGTCTGCGGGCGCTGGGGGCACAGGCTCTGCGCGCCGCCGCCGCTGATGCCGGGATCGATAAGCCCGAAGCTCTGTTCGTCGCCAACATGCTGGCTCCCCGGCTGAGCAACCAGACCCACTTGGGGACGCTGGTGGCCGACCATGCCGGCTGGCGCGGCATCGAAGCCTCGACGGTGGAAGCGGCCTGCGCTTCTGGCGGGATGGCCTTCCAGGTAGCGGTACGCTCGGTTGCCAGCGGGATGATCGACGTGGCGGCGGTCTGCGGCGTCGAAAAGATGACCGACGAAACCACCGCGTCGATCACGACGGCGCTGGCGACGGCCTCGGACGCCGACTTCGAAGGGGCGCATGGGGCGTCGTTTGTGGCGCTGAATGCGCTCATCATGCGCCGCTATATGTACGAGTACAAAATCCCCCATCCGGCGTTCGGGGCGTTCAGCATCACCGCCCACAAGAACGCCGTCAACAATCCGAACGCCATGTTCCGCAAGCCCATCACCCAGGCCGTTTACGACCGCGCGCCGATGATCGCCGACCCGATCAACCTCTACGACAGCGCGCCGATCTGCGACGGCGCAGCAGCGATCATCCTGTGCCCGCTGGAGATGGCGCGGGAGCTGGGCAAGCCGGTCATCCAAGTGCTTGCCAGCACCTCGGCCACCGATACACTGGCGCTGGCCGACCGGGCTAATCCACTGGCGCTGGACGCAGCAGCACAGAGCGCCAAGCGCGCCTACGCGCGCAGCGGTCTGACGCCGGCAGATATCGACTTGTTCGAGGTGCATGACGCCTTCACCATCATGGCGGCGCTCAGCCTGGAAGCGGCTGGGTTCGCCGAGCGCGGAACCGCGCCCTACCATGCCCAGGATGGCGAGTACGCCTTGAACGGGCGGCTGCCGATCAGCACTATGGGCGGCTTGAAGGGACGCGGGCATCCTGTCGGAGCAACAGGCGTCTACGAATTGGTCGATCTGGTGACGCAGCTCCGCGGCGAAGCCGGAGCCAATCAGGTCGCCAAGGCTGAGATCGGCATGACGCAGAACATCGGTGGTACAGGCGCAACCGTCGTAACGCACATCCTCGGCCGCGTGGCCTAACACAGCCTGAGCCAGATCAGGGATGCGGTTATCCACACCAGCATCCCTGATCGTCACTTCACCCCTAAACGCTTCCGGTAGATAGGAATACCTGAATGGTTAGGGGCAGCCTGTTCCCACATCTGCAGCCACTGTCGAGCGCCCTCGCGCTCCCCGCGCCCTTCAAGCAGTTCGATCTGGGCGATGGCGAAAGCGCTGAATTCGGAAACGTGGAATTTCTCGTGTCCCATCAGCGGCTGCAGCCACTCCTGCGCTTCGTCAAACTGCTTATCCTCAATGCACAGCCGCGCCATACCGCAGCGAGCAAAGAGGTAATTCGGGTGTTTTTCAGCCAATGCCCGGAGCAGTCTGCGGCCTTCAGACTTCTGCCCCAGGGCTGTCAGCAGGACGGCTTCCTGGTTGAGGAGCGCAGGTTCGTCAGGCGCAATCGATAGTCCCAGGCGAGCCAACTCGAGCGCCTCTTTGTACCGGCCAGCATGAGCCGCCTCGACACTCTTCTGCAGCGCATCCTGCGCTTTTTTCGGCAGGGTTGACCGCACCGGCTCGCCGGTGATTTCGTAGTTCATCAGCATCAGATCACGCACTTCACCGCCCTGGTACATCGGGGTCGTTTGGCCGCGCGCCAGCAGTCCGACTTCCACAGCGATCTGCGAAGCCATCATGCGGTCGGAGTCCGTTCCAAACGGGCTGCGCAGATAATCGACCAGTTCCGGGATCGGTTGGTACTTCAGCAAGCGGAGAGCGAACTGCCGCGCAGTGGGGTCGCCGCGTTCGAGCAGGATGGGCAGGACATGCCGCAGCGCCGGACGAGATTTCAGGTAATTGCTGATGGCACGCTCCAGCGCTTTTTCCGAATGCTGGCGTTCCATGACCATGATTAGGTCCTCGACCCATTCAAGCGGAATCCAGTAACTGATTGGAAACGGCCACGCGCCGCTGCGCTCGCGGACACCGGCTTTCGAGTCCTCTAGATTGTCCCGAGCCACATCCAGTTCACGGGAGTCCTTCAAAACCTGTTTCCAGAGTTTCTGCGCCTCCTGCACCTCGCCGGTCCGCGCCAGCCCGACCGCCAGCAGATGCCGGTCCTGGGGCAAAAGCATTTCCCAGAGCAATTTGTTTTCACGGAGTGTGTGGTACAGCCGCACCAGCGCGGCGTCATCGCCGGTGAAGCTGAACGTCTCGATGAGCTTCGCCACCGCATCGTATTTGGATAAGCTTTCGCGTTCTAACTCAGTAGTGATCCGCTGGGCTTCGTCGCGCTGGCCGTAACGTGCCAGGAATTGAGCCAGATTACACCGGGCATGGAAATTGGCAGGGAACTTCTCGACCGTTTCCCGCTGGATTCGGATGGCCTCTTCCAGGTTTCCCTCAATCGCATACGTGTGCGCCAGGTTGCTGCGGGGCGCGGCCAGGTCCGGCATCAGTTTGATAGCCTGCTGACACCAGGCGCGGCCTTCGTCGACATAACCCATGCTGGTGAGCAGGTTACATTCTTCCAGCAGCGCCAGATGCGCCAGCGGATGGGCCGTGTTAGCCGGGTCATCAGCGCGGATCGCGTCCGCAACCGACTGAATCTGGTCTCGAATCTCCCGCAGCTCCGCTGTGTGCTCGCCGTTCGGCCAGCGGTTCAGGTACTGCTCGGCGTAATGCAGCGCCGCGAACGGCAAAGCCATCCCGGCAGAAAAAACGGCGGCGTTGAAGAGAGCCATCGGCTCATCGGGGATGAGTTGTGCCAGTTTCCAGGAACATCGCCAGGACTCCATGCTGTCGCCGACTTCGTCCGCAGCATCGGCCATCATCTGCAGGCCGGGCACAGAGTCCGGGTGGCTCTCCAGAAACATATGCAGCATGTCATAGGCCGTCTCAAAATCCTTGCTGAGCATGCAGTTGGCGATCCGGCTCAACTGCCCCATGCCAGCCGACGGGCGCGGGCCTTTTCTCTTCTTCACTTTGCGGGCCATCCCCCACCTCCGAATTCCAATCCGATCACCACCCGGTGGATTGTGGCAGATCGTATCATGGGTAGCAACCGGCAGAATCCGCCTTTTGGCGGACTGGTCAGTGAGCCGCATCCGTGTTATAGTGGGGGCAGTTCCGGCGAAGCTGCGCTAGGCACAGCTTCCCCCGAACTTCCGTCCGCGCGAGTGAAGGCCAAGTCATGCACACCTGGAACAGCCTCCCGTAACCGAGTTCTTCGGATTACCCCGGTGCTGTTCGCGTCCCTGCGTGGATGTTTGATCGCCTGCAAACGGCTGGTGAAGCGCCGTCCGGTAATCCCCGGGCGGCGTTTTTGATTCACGCCGCGTCCCCTACACCGCTTTACCGGATCGAGAGGGGTCAGCCCAGGAGGTGTGTTTATGGCTCTGCTGACGATTACCAAAGTGACGAAAACCTATGGACTCCAGACCGTGCTGAACGCTGTCTCACTGGCAGTGAACGCCGGCGAGCGGCTGGGATTGGTCGGGGCCAACGGCGTCGGCAAATCGACGCTGCTGAAAATCATCACCGGGCAGATCGCAGCCGACGACGGCGCGGTGAGCACAGCTCCGGGCGTCAGCCTGGGCTATCTGCCGCAGGTCTTCACCGGCTTTGATGACCAGCCGCTGGCGCAGATGATCGAGGCCTCGCTGGCCGAGGTGCGGGCGCTGGAAACCCAGATGCGTCGTCTGGAAGCCGCCATGGCGGAGCATTCCGGCGCAGAGCTGGAGGCGGTGGTCACAGCCTACGGTGAGATCAGCGAGCAGTTCGAGCGGCGCGGCGGCTATGACCTGGATCATCGCGTCCAAGCGGTGCTGTCTGGCTTGGACGTTGACCATCTGCCGAGGGAGCAGCCCTTCGGGACGCTCTCCGGCGGGGAACGGGCGCGGGTCGGCCTGGCACTGCTGCTGCTGCGCGCGCCGGATGTGCTGCTGCTGGATGAACCGACCAATCACCTGGACTTCGCCGCGCTGGACTGGCTGGAACGCTATCTTTCGGCCTACAACGGCGCGATCCTGGTCGTCTCCCACGACCGCGAGTTCCTCAACCGCACCGTGACGGCCATCGTCGAAATCGACGAGCAGACCCGGCAGGCCAAACGCTACTCCGGCGACTACGACACCTACCACCGCGCCAAAGTCCAGGAACGGCGCAAATGGGAAGCCGACTACGCCCGGCAGCAGGAAGAAATCGCCGCGCTCCAGTTGGAAGCCAAAGAAACCGCCCGCCGCAACAGCAACTACCGGGCGCACACCGACGCGTACAAGTTCGTCCGCAACTTCAAAATCGCCCAGCATGATACGACCGTCTCCAAGCGGGTGCGGCTGGCCGAGGAGAAGCTCAAGCGCATCCTGGAGGACCCCATCCCGCAGCCGCCCGTGCCGCTGCGCTTCGACCCACGCTTGAACCCGGAGGCGCTCCAGGCCCGGCTGCCGCTGGTGGCCTCCAACCTAACGCGCAGCTTCGATGGACGGCGGGTGCTGGATGGCGTATCCTTCACCATCGGGCTGAACAGCCGGATTCTGCTGGCCGGGCCGAACGGAACAGGGAAATCCACGCTGCTGAAGCTGCTGCTCGGCTTGGATCGCCCCGACGCGGGCGAAGTGATCCGCAGCCCAGCGGCACGGATCGGCTACCTCGACCAGCAGGCAGGCGACTTCGGCAGCGCGCAGACGCTCTACGAGGCCTTCGCCCAGGGTCTAGAGGGCAGCGCCCAGCAGTTCATCACCATCCTGATCCGCTCCGGTCTGTTCCGCTACGAGGATATGGAGAAACCCGTCAGCGGCCTGAGCAGCGGCCAGCGCCGCAAACTCCAGATCGCGCGGCTGATCTTCGGGCGGGCCAACCTGCTGATCCTGGACGAGCCAACCAACGATGTCAGCTTCGATGTGCTGGAAGGCCTGGAAGCCGCCCTGCGTGACTTCCCCGGCCCGGTCATCGCCGCCTCGCACGACCGCCGCTTCATGCAGCACTTCGGCGGGGAAATCTGGACGCTGGTGGATGGCCGCCTGGTCAAATTCCTGGACGGTTACGAAGCCTACGCCGCGGCTCAGGCCGCCCTGGCGCTGCGGTGAAACCTCGCGGCGCTTCCACAACTAAAAACTAAACTCAATCTGTCCCATCAGGAGGGCGCGGCATACGGCTGTGCCCTCTCTGGCACTCCCATCATCGCCATTCCAGGAGTGCCCTCCCGTGTGTTACACTGTCACCATCGTCCAGCCCGCAGGGATCACCATGTCCGATCAAGCTCCGCTCGGCAGCCCGCCGGTGCTGCTCCTGGCTGCGTTTCATGATGCCTTCCCCGATCAAGCCATCGAGTGGGTGATCCGCGCCCCTGGCCGGGACATGTGGATCGCTGCCGCCCGCTCCGGCGATGACCGCTTCACCATCGCCGCGCCTGACCAGGACGGCCGAGTCACCTTCAACCTGCAAAGCGCCAAGCTCAAGCAGACTGTCATGAAGCGCCCGCTTCCTCGCTGGGCGCGCTATCCTGCCGGAGTCACCCTTCTGCTCGCCCGCGACGGACTGGATGTGGTCGGCCTCAACCTGGTCTTCATGGGCGGTGAGCCGTCCGGCCCGCGCTTCGATTACGCCGTCGGCATCTCCTTTGCCGCCCTCTGGCACGAACTCTACGGCCTGACCATCTCCATCGACCAGCTCATCGACATCGTGGATCGCACCCGCCGCGAATACGTTGGCGAGTGACCGCTCCGGATTCCTGCGCACCCCTTGCGACTAAAGTCTTCTCTTCAATCGAAATCCGCCGGCCAATCGGGATGCCGCGCATGCTCAAAGAAACGCCAGAGCTGCGCCAGCGTCACCCGCCCCACCGAGAGGTCCAGCCCCTCCAGCTCCACCTCGCTGAACCAGCCGGTTTCTTCCGTCTCCACATTTGCCGCCAAGTTCTGGCGCTCGTTCACCAGATCACAGCGGAAGAATACCTTGTAGGCGTGAAACGGATAGTATGGGTGCGGGTGCTTGTTGCGGTCATAGAACGCCAGCAGCTTCACCGCCTTCGCCTGATAGCCCGCCTCCTCCAGAATTTCGCGTTCCACTGCCACGCTCGGCGATTCGCCCACGTCCGCCCAGCCGCCCGGCAGCGTCCATCGTCCGCCGTCCAATTTCTCCCGCACCAGCAGCATCTGCCCGTTGTGGATCACGACGCCGCGCACATCCACTTTCGGCGTCGTATAGCCCGCCTGCATCGCGAACCAGCCGCGCACTGTCTCTACCTCGGCATCGCTGTGCGCGGCCATCATCTCCGCGGCGATCTCCTGGATCGCCGCGAAGCGCTCCCGGTCGAATTCCTCTTTGGTGAAGTGCAGCCCGGTCTGGGCAATCGCCTGGAGGCGCTGTGCCCAATCCAACCACTGCGGAACCGTCATCGTATCTCCCATCTTGACTTTGCGTCTGCGCAGTTCAATGCATATCGCATTACCGAATTGGCAGCAGCGACACATCCCCCTGCAAGGTGACAGGCGCTGCAGGTATCCACCCGATCAGGTCACCGTAGCGGACATGCAGCCAGAACGTTCCACCATTCTGTACCGTTCGTCCAACCACGATCAGCTCGACACCCGCCGGAATGGTAGCAGTCCGTTGAATCCGCCCTGTCGGACGGGGACGCAGGTCAATCATGGCGCGCGTGGTGGCACGGACTCCAACATCAGGGGCGTCGTCGATCTGGTCGAAGATGCTGCCAGCAAACGGCGCCAGGCTTTCGGTGCCAGAAATCCGGAGGTAGCGCCCAGAGACCCAGCCCTGCCGGTTGCCCCCAAAGACGATCAGATACCAGGTGAACGCACCTTCATCCTGGTTGCGCGCCAGGACGGTATAGGTCGTCCCCGGACGCGCCACCCCGATCAGCGTGGCATTCAGATAAGGGCCGGTACGGATCGCCAGGCCGCGCACTTCCACAACACTACCGGTCGGCGGCACCGCCGGCGGGGGCAGCGTTGGGGCGCCGGGAGGCAGCGGTGTCGGGCTGGCAACAAAACCGATTGGCGTCGCGGTCACAAGCGCCTGTGTTACGCCGATGTTACAGATCACGCTGTAAGTGGCAACGGAACCAGATGCGCTGTGGAACACCTGCATCACGGAAGTGAACACGCCGGCGACGGGCGAAGCGCACTGGATCGATGCCACCTGCGTGACGCCGGCTCCCACGCTGAAGCTGCTGGATGAGATCAGCGAAATCTGCGGGCTGCCTGTCAAGGTAATGGCTGAAATCGTCAGTATACCGCCGCCGCTGTTGGTGATTTGCAGCGTGCCAAAAGTCACCTGTCCGGGCTGCCCACTGATCGTGATGATCCCGCCCGGTGCCGGATTGGAACTGTAGACCGGCAGCGTAACCAGCGTATTTGTCGGCGCTGGAATGGGCGTGTTTGTCGGCGCTGGAATGGGCGTGTTTGTCGGCGCTGGAACCGGCGTATTCGTCGGCGGCGGAACCGGCGTGTCCGTCGGCGCTGGAACCGGCGTGTCCGTCGGCGCCGGGATCGGTGTATCCGTCGGCGCTGGGATCGGTGTATCCGTCGGCGCTGGGATCGGTGTATCCGTCGGCGCTGGAACCGGCGTGTCCGTCGGCGCTGGAACCGGCGTATCCGTCGGCGCTGGAACCGGCGTATCCGTCGGCGCTGGAACCGGCGTGTCCGTCGGCGCTGGAACCGGCGTGTCCGTCGGCGCTGGAACCGGCGTATCCGTCGGCGCTGGAACCGGCGTATTCGTCGGCGGCGGAATCGGTGTATTCGTCGGCGGCGGCAAGCTCGTGAACGGTGTCAGGGTAGACCATTCCGGCCCCGTCGGCGTGCCCCCTGGCTGGCGAACACCATTGGTGCCATTTCCAGACGTATCCGTAATCTGATTGCCCGTTCCTTCGTCGAAGTGATACAGCAGCGCTGTGTTGGCATCGGTCCCGAATGGCTCTGTCGGCGGCGTGAATGCGCCCGTGTAGCGGATGTTGGTGGAGATCCGCAGCTCCTCGAACCACCCGCTGTAGGATGGAAATAACGGGCTGAAGTCATGTTTCTCGGCTCCGAGCACCAGGAAGGGATCGTTGGGCCAGGTCGTTGCCCGTCCATCACGGTAGCTGATGTCACCGGTCGGCCCCGTGGCCGTTCCATCTGGCACGCCGTCCACAAATAGGGCCAGCGCACCTGTTGCGCTGTTGCGTGTCACCGCGATATGATGCCAGTTGCCGTCTACAACGTTACGTGTGCCGCAGATGGTCGCCCCGCCAGCGCCATCGCTCACGCCGAAGGCAATAACCCCGTTCAGACCGAACAACGAAATGCCGTAATCCCCGAAATCGCCCGGCCCAAAAATGTCCCGGTCGACAATCGTGTTGCCATTTGTCCAGCCCGCATCCCCGGTAGTGCAGGCTCCATTGCCGTTTTCCCCTGCAAGGACGCGGATGAAGAACTCGATGGTGAAGCTGCCGCCGATGTCCGCTGAGGTGGGTGGATCCACGGGTATCTTCACCCGGTCGATGTCTCCTGTCCCGTTACCGTAGAAGCGCAGCGAATATCCAGAGGCCTGGGGGCGGACTGCGGTCGCCAGCAGCCCGCTGATGAGCATCAGCGCGCCAACCAGCAGAAGACGTCCATATTTGCTTCTCATCACAGCCTATCTCCTCATCTCTCTGCGTTCGTCCTTAACTGAATTGAACTTTACAATTCGAGGATTAGTGGCGCATCCGGTCGGCCATCCACAGCAGCCCATGCGTCATGGCGTTGGCATGACCCTATAATATTGGTTTTGGCCGCCACGCCTTGCTCTGACATAAACAGGACATTAATGTTGGTAAGGACGCCCCGCGGAAAATGAATAAGCGGCGCACGGCAGATTCCCCCAAAGGTGAAGGTTCCGGCTCTTGTTCCCAGTGTAACGAAAATTACGTACATCAGCGAATGACGAGCGCCGCCTCGCACCCTTCAATCCCTCCGCATAAACTTAGCGTTCTTTACGTGATTGTGGTTAAACATTCTTCTCGCCGATTTTATGTCCAAAAAGTAGACAAAATGTCACCCCAAACGCCCCATTTTGTGTTATCCTGGTTCTACACGGGTGATCTTTCATCGCTGCCCATTTCACCCAGTTGCAGTTTTTCGCAGATTGCATGTCGCTTGTACCGGGGCTTGTCTCCAGCGCCTTAACCCAGATTCTCAAGATTCTCACATTCTCATTCTTATCATTCTTATCACTTCTCATCTATTACCACATTTTTCTATCAACTGTAAAATATAATCCAGTAACTTCATTTTCCATCTCTGCCCAACCTGGGCTACAATGAAGCCTCCAAACCGTGTCCACCGACTACCCCGTGAGGCAACCAACTATGCCCGGTATCCACCCCCACCTGCTGCGGAGCATCCCGCTCTTCGAACTGCTCGACGACGACGAACTCAAAGCCTTGGCCGGCCAGCTTGATCAGGAAAACTACCTGGCCGGCCAGACCATCTTTAAGCAGGGCGATCCTAGCGGCAAGATGTACTTCCTCCAGTCCGGCGAGGTCGAACTCTTCATCACCGACCGCAGCAAGGACAAAGTCGTGCTCGAAGTGGTCAAGCCCGGCGAGATGTTCGGCGAACTCTCCCTCTTCGACCAGCAGCCTCGCTCGGCCTCGGCCCGCGCCACCAAACAAACCCTCCTCGTCGCCGTAGACCGCCACGACCTAGAGAAGCTCTTCGCCCATCACCCGGACGCAGTCTTCAACATCATGACCATCTTCAGCCGCCGCATCCGGGAAACGGACATCCTCCTTCAGGAGCGCGTCGTCGCTCGCAACGTCAACGCGGAACTGGCTGCCCGGCCCACCTTCAGCCAGCGCCTGGCTGACTTCTTCTCCAGGATCGCTGGCGATATGCGCTTCGTCTACTTCAGCGCCCTCTGGTTCGGCATTTGGATTCCCTGGAATCTCGATTTGATCCCCGGCTTGGAACCGTTCGACCCCTTCCCCTTCGGCCTGCTCACCATGATCGTCTCGCTGGAGGCCATCTTCCTATCCACCTTCGTCATGATCAGCCAAAACCGTCAGGCCGAGCGGGACAAAGTCCGCAACGACATCGAGTACGAAGTCAACGTCCAGGCCGAGTTGGGCATCCGCGACCTCAAAGAGCGCGTCGATACCCTCCAGGAACTGCTGGTCAACCACCTCAGCCGCATGAACGAAAACATCGGCCGCATCCAGACCGGCACAAACCGCGCTGTTCAGGACGACCATGCCTCATGAACCAGTCCATTCAAACCCTCCGCCAGGCCGCCCCGGAGCGTGATTGGGGGCGGCTCCAGGATGCGCTGGCCGAAGCGCTCGGCGAGATCGAGTACTTCGCCGGGCTGGAGATCGCGCTGACTCTGGCCCATGCCCATCTGCCCATCTTCGAGGCGCATCACCCGCAGGCAGGCTGGGCGCGGTCGCTGCTGGTTTGGATGGCTTCCTACGGCGTTGCTCCGGCCAACCTGCCTGTAGAAGCCTCGGCTCCGCACCCCAGCCCCGGCGCGGCCAACTTCGTGCTGGCGCTGGTCGAACTGGCCCGCAGCGCCGAACGCCAGACCCCGTTGGAAAACCGGATACGCTTCCTGGCGAACGCCATCAGCAACTTGGTCGTGGCCGATCTCGCTGCCTTCTGGTACGGCCAGCACCCCGACCTCTGGACGCTCCAGCAGGAACACGGTGACGACCTGGATGAAGCCAGCGGCCAGCCCATCCGCCAGCAGATTTATGCCCGCTTCTGGCTGGACGAGTCCGTGGCTGCCCGCGATACTGCCGCCTGGATGCAGCTCGCCGAGCGGCTGGCCGCTAAACTCGCTTGACACCCCATGTTCAATCGACTACTATGTGAGCAGCAACGCAGGTCTCATCAAGAGCGGTGGAGGGAACGGCCCTGTGAAACCGCAGCAACCCCCGAAGCGTCGGGACGGTGCTAAGTCCGCCAGCCTGGTCTGGAAGATGAGTGCGACGGTTTCCGTAATGACTCATCCGCGCTCCTTCCATCACTGGCAAGGAGCGTGTTTATTTATGGAGACTACATCCAGGAATGTAGGGATTGAGAGGAAGTGAACGATGACCTGGGTGGATATTCTGGGCTACGTAGCCTCGGTGCTGGCTGCCGCTTCATTGATGATGAAGTCGGTGCTCAAGCTGCGCTTGGTCAGCCTGGCTGGCGCAGTGGCCTTTTCGATCTATGGGGCGCTCCTCGGCTCGGTTCCGATCACCGCGCTGAACGTGTTGATCATCGGCATCAACCTATACTTCATCATCCAGATGCTCACCAAGAAGACCTACTTCAAGCTGCTGGAAGTGGATCGCAGCTCCAGCTACGTCCGCAGCTTTCTGGAGTTCTACCAGCAGGACATCGCCCGCTACTTCCCGAACTTCGCGTACAACCCGGATCGCGCCGACATCGTCTACCTGATCCTGCGCGACCTGCTGCCAGTCGGCCTGTTCGTCGCCGAGCGCGACTCGGCCGGGCGCGAAGTGGTACGGCTGGATTACGTCATCCCTGGATACCGCGATCTCAAGGCCGGTCACTTCCTCTATGACGAGCTGGAGAAGCAGCTCCCGCCGCGCGGCATCACCATGCTCTACAGCGTCCCCGGCGGCGAGGAACATCACGCCTATCTGCGGCGCATGGGCTTCACCCCCCAGGGCGGCGAAGGCCGCATTAAGCTCTTCGCGCGCGAGTTGAAGGGGTGACAGAGGGCGTTTGCTGTGCAGATCTATACGTAGGAGAATGATTCCCACATGACCCCAAGCCAAGCAAGAACCTACACCAACCGGCGCTACCTGGATGCCGTGGCCGACCACATCGTCCTCTTCGATGGCGCGATGGGCACGAGCATCCAGCGCTATAACCTGACCGCGCAGGACTTCGGCGGTGAGCAGTACAACGGCTGCAATGACTATCTGGTCATCACCCGGCCGGATGTGATCGAGGCCATCCACGCCTCATTTCTGGCGGTGGGCAGCGAAGTGGTAGAAACCTGCACCTTCCGCAGCAACCGCCTGACGCTGGCCGAATACGGCCTGCAAGACCGCGTGCTGGAGATCAACCGGGCAGCAGCGCAGTTGGCGCGGCGGGTGTGTGATCGCTTCACCCAGGAAACCGGCATCCCGCGCTACGTGGCCGGAAGCATCGGGCCGAGCGGCAAGCTCCCCAGCGGCAGCGATCCTGACCTGAGCAACATCACCTTTGAGGAATTGGCGGCAGTCTTTTACGAGCAGGCCCAAGGCTTGACCGAAGGTGGCTGCGATGTGCTGCTGATCGAAACCAGCCAGGACATCCTGGAAGTCAAAGCGGCCGTCGTCGGCATCAACCGCTACTTCAAGGACGCCGGCGTGCGCATCCCGCTTCAGGTGCAGGTAACGCTGGATACCAGCGGGCGGATGCTCTTTGGGACAGACATGGCCGGAGCGCTGGCGACCCTGGAAGCACTGCCGATTGATGTCGTGGGGATGAACTGCTCGACCGGTCCGGAATACATGCGCGAGCCAATCAAGTATCTGGTCGAAAACAGCCGCTTCCCGATCAGCGTGCTGCCAAACGCTGGCCTGCCGATCAATGTGGATGGCGAAGCCGTTTACCCGATGGAACCGGAGCCGTTCAGCGAGATGGTCGCCGAATTCACCCGCTGGGGCGTGGGCATCGTTGGCGGCTGCTGCGGCACGCGGCCTGAACACCTTGACCAGCTTTACCGCAAGGTAAACGGGCACAGCTACGCCGAGGAAGTCGAGCGCCGCGCCCGCCGCGCCGCGCCCGCTGTCCGAAATCCGCAGCACGAAGCCAAGGCTTCCAGCGGGATGACCGCGACCGCAATGGTGCAGAATCCTGGCCCCACGCTGATCGGCGAGCGGGTCAACAGCCAGGGCAGCCGCAAGGTCAAGCAGCTTCTGCTGGCTGACGATTACGACAGCATCGTACAGATCGCCATCGATCAGGTCAACAGCGGCGCGCACATGCTGGATGTCTGCGTAGCGCTGACCGAACGCGCCGACGAGCGTGAGCAGATGGAGAAGCTGGTCAAGAAGCTCTCGCAGGCCGTGACCGTCCCACTCATCATCGACACTACCGAAGCCGATGTCGCCGAGGCGGCGCTGGCGCTCTATCCTGGCCGGGCGATCATCAACGGCAACAATCTAGAAAACGGCCGCGAACGCATCGACCGCATCCTGCCGCTGGCGAAGAAATACGGCGCAGCGGTGCTCTCAATGACCATCGATGAAGACGGCATGGCCCATACGCGCCAGAAGAAGTTCGAGATTGCTCGCCGCATCACCGAGATCGCCGTGCAGGAATACGGCCTTTCTCCGGAAGACCTCATCTTCGACACGCTGACCTTTCCGCTGACGACCGGCCAGGAAGAACTCCGCAATGATGCGGTCGAAACCATTGAGGGCATCCGCCTCATCAAGCAGCACATCCCCGACGTGATGACCGCGCTGGGCGTGAGCAACGTCAGCTTCGGCGTCAGTCCAGCGGCGCGGGGCGTACTGAACAGTGTCTTCCTGTATCACGCTGTTCAAGCCGGGCTGGATATGGCAATTGTCAATCCGGCGCACATCACGCCCTACGCGGAAATCCCGGAAGAACAGCGCAAAGTAGCCAATGATTTGATCTTCAACACTGACCCCGACGCGCTGCCGCGCTTCATTCAGTATTTTGAGCAGCATACCGTCCAATCAGCAGGCAAAGAAATCGAAGACCCAACGGCTGGCATGACCAGCGAAGCCGCGCTGCACTGGCAGATCGTCCACCGCAAGAAGGAGGGCGTCGAGGCGCTGATCGATGACTGCCTGACACGGCAGGATGCCGTCGGCGTCCTCAACAACGTGCTGCTGCCCGCCATGAAAGAGGTCGGCGACAAGTTCGGCGCTGGCGAGCTGATCCTGCCGTTCGTGCTGCAAAGTGCCGAGGTGATGAAAAAATCGGTAGCGTATCTGGAACAGTACATGGATAAGGTCGAAGGGACAACCAAAGGCACAGTCGTGCTGGCAACCGTCTACGGCGATGTCCATGACATCGGCAAGAACCTGGTCAAGACCATCCTGAGCAACAACGGCTACACCGTCCACGACCTCGGCAAGCAGGTTCCGGCCAACACCATCATCGAGCGAGCACAGGAATACCAGGCCGATGCTATCGGCCTGAGCGCCCTGCTCGTCAGCACGTCTAAGCAGATGCCCATCGTCGTCAACGAGCTAGCCCAGCGCGGGCTGCGCATCCCAGTGATGATCGGCGGCGCGGCCATCAACCGGCGCTTCGGGCGGCGCATTCTGTTCCTGGAAGACAGCGGCCAGCCCTACGAACCGGGCGTGTTCTACTGCAAGGACGCCTTTGAGGGTTTGGCCGTGATGGACCAACTCGTCAGCCCGAACCGGTCGGCCTTCGTCCAGCAGATCATCGCCGAAGGCTATGCCGAGTTGGGTAAGCCGCAGCCCAAACGCCGCGAGCGCAGCGGTCTGACCAGCGCCGTCAAACCCGCGCCGAGCATCCCGCAGCCGCCCTTTTGGGGCGCGCGGACGATCCACGAAATGCCGCTGGAGATCGTCTTCAAGTACCTGCACAAACCGGAGCTTTACCGCCTTTCCTGGGGCGCGACCAACACCCACGGTGAAGCCTGGGAAAAGCTGGAAAAAGAGTTCGACGCCCGCCTGGAACGAATGCAGCGCGAGGCGCTGCGCGATAAGACGCTGCGCCCGCAAGCGGTTTACGGTTATTTCCCCTGCAACCGCGACGGCGATGACCTCGTCATCTGGGACGCAGAAATCCTCCAGAGAAGAAACGGGCACAGCCCTGCGCAGCGCCGCGAGATCGCCCGCTTCAGCTTCCCGCGCCAACCCGCCGGGGAATACCTGTGCCTCAGCGACTACTTCGCGCCCGCTGACGGCGAACAGATCGACACCGTAGCGCTCCAAGTAGTTACCGTCGGCGAGACCGCCAGCGCCGCCTTCGAGTCGCTCCAAGAATCGGATCATTATAGCGAAGCCTATTTCTTCCACGGGCTGGCAGTGCAGACCGCCGAAGCCGCCGCCAACTACGTCAACCGGATGGTCATCAACCGCGAGCTGGGGCTGCCGCCTGGGCAGGGCAAGCGCTACTCCTGGGGGTATCCAGCCTGTCCCGATCTGGACGACCACCAGATCGTCTGGCAGCTGATGCCGCAGGTCGAGCGCGACCTGGGAGTGACGCTCACCGAGAGCTTCCAGCTTGTGCCGGAGCAAAGCACTGCTGCCCTTGTGGTACATCACCCTGATGCCAAGTATTACAGCGTCGGCAGCCTGGATCGCACTGCGCAGATTTTGGGAGAGGGGTAAGTTTTTCTGCCCAAATAACAATGTATCACGCGACATACTAATGAAGATACCGTAGTCGGGAGAATTTCAGGCATGACTCTTCAGGACATTATGAGGGAAGTGCAGCAGCTCAGCGACGAGGAACGCAAACAATTGCTCACCATGCTCATCGATTCCTTGGGCGAAAGCCAGAAGGTTTATGACCTGATCGACTTTGCTGGTGTAGGCGTACACCTGGCGGACGAAACGGATCCACAGGAGCACATCAACCGCCTTCGCAGCGAGTGGGATCATCGCCCATGAGAGTCTCTGCTGCACTCGCAGACGTTCACAGACTTGCTATCGACTCTGCCCCACTCATCTATCTGGTCGAAAAGCGCCCTGTGTACTTCGAGCGAATGATTGCGATCGTGTTGACCATCCTTCTGCTTGATGAACTTAAGGTCGATTGACGCTGTTGTTTTTGCATAATGAGTAGCCTGGATCGCACCGCGCAGATTTTTTGGAAGGGGTAACGATGGTCACGAAGACGGCATCAGCAGAACTCAGCGACCGCGAACGGCTTTACGGTGGCAAGATCGTCGCCGAGAATGTGCCCTACGAAGATTACCTGAGCGGGAAGTATGGCATCCATGTGGAATGGATCAACGGGGTAGTGATCGATATGTCGCCGGTGAGTACATGGCATGGACAATTAAACAGCTTTTTAGAATTTCTTTTCGCTTGCCTGCTGGATCAGACAACGGGCGGAGTAGTGCATCGTGATCCCGTAGTCATGCGAGCCAAACCAGAACTTCCCGCCCGCCAACCAGACTTACAGGTGATCCTTCCTGACCGGACACACTTTATCCAAGAGAATCAGGTGGCCGGCCCAGCCAATCTGGTCGTAGAGATTGTATCGCCGGAAAGCAGCCGCCGGGATCGCGGTGACAAACACGAAGAATATGAACAAGGCGGCGTAGATGAATACTGGATTGTCGATCCGCAGCGCAAAGAGGCATTGTTCTACGTGCGCGGCACAGACGATCTCTTCCATCTGACGCTGCCTGTGGACGGGATCTACACCTCAACGGTACTGCCAAAGCTGAAACTCTGGGTAGACCTGCTCTGGCAGGACAAGCTGCCGACTCCTACCGAGATCGTGCGGATGGTTGAGTCGATGGTGAAAGCCTAACGCGATGGACTACTTCGATCCCGTGCCCGCGCTCGATTCACCGGAATTGGTCTCGCTCTTCGATGAAGCACCGCTGTGGTCAGCCCGTTTCGGGATGCTGCTGCTCGACCATCTTGAACTGCGCCCTGGCCTCACCGTGCTGGACATCGGCAGCGGCACGGGTTTCCCACTGTTTGAACTGGCGCACGTCCACGGCCCATCCACCCAGGTGATCGGCCTCGATCCCTGGGCAGCGGCACTGCGACGGGCAGATTTCAAGCGCCAAATGTATGGGCTGAATGCCATCCTGCTGGTCGGCGATGGCGAAGCGGTTCCACTCGCTGCAGAGAGCGTCGATCTGGTCGTCTCCAACCTGGGAATCAACAACTTCGCCCAACCGGAAGCCGTGCTGGCCGAATGCCGCCGTGTCCTGCGGCCAGGAGGACGGCTGGCGCTGACCACCAACCTGCACGGCCACATGCGCGAGTTCTACGGCGTCTTCCGCGATGCGCTGGTGCGGCTGGGCACACCTGCCGACCTCGACCGCCTGGCCGCTCACGAAGCCCACCGGGGTACGGTCATCTCCCAAACAGCGCGCGTCGAATCCAACGGCTTCCAGGTGACACGGCTGATCGAAGACTCGTTCGCCTGGCGCTTTGTTGATGGCAGCGCCCTGCTGCGGCACTTCCTGATCCGCTTGGGATTTCTAGACGGCTGGCGCGAAGTCATCGATCCAGAGCGTGAGCGGGAGATCTTCGCTGCGCTTGAAGCCCAGCTCAACGCCCAAGCCCGCGAACAGGGCGGGCTGCGCCTGACTATCCCGATGCTGTATCTGGAGGCGGAACCCAGGACATGATCGTCTCTGCCTCGTACCGGACGGACATTCCGGCTTTCTATGGCGATTGGTTTCTGAACCGGCTGAGTGCCGGATTCTGCCGCGTACAGAATCCCTATAGTGATCAGGTCTACACGGTCAGCCTGCGGCGTGAAGATGTGGATGGCTTCGTCTTTTGGACCAAGAACGCCGGGCCATTCTTGGCGGCGTTGGCCGAGCTGCGCCAGCGCGGCTTTCCTTTTGTGGTGCAGTACACCATCACCGCCTACCCGCGCCAACTGGAATTCTCGGTCGTCGATGCAGCGCGGGCGGTCGCACACGCCCATCAGATCGCCGGTCAGTACGGGCCGCGCGTGGTCGTCTGGCGCTACGATCCGATCTTGTTCACTTCACTTGCCGATGCCGGCGAGCACCGCCGGAACTTCGAGCGGCTGGCAGCGGCGCTGGAAGGCGCGGTCGATGAAGTCGTGATCTCGTTCGCCCAGATTTACCAGAAGACCCGGCGCAGCCTGGAATGGGCAGCCCGGCACTTTGGCTTCACCTGGAACGACCCTCCGGACGGCCACAAGCGGGCATTGGCGGCTGATCTTGCGCAGATAGCAGCCGCCCGCGGGATGCGCCTGACGGTATGTTCGCAGAATATCTATGTACCCGAAGGCGGTTCACCTGCGGGCTGCATCGATGCAGCCCGCCTGTCCGATGTCGCTGGACGGCTTATCCAAGTGCCGCGGAAAGGCAACCGTCCTGACTGCGCCTGCGCTTTATCCCGCGACATCGGCGCTTACGACACCTGCCCACACGGCTGCGTATACTGTTATGCCGTGCAAGATCGAGCGCTGGCACGGAACCGCCGCCGCCACGATTCCACTGCCGAGAGTCTCGGTCAGACCCGCTTCACCGTCGAGACGAAGACCGTTAACCACCAGGAGTATCCATGAACCTGAGCGATTATGTCCGTGTCATGCCGAAGGCCGAACTGCACGTTCATCTGCAAGGCGCAACCCAACCGGAAACGCTGCTGCATCTGGCAGAACGCCGCGGCATCACCCTCCCCGCCAGCACTGTGGAGGGTATTCGGGAGTGGTACACCTTCCAGGATTTCGACCATTTTCTGAGCATCTACGACCTGATCTGCGAGTGCTTCCGCAGCGGCGAGGACATCGAACTGGCGCTGCGGGAATTCAGCGCCGGGCAGGCCGCCCAGAACATCCGCTATACCGAAGTCACCTTCACCCCCCCGCGCCGCATCCCCTGGCCGGAACAGTTGGCCGCGCTTTGCCGCGGGCGGGAATGGGCGCTGACCGAACACGGCATCATCGTCAGCATCATCTTAGACATTCCCCGCGAGTATGATGCCGCCACCGGCAGCCTAGTCGCGGATTGGGCCATCGACGGGTCGCGGGCCGGCGTCGTGGTTGGGTTGGGCTTGGGCGGCCCGGAGAAGGGTAATCCGGCAGCGCGGTTCGCCGGTGCCTTCGAGAAGGCACGGGCAGCCGGTCTGCCAACCACACTCCATGCGGGCGAGGTGGTTGGACCGGAGAGCATCTGGGACGCGCTGGCACACGGTTATGCGGCGCGGATCGGACACGGCGTGCGCTGCCTGGAAGACTCGCGGCTCGTCGAACACCTGCGAGACCGTCAGGTTCCGCTGGAAGTCTCGCCGACCAGCAATGTACTGCTCGGTGTTTGTCCATCACTGGCCGAACACCCCTTGCCGCGCCTGCTCGATGCCGGCTTGTACGTGACGCTCAACAGCGATGATCCGCCCATGTTTAACACGTCTTTGACGGACGAATTCCTCCGCTGCGCCGAGGTCTTCGGCTGGGGAGTTGAACGTGTCGAGCAGCTCACCCTCAACGCGCTGCGGGTCGCCTTCTATCCGGAACGGCAGGCGCTTGTCGAACAGTACCTGGCCGAGTTCGCCCGGCTCCGCGAACAGTTCGACACTCAGGCCGACGAGCCAACCGAAGAATCCACCGCCCACATAGGATCATGAACCCCATGTCGCTCACCGATTTCATTCAAGCCATGCCCAAAGTGGAACTCCACGTCCACCTTGAAGGGGCCGTACCGCCGGAAACCGTGCTGGCGCTGGCGCGGCGGCATCACATCGAACTGCCCGCCAACGATGTCGAAGGGATCCGCCGCTGGTATGCCTTCACCGATTTCCCGCAGTTTGTGCGGGTCTATCTCAAAATCTCGGAGTGCATCCGCACCCCAGAAGACATCGAACTGGTCACCCGCGAATTCCTGGCAGGACAGGCTCGCCAGAACATCCGCCATACCGAATTCACCTATACCCCCTACACCCACTACCATTTCAAAGGGTTAGATGGGGCCGCGCAGTTGGCGGCGCTCAACCGGGCACGCCGCTGGGCAGAAACCGAGCTAGGCATCACCAGCGGCATCATCCTGGACATCTCCCGCAACGTCACCCCTGAAGAAGGCTTATGGACGGCTGATCTGGCAGTCAGCGGGATGCACGACGGCGTTGTAGCACTCGGCTTAGGCGGGCCCGAAGCCGGACACCCGCCGGAAAAACATGCAGCCTCGTTTGACCGGGCTGCTGCTGCCGGCTTAACTTGCATCCTCCACGCAGGCGAAACTGCCGGCCCAGAAAGCATCTGGGGCGCGATCCGGTACGGGCGGACAGCGCGGATCGGGCACGGCATACGCTGCCTGGACGATGGTGCGCTGGTCGATTATCTGCGGGAAACCCAGATTCCACTGGAGGTGTCGCCATCCAGCAATGTCCGCCTCGGCGTTGTCCCGCATCTCAGCGCCCATCCACTCCCACGCCTGCTGGACGCCGGACTGTACGTGACGCTCAACAGCGATGATCCACCTATGTTCGACACAACCCTGACTGGTGAATACCTGCGGGTAGCCCAAACCTTCGGGTTCAATGTGGATGTGCTGACCAGGCTGGTACTGAACGGCGTGCGGGCGAGCCGCCTGCCGCAGGAA
Source organism: Anaerolineae bacterium (assembly GCA_034431625.1). Taxonomy (GTDB): domain Bacteria; phylum Chloroflexota; class Anaerolineae; order Aggregatilineales; family Phototrophicaceae; genus CFX2. The sequence goes on along the minus strand of DAOUCY010000174.1, from coordinate 6,122 downwards.
TACCGGCAGCAGCTCGAAACTGAATTCACTGCCGAGTTCGAACGGCTGAAACAGACTTTTGCGCTGGTAGACTGAGAGGCAGACTGCTGGAGGCATCCACATGACGCATCAGGTTGACCTCTAGCGACGGCAGAACAAATCCTTGACTTTCTCAAGCGAACAGGGATCAATTGACCTATGACTAAACTACCCTTCCTCGAACGGCTTAAACGCGGCGATCCAATCCTCGGTGACGGTGCGATGGGCACGATGCTGCACCAGCAGGGTGCGCCCATCAATAGCTGCTTCGACGAACTCAATGTGAGCCACCCGGAACAGGTGGCCCGTGTCCACCGTGCCTATCTCGAAGCCGGAGCGGAATTGATCGAAACCAATACCTTTGGCGCCAACCGCTACAAACTTACCAAACACGGCCTGGAAAGCCGCGTCGTCGAGTTCAATCGGGCCGGTGTGCAGTTGGCTCGCAAGGTCATCGATGCCGCCTTCCGCGACGATGTCTATCTGGCCGGGTCGGTTGGCCCGTTAGGTGTGCGCCTAAAACCCTTCGGTCGCATCCGCTTGGAAGAAGCGCGGGCTGCCTTCGCCGAGCAGATCGGGGCACTGGCTGAGGCAGGCGTGGATGTAATCTTGCTGGAAACCTTCAGCGACCGTCTAGAACTGCTGGAAGCGCTCGCCGCCGCCCGCGCAGCCGCGCCAGGGCTGCCGGTCATCTGCCATATGACCTTCGGCCAGGATGACCGCACCCTGCTCGGCGATCTGCCCGCCCAGGTCGCCCGTGATCTGCACCGTGCCGGTGCCGACGTGATCGGAGTCAACTGCGGCGGCGGCCCGGAACAGCTTTCCCGTATCCTCCAGATGATGCGCCAGGCCGTACCCGATGCCATCCTCTCGGCCATGCCCAACGCCGGTTTCCCGGAATCGGTCGGTGAGCGCATGATGTACCCCGCTACCGAGGAATACTTCGCGGACTACGCGCTCACCTTCAAGGCCATTGGCGCCAGCCTCGTTGGCGGCTGCTGCGGCACAACGCCGGAGCACATCGCCTCGATGCGCCGAGCACTGGATCGGCGCGATGCCCCCCTGCCGCAGATCCAAGTCCTAGAAGCCTACAGCGAAGAAGATCTCTTTGTACCGGAGCGCCCGACCGAACTGGCGCGGAAACTGGCCGCCGGGCGCTTTGTCGTCACCGTCGAGATGGCTCCGCCGCGCAGCTTCGTCCCCCAGAAGCTGCTGGCCTCTGCCCAGCTCCTCCAGGAAGCCGGCGCCGATATGGTAGACGTGGCCGACAGCCCCACCGCCCGGATGAGGATGAGTCCCTGGGCGGTCTGCCATTTCTTGCAGTCGCGGCTGCATCTAGAGACGGTGCTGCACTTCCCCACCCGCGGGCGCAATCTCCTCCGCGTGCAGGGTGATCTGCTGGCCGCGCACTCATTGGGGCTGCGCAATCTCTTCGTCGTCATGGGTGATCCCACCAAGATCGGCGACTACCCGGAAGCAATGGATAACTACGATGTCGCCCCCTCGGCATTGATCGGTGTCATCAAGCACAAGCTCAACCGGGGTGTCGATCAAGCTGGGAACAGCATCGGTCAGCCGACCAGCTTCACCGTCGGCTGCGCCTTAAACATGTTTGCCAACGACCTCGACCGTGAGATTCAAACCACAGTCAAGAAGATCGAAAACGGCGCGGATTTCGCGCTGGGGCAGGCTGTCTTTGAGCCGCGCCGCATCGAAACCTTCCACCACCGCTACCGGGAAATCACCGGAACGGATTTCACCCTCCCGGTGATTATGGGCCTGATCCCGCTCTACAGCCTGAAGCATGCCCAGTTCCTCCACAACGAGATTCCTGGCATCAGCATTCCAGACCGCTTGATGAGCCGTATCGAATCCGCCGGGGACGATGCACCCATGGAGGGAGTGCGGATCGCCCAGGAACTCCTGCACGATATCAAAGGACTGGTGCAGGGAGCCTATATCATCCCAGCCTTCGGACGCTACGAACTGGCTGCTGAGGTCATCGACGGGCTGGGTGTCGCCGGCTGATCGACGATGTTCAACGAATCTTAACCCTCTGCCCGCGCAGAGCGTTAAATCGACCGGACTCAAACGCGGAAATTTGTGCTATCATTGCACCGGCTTGAGGGTAGGAGAGCCAAAGGCAGGTTATGCCGGAAAAGCTGGATCTCACACAATCGAGATCGGTGCAGGATTTTTTGAAGGCCGTTTACGGCTTACAGCAGGGCGAAGAACCCGTGGCGACCAATGCGCTGGCTGAAGTGTTGGATGTGAAAGCCCCATCCGTCACCGATATGGCCCAGCGCCTCGAATCCGCCGGGTTGGTCGCCTATGAGCGCTACAAGGGCGTCCGACTGACCGAGACGGGCGAAGCGCTGGCGCTCAAAGTCGTGCGCCGCCACCGTCTGATCGAGCTGTATCTAGTCAGCGAACTCGGCTACCGGCTGCAAGAGGTCCATGAAGAGGCCGAACACCTGGAACACGCCGTTTCAGACCGCTTCATCGAGGCCATTGCTGCCAAACTGGGACACCCGGAAAGCGATCCGCACGGCGATCCGATCCCCTCAGCAGACGGGACCATCGCTCAACGGGACATGTTCCCGATGTCCGAATGGCCGCTGCACACCATGGCGCATGTCGCTCGCATCCGGGCCGAAAACCCGGAGATGCTTCAGCACATCCTCGACCGGGGATTCAAGCTCCAAGCACATATCGAACTGCTGGGGCGCGACCCCTTCGAGGGGCCGATCACGGCGCTGGTAGACGGCAAAATGCGTGTCGTCGGCTATCAGGTCGCAGCTTGCATCTTGGTCGAACCGACCGACAAGCCTTAGATCATTCCGAAACCGGTAGACATGCCACAGGGAATCATGACCGCGAGAATAAACCATCGCGTCCGGGCAATCTTGCTCACAGGGCGCGGCACAATCCTGCTCATCAAACGCCTCCGCAGCGGCTCCGCGCCCTATTGGGTGCTGCCTGGCGGCGGTGTCGAACCAACCGACTCCAGCTTTGAGGAAGCCCTTGCTCGTGAACTGGACGAGGAAATCGGCGGCAGCGCCCGAATCCTCAACGAGGTCTTCTATACCGAGTATCCTGGCCTGGACGAAATGGATGGCTGGACGGTGCAGCACCACTACTTCGTCTGCCTCCTAGACGGCTATGACCTCAGCCGCCGCTCTGGGCCGGAATTCAACGACCCCAGCAAAGGCGAATATCTGCTGGATGAAGTCCCGCTCGAACCGAATGCACTCGACGCCATCGCTTTCCTCAGCGATGAAATCAAGGATTTCTTGATTACTCACGCCGAGCAGCTTCGCCGCTGCTGGATGCCCGTGCCAACTCTCGCCTGATCCTCCTCGGTGGGCAGATCTCTTTCTGCCCGCCGCGCTCCCTTTTCTTGATCCTACAGCCTTATAAATCACTCTTGAGGATGATGGTGAATCATCCTCTCGGTTGACTACAGAATCGGACATGTATGTCACAATGACCCTCAGAGGCTTACTTCTTACGGGAAGTGGGTCGTATTGTTATGGTTCGTGTTTGGCAAAGACGGCATGGACCGGGGTGCTGCCGAAGAACATCCCCCTGCCGATAAGCGCGTTGAACTCTTGCAATATGAAGAGAGGCGTTTATGCGAAGATACCAGTTGGTTGCAATCGTCGGGGTGCTGTTCCTGGTTGCAGGAATGGCGCTGCTGGCTCAACCACGCGCCCTGGCCCAGGACTCTGGGGCAGCCGAGGAACCGCCTTATCTGGCGGAATACTATCTGGCGTGGGTTGAGTCCCCTCATGCGGACGCGACTTCGGAATCGTTTACGCATTGGGATGAAGAAGCGGAGAAGCAGATACCGGTAGCGTGTGCGCGCTGTCACTCGACCCCCGGTTACCGCGATTATCTTGGGCAGGACGGGTCGGCCTTTGGCGTCGTTGATGCGCCTGCGCCGCTCGGCACGGTCGTGACCTGTGACGCTTGCCATGCGCCGGCAGCGACCCAGTTGACGAGCGTCGTCTTCCCATCGGGCGTCGAACTGGGCGACACGGGCGAATCGGCTCGCTGCATGGTCTGCCATCAGGGACGCGCTTCCACTGTCAGCGTGGACGCCAAACTGACGGAATTGGGCTTGATGGAAACCCCCGATACGGTCAGCGCCGATCTGGGCTTCATCAACATTCACTACTACGCGGCAGCCGCGACCCTCTATGGCGGCAAGGCTCAGGGCGGCTACCAGTATGCTGGCAAGGTCTATATGGGCCGCAACGAGCATGTGCCGGGCTTCGGAACCTGTTCGGACTGCCACGACCCGCATACGACCGAACTGAAGATTGAAGCCTGCGCGACCTGCCATGAAGATGTCGAAACCATCGATGATGTTCAGGCTATCCGTATGGCTGGTTCTGGCGTCGACTTCGACGGTGACGGCGATGATGGCGAAGGGATCCGCGACGAAATCGCCGGCTTGCAGGAAATGCTGCTCCAGGCGATCCAGGCCTATGCCGCCGAAGTGGCCGGCACGCCCATCGTCTACGATTCGGCGGCTTATCCGTACTTCTTCGTCGACACCAACGCCAACGGCGCGGTCGATGAAGGGGAAGCGGCCTTCCCGAATGCCTATAAGTCATGGACGGCCAATCTGGAACGGGCGGCTTACAACTACCAGGTCACCAAGAAAGACCCCGGTGGCTATGCGCACAATCCCAAGTACACGATTGAGCTGCTCTACGACAGCATCGAATCGCTGAATGGCGCCATGGCGCAGCCGGCTGTTGACACGACCTTTGTCGTGCGCGATGCTCCGATGCACTTCAATCCGACCCGCGAATCCTTCCGGCACTGGGATGCTGATGGTGAAGTTCCGGGGGCCTGTGCCCGCTGCCATACCGAAGGCGGCTTGGCTGTTTACCTCAAGAACGGTGTGAACATCGCCGCAGAACCCTCGAACTCGCTGGCTTGCACCACCTGCCATACCGACCTGACCGATTTTACGCTCTATCCCGTTGCAGAAATCACCTTCCCCAGCGGCCTCAAGGCCAGCTTCGGCGAAGAGGATGAGAGCAACCTGTGTATGGCCTGCCATCAGGGGCGTGAGTCAACTGTCAGCGTCAACCGTGCGATCAGTGCTGCGGGTGTGGGCGATGACGAAGTCAGCGATAAGCTGACCTTCCGCAACGTCCATTACTTCGCCGCCGGCGCGTCGCTGTTTGGCACAGAAGCCAAGGGCGCTTACGAATTCGCTGGCATGGAGTACAACGGGCGCTATCTGCATGCTGAAGATGCCCCCAACACCTGCTCTGGCTGCCATCGCCCGCATGAAGGCACACTCCGCCTGAACCGCTGCGAAGACTGCCATGAGGATGTGGAAGTGGCTGAAGACGTGCTCTTGATCCGCTTCGAAGAAGAAGGCGTCACCCCGGTGGACTACGACGGCGATGGCTCCGCGACCGAACCGATCCGCGATGAGATCGGCACGCTGGAAGAAGCGCTCTTCGCTGCCATTCAGAAGTACGCTGCTGAAACCGTTGGTACAGGCATCGCTTACAATCCGGCCGCCTATCCGTACTTCTTCAACGATACCAATGGCAACGGCACGGCCGATCCGGACGAAGCCAACTTTAACAACCGCTATGTGACCTGGACACCAAACCTGCTGCGCGCGGCCTACAACTACCAGTACGCGCAGAAGGACCCCGGCGACTTTGCGCACAACCCGGACTACATCATACAGATCCTGGTAGACAGCATTGCAGCCATCGGCGGTGATGTCTCGGCCTACACCCGTCCTGAAGTTGCCAAGAGCGAATAGCTCTGGCTCCAAGACCATCTTCCCCCTGCCGCTGGATGCAAGGGGATACAGCAGCAAGCATCACAAAGGTAGAGGCAGCCCCCAAGCTGCCTCTTCTGATTCAACAACCTGGTCTCCTGCCGCTCGGCACCCTCCTCACAGAACGGATCCTAAACCTCGGACGCTCTTCAACTTCGCATGCCTTCAGCCTGAATCCCCTAATTTGAAGGGGGGTGCATTTCAAGTTGGTGCAATCAAGCAGCATGCCAGAGGGAGTCAAAGTCATTACCCAGAACAGCAGCACGAATGACGAGCATCCGGT